>JAZTZN010000001.1:0-98257 GCA_045637445.1 Muribaculaceae bacterium
CCAATGAGATGCATAGTCAAAATGAAAAAGAGATTGTAACTTATAGAACGAAAAATAACAACACGACATGCCGTGTTGTTATTTAGAAAACTTTTATTAATTTTGTATCAAATCCTGTAACGTTTTTTCAGGACGACACAAAGTGCATCCTAAACTACGAGCTTGAGCAGTTGCTAATGTCTAAGATGGATCAACTAGTAGTATTAGAGCCTGCGATTCTAACCGACACTCTAAAGAACCGCATAAAGAAATTGGATTCGCTTTACAGCAGTATCTAATCAATTGCTCCATTCAACTTCATGCACACATGAAATAGATTAGTTAATCAACTAGTAACATATTCTAAAAATTCTTACCTTTGATACAAATAAACTTTAAAAAGGAGAAAAGATGACGAATATGACGCACCGTTTGTATATAATTACCATCGAGTAAATGATGAGTATAGTTTTGTGATTGTCTGTTATATAAGATAGCGTATCGCAATGGTATTGATTTTCGCAAATTAGAGCAATGGTGGGAGGAAGCGAAGGATAGCAATTGTATGAATTACATCAAGACACTTCCCTGCGAATCACACCAAGATAAATAAATGTAGACTAACAGAATATGAAAACTACGGAAACATTATATCACGGCAGTTGCCACCTCTTCGACAAGTTTACGCTCTCCTTTTTAGGCTCTGGCGAGGGTAAGTCAAAGTTTGGCTATGGCATCTACATAACATCGAGCTATAAGACCGCCGTACTCTACGCATCGAAGGCTGCAAAGGCTAATGATAAAACGTCTTGTTATGTCTATGCAGTCGAAGTGCCTGTGCTTACCGAAGATAATCATATATTTTCGTGTAAGGCTGTCAATGCATCGGTTGTGGACCGTGTTGAGAAAGTGATAGGCGAGGCTGTACCCGATGAGGTTAAGAGTGTAGGCAAATACTTTAGAAAATATCTTGGTAATTTGCTGACTGGTCAGCGCAGCACAGTGAAAAAGATGAAATCCAAGGCTGATACCACCGCCGAAAATGCTGTGTCGCAATTTCTAAATAGCGTGGGTGTTATTTATCTTGCGTGGCCACAGTCGCAGACTAAGCCTGACGGCGAGACCAATCGCGCGTTGTTAAACGAAAAAGAGATCAAAATTTTGAAGATTGAACAAGTTGAGTGCGATGACAAGAACAAACTCATTGAAGATTCTAAAAAACTAATACAGTTATAATATATGCACTATCCCGAATACGACATTATCCAACACTACCCTGCCGAGCAGACTGTTTGTTTCTCCAAAGTCGACAAGGAGTGGGGATTGCTCTCGAACTTTGCCAAGACACCTATGGTTGTTAATGGCGTGGATTTCGTTTGTGTTGAGCAAATGTTCCACTATATACGTCTCAATAACGAAACAGAGCGTACTGAGTACCTCAAGGTATCTCCCGGTATGGCTCTCAAAATGAAAGCAAAGGCTTTTGCAAAACGAGGCGTAGAACGAAGTGATTGGAAAGATATTGCCGTAGATGTTATGCGATTCTGCCTTAACCATAAGTACGCAAGCTCAGAAGCGTTCCGTAAGGAATTGAAGCGTAGCAATGGAAGGTATATCGTAGAAGATGAGAGCAATCGCCACAAAAGGCCAGACTCTTGGGGCGCAATTCTCGACACTGCAACCAACGAGTATTACGGTAAAAACATTATGGGTCGTCTACTGATGGAGTTGAGAGAAAAAGGCTCTCTCGAATACAAACTTCCTGAGGATATATTTTAAAAACGGAATGATAATTTAATAAATCGATTGTTAATATGAATGAATATATATTAAAGACATTGAGTGTAGAATTGCTCGAACAATATGTGGGTAATGCTAAGTTATTACGTTTTATTTCAGTTCTTCCTAAATACAAGATTAAAACATTATATGATGTAATTACTGCAGAATATGCTATTACAAATTCTACACCTGGATTTGGTGAGACAAAATGGAAACTTTTGGAAGAACTTAGAGATGTCCTTAATAACAACATTGAAAAAATAATATCTGAATATAACTTGGTAGCGTCCAATATAAAGGATGTAGTTGAGGATACTCAAAACCCTGCAGCATCTATGAATATATTCAATGATGTACCACAAGGCGTTATGTTAATTCCACTGGATTGGCTAATAGAATCTGGCAGAGTTGATATGCGCTTTGCAAGTGTTATATCAAATACATTAAAAGGAAAAAATATCGGGGATATTTTAACTTTAGATATCAGCGAATTAAGTCAATATAGAGGTGTTGGCACCCGGAAGCAAGAGTTGGTAATTCAGTTAAAGGGAATCATCCAATCAATAGTTGAAGAGCAAGAAGATATAGAAGCACAATACATTGCTTCAAAGTCTATTCCCGTGTTGCCTTCTATTGGTAATAAAGGGGAGTCATACTCTTCGCTGATTAAACGTTTTATTGACGAAGTTGCCACAAGATATGAAGTATATGAAAAAAAAGATTGCGCTGATATAATTAGATTAGCTTATCAATATGGATATGACATCAAGTCTATTGCAGTAAATAAAAATAAAACAAGAGCTAGAATTGAACAATTGTTAACCGAGCGTAATCCTATATATAAATCATTTTCATGGACACTACATAATAATCTGAATGCTTCAGATAAGTGCGATATGCTATTATATGAAGTTTCAAATGAATTTCGTACTGCAATTCAAAACATTCAAGATTTCTGCAGTAAGACCCCGACAAAAGAGTCTCTTGCAAAGTTTTTAGGAGATGGCACTGATGATAATGTGGTAAATTTTATATTACATTTTATTGGGGCTAAAATTTTCGGTGGTGACATGGGATATAACACTCGAATCAAAGATCAATTTATTGTTGTAGATTGCGACTTAAAACATCTAAATAATAAGTGGGGAGTTGTCTTTACCTTATTGGGACATTGTGTTAAACCATTAAAAAAAGAGAACCTAATTATTGAGCTTCGCAAAAAGTTTAGCCCACTATCCAAACAGGTAGAAGATATAATCATAAATATAGTAGAAAATTCCAGCCAATTTGTAATTGAGAAAACCGATTTGATGACTGCATATTCCCTTAAGTGGCATGAGTTGCCGTCAATGCAATCTCGAATTGAACGAATTCTTTTTGAGAATAATGCCTCTTTGCAGAAAAACGAACTTGAAACAGAGTATAATAGGCGTTTGAGGGAGTGTGGAATGGAAGATCCAGATGTTTTCCATATTCGCACGTCTAAAAATATTCACCAACTTCATAGGGGTGGAACTTGGATATGGAAAGAGTATACATCTGAGAAAAAAACAATTTCACGAGAAAAACTCATTCGACAATATGTAGCACAGAATCAAAAAATCCGGATAGAGGACATAATGGAGTTTCTTCGAGAAATAATTCCTGATATCAAAGAACAGAGTGTAAAGACTATCTTAACAAAATACTGCATAAGTACGACTGAGGGGTATTATATTGATAGGGACAGCAAAGCCGATTATAGGGATTTGCATATAGCTACATCTGAAGATATTACTCTAAGTTTGACCAATATAATGGATAAGACAAAAGAGTATACTTATCAAGATATATATGAAATATATCGAGATAAATATAAAATTGCTATTCCTGAAAGTAAAATCAGAACAACCTGTGAGAACCCAGATGTTTTTACCATTATTAGAGGCGAAAACCGAAGAGTTCCTAATAAGGTGAAGATTAATCCATTGTGGAATGGTACTTATGAAGTTCGAAATAGAACCCGTGGTGTAGTTGCTGAATGGAAACGTAATGTTAGGGAGGAGATTATCAACAAACTGCGCTATTCTCCAAATTACGAGATGGATCGCTATGAGTTGTGTAGACACCTTGACAGCTTTATACCTAAAGATGTCAGTAAAACAGGTATTTATAAGATATTTGATGATGAAAACACCTTTGTCGTAAAAGATAAAGAGGGTGGCGTAGGTAAGATAATTGCGCTTAATATCGATAAGTGGGAGACAGAACTTAAACAACACTTGGAGACATCTACATATAATTACGATCCTAAAGACCGTCATTTACAAGATGCGCAGCATAAGCAATTAAGTAATCCACGTTATAATTTGTCGACTAAAACGGATGAAGACTTAAATAATCTTTATGCCTCAACTATGTCTCTTATATCATATAATTTACAACAGTTAGTCAATGATAATATGGAGATCACCGATATGAAAAGTGTTTGGTCGTTTATGGTCGAGCAGATGAATATCATAGGAGGAGGTGTCGATAGTGCATATTATCGTATGCTTAATAAACTATATGCCTATATGTTTGGAGCTACCTCACGAGATGATAGATATTACTTATGGGTTGAATTACGCTTGAATTATGAGCCATATCTAAAGAAACTATTAAGTGAGATAGGATATTCAATAATTAAAACTGATGGAAAGGACATGCAACTTAAAGACTTGATAAATCTTTGTCAGACGATGAATGTTCTACCAAAGAAAGATAACATGTGTCATATAACACAATGCGTAAGTAATGTGCTCAATAAACGTAACTATAGAGGTCATAATGCAGAGGATACTCCAAATGATACAATTATTGTGCAAAATATTCAGAAAGCTATTACTTTGTATCTTTACACATCGACGCAAATTAAAAATTTGATTTAATATATAATGATACCGAATCATTTACAAACTGATATACAACAAATTCAGAATATCTGAGTTATAACACAGCAAATTATAGAATATGAAACATATTAAAAATTTTGATGAATTTCACAACATCAGAAAAAATATAGTGAATGAGATGGAATTGAGAAGAAATGAATTGCCTCAAATTAATGTCGGGGAAATTAAAATGCTCAACGAACAAGAAGAAATTGAAAAGTATTTGCCTTTGATTTGGGATATGCTGGAAAAATCCTACGAAAATATAGGGGGATTGAAGGCATATCGTGGATATAATGATTTTAAGGAAAAAAAACATCTTTTAATGGTTGTAAGGGATTTTAATAATCAAGATTTATTAGCGTGCGCCGTATTCCGTAGAATAGAAAGTAGTTTGAAAATGACCGCCATTGGTTGTAATCAAGAGGATGACGGAAAACTCGCTATACAACAGATAATACAACACACAATATCAGAATTGGAATTACATTATTGGACAGAAGTCAGTGGTGTAATAGAATATTATTTCAAAAAACATAAGGGATTTCCAATGCCCAATACTATTGCAAGTAAAATATTAGGTGTCCCTGAAGACAAGATTATACTGTCAAAGAAAGATATGGTTCATTATGATAGAGTCATTGTAAGAGATAGAGAGAAATTCACAAAAATGATATATGGAATAAAATCTGAAGAAATATTCCAAGAGGCGATATCTGAGTTTGAGGACTATTATGACTTTATGAAGGAGGTCAATAAAATAGTCAATGAGTCTAAAGAAACTAAATATTCTGTAAAGCAGGCTATTTACATCATTGAGAACTTGTATAGGATGCATGAAGAGGATGGTCTAAACGAACTGATTCCAAAATGGCACGATGCATTGAGAGATAGTGTGGAAGTGTTGAATTTAGTCAAAGAAAAAGACCAAACCATTTCCGACTATATTGAATATGGTAAATATCTGTTATCGGATATGCAGGTATTGACACTAAATGTTATACAATAAACAAAAGATTGACTTGTTATAATAGAGTATTCTTTGTCGTTTTTATTATGACATAATCCAACAAACACACCTTAATTACAAGTATAAAGTAGATAATTCCGAAAATTTATAGAATATGAAAAATATCAAGAAGTTTGATGAATTTATTAACGAGGGTATTGACTTCGACAAGAAGTCTATGACAGTTTGGTTCACACCTACAGAGGAAAAATATGTTGATACCTCATTGGAAAACAATCCGACAATAGATAAGGAAATAATGACAGATGTTGAAGTGTGGTCAATCTTCAGGCGTGCAAAGGATGGCAATAAAGATGATGGAAATCCACTAATTTATGCATTGAAAGGTGAAAGGGGATGGGAGTTCCCTGAAGAATCAGACCGTGAGGCAATTGAAAAACAATTTGAACTGATTGCTGATAAGTTTGCAAAAATACATCCCGTTGGTGTCACAATTCTTATTCCGAGTGGAAACAATTTGAACAGACATATAGCGGAAGTTATAATGTCAAAATCAAAAGATTCACATTTGATAGAGGGTGCTATCTCAAAACTGACCGTAGAAGAAGTTGATGAGATAGTATTGAAAAAAGATTCCAAGTTTAGGTCGTATTATGGTGACGATTTTGATGAAGCATACAACAGACTTGAGTCGTTCTTTGATGATATGGACAGTGAACGGGGTGGTATGTTTTCTCGTCACTTTGTAAAAGACCGTGAGATGAGAAATGTCTTGACAGACACATTTAAAGTGTCGGCTTCAAGATTTGCAAGGAAGTCAAAATATATAACAGACAAAGATATTCTTATCATTGATGACACAATAGGTAATGGTCAGACTATAAAAAGTGCCTGCCAAGTTATGATGGAATCATATGCACCAAAGAGTATTACAGTTTTTACATTGTTGTCAAAATTACATTGACGCAATAGATAATAAAAAAACGGAATTATCTACTTTAAACTTGTTTTATTTTAATTTTGTATAATCTGGCATTTGTATATTCATATTAACTTTTTTAGTGGAATTATTTGTATTCCAAGATAACAATAAATATCTCCAATTAGACACCCCAAGTTCATTTGAATGATTAAGAAAATCCAGCAATTGTTTTCTTTCTTTACTATTTAACACATCTTCTTTTCCAGTATGATGAAAATATTCTGATGTTTCTATTTTTATACATGTGTGAAATTTATTACCTAATGTAGTTTTATCTACTATATGAAAATGTGGTATATTACCAGGATCATTAGAACGAATATAAATAACTAATGTTTTATTTATATTACCAATTTGAGCCATTTCCATAAGCATATCATCCCATTCTTTCGTAGGTGTCTTTTCATTCAATGTTTTGCTATTTACAAATTCATTAAAATTCTTAATTTTTTCCATATCTTTATACTTATATATTAATTTTGATATCCTGAATTAGTTATGTGTCTCTATTTATAATTTCTATTATTTTTTAGTCCCAAGTGTAATTCTCTGCTATATCGTGAGCTAGTTCTTTTACACTACCAAGTTTATCAAAGAGTTCGGCAACATTCTTGCTTTCTTCTCGATTTAGGTAATCGCACGCGCAATAGTGTGCGAAACCAAATTCTGCCCTAACTTTGGGCGTAGGGTTAGGATTCGGGCCAGACGAAGTGGGATAGGATTGATTCGCCGCCATCGACTACGATGCTTTGTCCGGTGCAAAATCCGTTGGTGACGGTCAAAAAGTATGCCCATTGTGCTATTTCTTCTGCTGTCGCCCATCGTTTTAATGGCGTCTGGTCCATTATCTCTTGCCAAAGAGCAGGGTCTTCCATTACGCACGAATTGAGCGGTGTCACCACTCCCCCGGGGTCAAGGCTGTTGCAAGTTGCACCATATTTTGCGACACGAAGGGCTACGTTTTTGGTGTAGGCTATCACCCCACCTTTGCTGGCACAATATTCGGGAAATTCTGCGCCTGTGTGTCCGCTGGCAGAGCCAATGTTGAGTATCGAACGGATGCTTGGCTGAATGCCGTATCTCTCGGTCACGCGTATCAGAGCCTTGAGGTTTGTGTCGATGTCGCTTTCGTTCTGAGTACCGGCATTATTGACGAGCACTTCGACATTGTCTATCGCCGGCAATGAGTCGATGTCGCAGATGTCTGCGACGATGTGGGTGTAGCGGGCGTCAACGATTGATGCTTGCCGGCGGTCGATGCCGATGACTGTGTGTTGATTGGCCAAGAATAACTCGGCGATAGCTTTGCCGATGCCTTGCGATGTGCCGGTGATGAGTATTTTCATATATATATGTGCAAATCAATGTGAAACTTTGCGAGTGATACGATTTAGTCTGCCGATTACGGCGTAAGCGAGTGGCGTGCCGATGAGAGCTTCGATGCCTACCTTCATCACGTATTGCATGGCAATCATCAGCAACATGTCGCGCAATGTGATGGTGCCGGCAAATGCGATGACCACAAATGGCACTGTGTCAAGCAGATATGCTATGACCGAACTGCCGATGGTTCTAAGCCACAGAAGCCGACTGCCGGTGATGCGTTTAATCCTATCCATCAGCCAAGCGTTGGACAATTCTCCCAAGAGAAATCCGACGAGTGATGCGATGACGATGCGTGGCACGTATGTGAAGATAGTGTTGTAGGCGACGGCTGTCGAATCAAGGTAATCGGGCGAAGGAAGCCACACGCCGATTTGTGTGCAGACGACCATGATGAGATTGCAGACAAACGTCAGATAGATAACTCGTCGGGCTGTGCGATAGCCCCATATCTCGGTTAAGACATCGCCAAGCATATAGGCAAAAGGGAATGTAATAGTGCCGGCATCGAAATAAAACAGATTGAATATGCCGATGACCTTTACAGCCATAATGTTTGACACCAGATAACTTGTGACGAAAAGTGCCACAACGATGATGAGCGATAATTCGCTCCTATCTCGGTTTTTTAAAGGGTTTTCCGAAACCTTTTCCATAACTAAAATGCTCTTTAGAATAAAATTCATTGCAAAGTTAATCAAATCTTCCGAAATACGCGCACCGACCTTCAACGTAATTCCTCAACAACATCCTCCTCTACCTTAAATTTACCCTCATCGGCAAACTCCCCGCCGGAAAGCCAAATCCGGCCATAGAAAATATTATTCGGATGCTGCAAACAATTTTGCGTGTCCGAATGTTTTATTCAATGAATTAACTCAGCATTATTAATCAAATAAAAAGAAAACGACATGAAGAAAATTTTACTTGCAATAATCGTTGCAATGACAGCAGTGGCAGCAAATGCTCAATTTTGGATTGGTGGCTCATTTGGCCTTAATTTCATAAAGCCTGATTACTCCAATTCTGATGTAATTACCAGCTTAACCATTGCTCCGGAAGTGGGTTATAAAATCAACGACAAATGGGATGTCGCTGTAGCTCTCAACGAATCATTTATCGCAACCGATGGAGAATTTTATAACTCTTTCTCATTTGAGCCATACGCACGCTACACTTTTGCAAAAGCAGGCATCGCATCATTCTTCGTTGATGGCGGTTTTGGTGTCGGAGCGACAGGATTTGAAGGAGATGATTTGTTTGACGACTCAAGATTTAATTTCTACCTCGGCTTCCGTCCGGGCGTAAACATCGCTCTTTCTGAAAAGGTAGGCATGGTGGCAAAACTTGGCTTCATCGGCTATGAGTTTGTTGACGACGCATACCATGCTTTCGGTATCAACCTCAACAACAGCCCGTTGACATTCGGTATGTACTATAATTTTTAATCAATAATATTTTAAACAAAAAACAAGTAAGAACTATGGAATTAAAAGATAAAGTATTGGCAACAATGAAGGAGGCAGGCACTCCTCTCAACGCAGGTAAAATCGCTGAACTCAGCGGATTGGACCGCAAAGAAGTAGATAAAGCGATGAAGGCTCTCAAAGAAGAAGGTGCAATCGTATCGCCGGTTCGTTGCAAATGGGCTCCTGCAGAATAATCGCAAACCCCTATAAGCAAATCAATAATCAAAATGAGCGATTCCATTAAAGGTTTCGCTCATTTTTTGTATCTTACGCCGACTATCAGTCAGCCACATTGCATTATGACGATGTCACCAAATACGATTAGTCGTCGGATTATATTCAAAGCCTCCTTTCGCAAGCGCCGCGACTATTTGGTCGTGGTCCATATCCAACGCATCACACAACTCTTGCAACGAGCCATAACCTTCGTCACGAAATTTCATGTTGATAAAACTCATCAACATCGCAGGGTCTTTTGGGAAATCCGCATTCATGATTTAGTCTATAGTTTAGCAACCTAACACTGCATTACTTCAATTCGGGAGTATTTTCCACTGTGCGCCAGATGTATAGGCGATCGTTCGGACGCACACGCTCAGGCACAGGGATTGAGAATCGGTCGCCTTTGACAGCCTTTTCGACTGCTTGCAAATCGACACGTATCTCATCGACTTTGAAGATTAGAGCGCCTGTCGTCGGACCGGTGATGACCACCTCATCGCCCACAGCCAACTCGCTGCTTTCGAGCTTGAATTCTGCCACCCCGATTTTTGAAAAATATCTTATCGCCTTCGCCGCATAAACTTTGACACGAGAAGATGAAGGACCATACTTCGAGCTCCATTCGCCCAAACGCTGACCGAGATAGTATCCGTCCCAGAAACCACGATTGAAGACACGACTCAAACGTTCATCCCACTGCGCAATTTTTTCTTCGTCGTATGTGCCATCGCAAATCGCTTGAAGAGCCTGATTGTAGCACTCCACCACTTCCTTTACATACTCCGGTCCGCGTGCACGACCTTCGATTTTGAACACTCTGACTCCGGCATCGACCATCTTATTGAGGAAATGAATCGTCTTAAGATCCTTCGGCGACATGATATATTGGTTATCTACCTCAAGCTCTTGACCGGTGTCCTTATCGGTCACGACGTATGCACGACGGCAAATTTGGTTGCAAGCGCCACGATTTGCACTTGAATTCATTTGGTGCAAACTCATATAGCACTTGCCACTGACAGCCATACACAATGCACCATGACAGAACATCTCGATGCGCACAGGCTCCCCATTCGGGCCCTTGATGTTTTCGTCACGTATTTGATCCGTGATGCCTTTCACTTGCTCCATATTCAACTCGCGAGCAAGCACCATAACATCGGCAAATTGCGAATAGAAACGCACAGCATCTGTATTTGCCACATTGACCTGAGTCGAGATGTGAACTTCCTGACCGATTTGACGCGCATAAAGAATTGCAGCCATATCGGCAGAAATGATAGCAGAAATGCCTGCTTGCTTGGCACGATCGATGATATTGTGAAGCAACGAAATATCAGAATCATAGACCACCGTATTTACTGTCAGATAGGATTTTACCCCATGACGATTACATTCGGCAACGATATTGTCCATATCGTCCATAGTGAAATTTGCACTCGAACGAGAACGCATATTCAAACCCTCGATACCGAAATAGACAGCATCAGCACCCGCGCTGAGAGCAGCAGCCAACGACTCCCAACTACCGACGGGAGCCATTATCTCAAAATCTTTGCGTCTTAACATATTCTTATCCATTAGAGACTACAAAGTTAAGCAAACGAGAGCAGAGAGCAAAATAAAAAACGCAGTTTTTAGATTTTGCCTATGCGGAGTGCAGCAGAACTTATCAAAAGTTAGTGCAAGGTGAGCGAAGAAGCAAACTTGTTTGCATTTTTTCGAACCGCCGCCTAACTTGGACTCTGTCAAAGTTAAGCAAACGAGAGCAGAATACCAAATGAAACTTGTAAAGAATGGTACACCCCTCTTGGCTCTCGCCCTGCGAGTGCCGAGTGCAGCCGAACTTATCAAAAGTTTATAAATCATCACAATGCAATTCATAGAAGTCCTCTTTAATTACTATATGTATATAGCAACTATAAAATAATGATAGACTGTTATACTTGATTTCAGATAAAAGCAGTATATTTGCAATATGAAACAGATGCAGATGCATAATAGCACAGATATTGTTGCCGATATTAAGCAGATTATCGAGCAGGCAAGAAAACAGGCTTACTCGTCGATTAACACATTGATGATACAATCAAATTGGTTGGTAGGACGTCGTATTGTAGAGGAAGAACAAGGTGGAAATTCACGAGCAGAGTATGGCAAAGCCTTGTTGAAAAATCTTGCCACTGAGTTGATGCCGATATATGGCAATTCATATTCTGTTCGCCGTTTGCAGGATTATCGTCAGTTTTACTTGTATTTCAAGGATATAGAGATTTGGCACTCGCGAGTGCCAAATCTTACTTGGACTCATTATCGAGAATTGCTTACGGTCAGTGATGAGATTGCTCGCCAATGGTATATGTTGGAGGCGGCAAAAGAGATGTGGAGCGTAAGAACACTTCACCGCAATATATCATCGCAATACTACTATCGTTTGTTGCAGTCGCAAACAAAAGATATGATAATAGATGAGATGAAGCGGATTACAGCGCCTATGCAAGGCGACAAGCTGGAGTTTATAAAGAATCCTGTTGTCGCAGAGTTTTTAGGGTTGGCTCAAAATACTAAATTCTCTGAAACTGAATTGGAAAATGCAATTATCACCCACCTTCAAAAGTTTATTATGGAGTTGGGAAAAGGTTTTGCTTTTGTCGCTCGTCAGCAGCATATCCGAACCGATATGGGCGACTTTTATATCGACCTTGTGTTCTATAACTACATTCTCAAATGCTTTATGCTTGTCGATTTGAAAACGGAGCAAATAAGTCATCAGGATGTAGGACAAATGGATATGTATATAAGAATGTACGATAGTCTAAGACGGACAGAAGGGGATAATCCTACAATAGGACTAATACTTTGCTCTCGCACAAGTGAGGATATGGCGCGATACTCTATGCTCAAAGACAATGACAGATTGTTTCAAGCAAAGTACCTCACATTCTTACCCACAAAAGAAGAACTATCAAATGAGATAGAGCGTCAGAAAATGATATTCAGATTGCAGCAAGAAAATAACACTCCCGAAGAATAATAAATAGGGAGTGTTTCTGTATATACTAAATTATTACTGTCCGGTAAACATGTGACAGAGCTTGTCATCACTCATTTCTTTGTGTGACAAGCACCCATTGTTAATTTTCGGTGTTGCTATTACACTATTACAAAATACGGCATATAACAGTTGTCGAAAAAACGGGTAAGACCTCATCAGAAGCCTTACCCGTTTCGGAGTCTATAATGAATTGTTTTATTATATTGCGCAGGATTATTTTTTCTCGCTGATGTATTGATGGATTGCTTTTGCGGCTTTACGACCGGCACCCATTGCGAGGATAACTGTCGCAGCACCTGTCACAGCATCACCACCGGCAAAGACACCTTCGCGTGAAGTCTGACCCATTTCGTCTGCAACGATGCAGCCGCGACGATTTGTTTCAAGACCTTTCGTTGTCGCTTTAATCAATGGGTTAGGAGATGTTCCGAGAGCCATGATTACCACGTCACATTCGATACGGAAGTCGCTGCCTTCTTTAGTTACAGGCGAACGGCGTCCGCTTTCGTCCGGTTCGCCAAGTTCCATTTCTACACAGTTGATAGCTTCCACCCATCCTTTTTCGTTGCCGATGATTTCGGTAGGGTTTGTAAGCATTTTGAAGACGATGCCTTCTTCTTTAGCGTGGTGCACTTCTTCGACGCGAGCCGGGAGTTCGGCTTCGCTACGACGATAGACGATGTAGGCATCAGCGCCGAGGCGTTTTGCTGTGCGCACAGCATCCATAGCCACGTTGCCACCACCCACTACCACGACACGTTTTCCTGTGTAGATCGGTGTGTCATACTCGTCGTCGTATGCTTTCATGAGGTTAGCGCGAGTAAGGAATTCGTTTGCTGAGAATACGCCATTGAGGTTTTCACCCGGTATGCCCATAAAGCGAGGAAGTCCGGCACCTGAACCGACAAAGACAGCATCGAATCCGTCGCGATCCAAGAGGTCGTCGATAGTCATTGTGCGGCCGACGATAACGTCAGTCTCAATTTCAACGCCGAGTTTTTTCACAGCTTCCACCTCTTTAGCGACGATGACATCTTTCGGGAGACGGAATTCCGGAATACCATAGACGAGCACGCCACCCACTTTGTGCAAAGCTTCGAAGATTTTCACTTCGTAGCCAAGACGAGCGAGGTCAGAAGCGCAAGCGAGACCTGAAGGGCCTGAGCCAACGACAGCGACACGATGGCCGTTCTTTTCAATCACCGGAGCAGGCACGCTGTCAGCATTAGCGATACGCCAGTCGCCAACGTAGCGTTCGAGCTTACCGATAGCCACCGGTTCGCCTTTGATGCCGAGCACGCAAGAGCCTTCACATTGGCTTTCTTGAGGGCATACACGTCCGCAAACGCTTGGCAAAGAGCTGTCCTTAGCGATAGTGTCGGCAGCTGATTGAAGGTTGCCTTCTGTGATGTGTTGAATGAATTGTGGTATGTTGATTGACACCGGGCATGCTTGCACACAGCGTGGATTTTTGCAATTTAAGCAGCGAGAAGCTTCGAGTGCCGCTTCTTGATCGTTGTAGCCGTAGCATACTTCTTCGAAATTGGCAGCGCGCACTTTTGGGTCTTGTTCGCGCACCGGAACGCGTGGAATTCTGTTAGCCATGGCAATTACATTTATGTGTTTCTGGATTTGTCTTTTTATTATCTCTATACATTGCTTGACGGCGCATTGCTTCGTCGAAATCTACTTGGTGGCCGTCAAACTCCGGACCGTCAACACAAGTAAACAAAGTCTTGCCTCCGACGCTTACACGACAAGCGCCACACATGCCTGTGCCATCGACCATCAACGCATTAAGCGACACGATAGTCGGGATGTCGTATTTCTTGGTGGTCAAAGCAGCAAACTTCATCATAATCATCGGACCGATGATTACGCAAGTGTCATACTTTTTACCCTCGTTTTCCACAAGATGCTCCATCAAACCTGTCACCATGCCATGGAAACCTTCAGAACCATCGTCGGTGCAAAGATAGACATTACCCACCTTGCGCATCGGCTCAACGTATGTGAATAGGTCTTTAGTCTTGGCGCCGATAATCACGTCAGCCTCGATGCCACGCTCAGCAAGCCATTTCACTTGCGGATAGACAGGCGCTGTGCCCACACCACCGGCAACAAAAAGAAAACGTTTCTTCTTAAGCTCCTCGATATCCTCATTGACCATTTCAGAAGGTTGACCAAGAGGACCGGCAAAGTCGGCAAAACAATCGCCAACATTGAGGTCGCAAATCTTTTGTGATGAAATACCCACAATCTGAGTTACAATTGTGACTGTTCCTTCATTTGCGTCATAGTCGCAGATGGTCAAGGGGATACGTTCTCCCTGTTCATCTGTGCGCACAATGATAAACTGACCCGGAAGTGCCGACTGCGCCACACGCGGAGCCTTCACCTTCATCTCAAAAATGTTATGGGCCAATTCATTTTTTTCAACTATTTCAAACATAATCGGCTGTATAGTAATTAATTAATTTTGATTTCGTTTCATATTATTTTGCAAAAGCAATGGAGCTTTACCAAATCTGCTGTCGCTTTGTGTCTTAACGAGGCGCGTAAGTAATTGCTTTTCTTGATTTTGCGATGCAAAGTTAGTCATTTTCCTCCACCTCACAAAATTTTAATCACCCTCCTTTACTTTATGCTTTCGTTAAAACTTTGTCAGGCTGTTTATAACAACTTAGATTAATTGTAATTCTCTATGATTTTCACGATTTCACCATCTTTCCACGAAGCCGTCAAAGCTGACATTGCTATCGCAATCCATAACAAATACTTTTTCATCTGCCACTATTTTTTTAGACCTATAAGTCAAAATCTCATTTTTATCGTAACACTCATTACGATAGTGTAAATATACAAATAATTTTGTCATCTACGCAAGAATTCTTACAAAAATATTTCTCTTTCAATCAAACAGTTGCTCAAACAGTTGCTCTCAGCACCTCACCATGCGGTCGGTCCTCCGGACGGCCACATCGCCTCGAGCCTATATGGCGTCAAAAAAGGGTTAAATTCGGTTTTATCCTTTTGATTAAATATTTGTGTTAATTTAATAAAATAAATATTAAAATCCAATTATTTGGCACTATTTTATCGCAAAAGTTTTTTAACTTTAGCAAATTTTTATTGTCTATACAATTTCTAATGAATTCAATATTTTAAATTATGAAAAAAACATATTATTTGATTACACTTTTACTCGTCTTTTTGATGGCATGCGAAGACGACTTGCACTACGATAAGGAGCAGGAAGACAAAGCAGACAATTTTATCGGTCAAATGTGCTCGTTGAAATTCGACATTCCCATGGAAGGGTTTGAGGAGCGAGAAGCTGTGCTCTACATTTCAGCACCTGATGGTTCGGTGATTACGCGCAAATGCAGCCACAGTCGCGAGAATGGTGTTTCAACCATTCTGCTTGAAAAGGGGCTCAAAGACGGCATCTATCGCCTACTTTATTTGGAATACAATCTTCCGAAGCCGTTAGACAACGGACGCATCACAAAAGGCACTTTCGGGTTAGGATGCCAAATCGGAGTGAAAGATTTGACATTTGACATTCATGATTCATACAATAGAGATATGGAAATGTTTGGCGAAGGAACCGAAGAAAAGCCTTTCATTATTGCCAGCGACGACAATGTGCGAACACTCGCAAAGAAAGTCAACGACTCACGCTACAATGAGATTATTTCGACAAAAACATTCTTCAAACAATATGCCGACATCGATTTGAGCGGCAAGTCATTCGATTGCGACAACATACAAGGATGGAGCCCTATTGGCACGAATAACACTGTGCCTTTCAGAGGCGTTTATGATGGTGGCAACAAATTAATTAAAGGTCTTAATATTGAACGCTACCAAGATAATGGTGTCGGTCTTTTCGGCTTCACTGTCGGTGCATACATCAAGAATGTGCGTATCGGTAGTTGCAATGTCAAAGGCAATGTGGCGGTCGGAGCTCTCATCGGCTCAATCACTACCGCAGGAGGCAAACTCACTTGCACAGTAGTCGATAGTTGCAAACTCGAAACGGGAGCAAATATCAACGGAACGGGAGCAAAAGGCGGGCTATCGACAGGTGGTTTGATTGGCAACATCGACATGAATGCGAAGGCCATTATTAATGCTTGTGCCACCGACACCGGCGTCAATGTTTCATCTTGTTTCAACGCCGGAGGCATCGTCGGCACGACGTCGATTTATTCGGCTTTAGTCATGAGCAATTGCATCAATAGAGCAAAAGTCACATCGCAGTATTCCGGATGTGGAGGCATGATTGCATCAGGCGACACTATAATGATGTCAAATTGTCAAAATTATGGCGACATCATCGGTTCGACGCTTTACAGCAAAGGATCTGAAGGAGCCGGCATCGGCACCGGAGGACTTATCGGCGGCAGTGGCATTGCTGTAATCACATCGTCAGTAAATCATGGTAATATCGAAGGTAAAGAAGGCGTCGGAGGCATTATTGGCAGTACTCGCATCAATGGCAGCGACGAAGAAGGATACATCTACAACAATGTGACAGTGTTGTATTGTGGCAACGAGGGCAGAATAAGCGGTGAACGTTCGGTCGGAGGTATTTGTGGAGAAGCCCAATTCGGATCTTACGGATCATACAACACCGGCGAAATCTCCGGTGGCATACACACCGGTGGTATTGCCGGTAGCACAGCAATCTCTGTGGTGCATAATACTGTCAATACAGGCACGATTAGCGGTGATCAATACACAGGCGGCATCGTCGGTAAAACTAATTTCGGACAACTTGCCATCAACCACAACTATGGCACAGTGAAAGGATCCGGCAGTCATGCAGGTGGCATCTTGGCATTGGGCAGCAACAACACCATGATCAACTATTGTGGTAATCATGGTCCTGTCTCAGCCGGTGGCGACGGTCCTGTCGGGGGGATAGTCGGCGAAATCGGCGACCCAAGCGATTGGGATCTCATGAACACTGCCGATTGCATTATCGGCTCAGTTGAAATTATAAGCGGTATATTTAGTTGTGGCTTCGCTTACTATACTAAGAAAAATGGCAAAGAGCCCAAAAAAGTCTTATTGAGAATTCAAAACAGCATCGACCACCCATTGCTTATTGTTGACTCATTCTTTTGGGGTTGGTCTGTTTATGATATGGCGACATTCGATTGGTCGGAAAAACTTAATCTTTCGATTAAAGAATTTGCTATCAGTAGTGCTGAATCAATTAAAACGAAGCTGAACTCTTTGCGAAGGGAATATGGCAATTTTTCTGTCTCTCCGTTCTATTCGGAAGCTTTCAGTTCGGACTATCTAAATAATGTCGAAGCGTTAGAGGATTACTATTCATATTCTGATGCAAACGCAGAAAACTTCAACAATAATATTAACCAATCACGCTATAACAGAGCAAAAAAACTTGAAAAGTTCAGCATAGGAATGGAAGCAACCCATGCCACTATTGCCGGAATATGTATTATAGGAGGTTTTATTGCAGCCATTGGAGCAGGTTTTGTCACAGGAGGAACAGCCCCAGCTGCATATCTCATGGCTGTCGGTGGCATATCATCTATCATCGGAGGTGCCAACACTATTTGGAAAACGACTACCGACTTTGAAGAAAATGCAGTCATAATATCTCAATGCGTCAACACAGGCTACATCGAATCAGCCAACAATTATAGCAGCAAAGCAGGCGGCATCGTCGGTCTGCTCCACGACTATAGCATCATTCGTGACTGTCTCAACTCAGGCAACGGCAACAATTCAAAAGGTGGCGGTCATTTTGCCGGCACGACAAAGGTCCGCACACAAGTCAACAACTCATTGACAATAGCCAACATCTACGGGTGGTATGACATTTTTGATGACACTCCACCTCTGGGGTCTTACAAAGCAAAAAATCTGTACTATTGTTCAAATAGCGAAAACCAAACATCTGTGCCTACTATCACTATGTCGGCGCAACACAAGCCGAGCAAATATGCCGACGGACTTAGCAATGACGAAGTGGAAGACCAAAGCAGCTACAAAAATTGGGATTTCACCAATCGTTGGATAATACCTGCCAAATCCGGCTCTTTCCCTATTCCGTATAAGTCTGAATATCAATCACCCTACGAAGAAGATTCCGACAAAGACTATCCTTCGGAAGATGAATGGTCGGAATAGAACTATACGAATGAATAACAAACCGATTAATCACTTATAAACAACACATAATATATGAAACTATTCTTAAAATTTGCTCTTATCATAATGGTGGGTATGACCTCAGCATTAATGTCATGCTCCGACGACTCTGATTATCTTGAAAACAGCGCAGGCTCGACACTTGAACATAGTGGAGAATACCGAATTTCCAAGTTCAAAATCGAAAGTCACTGGTTGAGGATTAACGGGATAATTGACAATTTCAAAATAAAACTCATCCAACTCGATGGCGCTTCTATCGAAGAATTTGATGCCAAGACAGCAATTGCCAAAGACAAACTCGAAATCGCCATCAACATCCCAAACCACAAAAGACTCAATGATGGCAAATATGCAATGATAGCATTCCATGAGGGCAAAATGATACCCCACCGAATGATAACGCATTTTGCAGACGAAATGCTTGTCAACGCATCTTTAGCAAATGCTGATTACGAAAAGCATTTAGAGGGCAGCGGATCCGAAGAAGAGCCGTTTGAAATCCGATTTAATGCAGGGCTCGACACTCTTTGCAAATTGCTCTACAACGATGACTCCAAAGCAGCCGGACTCCACTTCAAACAGATGACCAACATCACACTTAATCAGCAAGGAGACGCTTCTGATGATTGGGGACACGCCAATCAATCGTTTGCCGGCAACTATGATGGCAATGGAAAGACTATCGACAACCTAACCCACATCGGCAATGGGACATCTGACTACGACTGCAATATCGGACTTTTCAACACTCTTTGCAATGGTGCCGTTGTCAAAAATCTTAAAATCGAATTAGGCACCTGCCGAGGTATTAAAGAAAATTTCGGAGCTGTCGCTGGATGTGCTAAAGGGACAATCACCATTGATAATGTCGATGTAAAAGGCTCGGTCACAGGCACAGGTAAAAACATCGGAGGACTGATAGGTTATGCCGGAGAATATGGCACTGTAATCAACATTAGTGATATCGACATTGAAGTGGGATTTTTCGATTTTACTGAAAATGTCGGTGGCATAATCGGCTGCATCGAAAACTCAGAGATAACCATCAACAAGGTTCGCACATTCGATAATTCATTTACATTTCATGGCAAGCGAAATATTGGCGGCATAATCGGTTACACACATAATACTACAGCAAATATTACGGATTGTAACATCGAGCACACCACCAGCACATCAAACGACAATGTACTGATTTCTGCCACAGAAAGTAATGGAGGGGGCATAATCGGGAAAATATCTGCTTCTACGGTAAATATCAAAAACAGCAGCGTATATTGCCCTGTCGGTGGATCCGGCGAATATATAGGAGAAAACATCGGTGGACTCATCGGCTATCAGGGTGGTGTTTTCCTTACTACTATCTCAAAATGCTACGTTGCCGGTAAAGTCATGGGCAACAAGAATGTCGGTGGCATGATCGGACAAACAGATAATACTATTACCAAATTTACAAACGATAGCCAAATGGCAACATTTGAAGAAACCGGCATCGGCGTCTATGGAAATGAAAATATTGGTGGCATTGTGGGCTATATCAATGATTCGAATTTGGAATTAGAAGGCACAGTAACATCTTATACAAATGTCATCGGCAAAAGACAAAATACCGGGGGATTCGCAGGGCTTGTCAAAAACTCCGACCTTAACCTTTGGAATTTCAATCAGACAGACCAAAGCACAATGAGTGTCACCGGAGTGGACTACGTCGGTGGACTCGTCGGACAAATCACCGAACAATCCCTAATCACAAGCAACAACGATAAGACAGCAGATAGCAATACTATTCCTTCCCCATCAGAATTTAATCCTGACTTTTCAGGAGTAGTCACAGGAGCAAACCATGTCGGTGGTGCTGTGGGAAGTGTCAACAATTCAAGCCTATCGAATTTATGTATCAGTGCTACAGTGACCGGCAACGGGACCCATGTCGGTGGCATCGCAGGAAGTCTTTTATTTGCATCATCGGGCGAAGAAAATGTCTATGGTGTCAAATCAATGGGAGAAATTAAGAACCCTAATGGTGAACGCACAGGCGGTGTAGCCGGTTCTATCGATGGAAAAGGAAGCATTTCATTCAGCATTAACTATGCTATTGTGGAGGGAGGAAAACACTCCGGAGGCATCGTAGGATACACCGATTTCAAAGACCAAGCTCCGGAGATTATGTACAACTATAATGTCGGCAACGTTTCAGGCTATCTGACAGCAGGAGGAATTGTCGGACACGCCACAAGCAACGATGGTATATGGTTTGAAATAACTTGCTGCAGCAACTTTGGCAACATCAGTTGCGCAGGAGGATCCGGCGATGTCAACAATTGGTGGGGACTTGGAGGTATTCTCGGCTCTTGCGACCACAAAAAAATCAAAATCACTAATAGCTCCAACCATGGCGAAATCAAAGGAACCAGCAATTCATTCCATGGCGTAGGAGGCATCGCCGGAGTTATGGGCAATGACCCGGGCGGAGCTCGCGAATCCGACAACCTTTACCTATACTCTTGTGCCAACTACGGAAACATTTCATCGACAGGAGGTTGGGTCGGCGGCATACTTGGCTTCCAAGAAGAAGGCGAAGAAGGTAAGAATGACGGTAACTCTGTGGTGGAAGACTGCATCAACCATGGTCAAATCACTGATGGCGGTGGCATCATCGGATTTGTCGATCACTACTCACAACAACGCAGATGTATCAACTTCGGTAAAATCAATGGTGGCGATGCACTCGTCGATAAAGAAAAAGACGGAGCTGTCACTCACCAACACGATCTATACTACCACGTCACAAGTGGTACCGACTCTTGGGGCGAATCGTTCACGTCAGAAGAGCAAAACAAGCAAAGCACATTCTCCAACTTCGACTTCACCAATGTATGGAGATTAGACGCAGGCGACCCATATCCAATCCTGCGAAATTGCTTCGGACAAGATGCCCAAAAGCCTTAATAACACAGCAATACAACAATCAGAGAGGATGCAAGCGACATTGGTTTGCATCCTCTCAAGCATATTTTTACAGTTCTACGATAAGAGGTTAAAACTCTTTGAAGCAGAGTGGCAATAATGAAGCTACTGATGGCAAAATGTAGATTTCTTCTTTGCCATAAAGGATTACTTCAATCGGGGTCTTATAAAGCGTTTCGTATTCGAGCAAGGCTTGTCGGCAGGCACCGCATGGAGAAATCGGGAGTCGCTGAAAATCGCCGTTTGTAAAAGCCGCAACAGCTATTTTCTTAAAAGGAGTGTTTGGGAAGACGGCACCGGCATGATAGCATGCTGCACGCTCTGCACATGTTCCTGACGGGAAGGCTGCATTCTCTTGATTGGCGCCGACTGCTATTTCTCCGTTTTCGAGCAAAATTGCCGCACCCACTTTGAATTGGGAATAAGGCGCGTAAGAGCCTTTTGTCGCGTCTTTTGCCGCATCGACAAGGCGTCGATCTTCGGCACTCAACTCATCGTAGCCGACTGAACGCACAAGCGTTGTAATATTTATCTCTTTCATATAAGTCAAAAAAATTATTTGTGTGTAAAGTTACAACAAATAATCGAGAGATTTTTTCTTTATACTAAAAAAAGAGGATCGCATTAAGCAATCCTCTTAAGTATGTTGTTAAAAATACTGACAAATATTATTTCACCAAAGAGCGACCCTTTTCGATAGCAGCTTCGTTGAGTGGAATAAGTTTGTGGTGACGTTCAGGAAGAGACTTTTGAAGACCCTTGATAACGTTTTCCATAGGCAACTTATAGTCCATTACTTCGAGCAAAGCACCCATGATGACCATGTTGTAAGTCTTAGAGTTACCCATTTCCATGCAAGCACGAGTAGCCTCAACGCGTACAACGCGAATATCGTCGCGAGTAGGTAGGTTGTTGATACCGTTAGCATCATAGATAAGGATACCACCCTTCTTTACTTTTGGTTCGAATTTGTCGAGAGATTGTTGGTTGAGCACTACAGCGATGTCGAATGAATCGAGGATAGGTGATGAAATCTTTTCGTCAGAAAGGATCACAGTCACGTTAGCAGTACCACCACGTTGTTCAGGACCGTAAGAAGGCATCCAAGTGACTTCTTTGTCGTCCATAAGGCCTGAGTAAGCCAAAATCTTACCCATAGAAAGGACACCCTGTCCTCCGAAGCCTGCAATGATTATTTCTTCTTTCATTGTTTTGTCTGTTTTAATGGATTAAAGATTTTTGAGGTCTCCAAGAGGATATTTCGGGAACATGTTTTCCACCATCCATTCGTTAGCCTTTTCAGGGCTTAGTTTCCAACCTGAGTTACAAGTAGAAACTACTTCTACTACAGAAGTACCCTTCTTAGCGAGAGCGTTTTCGAATGCTTTCTTAAGAGCTGCTTTAGTCTTGCGAACAGCTGCTGCAGTGTGAACTGATTGGCGTGTTACGTAGCAAGTACCGTCAAGTTCTTTAAGAAGGTTAGTGATTTCAAGTGGGTGACCGTTAAGATCCACACGACGACCGTAAGGGCTTGTAGCAGTCTTTTGACCAAGAAGTGTTGTTGGCGCCATTTGACCACCTGTCATACCATAGATAGCGTTGTTAACGAAGATCATAACGATGTTTTCGCCACGGTTGGCAGCGTGGATAGTTTCTGCTGTACCGATTGCCGACATGTCGCCGTCACCTTGATAAGTGAAGACTGCTTTGTCAGGGTAAAGACGGTTAAGAGCTGTAGCGACTGCAGGTGCACGACCGTGAGCTGCTTCTACCCAGTCAACGTCGATGTAGTTGTATGCGAATACAGCACAACCTACTGGAGACACACCGATTGTCTTTTCTGTAAGACCCATTTCTGCAACCACTTCAGCCACAAGTTTGTGGATTACACCGTGGGAGCAACCCGGGCAATAGTGCATGTGCACTTCGTTGAGAAGTTCAGGCTTTGAGTAAACCTTATTCTCCGGGCGGATTATATCATTGATTTCCATTGATTTCGATTAGGTTAGGGATTAATTATTTGATTAATTTTTCCTGCAATGCTACAAGCACTTCATCCGGGCTTGGGATGATACCGCCAAGGCGACCGAAGTGTTCAACAGGAAGTGAGTCATGAACAGCAAGACGTACGTCTTCGATCATTTGACCGGCGTTAAGCTCTACGCAGAGAACGCCTTTCTTGCCTTGAGCTGCTTTTTCGATAGCTGCTGTTGGGAATGGCCAAAGTGTAATCGGACGGAGGATACCCACCTTGATGCCTTTTTCTGCTGCCAATTCTTTTGCTTTTGTACAGATACGTGCTACTGAACCAAATGCTACGATCAAGTAGTCTGCGCCTTCAACGTCGATTTCTTCCCAACGTGTTTCGTTCTTTTCGATTTCACGATAGCGAGCTTGGAGACGTTCGTTGATAACTTCCATCTTAGCTGATTCGAGCTCCAAAGAAGTCACTACGTTGCGAGGGCGAAGGTCTTTACGGCCGTTAGTAGCCCATGGGCATTGTTTGCGGATTTCTTCTTCTGTACGACGTGGGCGTTGCTCCGGAAGCACTACCTTTTCCATCATCTGACCTACTACACCGTCAGCGAGGATCATTGCTGGGTTAGTGTATTTGAATGCCAAGTCGAAACCGAGAGTTACGAAGTCAACCATTTCTTGCACTGTAGAAGGAGCAAGCACGATCATGTGATAGTCACCATGACCACCGCCCTTACATGATTGGAAATAGTCGGCTTGTGATGGTTGGATTGTACCAAGACCCGGTCCCCCACGAGATACGTTTACGATCAATGCAGGCAATTCTGATGCTGCAATGTATGAAATACCTTCTTGCTTAAGGCTGACACCTGGGCTTGATGATGATGTCATAACAGCTTTACCTGAAGCAGCTCCACCATATACCATGTTGATCGCTGCAACTTCAGACTCTGCCTGTAACACTACCATACCGGTTGTTTCCCATGGCATTTCCTCTTCAAGAGTTTCAAGCACCTCTGATTGAGGTGTGATAGGATAACCGAAGTATCCGTCACATCCGTAGCGGATTGCTGCGTGTGCGATAGCTTCGTTACCCTTCATTAGTCTAACCTCTTCTTTCATATTCTGTGTTTCTTGTGTTAGCTTGTTAGGTAATTTTGTTGTTAAAAACTTTGTTTAATCGTCGATTTTCACGCGATAAACTTCGATACATGCGTCAGGACACACCATTGCACATGTTGTACATCCTGTACATGACTCAGGATTTGCCATATAGGCATAGTGATAACCACGGTCATTGACCTCATTTGGTTGCAATGAGAGAGTGTTTGTGGGGCATGCCACCACGCAAAGGTTACATCCTTTGCATCTCTCAACGTTTACTGTAATTGCTCCTTGTATTTTTGCCATATTAGAGTTGATTTAATAGATTTGACAAAATTAATACTTTTTTTCAAATAAAAACGAATTATTTCGAGATTTATTTTTTATGTTTAAAAACATAAATTTAACATTATGCTGTGTAGCCCATTTATTACTTAGATTTTGCATCCAAAATAGCCATCATTTTTTTCATCCCGACGGTGGCTTTTTCTCTTATTATTGTCAGATTTTCCATCATTCCCACGTTGGCAGGGTTAGGATCGATATAATAGATGCTTGTGTCTTTGCGCACACAACGTATCAGCCCAGCCGCCGGATAGACCGCCAACGACGTGCCGATCACGACAAACACATCAGCCTCAGCAGCAAGCTGCATCGCCGGAGTGATATTAGGCACAGCCTCATTGAAAAAGACAATGTGTGGACGCATCGGATGGCCATTCCTGCCACGACGCTCAGGCGTAGTCTCAATGTCATCGACCGACAACTCCTCTATATAATCCTCATCCTTGACAGAGCGAATCTTCATCAGCTCGCCATGAAGATGAAGCACATCCTTGGAGCCGGCACGCTCGTGAAGGTCATCGACATTCTGTGTAATCACCTTCACATCAAAACGAGGATCCTCCGCAAGCTCGGCAATCAAGCGATGAGCCTCATTAGGCACCACCTCAAGCAACTGACGACGACGCGCATTATAAAACTCATGCACCAACGCCGGGTCGGCAGCAAAACCCTCAGCCGAAGCCACCTGCATCACAGGATAGTTTTCCCACAACCCATCAGCGTCGCGAAACGTCTTGACGCCACTCTCGGCACTCACACCGGCGCCCGTAGAAAACACAATTTTCAACTTCTTCATACCATTATCGATTGGTTAAATTTATCTTCTGGGGTTATACTCACCATGAGTATATCCACATCCATGCAGTTTGCACCATGCAAAGATACACAATTTTATCGGAGTCTCACAAACTAATCCTATCAATATGAAAAGTTTGAACAGAGACCGCCACAAATAGCCACGAAGCATTATTGACTGTGCAAACCGTATAGGCGTAGCAACACATTATTTATAAGAACATTGTCATATATACAGGTATATACTCCACGCCATTTTCTCGCTTGTAATCCTTTGTATAAATCACATATCGGTTCATTATTCGGTCGGAATACTTACTGCAAAACTCATCCAACGATCTGCACAACTTATAAGTCTCTGGTTTTTAGGCAAAAAGCATAACTTTTTCATTTCTCCACCAAATTTATTTAGTGCGTTTTGTCAATATCCACCAAATTTATTTAGCCCATTTTGTCAATATCCACCGAATTTAATAGACCAATTCGCCTGATTTTTATACCATTAAAACAAAATCTATATCACCTAAAAAGCAACTTTACAAACAATTAAAAACAGTGGTAAAAAAACGACTCTATTCAATAATATGCTTGCTCTGCATAAAACAACATCCTTTTTATTCGATATACAAAACGAAGAAATAATAGTGAGGCAGCTCGTGATTATACTCACCTTTTGAGATTATTTTAGTAAAAAAATGAACAGAAAAAGAACTCTAAATTCTTTTATTGTTCAAATTTTTACTATTTTTGCAACATGAATAGACAATTAAGAGAAATAGGGAGCATTCCAATAACGACTTCTGTTATCGAATCGTTATATCCTGAACTCAAGTCGCCGGATAAGAAGGTCGCATGGCTTGAGAAGAATGGGTATATTATTCGATTGAAGAGAGGGCTCTATGTTGTCAATCCGGAACATTCGAGTAAAACTCTTTCGAGTGAGCTGATTGCCAATCATCTTTATGCACCTTCTTACATCTCGATGTCAACAGCATTGAGATATTATGGGTTGATTCCGGAGGAAGTATATACGCATCAGTCAATGACAATAAAGCATTCTCGAAGTTTTCAAACTCCTATAGGAAATTACAATTACAAGTATATTTCCCGAGCAGCTTTCTCTGTCGGAGTAAGAAGTATTCATAAGGAGGAATATGCTTTCTTGATTGCATCGCCCGAAAAGGCTTTGTGCGACCTGATAGCAAATTCTTCTAAGGTAAATCTGCGTTTTCTGAAGGATGTTGAGAACTATCTTGAGCATGATATCCGAATGGATATGGATGAGTTTTATAAGTTTGACTCAACTATTTTTGAAGAGTATATAAAGGTAGGCAAGAAGGCCGACTCTATTGCAACACTTTTAAGATTCTTAAGACGATGAAAAATGAAATTTACGATAGCATGTTGTCACGCTACGATCTGACGACAGAGCAGAATAAAAGGAATGCTATTTTTGAAGTAAACCAACAGATGATTCTTGCCGGTTTGTATAGTGGTGGATTTTTTGAGTCAGCTGCATTCTATGGTGGAACTTGCTTGAGAATCTTTCATGGGTTGCAACGCTTCAGTGAAGATATGGATTTTTCTCTGCTGACACAAGATGAAGCGTTTGACTTCAGCAAATATTTCCAACCCATTGTTGATGCATTTGCTTTGGTGGGACGTGAGGTTGAAATCAAGAAGAAAGACAAGAAGAACTTCGGTAAGGTTGAGTCAGCCTTCCTGAAAGACAACACCGATGTGTATGATGTAATGTTTCAAACAGAGAAGTCTATAAAAATCAAGATTGAAGTTGACACTTGTCCTCCATTGAATTTTAAGACAGAGCAAAAACTATTGCTACAACCACATTCATTCATGACTCGTTGCTTTACACTTCCCGACCTGTTTGCCGGCAAGATGCACGCACTTGTATATCGTGCATGGAAAAACAGAGTCAAGGGACGTGACTGGTACGATTTTGAGTGGTATGTTCGCCATAATGTACCGCTTGATTTTGCTCATTTGGCTGAAAGATGCCGACAATTCAATAATGAGGAAATCACCCCGGAACTATTCAAAGATAAGCTCAAGGAGCGTCTTTCTACTGCGGACATTAAGCAGGTAAAAGAAGATGTCCTACCATTTGTTCGCAATCCTAAGGAGTTGGAAATTTGGTCAAACGACTATTTTGTTCAATTGGCTGAGATGGTGAAATTGGAATATGTATAGTTTCAATTATGAATTGATTATATTGAAGTAAAACTTATGCTTGCACTGCATAAAACAACATCTTTTTAGGCGATATACAAAACGAAGAAATAATAGTGAGGTACTCCCAATCAGCAAGATATTGAGCATACTCAGAAACACTCGCTGATTGGGAATTTTTCTATACTTTTAAAATTATTTTACGATGCGTTTCGCCACAATGTCAGGCTTTCGAAATTTAGGTGTTTTGGGTGCCGGAATTTTCTTCATTATGCTACTATCTACACATTGATAGTCAATCACTTCCCCCTCATAAACTCCTTTGGATGTAGTGGCACGCACAGTGCCTGTTCCAGTGAATTTATTGTTGATAAACGCGCCTTCATAATAGTCGCCGTTGGGCATTGTGAGCTTACCTTTGCCGTTGAACTTACCGCCGACGATGCCTCCTTCATAGCGCTCACCACCCGGGAATGTAATTGACACATAGTATGTAGCAGAGTTTTTGGGTTGCCTCATAATACTGATTTTTATGAGACAAAATTGGAAAGAGCAATAAGATATACATAAGATTGGGATTGTGAATAGATTGGTCTAATAATTTTTAATTCTGTTATATTGTTGGTTTTAAAAACTTTAGTTACCTTTGTTGCACAAGAGTTATTTGAAAGTGTCAGTTAATGCAAACCGAAGAAATTAGTATTATTCAAAAAGGTCGCAAAACGAGGTCTAATATTAATTCTGCAAACGATAACATCAAATAGAAAAATATTAAAGGAAGAACCCTAAAGCTAATGAATTAATTAATCCGGGAATTTTTAGAAGTTTCCCAAATAATAAATTTAGGATATGGCATTTTTAGAGGAATATACATTGCTTGATGAGCTGGGACAGGGTGGATATGCCACAGTCTATAAGGTGCGTCACAACCATTTGGGCTACATACGTGCCATACGTGTTTTGAACGCCACCATAGCTCATGGCGAAGAGGATAAAACATATCAGAAATTTTTGCGCGAATGTCGTTTGCTGTTGCGTCTTGGCAATGGCAATCATCCTAATATTGTGCATATCTATCAGCCGCTGCTTAAGGCTCAAAAAGCGATTGTGGAGATGGATTATGTCGATGGCATGGACTTATTCCATTTTATAAAGGAGCAAAAAGGTTTTGTGCCTACTGAAGATGTGCTTCATCTCTTGACAGGCATCGGTAGTGCTTTGGCATATTGCCACAAGGACATCTACAAATTCTGCATGGATAAAGAGGAAGATAACCTCAAAGACGACCCTAACGACGGCACAAAAGTGTTGCTCGACACCAAAACCATTGAGCGATTGATAGATAAATATCGCGTTATCCACAACGACATCCATTCCGGCAATATCATACGTCGCGAGGATGGCAATTTTGTGTTGTTAGATTTCGGGTTGGCTATCGAGGGCAACGACGTCGTTCGCAGCAGTAGAAAAAGAAACGGTGCGCCGGAGTTTAAAGCGCCGGAGAAGTGGGACAACGAAAGTCTGCTTACGACACAATCGGATATTTACAGCTTTGGTGTAGTGCTATACGAATATATCACCGGCAGAGTTCCTTTCCAATTTGACAAGAAAAATTCCAATCCGAGCGAGGCAGAATATCTTCTTGGCAAAGCCCATAAGGAGCAGCAGCCACCGTCAATCTTCGAGCTTCGCAAGGAAGCTTTCGAGAAGGCTCATCCGGGAGCAACCTACGAAAAAGACTATCCCGACTGGCTTGAAAAAGTCGTTATGCGTTGTCTTGCAAAATCGCCTGCCGAGCGTTTTAAGGACGGCAAAGAATTGCACGACTTTGTCATGGAGAGCATCAAAGCCGACTCTGACACAAAAGTCGCAAACATGCGAGAAGAGATAGCACAATTGCAAAACAAACTCAGCGCAATCCAAAGCGAACAGCAGGCTAAAAGCAAAGAAGAGACAGAGCAAGTGGCTGCGATGAAAAGACAAGTAGAGGATGCCGAATGGCGTGTTGCCGAGTTTGTGGATAAGGAGCGCTTATTGAAGGAAGAAATCGAGCGTCTGAAGGGGCTGTTGAATAATAATGCTCCGGCGGTTGATGCCGAGCAAGTCGCAAACATGAAAGCAGAAATCCGACGTCTTGAGACGGAATTAAGCACAGTGGTCTCTAAGCACGTCGATGCCAACAATAAATTGTCTCAGTTGGAGAAAGAAAACGCCAAGCTCAAAACGGTAGCTCCGGGTGCAAAACCGAGTGGAATATGGAAAATTCTTGCTTTGATATTCTTGTTGACCACCGGTGGAGCTTTGATGATGTGGTATAATTCGAAGGATGCTTCAGCAGAGCCTATCGTTGTCGATACAATTTCCGTCACTATGGACGACGGCACTAATAAGGCTTTTTCAGCATCAGATGTGAAGAAACTTTTGAATGACAAAAATTCGCTTGCTCAAAGCCTTGCCAACTCGCAAGCGGCAAGTTCGTCAGACGATAGCGAGGCACTTAAACGCCTCAATGCGCAAATCGGTCAGAAGGATTCTCTCATAAATGAGTTGAACAAGACTATCGAAGAATTAAGACAGCAGTCGTCTGCCGGCAATGACAATTCGCAAAGCATAATCAACCGTAAGGACAAAGAAATCAGCCAGCTTAATTCGACAATCAAATCTTTGCGCAATCAAATTAAAGAAAAAGAAAAAGAAATCGGACTCTTAAAAAAAGAATTTGTAAGATAATATGGGATTTTTTGATAAAATAGCAAAGCTCATCAATGGCTCTTCGGCAGAGGAAACACCGAAGGCAGAGTGGCAATCAAAGTCTGAAGCATCAAAGGTTGAGACTGAAGAAACGCCGAAAGCGACAGTAAGCGAAAAGGCAACAAACAGTATCGACAAGCAAGACAATTTGCTCAGAGCCGTTATTCAATGTCTGAAGTCAAACTATGGCGGCAGCAAAATTTCTATGGCTGACAAAACATTGGCATTGTGGATAACCGATGGCTTGTTCTACGACTTATTGTCGAGCAATAATTTCAAAAATCAACTGATGACATCGATAGTCGATGAGCTTGGTCTTGATTTTTCATCGATTGAAATCATGACAGGGCGATTGCCAGAAGAATCTCTGACGCCGATAGCCGATGGTTGTTTTTTGCAAATTAAAGCAAAGCAAGTCGTGCAGTCGATTTCGCGAGCTGAGATTCTGCAGGTGGAAGGCTTTGGCTCAATGCAGGATGCAAGTGTCTGCCTTGATTCGCAAGAGATAGTCTCCTTGCCATACGCACGCTATAATATCGGGATCGGTCGTCGTCCGAAGATGGATGACAACACACATCGCATCAATCAAATAGCTATCGACGACAGTCCGACATCGGAAGAATATCATAAGAATAAATTTGTCAGTCGTGCTCATGCGTTCATATCTTATTCTGAGGAATATGGATTTTTGTTGAATGTAGAGCATGGCGGGTCGCGTATGGCAAAAAAACGCACCCACATCTATCGTGGCATAGAGAAAATAGAGCTTGACAATGTGCTTATTCCGGTGCCTTTGCGCGACGGCGACTATATAGTCTTGAGTAAAAATGTTCATCTATTATTCAAAAAAGCAAAAGCATGATAAAGAAAGCAGTAACAAAAATATTGGATATATTCAAGCCGGAAGGCAACAACACAGGGGCAGCCAACGATAGGCTGACCAATAAGCGCCTGCTTGAAGAGTTGAAGTCGCATTTCAAAAGCGTGCTTGATGTGGAATCGGTGGGCAACAGAATGCTCTATCCGATGTCGTTCAATATTCTGATGGAATCTTCCGACTACAACGATCGCAAACAATCGTTGCCATTCATTTTGCCGCAGGTGGTCGCTGCTTTCTATGGCATCATCGAAGAAAATAAAAAGGAATTTTCCGACTTTACCCCGCCGGCGAAATATTGGTTTTTCCAATTCTCGGCTTGCAACGTAGGGAGCATCCCGACTGATAGTTCGACGCCACTTATAGTGCGCAAAGGACACATCACTACGGTGGCAAACCTTTTGACATTCGACATCAAAAAGGCTTCGAATGTCAGCGTCGATTCAAATGTCAGAGTTTCAATCAAACTCGATGATTCTGATGTGATGAATGATGTCAACGTCAACCTTGGAGCGATACAAAATCTCGACATCCTCAGCGAAGGAACGTTTATCTATAACTTTGACAACACGTTAAATCGCGATACTCGTCACATCGAAGAAAACTCAAATATGGCTGAGACATACGGCTTGGCAGAACTTTCCTATTCGCGTGACGGCAAAAACTATCGTTTCTCGATGAAGGACAATCTTATTCACATTTCCGGCAAGAACGAAATGCGAGAAGGGCGTGCATTCTTCATCTTGGAAAATGCCGACATCAAGGACTCTCACGTTCAAATCAAATATGTGCCGACAGAAAAGAGATTTCAAATTGCAGCATTCGGCCCGACGAGACTCAATAGCCGCCTGCTTGCCGAGAGTAGCGGAGGCGATGTGATGTGGTATGATTTGGCAAACAATTCAAGCATTTTTATCAACGAAGAGATAAGAGTGAAATTTGAGATTAAATAAGTTTATGATTATGAAGACGATACATTTTTTTGGAAAAACAGATATGGGCAGAAAGCGTACAAACAACGAGGATGCCTTTATCGCTCAAAATATTTGGGATGAGAAACACATCCTTGCTGTGGCTATCGACGGCGTCGGAGGTTATGAGGGTGGAGAAGTGGCTGCTGAATTGGCTCAAAAAAACATTGTCAAATACCTCGAAACGTATCCCAACGGTGAACGCCTCGACTTGCTTAAACAGGCTGTAATCTTTGCCAACAATGCCATTTTCGACGAGAGAAAACAATCGGCCAATCTTTGTAGCATGAGTTGCGTTTTGACAGCGGCTCTTATCGAGGTGGAGAGCCGGCGCATAAACATGGCGCATGTGGGCGACACTCGTCTTTATCAATATGTCGATGGCGTTTTGACGAAACTTTCCCACGACCACTCTCTCATCGGCTATCGCGAAGAAATCGGCGAACTCTCGGAGGAAGAAGCAATGAATCATCCTCAGCGAAACATCATCGGGCGTGACGTGGGTTCTACTCGCTTGGAAAGCAACGCCAACGACTATGTGGAAGTCGCTTCATTCCCTCTTGAGGCTCATTCATCGTTGATGCTATGCTCCGACGGTCTTTGCGATATGATTACTTCGCAACAAATGAAATCTATCCTTGACGAAAATTTGCCGACAGAAAAGAAAGTCGATGCTCTGATTGAGGCTGCCAACATTGCAGGAGGTAAGGACAATGTCACTGTGGTGCTCGTGGAGTGCAACCTGCCTGAATTGCCTCGCAAAAAAATAATAGAAACAGAAACCCATCCTACCGAAATAAGAAAAAAGTCAACGGTAGAAACGAAAAAGAAATCTTCACTCGGTCGGTATCTGATTATTATCGGTGTCGCATTGTTGGGCTTTATCGGAGGATATTTGCTCAATAGTTACAACGCTTATAAAATGCAACTTGAAACCTCTGAATCAATAGTTGTACGCGACACTGCCATAATCAAATTGAAAAAGGAAAGATCGGAGCTTTCCAAGCATATTAAAGAATTGGAATTGCGCATCGATTCGCTTCAAAACGCCAACAGCAACAAATAATAATCATACGCCATGAAAAAACTCATAACACTGCTAATCGCAATACTTTCCGTCGCCGGCATCTACGCCGACAACTATAATGAATATCTTGAGGCTTCGCGCAAGCATCTCGCCGAGGGAAACAAGGAGAAAGCCGAGAGCTGCTATCGCATATATACGAATATGACTGGCAAAAAAGATGCAGAGCTTGAAAAAGCTTTTTACGGCTCGGCGCAGTCAGGCAATGTCGGCAGCATGACGATCAATTACCCTAACGGCGACCATTATGAGGGCGAAACCAAAGACGGCAAGCGTCATGGCAAAGGCACAATGATTTATTCGAATGGCGATCGCTATGAGGGTGAGTGGAAAGACGACCAAAAGCATGGGCAAGGTGTCGAAACGTGGCCTGACGGCTATAGGTATGAGGGAGAGTTTAAAGATAACAGATGTAATGGTCAAGGCACAGAGACTTGGCCAAGTGGCGATAAGTATGTCGGACAATTTAAAGACTATCGCTACAATGGTCAAGGCACAATGTTTTATGCCGACAACCGATTATATGTCGGCGAGTGGAAAGACGGCAAAAAGCATGGCTACGGAGTCCTGACTCATAAAAATGGCGATCAATACGAAGGCTACTTTGTCAATGATAAGTATAATGGCAAAGGGACCTACTATAACAACAATGGCGACCGCTATGTCGGCGAGTGGAAAGACGACGTACTGCATGGAGTGTGTACAGTCTATTACAAGAACGGCACACACTCGACGGCGATGTGGGAAAATGGAAAAAAGACACGTGAATTGCCTAACGACGTAGTGGCAGAGAGCAATGTGGAAATTCGAACCATTAATTACGATAACGGCGACAAATATGTAGGCGAAATCAAAGACGGCAAACGCAATGGTCAAGGAATATATTATTTCGCTAATGGCAACCGCTATGAGGGTCAATGGAAGGACGGCAAACTCCATGGCAAAGGCACTTATTATTTTGTTTCCGGCAATCGCTATGAAGGCGAATTCAAGGACGGCAAACGTCAAGGCAAAGGCACTTATTATTTTGCTAATGGTAATCGCTATGAAGGCGAATGGCAGGACGACAAACGCCATGGACAAGGCACTTGTTATTATGCTGATGGTGACAGCTATGAAGGCAAATGGCAGGACGACAAACGCCATGGACAAGGCACTCTTTATTTTGCTTCCGGTAACCGCTATGAAGGCGAATTCAAGGACGACAAATATAACGGTCAAGGCACTTTTTATTGGGCTGATGGTGACAGCTATGAAGGCAAATGGCAGGACGACAAACGCCATGGACAAGGCACTCTTTATTTTGCTGATGGCGACCGCTATGAAGGCGAATTCAAGGACGACAAATACAATGGACAAGGCACTCTTTATTTTGCTTCCGGTAACCGCTATGAAGGCGAATTCAAGGACGACAAACGCCATGGACAAGGCACTATGTACTTTAAGGATGGCACATCGAAGTCCGGTCGTTGGGACATGGGAGTCTTTGTCGGGGAATAACAAAATTACATACGCTTCTATGAGGTGATAAATTTAATCTCATAGAAGACTTTCCGGTCCTTTATTTTCGGTAAGTATTTGTTGCATTTTTATAAAAACAAATATGTGGATATTTAGATTAGGCTTACAAATAAAACTATTTTATACTCATAGTGCTATGATTTATAGACAAATATTTTTGTAGAAATTCTTGCATAGAAGACAAATTTATTTGTAAATTTGCACTATCGTAACAGGTGTTACGGTAATGAGTGTTACGATAAAATCAGTCGATATGAGATTTTTTGATAGAGAAACAGAGTTTGAAAAGCTAAGAGAAATAGAAGAATTGTCTCACAATGTGGCACAGTTCACGATTATCACCGGAAGACGTCGCATTGGTAAGACAGAAATGGTCAAGAAGTTTTTTGAGGGTAAGACCATTCTTTATTTTTTTGTAGCCCGTAAGGCGGAAGCAGATCTATGTAATGTCTTTGTTGACGAAATTCGTACAAAGCTCAATATCCCAATGCTTGATAGTAAAGGAATGTCGTTTGCTACGATATTCAAATTCGTAATGGAGCTGTCGTTGACTCGGCAAATCACACTTTTTATTGATGAGTTTCAGGACTTCTTTAGGGTGAACCCTTCTATCTATTCTGATATGCAGAATATATGGGATAACTATAAAAACAAGGCTCATATTAATCTAATCGTGGCAGGCTCGGTAAATGTCTTGATGAATAAGATATTTAAGGATAGTAAGCAGCCTCTATTTGGTAGGCAGACAGATACAATTCATGTCCGACCATTTAAACCATCGGTTTTAAAAGAAATAATGTCGGAATATTGTCCGGGCTACAAAAAGTCTGACTTGTTGGCTCTCTATACTCTGACCGGTGGTGTGGCTAAATATGTCGAATTATTCATCGATAAGAAAAAGTTTACCGAGAAAAAGATGTTGGATATGTTTTTTAGTCAAGATTCTTACTTTTTGTCAGAGGGTAAGAATATGCTTGTGGATGAATTTGGTAGAGATTATGGTATCTATTTCTCGATATTGACTCTTATAGCCCAAGGCAGAAATACACGCTCAGAACTGGAGGATACTCTTAATATAAAAGAATTGTCGGGCTACTTAAAAAATCTAAGTGTTGAATATGGCTTGATAAGAAAGATGCAGCCAATTTATGAAAAGTCATCAAATAAGAATGTTCATTACACCATTGACGACCGGTTTTTGAGTTTTTGGTTCAGATTTGTATATAAATATACTCATATTATTGAGGCTGGTGGTAATGAGAAGTTGAAAACATTGGCAGAGCGAGATTTTGCAACAATCAGTGGAAAATCTCTTGAAAGCTACTTCGTTGAGGTGCTGAAAGAGTCGGGCTGTTTTACTTGTCTTGGATATTGGCATGACCGTAAAGGAGAGAATGAGATAGACATTATTGCTGAAGACGAAATCGACAAGAAGATAGAGTTTATCGAAGTGAAGAGACAAGCAAAGAATTTCGATGAGCAAATACTAAAGAAAAAAGCAGAGTTATTCTTTAAGGCTGTTGGTTCGTTCAATGGTTTTGCAATTACTTACAGAGGTCTTTCAATGCAGGATATGTAATTACCGAAATGGGTGCATTTGTGGTAAACTAATAAATGACACTCTCAATAGTTATAGAATAAATTAAAACAGAAGTTTCAAAAAATAGAGGAAGATGAAAAAGTATTTGTTTTTGATGATGATATTGCTTTCGGCAGCGAGCATTTCAGCCGACAACTATAATGAATATCTTGAGGCATCACGCAAGCATCTCGCCGAGGGAAACAAGGAGAAAGCCGAGAGCTGCTATCGCATATATACGAATATGACTGGCAAAAAAGATGCAGAGCTTGAAAAAGCCTTTTCGAGCAAAGCACAGTCAAGCAATGTTGAATATAAAATAATAATGACCGTAGAATATGAAAATGGCGATGTCTATGAAGGAGAAGAAAAGGACGGCATACGTCATGGAATAGGCAGATATTATCACGCAGATGGGGCTATTTACGAAGGCGAATGGAAAGATGATCTTATTCATGGAATAGGCAGATACTATTATCCTGATGGCACTGCTGAAAATGTAGTATGCGAAAATGGGAAAATTGTAGGTTCTACTAAAGAGACCTTGCCACAAAGTGAAATCAGAATACATAGTATAGGCTATGACAATGATTATCTATATCATGGAAACATGAAAGACGGCAAACGCAACGGTCGAGGCACAATGCATTATGCCGACAGACGTAAATATGTCGGCGAGTGGAAAGACGATAAATGGCATGGCAAAGGAACATATTATTTTGTTTCCGGCGACCGCTATGTCGGCGAATTCAAGGACGGCAAACGCCAAGGCAAAGGCACATATTATTGGGCTGATGGCGGTCGCTATGAGGGCGAATGGCAGGACGGCAAACGCAGCGGTCAAGGCACACATTATTATGCTGATGGACGTAAATATGTCGGACAATGGTTGGACGACAAATACAATGGTCAAGGAACATATTATTTTGCAAATGGCGATCGCTATGAGGGTCAATGGAAGGATGACAAACGTCATGGACAAGGCGCATATTTCTGGGCTGATGGACGTAAATATGTCGGTCAATGGGCGGATGATAAAATTCATGGACAAGGCACAATGTACTATAAGAATGTCATGACAAAGTCCGGCCGTTGGGATATGGGTAAATTTGTGGAATAACGAAATACACAGTCTGATTGAGGGTGCAAGCGATTATTGTGCTCTCTATTCGCAACCCGATATGCTCGAGTAGCGTATCGACGTTTCCGTCCGAAAGACGTGAAAGCGTAGCAATATGGATAGCCAAGGGTTGAGGGTATAGTCCCGCTACGCTCACCTTGCACTAACTTTTGATAAGTTTGGCTGCACTCGGCATAGGCAAAATCTAAAAACTGCGTTTTTTATTTTGCTCTCTGCGCTCGTTTGCTTAACTTTGACAGGGTCCAAGTTAGGCTGCACTCGGCATAAACCAAATTAAAACAAGTTTCATTTGGTATTCTGCTCTCGTTTGCTTAACTTTGTAGTGTGGGCGAGCGAAATATATGTGCCACTAAAACGTTATATAGAAAATGATAAGGACTTTTATGATTTGCTTGCAGTGGTTTGCGAATTTTTAAAAGTCCTGATAATAAACGGATTATTGATATGGAAAGAATTCTTTGGGCAGACGACGAGATAGATCTATTAAAACCTCATATCCTTTTCCTTAAGCAAAAAGGATACGATGTGGCGACAGTCTCCAACGGCAGAGATGCACTCGATGCTTTGGAAAATGAGCAGTTTTCTTTAATATTGCTCGATGAGAATATGCCCGGACTTTCCGGCTTGGAAACACTGACGCTTATCCACCAGTCGCATCCGCAGATTCCGGTAATCATGATTACCAAATCGGAAGAGGAAAACATTATGAATCAGGCTATTGGCAATAAAATTGCCGATTATCTCATTAAGCCTGTCAACCCAAACCAAATCTTGCTTTCCATAAAGAAAAATCTGCATGGCGGCGAAATTGTGGCAAAAACCGTAAGTTCGGATTATCAGCAAGAGTTTCAGAAGATTTCGATGCAAATCAATATGGCACAATCGATTGACGACTGGTATGAAGTCTATCGCTCGTTGGTGTTTTGGGAATTGAAATTAGCACAGACAGATACAAATATGGATGAGCTCCTTTCACTCCAAAAACGCGATGCAAATGTCGGTTTCTGCAAATTTGTAAAGCGCGAATATGAGGATTGGGTGACTACAGAGTCTCATCCGCTGATGAGTCACGAGATTTTCAAACGTCGCGTCTTTCCGGAATTAGATAAAGGAGAGAAAGTGTTTGTCATTCTAATCGATAATTTCAGATACGACCAATGGAAGGTGATACAGCCGATAGTCTCGGAATTTTTCAATATCAATGAAGAACTGTACACCACTATTTTGCCGACATCGACACAATATGCCCGCAACTCAATATTTGCCGGCTTGATGCCTCTCGACATAGCTAAAATGTTTCCCGACCTATGGGTTGAAGAAGACGAAGACGAGGGTAAAAACATCTATGAAGAGGAGCTTATTCGCAGTCAGCTAAATCGTTTTCGCCGCAAAGAAAAGTTCTCTTACCACAAAATCAACGATTCGGCAGGTGTCGATAAGCTGTTGGTCAAGTTAAAACAAATTGACAACAACGAGTTGAATGTCGTGGTGCTGAACTTCATCGATATGCTCTCGCATGCGCGTACCGAGTCGAAAATGATTCGTGAGCTTGCTAATTCGGATGCCGCTTATCGTTCGCTGACTGAGTCGTGGTTTCGCCACTCGTCGGCTCACGACCTCTTCCGTTGCCTGTCGGAAAAGAAATATAAAGTCATCGTGACCACTGACCATGGGACAATACGTGTCGATAATCCGATAAAGGTGGTAGGCGATAAAAACACCAACACCAACCTTCGTTATAAGGTGGGTAAAAGCTTGAACTACAATCGTAAAGAGGTCTATGAAATGACCAATCCGAAGCGATTTGGTCTGCCGGCGCCTAACCTTTCCAGCACATTCATCTACGCAATGAACGAGGACTTCTTCTCCTATCCTAACAACTACAACTATTATGTCGGCTACTACACAGGCACATTCCAGCATGGTGGCATCTCACTCCAAGAAATGATAGTGCCATTGGTAACTCTCAACCCCAAATAACCCACACTGTTAAAAATTTTTTTAAACTTGCAACGAATGGTCGTTTATTTTAATTTCCTCTCTGCCACAAATCTCTTCAATAAGAAAGTCAAGAAGTATGGAAAGGTATAAAATTTACCATTGAAACCGATATTTTTATATCCCAACTTAATTCCATATTTCACATCCGGATATTTATCATCTTTCAGCAAATTATTCAATGACGCTGTCGCATTGTCATTTGATTTAACTTCTATAGGAATAAGAGAATCGGCATCACGTACAAAGAAGTCCATTTCAAGAGAATGTTTGTCGCTGCTGTAATAATATAGGTTGTAGCCTTGTTTTACCAACATATCACCTACGATGTTTTCGTAAATAGCTCCTTTGTATGTTCCAAGATTTTTGTTGGCTCTCAAATCCTCCTGAGCTTCTTCGTCGAGCGATGCAATCAAAAGACCTGTATCTTTGTAATAAATCTTATACAGTTTAGGATCATAGTTTCCCTTAAGAGGGAGTTCCGGCAGATTTAGACAATAGCATAGGTTTATCACACCGGCATCTGCAAGCCATTCCACACAACCGATATAATCTCGATTACGTGCATTCTTTGCAATCTTGGTTATTTGGAAACGTTTATTTTCTTTAGCCAAGAAAGTAGAAATATGATTATATACAGCCTTGACCTTTGCTTTATCCAAACCCTCTACGTATTTGGTAATATCCTCTTCGTAATCTTTAAGCAATTGTTGTTGTATGGCAAATGTGCCGCTGAAGTTCTTGTTTTTGATATACGTATTTACCACCTCGGGCATGCCACCGATAGTTGCATAATCACGGAACAATTCAAAAAGAACATCCATTTGCAAGGTAGTAAGTGGTCTGACTTCCAACATGTGCTGATATAGCTCATCTATAAAATCGTCGGTGTATCCTTTAGCCCAAAGAAATTCTTCGAAATCCATAGAATGCATTTCGTAATCTTCTTTATAACCGACACTGTTAGACTCTATTTCTCGATAATTGATACCCATTAAAGAGCCGGAACAGATAACATCAAACCGTCCATCGAGTTTAAAGAACTTCAATGCAGTGGCACAATTAGGACAAGCTTGCAACTCATCAAAAAAGAAAAGGGTCTCGCCTGGAATAAACTTAAGTCCCGGATTTAGTAACGACATGTTTTTAAGAATGGTCTCAACCTTAAAACCATCCTCAAAAATATTCTTATATTTAGGTTGCTCCACAAAATTGATTTGGATAACGTTTTTGTAATTTTGACCTGCAAACCACTCAATGGAGCGAGTCTTTCCAATCTGACGTGCTCCTTTAATGATTAATGGTTTTCTATCCGGATTGTTTTTCCATGTTATCAAATAGTTATCAACCTTTCGTCTAAGCAACTTATCCATATTTAAAATCTTTTATTACAACTGCAAAGATAATACTTTTCACATAATCCCCACTATAATTACATGATTTTTCACATTTTCCGTGCTGTTTTTGCCTATATTTTTCACATAATCCCCGATAAATAAGGCGAAAATTTCACATTTTCCTTGTTTTTCCTCGCAAACTGAACCGAAGGGATTGCAAAATCTCTTTTATCCTATTCATATCTGAAATAATACCTTGATTGAGTGCAACAGTACACAATTTTATTGGGTATCTCATAAATTATTCTTATTTTTGTATTGTTAACTTTATCGTTAAATATCAATTATGGCAAAGATTACAGTTCAGAATACCAATGTAACCGTAATATCGGTAAATGAAAATGATTATATATCATTGACAGATATAGCAAAGTATAAGAGTGATGACCCAACAGCGGTTATTGGTAATTGGATGCGTAATCGAAATACCATTGAATACTTGGGGATTTGGGAAAGTTTGTATAACTCTCAGTTCAACCCCCTCGAATTCGAGGGGTTTAAAAAAGATGCCGGATTAAACGCCTTTACACTTTCTCCGCAAAAGTGGATAAATGCCACCAACGCTATCGGTATTATCTCTAAGTCAGGAAGATATGGTGGAACTTATGCTCATAAGGATATTGCGTTCAAGTTTGCAAGTTGGATTTCTGTTGAATTTGAACTATATATTGTTAAGGAATTCCAGAGACTTAAACAAGAAGAACAGAAATTGATCGGATGGACTGCTAAAAGAGAACTATCCAAAATCAATTATCATATACATACGGATGCGATAAAGCAGAATCTTGTTCCTGCCGAAGTTACTGCATTACAGGCAAGCATTATTTATGCCAATGAGGCAGATGTATTGAATGTTGCAATGTTTGGTATGACTGCAAAGCAATGGAGAGAAGCAAATCCTAATTTGAAAGGTAATATTCGGGATTATGCAACAATAAACGAACTTATTTGCCTCTCTAATATGGAGAGTTTAAATGCTGTTTTTATTGATGAAGGACTTTCTCAGCGTGAAAGATTAATTAAACTAAATCAAATAGCAATTCAGCAAATGAAAGTTTTAGAAGAGGTTGAGAATAGGCGATTATTGAAATAAGACAAATAAAAAGAATTGAAAGAAAACTGATTAATCATTCCTAAAGGTCGAACTTGGTTCGTGAAGTCTTAATCCAAAATTATGACTGAAATACGACTAATGATGAGTCAATATAAGACTGCAATATCTGAAATTACATGATTTTTCACATTTTCCGTGCTGTTTTTGCCTATATTTTTCACATAATCCCCGATAAATAAGGCGAAAATTTCACATTTTCCTTGTTTGTTATGTAGCAGCATGGTCGCAAAAAGCCGAAACAGATTCTGTTATCGGATATAAATAATATTCAAGAAAAGGAAATGAAATATTGGTGTCTGATAAAAGTTTTTTTGAAAAAATTAGTACTGATTCGATTAAATATATATGTTTTATTGCACTTTTAGAATAAAGTTGTTATCTTTGCAATAAATAAGATATTGTTTGTTGTTATAGATAAAAACCAATTATGAATAATATATTATCTTTTAATATTGCAAATCCAAACGATGTTGCTATGCAAATAGCTGCAAGGGTGAAGGCTCGTCGTTTGGAGCTAAATTTGACGCAGGGAGGAATGGCATCAAGAGCAGGTGTCAAGTTTGCGACCTATCGTCGTTTTGAGCAGACGGGTGAAATCTCGCTGCGAGGGTTGCTTCAAATTGGTTTTGCATTGAATTGTCTTGATGAGTTTAATGCACTTTTTGCTCAAAAACAGTATCAGTCACTTGAAGATGTACTGAATGAACAGAGTGTTAATCGCAAACGAGGAAAAAAGAATGAATAGCATCAGACAGATAGAGGTTATATATGCCAATCGCGTTGTTGGTCATTTGGTACTGATCAAAGAGGGCTTGTGTGCTTTTGAATATTCTACAGAGTGGCTTACATCCGGATTTTCTATTTCTCCATTTGAACTGCCATTGCGTAGTGGTGTATTTATTGCCAAACCTAGACCTTTTGATGGTGGATTTGGAGTTTTTGATGATTGTCTGCCGGACGGATGGGGCTTGCTTATCCTTGATAGATATTTACAGCGTCAAGGCATAAATCCACGTAGTCTAACCCTTCTTGACCGTCTCGCATTGGTTGGCTCAACGGGACGAGGAGCATTGGAATTTCGACCGGATAAGAGTGTAGTCGCCAAGCAGGATTATGCCGATTTCGAGAAATTGGCGTTAGAGGCTGAGCAGATTCTTGATAGTGATGATTATGCCGGCAAGGGTATTGAGGAGTTTCAGCATCGAGGAGGTTCGCCCGGTGGTGCTCGCCCAAAGATTTTTGCTCGCTACGAGGGTAAGGAGTGGTTGGTTAAGTTTCGTGCGAAACAAGATCCAAAGCGCATAGGTTGTGAAGAGTATAACTATTCGATACTTGCCAAAGAGTGTGGTATCGAAATGCCCGAAACACGACTCTTTGAGGATAAGTATTTCGGTGTAGAGCGATTTGACCGTACATCAAGTGGCAAACTACATGTAGTGAGTATAGCCGGTCTTATAGGTGCCGACTATCGTATTCCAAGTATCGACTATTCACACATCTTTCAAGTATGTGCTGCTCTCACCCATAATGTGGCAGAACTATGGAAGGTCTATCGCCTAATGGTTTTCAACTACTTGATAGAGAATAAAGATGACCACGCCAAAAATTTTGCTTTTATCTATCGGGATGGCGAATGGCACTTCTCTCCGGCATTCGACATCTTGCCGAGTGATGGCATGAATGGTTTTCATACCACATCTATTAATGACTGTATTGAGCCGACAAAAGATGATTTGATTGCCGTTGCAGTAAAAGCAGGATTGAATAAAAAAGAGGCGGAGGAGATATTTTTATCGATGAAGTCAGACATCAAAAAAAGTCAGGTAGAGATATAGATAGTATTTACCGGTGTAAGCGATAGGTGTAGTCTTAATAAGCGAACCGAAGTGACGGAATAGGTATTGACTAAGGGATTGTGTCGATGCTGAGCAGTCGGAGTCCGCTGAGTGAACGACCGGTGTAGATTGCTCTGTAGAACCATGCTGTGTCGCACCCGTTGGCAATAGCAGTCTCTGACAACCGGCACACGACGTTAATGCTATCGCTGCTTTCGTTTTTGAGGTTTTTTATTGTGCGTTGAAGAGCATAAACGGGGTTGACACTGCCTGTCGGCTTATGGACCGAAGGATAGCCGAAGTGAAGTAAGATTTGTCGGGCATTCAATTGCCGAGGGGAATAAAAAACGGGGAAAACACCTCGCAGTCCGGCGTTGCCTTCGATGTCGGGTAGTGACTCAAAATCTTTTCCTTTATAGCGAGAGGGCAGAATGACTAATCTCGGCTCTTGACGTTTCATGATGTCGGCAAAGAGGTTGACGCGTGACGTTTCGCCCGGGTTGTCGATATATTGAGGTATTTCGAAGAGCCACCAAGGCATGTCTCCTTGATGCGACACGTCGGCATAGACCAATTCATTGCGTTGCGTAGCCAATTCGTTTGCTACGTTTTGTTGTTCGCAAGAAAATCGCCATTGATAGCGAGCAAGCGTGATTTGCCAGAATAACAGCAGTGTCAATCCGAGGATTGTCGTTAAACGCAGTGCCGATGCAGAAAGTCGTTTCCGGAGGTCAAACGTTGCCGATAATATTTGCCAAGAGGCTATGCCGAATGACAGATAGGCGGCCCACAAAGCTCGTCCTCCTTGCGCGGAGGCTATCGATAGCAAGCAGGACGAAATTCCCACAACTGCCCAAAACATATTTTTCGTATAAAAAGCATTGCCCGGACGTTTGCGACGTGTTGCCGACCATAGGGCAAGCAATGCCCATAGATACATAGGCCACATTCTTACTCCAAGCGTGTAGCTGTAAAAATTGTAGGCAAGACCTTGTCGTTGACGTTCTTCGAGCAGTAGCCAAACGGCAGGGCTGCCAATGGCGACGATAGTGCCAAGTGCGAAGCAAATCGAAGGCAGTAGCGAATGAATTATTGCGATGCGCAGTGGCTTTTCGGAATTGAAATCACGCCACAAAAGCAATAGCTGACCTACACAGAACGGTATGGAAAATCCTTCGTGCATCATAGCAGAAACAAATCCCAAGACACACATTATCGCGACATTTTCCGTACATGGCTTTCTGATGCGTCGCTCGATGAAAAACAACACCAAAGCCGATGACCACACATAGTTGATCATGAAATCCGAAGAAGCCAGATAATCCTCCCATGGAAGCACTATCCAGAACGTCGAGACAACGCATAGCGTAAGCAATGGGCGATGTTTCCATTCGGAGTCGATAATACGGAGCAAAGATATGAGCATCAGCAGATACGCTGCCGCGTGTGCTATGTCGATAATCCATGGCGGCAATAAATTGCTTGCCAAGGCTATCATGTTGGCAAGGCGACCGTTTATCAGGAAATAATGGTTTTTGACGGATATGACTACATCCGTAAGCGATGAAATATTGTCGCCCTCGCAATTCCAAAAGGCTGTCGCGGCACGTCGTGAGGGTTCTGCCGCATCAGCAAAGGATTCGACGCCCTGCACGATGTGTGAGTAGGGATAGTCGTCGGCTATCTTGCCGGAACAAAGCATCCAAAGCAACATCCCGATGCCGGCTGCGACAACGACAACAACCGACAACGGCAGCGTAGCTTTCGTTTTAAAAAGATTACCTGTCGTGCCTCCCGGGCTCATCGCATAAGTTTCAGAGACTCAATGAAATGCCAAATGGCAAGACCGGCAGAGACTGCTACATTCAGAGAGTGTTTTGTTCCGAACTGCGGTATTTCGATGACAGTGTCTGCCGCATCTACAACCGACTGATTTACGCCTTCAACTTCGTTTCCCACCACAATGGCATACACCTCGTCCTTTGACGGGATAAATTCATGGAGGGGCACGCTATTATGCGTCTGCTCAAGGCAGCACACCTTCACTCCGGCTTCTTGCAACTTTCTGACAGCCTCTTCTGCCGACTTCTCATAACGCCAAGCGACCGATTCTTCTGCGCCCAATGCCGTTTTGTGAATTTCCGGATGTGGTGGTGTGGCTGTGATGCCACACAAAATGATTTCATCGACCATAAAAGCATCGGAAGTTCGGAATATCGATCCTATATTGTTCATTGAGCGAACAGAATCCACCACCACCTTCACCGGCAACTTGTCGCTACGGCGATAGTCGTCGATTGTAATTCTCGTCAACTCAATAATATTCTTCTTTCTTTTATCCATTTCAAATTCCTCCTGAATAAAATATGGTGTAAAAAGGGGTTAAACGGGATTTTTACTATCGACGATGATTGTCACCGGTCCATCGTTGATGAGCGATACTTGCATGTCAGCACCGAAGCGACCATGTCCGACTTTGCGACCGATAGTCTGCTCCATGCGTTGGCAAAACAATTCATACATCGGCACAGCCAAATCGTGTCCTGCCGCTCCGATGTAGCTCGGACGATTGCCTTTTTTGGTGCTTGCGGCAAGGGTGAACTGGCTGACCACCATCACGTCGCCACCGACATCCATTACGCTGCGATTCATCACTCCGGCGTCGTCGTTGAAGATGCGCATCTGCGAGCATTTTTTTATAAGCCAATCGACATCGGCTTCGGTGTCGCCCGGCACAACGCCCAACAAGATGAGCAGTCCGGCTCCTATTTCCGAGATCCTTTCGCCGGCGATGTCAACGCTTGCTCCGGCTACACGTTGTATGACAACTTTCATTTCTTCTGATTTATTTGTTGTGAAAATTCAACTCCTTGAGGTGTTATTTTGATATGACATTGTGAGCCTTCAATCATCGGCATATTATGGCTGACATGCCCTACCGGGAAGTCAAAAGCCACAGGCAAATCGCCATAGCCCAGACGCTTAAGCAGAGAGTGAATCATCGAGTGTGTCGATTCGAAATTTTTGTCGGCGCGTGTCTCTGTGAATTGACCGACAATGAGAGCTTTGATGCGTCGCAGCCCTCCGTTAAGATGAAGATTATAGAGCATACGTTCGGTGCTGTAGATTGCTTCCGAAATATCCTCAATGAAGAGTACGACATCTTCTTCCTCTTCGGGCGTCAACATGTCGAACTCCGTACCGATAAGACCTGCCAAAACAGCAAGATTTCCTCCTCTTAACTCTCCGCTTGCTTCGCCACATACATTGTAGGGGTGGGCATCCAAGTTATAGGTCAGAGAATTGTTTCCTCTCAAAATTTGCAATAGGGCATTTATGGCAACGTCGTCTTCCGGCTCGATGCTGAGGTGTTTTGCCATAGGAGCGTGGATAGAGGCAACTCTGGCTCGTCGCATCATGGCGTGAAGGGCTGAAATGTCGGAGTAGCCGATAAGCCATTTTGGATTGCGACGAAGCGTCTCAGTGTCGAAATGTTCGAGTAGGTGAACAGCTCCATAGCCACCTCTGGCGCATAAGATTGCCTTGATGTCGGCATCGGCAATGGCATCCTGCAAATCTTTCAGACGGCGTTCTGCCGACGATGCGTACGACCCGTCGGCGGGACCCAAAGTGCCGGGCATAATCCTGACTTTGTAGCCAAGCTCTTGCAGGCGACGCTCTGCCCCCAAGACGTATTCCTCCTTCACCGTTGTTGCCGGCGAGATGATAGCTATTGTGTCGCCGGGCATTAATGCCGGTGGGTAGATGATGCTTTGTTCGGTCATTCTTGCGATTTTATTAAGAGACCTTCTATTAATCAATTGACTTGCACTTTTATGCCGGCTGCTTCAAATCGTTCGGCAATTTTGCGAAGTTCGTCGATTTCCACTTTCTTCAGATTTTCTTCAGGCGTTGAGCGGTCGATGCTGTAGAGCATAACTTCTTTCGGTGCGATTTTCTTATAGGCATCGATAAGGGCATTAATTTCGTCGTCGGTGGTATTGTCGATGACCTTGCCTTCATGCTCGCCACGAAGCATCATCGTTTGGATGATGCACTGCGAAGAGAATTTGCTCAACTGCTCGATTAATTGTTCGCTATTGAAGTCAGGCGATGTCGGCTTATCGATAAGGCGCATTGTCGGGGTGATTGCCGAGTCAAGTTTCAAAATATTGTTATCGACACGCATCAAAGCTTCAGCCACCTTCTCATCGCCGATACGAGTGGAATTTGACAACACCGACACTTTTGCATTGGGATAAAACTCATTTCTCAACGCGATGACATCATCGACAATGCCTGCGAAATCAGGGTGCAAAGTCGGTTCGCCATTGCCTGAAAAAGTGATGACATCAAGAGAGTCGCCGGCAGCCTTCATGGCTTCGAGTTTTGCTTTCAAATCATCCCTTGTCTGTTGGCGCGAAGGCATGCCTGTCGTGCCGAAGCCCTGACGATTATATCCCGCCTCGCAATAGACACAATCAAACGAACAAATTTTTCCGTCGTTAGGCAATAAATTGACCCCTAACGACACGCCTAATCTGCGACTGCGTATAGGTCCGAATATAGTGGAATGAAACAATACTGTCTGATCTTTTCCCATTTTGTTTTTCTTGATGAAATTAATTTTGTATTAATCGATTATTTGCTGACAAATTTATGCTTGATTTTGTCGATGATTACGGCTATCGCTCCGTCGCCGGTGACGTTGGTTGCTGTCCCGAAACTATCCATTGCGATATATAGCGCAATCATCAAGGCTACTGCTGTATCGTCAAAGCCCAAAATGGATTGCAACACGCCGATAGCTGCCATTATAGCGCCTCCCGGCACTCCCGGAGCTGCGACCATTGTGATGCCAAGCATGAAAATGAAGCCGACCATTGTCTCCATCGGTATTTCCAAGCCGGTGATCATCGAGATAGCCAATGCGCAAGCTGTGATTTTCATCGCGCTGCCCGAAAGGTGGATTGTGGCACATAGCGGAATGACAAAACCTGCTATCGACTCATCGACGCCGTTTTTGATAGTCTGTTTAAGTGTTACCGGAATAGTCGCTGCCGATGATTGTGTGCCTAATGCAGTGAAATAGGCTGTCATCATATTTTTTAGCATCTTCAGTGGATTTTTGCGAGCAACAATGCCGGCGATGCCAAACTGCACCAATAGCAAAACGGCAGTCATCGCGAAAATAACAACGATGAGTTTCAAGAACACTTCGAGAACGCAAGTGATTTGGTCGCTCGCACTCATCGACATGAATATACCGAAAATGTAGAGTGGCAACAATGGAATCACCACTCGCGTAATGGTCATGATAATGATTTCGTAAAAGTCATTGAACACTTTTTTCAGAGAGTCACCACCGACGGCTGTCAAGCCGATGCCAATGACAAATGCAGCGATCAATGCGCTCATCACACCCATAATCGGCGGCATCTCGACTGTAAAGTAAGGCACAAAATTGCCTCCTGAATTTTCGACAGTCGATAAAGTTGCATTCTTTAGCATTTCGGGATAGAATGTCTCGCAAACTCCCCATGTGAAAAATCCACTGAAGAGGGTGAATGTGTATGCCAACGCCAAAGTGATACCCAATAATTTGCCGGCACTTTTACCAACGTTTGCAATACCCGGGACTATCAGTCCGAGAATCAACAGCGGCACAAAAAAGCCGAGGAAGTTGCTAAACAAACCATTAAACGTGGCAAATATACGTTGCAACCATTCAGGGAAAAACAACCCACACACAATGCCTAAAACGATGGCAATGACTATTTTTGCCAACAGACCGATTTTTATCTTACGACTCATCTTTATTTGATTTTCAAAAATTTATACTATAATCTGCAAATTTAGGCATAAATTGCGACATTACGGCATCGATACGACAAAAATGTCGATTTCGAGCCTCAAGTAGTTTGGTGAGAAATGGAAATTTAGAAAAATTAGCGATGAGAGAACGATACTTTTAAACTACTATAATTATGTTCTTCAAACATTTTTATTAATTTTGCATTTGTTAGTCCATTCCTCGTGAAATGCTATTACGAATTCATATAAATTTGGGAATTAGTAGAAGTTGCCGTTAGTGGTTGAGGGAGGGACTTATAAACAATTGAATCATAAAAAGGAAATTATAACATAAACGTATAATATATGGCAAAGAACAGATTAGTGGGAGCATATCCTGTGATTGGAATTCGTCCGACAATCGACGGACGCAGAGGGGAGCTCAAAGTCAGAGAGTCTCTTGAAGAGCAAACAATGAATATGGCACGCTCGGCAGCCAAATTGTTTGAAGAAAATTTGCGTTATAGCAATGGCGAACCGGTGAAAGTGGTTATCGCCGATACGACAATAGGCCGTGTGGGCGAAGCTGCTGCATGTGCAGAAAAATTTAAGAAAGAGGGAGTCGATATTACATTGACAGTGACACCATGCTGGTGTTATGGCGCAGAGACAATGGATATGGACCCATTGACAATAAAAGGTGTATGGGGATTTAACGGGACAGAGCGTCCGGGAGCAGTCTATTTGGCATCAGTGTTGGCTACCCACACCCAAAAAGGACGTCCGGCATTCGGCATCTATGGTCATGACGTTCAAAATGCCGACGACAAGGAAATCCCGGAAGACGTAAAAGAGAAGCTTTTGCGTTTCGGACGTGCTGCTGTCGCTGTGGCATCGATGCGTGGCAAGTCTTATTTGCAAATCGGCTCAATCTGTATGGGTATCGGTGGCTCTATCATCGACCCTGAGTTTATCGAAGAGTATCTTGGCATGCGTGTAGAGAGTGTCGATGAGGTGGAAGTAATTCGCCGAATGGAACGAGGTATCTACGACAAAGCAGAATTTGAAAAAGCACTCGCATGGACAAAGGCAAAATGCCGTGAGGGTTTTGACAAAAATCCGGAAAGCCTTCAAAAGACACGCCAAGAGAAAGATGCCGATTGGGAATTTGTCGTTAAGATGATGGTTATTATAAAGGACCTCATGAATGGCAACGAGAATCTTCCTGAAGGTTGCGAAGAAGAAAAGGTCGGTCACAATGCGATAGCTGCCGGCTTCCAGGGACAACGTCAATGGACCGACTTCTATCCGAACTGCGACTTCCCGGAAGCATTGCTTAACACATCGTTCGACTGGGATGGCGCTCGCGAACCATATATTTTGGCTACAGAGAATGACGTGTTGAACGGAATTGGCATGTTGTTTATGAAGTTGCTTACCAACAGAGCACAGATATTTGCCGATGTTCGCACATATTGGAGTCCTGAAGCTATCAAAAAAGCTACAGGCTACGACATCGAAGGCAAAGCAAAAGAATCAGATGGTATTATCCACCTTATAAATTCGGGTGCGGCGTGTCTTGACGCTTGCGGCTTGGCAAAAGATGAGCAAGGCAATGCGGTGATGAAAGAGTGGTGGAACGTCACTGAAGAAGATCAAGAGGCAATCTTGAATGCGACGACATGGAACCCTGCCGATTTAGGTTACTTCCGTGGTGGTGGCTATTCATCGCGTTTCATTACCGAAGAGCAGATGCCGGTCACAATGATACGTTTGAATCTTGTGAAAGGTCTCGGTCCTACGTTGCAAATAGCTGAAGGTTGGACTGTCAAACTCCCGGAAGAGGTGTCAGATATTCTTTGGAAACGCACCGACTATACTTGGCCTTGCACATGGTTTGCTCCACGATGCACAGGCAAAGGCGCTTTCAAGACTGCTTACGATGTGATGAACAATTGGGGAGCCAACCATGGAGCAATCTCATACGGTCATATCGGAGCTGACCTCATCACTCTATGTTCAATGCTTCGCATCCCTGTGTCGATGCACAATGTGGATGAAGACAAGATTTTCCGTCCGTCGGCGTGGAATGCCTTCGGAATGGATAAAGAGGGTCAGGACTATCGTGCTTGTGCCGCATACGGTCCGATGTATAAATAAAAAATTAAAAAACAGAAGGGGGTTGTGTTTACCACACGCCCCCTCACCTTAAAATATCATGACAAGAAGATTTGTATTAAACGAAACGTCCTATTTTGGAGCAGGCTCACGCGAGGCTATCGCCGAAGAAGTGGCTCGCAAAGGACTTAATAAAGCGCTAATCGTAACCGATAATAGCTTAGTGAAATTCGGCGTAGTGTCAAAAGTCAGCGAAGTGTTGGAAAAAGCAGGTATTCCTTTTGAGATATTTGATGAAGTGAAGCCAAATCCGACTGTTGCAAACGTCAAAAGCGGATTGAAAGCTTACTCTGAATCCGGCGCTGATTTCATTTTGGCTATCGGTGGAGGCTCATCGATAGATACAGCGAAAGCAATCGGAATCATAACAAACAATCCGGAATATTCGGATGTCGTTTCGCTTGAAGGTGTTGCGCCGACAAAGAGACGCTCAGTGCCTATCATCGCAGTGCCGACAACAGCCGGAACAGCCGCTGAAGTGACTATCAACTATGTGATTACCGATGAAGAAAACAAGAAGAAAATGGTTTGCATCGACCCTAACGACATTCCGGTGGTGGCAGTTGTCGATGCCGAATTGATGTATTCGTTGCCTAAAGGACTGACTGCAGCGACAGGAATGGATGCGCTTACACATGCCATCGAGGGATTGATCACCAAGGGCGCTTGGGAATTGAGCGATATGTTTGAGATTAAAGCCATAGAGATGATAGCAGAGTATTTGCCTATCGCTGTCGAAGAGCCGACAAATGCCAAAGCACGCGAAGCGATGGCTCTCGGTCAATATGTGGCGGGAATGGCATTCTCAAACGTAGGTCTTGGAGCAGTCCATGGAATGGCGCATCCGATGGGCGCAATTTTCGATATTCCTCACGGTGTGGCAAATGCAGTGTTGTTGCCGACGGTTATGGAATACAATAAGCCGGCGGCAAAAGAAAAATATGTCGAAATTGCAAAAGCGATGAAGGCTTACAAAGACGGAATGAGCATTGACGAAGCGGCAGACGCAGCCGTTGAAGCAGTCAAAGCATTGTCGATAAAGGTCGGAATTCCTCAGACGTTGACCGAATTAGGCATAACAGAAAAAGACATCGACATCTTGGCGGCATCGGCAATTGCCGATGTGTGCACACCGGGCAATCCGAGAGAAATCGATGAGGCAACAATCAAAGAACTATATAAGAAAATTCTGTAATGGAAAATATAAAAGAAGCTCAATATCAAGAGTTTATCGAAGCAGCTCATCGTGCCGGACGTGAGCATCTGATGCTCTGCAGCAGTGGCAATATGTCGTGGCGAATTGGCGATAAGGTGATGATTTCAGGGACAGGCTCATGGTTGCCGGCAATACAAAAGGAGAAAATCGCAATATTAAATCTTGCCGACGCGACATCGCTAAACGGCATAAAACCATCGATGGAGCACGGTTTTCACTTGGGAGTTTTGCGAAATCGTCCTGACGTAAATGTGGTCCTACACTTTCAATCGGAATATGCAACCACGATTGCCTGCATGAAAAATAAGCCTGCAAATTTCAATGTGACGGCAGAAATTCCGTGCCACATCGGAAAAGAAATTCCTGTGGTCCCATACTATCGTCCGGGTTCGCCGGAATTGGCTCAAGCTGTGGTGGAAGCGTTGAAAGACCACGACTCATGTCTTTTGACAAACCACGGACAGGTCGTGTGTGGAAAAGACTTCAATGCAGCATTCGAAAAGGCTATGTTCTTCGAAATGGCTTGTCGCATAATCGTTCAATCCGGAATGAATTACACAGTTCTTACCGATGAGGAGATTAGAGATCTTGACAAATACGTTTTAGGTAAAATCACAGACTAAACAACTATGGAAAGAGGAGAAAATTTCGCCTCTCTCTTATCTGAAATATCATGTACTACATAGCAGCAGATTTTGGTGCAGGAAGCGGAAGAGTGATTGTCGGCAAGCTGGAAAACGGCGAACTGGATATTCACGAAATACATCGTTTCCCCAACCGACAAATTAATTTGGGTGGAAGAGTTTATTGGGACTTTCTTTCCCTCTACGAGGAGCTGAAAACGGGTTTGAAAAAAGCTTTCGCCAAATATGGCTCACAGATAAAAAGCATAGGAATCGACACATGGGGAGTGGATTACGGTCTGCTCGACAAAAAAGGACGCTTGCTATCCAATCCGGTGTGTTATCGCGATTCTCGGACACAAGGAATGCTTGAAAAAGCCTTTGAACGTTTGCCGAAGGAAAAGTTTTTCTCCCTTGCCGGCAATCAATTCATGGAGATAAACACTGTCTTCCAGCTCTATAGCGCAGTGTCAGAGGGCGATGAATCGCTGAAGAATGCCGAAAAGTTGCTCTTTATGCCTGACTTGTTTGCATATTTTCTGACCGGGAAAACCATCAACGAATACACTATCTCATCGACATCGCAAATGCTCAATTCTCAAAGTCGCGAGTGGGATGACACGATATTCAAATCGCTTTCGTTGCCCAAGAAAATTATGCAAGAGGTGGTCTATCCCGGCACAAAAATAGGCGATTTGACAGAGTCGCTGCAAAAGGAATTGGGTGGAAATGCTGATGTCGTTGCTGTAGGCTCTCATGACACAGCATCGGCGCTTGCCGCCATTACTGCGGATGACGATGAATGGGCATTTATCAGTTCCGGGACATGGTCGCTTATGGGAATGGTGACTCCGACTCCATTGCAAACCCCTGAAGTGTTGGCTTCTGATTTCACCAACGAAGGCGCTGTGTCGGGAGAAATCCGTCTGCTAAAAAACATTACAGGGCTGTGGTTGATACAATCACTCGTCAAGGAATGGAGCGAACAAGGTCAGGACTGTGACTATTCTCAAATGGTCATTGATGCTGAAACATCATCATGCGAAAGCGTGATAGATGTCAGCGACAGCCGATTTACTGCTCCTCAAAGCATGGCAGAAGCGATTTGCGACTATTGTGCAGAGACAAAACAGGATTTGCCACGTACGCAAGGCGACTATATGCGATTGGTCTGCCAATCATTGGCGGAAGAATATGCCAAAGTCAAACAAGAGTTGGAGCAATCACTCGGTCGCAAGATAAAGACCATATATATCGTAGGCGGCGGCTCGCAAAACGGATTGCTGAACAAAATGACTGCACAAAAGACCGGATGCAAAGTGATAGCCGGACCGGTGGAAGCGACAGCCATAGGCAACATTAAAGTGCAGGCACAAGCCTCCGGAGAATTGTCAAAAGACAAACACCTCAGATTAAAAGGCGACGGGATGGAATTAAAAACATTTCTGCCGTAAGAAATAAATATATGAAGGGAGTTTTTAGAAGTTCCCTTAACTCTCAAACGTTAAAACACATATTGCAATGACAAAAGATAAAACAAAAGTAGTGGAAAAATCGATGCTGGTGCCATTCATAATGTTGGTGTCATGCTTCGTGTTGTGGGGCTTGCTCAACAATATGACCGATAATCTTGTCCCGGCATTCGGCAAAATCTTCATGATGTCGGCAGTAGATTCATCCTTTGTGCAGATAGCTTTCTATGGTGCGTATGCTGTGTTGGCAATTCCTGCAGCAATAATAATCAAAAAGTTTTCATATCGAGTGGGTGTATTGTTCGGATTGGGGCTTTACATGATTGGAGCTTTGGGATATATACCTTCGGCGATAATCCAAAGCTACGACATGTTTCTTGTGTCGATATTTGTGTTGGCGTGCGGACTGTCGGTGCTCGAAACGACTTGCAACCCCTACGTGATTTCGCTCGGCACGAAAGAGACATCAATTCAGCGATTGAACTTCGCGCAAGCGTTTAATCCGCTTGGCTCATTAGCCGGTATATTCTTGGCAAAATATATGATTCTGGCGCATCTGAATCCGGCGACCTACGAAGAACGAATTGCTATGGAGCCTGATGTGCTCAACAGCATCCAAAACGATGAGCTGCTTTGGGTGTGTGTGCCATACGTCGGATTGGTTTTGATAGCTTTGATAATCTGGATATTCTTCTATAACTTCAAGCGTCCGGAAAACAAAGCGGAAGAAGGCGATTTGAACATCGTAGCATCATTCAAAAAGTTAATACGCAAACCTCGATACTATTGGGGTGTCGCAGCTCAATTTTTCTATGTCGGACTGCAAATAACCGTATGGACATGGACAGTAAAATATGCTATGACTGTGTTTGGCGATGCTGTTAATGAAGCTGCCGCGGCTCAATACTATCTGTATGCAATCGTCTTATTTATTCTATGTCGTTGGATTTGCACGGCATTGATGCGTCGTTTCAATCCGGCAGTGATGTTGTCGATATTTGCATTTGCCGGAATAGCTGCTTGTTTGGCAACAATTTATCTCCCTGCCGAGGTGTCGATATGGACATTGATCGCTATTTCCGGATGTATGTCATTAATGTTCCCTACAATCTACGGCATCGCCTTGTATGGAATGGGCGATGAAGTGAAACTTGGTGCTGCGGGATTGATAATGGCAATCTTGGGTGGCGCTGTGATAACTCCGATCATGGGAATGTTTATCGACAACGGATGGTTGAATACATTAATCTCGTCGGCATACAGTTTTGAAGAGGCTGCGATACGCACGTCATTCTATATCCCTGTGGTTTGCTTCGCTATCGTATTGGCATACGGAATCTACATCAAATGCACCGACAAGGACTAAGCAATTCACTTGGGTAACAGTGTAGAATACCGCGGGTGAGCGAAGCCGTCAGGCGAGCGCCACCCGTGGATAAGTAAACTCCTCTGTGCTCGTTGTATTTGGCTTTTCGGTCCTTCGGACCTCCATTTCCTACATACTCGTTGTACTTTACCCTCCAATCTTCCGGACCACCTCTCTTCGTGGCCTATTCGTTGTATTATGGCTTGCTGCAAAACCTTTGCTCTGATAAAACAAAAAAAGCGGACGACTCCTCTCGGATGGGTCCACTTGTATCTTGCGTACAACAAGCATAAGTAATCGATATAAATACCAATTAGAAAGGAGGTCTTATGACTTGATGCGCAAGATTTACACATTTCTTTTTAGAAATGAACCATTATTTAACCAAACATTATCACTGTCAATGATTGACAATGTGCTCCCTCTCGAATCACTTCGGTAAGAAGCATTATTATTCACCATGATTTTTTTTGTAGCAACTTTCTCGCGAAAGATATATGTATTAATCTACAAACCTTGGTAATATACATTTTTTGATGTTTGCAAAGATATATATAATTTCTGATATAAGTACTAAAAAATATTTATTTTTTTATCAAAAAGTCTAATCATGTTTTTTCTTGCAAAGAAATATGATACAATAAATGGTGTAATCGCAACATTTTGTATAAACTATATTTATTGTATAATATTTAAGTATTATAATTTTATGTTTTACTATCCATTTTGAAAGTTGCAATATTTTTTAATTTATTACTTTCTTTTTGCAATTAATCATGCTCTATAAAATCTTTTATCGAAAGAAAAACACTTATTTTTCGCAACATAAACTATTTTTTTAATATAGCATAAATGTTATATCGTTTATTGTTACAACAATACTAACCTTTCTTCGTTAATAAAATAATGAAAAAGATGATTTTTACATTTGTGGCAATAGTCGCAGCTTTAATATCTTATGCAAAGGAAGAGCATGAGACTGCAGAAGTTTTATACCGCAAAGCATACGCTATTGAAATCGGCAACGACAGCACCCCCGGTAATGTCCAAAAGGCTATCCCGCTCTACATTCGTTCGGCTGAAGCCGGATATGCTCCCGCTCAAAGCTATTTGGGTTTCTGCTATTACAACGGAAACGGCACCGATCGTCAGCCACATCTCGGCATCAGTTGGATTGAGAAAGCAGCCATGCAAGGCGACATAAAAGCATGCAACAATTTGGGTTGGCTTTTGGCAAACGGTGAGGAAGTAGTCAGAGACTATCCCAAGGCTGCTTATTGGTTTGAGAAAGCAGCCAATGCCGGTCTGCCAATGGCACAATCGCAGCTTGCCGATTTATACAGAGAAGGCAAAGGCGTAGAACCGGATTCGCTTGTCGCTCGCAATTTATACATCGCAGCCATTGCCGGCGGCTTGGCAGACGCCGAGCGTAAACTGCTTGCCATGGACTATCGTCGATACCTGACATTATCAGCCGATAGCGCTGCCTCGGAAGGTATTGATTTCTACAAGCGTCGTGCATATTCCATATCGGCAACTCTTTTCGAGATAGCAGTCGAAAAAGGAAGTGCACCGGCAAAATTTTGGTTGGCAGAATCCTATGCTCATGGCAGAGGCGTAAAATACGACTTCGATAAGGCTCTCAATTGGTATTACCAAGCAGCATGCGACGGCATCGCATCGGCACAATACATTGTCGCTGAGACGCTTGAAATGTTTCCCGACGCCATACCCCAAGACACTCATGGCCCGAAATATTGGCTCGACAAAGCACATCAGGCAGGCGTATTTTCTGCCGAAGATGCCTATTCAAAAATCATAGAAAATCAATAAATACATTAATTCACATACATTATTAAACATGAAAAAATCAACTCTAATCAGACTATTCATTGCAGTCCTATTACTTGGCGCCACACCAATGCTATCGGCAAGCAACCTTTCAAAGGCAGATCAATCGACAGCGGCAAATCAAAAATCGACATCCTCATTAGAGACACTATTCAAAAATGCTATCAGTCAATATCCCGGCGATATAAATTTATTTGACAACCCTACGCTGAAACAGCGCATGATCAGATTGCTCGGAAAGCAACGATATGAAATTTTCATCGAATACTTCGAAGTGCAGACACCTGTAGAATATTTCAGAGGAGCATACTCCGCATTTGCATGTCAAGCCCACAATTGCGGCTTTACTGAATTTGAAGTTCTCTACTTCCCATACGAGGACAACCTTTGCATACGCTATCGTGTTGATGATGTCGAATCCATATTTATGGAAAAAGAAACCTACGTCACCTGGCCTAACAAAAATACATAATCAGAAGCTACATTAAGAAAACATACAAGTTACAGATTTATTTTAGATTTATTTCAGTCTAATTGGGCAAACTTTATCGTTTGTTTCTTTGTAGTATCATAATTATTTTGTAATATTGCAAAGCAATTGACAGTCTGCAATCTTAACGTTTTTTGACATATAAATGCAAAACTCTTGCAGTGGTGATGTACTAATTTTGCATCGTCAAGCGATAAAGACAGACAGTCGCAGACATCAATCAACACTTAAAAAATTTATCAACAATGGCAAAAAAGAAATCAGCAGTGACGACTACAGGTCGTATAGACAATAGCGATCAGAAAATGAAAGCCTTGCAAATGGCAATGGAGCATATCGAAAAAGACTTTGGCAAAGGAGCCATCATGCGCATGGGCGACGAATCAATTGAAGACGTAGAGGTAATCTCTTCAGGCTCAATTGCGTTAGACCAAGCGTTGGGCGTCGGTGGTTATCCTCGAGGAAGAATTATCGAAATCTATGGTGCAGAATCATCTGGTAAGACCACACTTGCCATTCATGCCATCGCAGAGGCACAAAAAAATGGTGGCGTAGCAGCTATCATCGATGCCGAACACGCATTCGACAGATTCTATGCCGAGCAACTCGGTGTCGATGTCAACAACCTTTGGATAGCCCAACCGGATTGCGGTGAGCAAGCTCTTGACATCGCCGAGCAATTGATCAACTCCGGAGCTATCGACATCATCGTTATCGACTCTGTCGCAGCATTGACTCCAAAGACAGAAATCGAAGGCGAAATGGGCGATAAAAATGTGGGCTTGCATGCACGTCTAATGTCGCAAGCGATGCGAAAAATGACAGCATCAATTTCTCGCACACGCACCACTTGTATTTTCATCAACCAAATACGCGAAAAAATCAGCGCAATGCCATTCACCAATCCGGAAACGACCACCGGTGGTAATGCCTTGAAATTCTACTCATCGGTACGTCTCGAAATACGCCCTTCATCACTTATCAAAGAAGGCGAAAACGTATTGGGACGCACTGTCAAGGTCAAGGTTGTCAAAAACAAGGTAGCACCTCCTTTCCGTCGTGCCGAATTTGACATTATGTTTGGCGAAGGTATCTCTCGCACCGGCGAAGTGCTCGACATGAGCGTCGATATGGGCATCGTCAAGAAGTCCGGTTCGTGGTTCTCTTACGAAGGCACAAAAATCGCACAAGGACGCGACGCTGCAAAAGAAGTGCTTGCCGACAATCCGGAATTGATGGAAGAATTGACAGAAAAAATTAAGGCTAAACTTAACGAAAAGCCGGAAGAAAAGCCTCGCACAGCAGCCACTCCATTCCTGCCACGCGACAATGAAAGCCAACGAGTTCCTCTCGACGAAGAATTCGATGCAATCGGAGATGCAATCGACGACGAAGTGGAGGACATTAGCTTCGACTAATCAGTCGATACGCATAAAGTCATAGCTTTATCGCAAACAGATAAAAGAACTTTGTACGAAACAACTCATAATTTTTTACTTTTAGGTTAATAATGTTAGTGATACTTGATGTGGATTATCCGCGAGGACAATCCACATCTTTTTTGTTACATATCAGCTTATCACGTCATTCGGACGGCAACGCCAATCGCCAAAAGTGGAGGTCCGAAGAACCGGTGTGTCAAGTATGTAACGATGTGGAGGCAATTCCTTTGTAGTCGTTTAATGTTTAGTGTTTAAGGCAAATCGATTTGGGATTTTGCTTAAACCCTTAACATTAAACACCATAGAAGCATAGCCTCCCTATCGGGGTAACTACGACACCTCAAACCTATATAGAGACAAAACCACCTGTATAACGATAGCGTATAGCGCATGAGTAGGTGATAAGTGAGTAGTTCGCATCTATCACTAAATTCCCTAATCTCCCTAAATTCCTTACACGCCCTACACTCCCTAACCCCAACAAAAAAGTAGAGCTTGTATCACTACAAACTCTACCTTACATCTTAACTTTTAATCAAGTAATTAACCTATTTTAATATTTAACGTATATCTTATATTCCCAAGGGTTGAGTGTCTTTGGCAAATCAGCTTTTTTATTACCAAAATAATCACTCATTCCTGTAATATCCGGCATATTATTATTCTTAAACGTCAATGGCAATTTCTCGTTGCTGAGATTTACGATAACGACTATTTTGCTATCGCCTGACTGACGAGTGAAAGCATAGATGTCGCGTTCGGAAGTCAAATGGCGTTTCCACTGCTGACCTTTCACCCCTGCATCCAATGCCGGAGTGTTATGCTTAAGAGCATTTAATCGCTTGTAGAATTCTGTCCATTCGTTTGGCGTATAATCCGGCGTTTGGTCATGCTTAAAAAATTCAAACGCATGATTGAAGCCTACTTCCTGACCGGTGTACATCATCGGAATACCCGGCAATGTATAAGAAAGAACGGCAAAAGCACCCACGCCGTCGGTATAGCGTTCAAACTCGGTGCCTTCCCATGAGTTGAGGTCATGATTTGTAATCATGTTCATGTTTATGGCTCTTTTTGGATATTGTCTTGACTGCGTCATCAGCAATGAGTCGATGGCAAGAGCATCCTTCTTCGGGAGATTTTGTTCTTTCTCGATCGCATACTTATTGATGCCCTTTGTCGCTGCTATCGCATTAAACAAATCCTTCATCGGCCAATTGTAGTCGGCATCAAAAGCCGATATCAACAGCTCCGGCTTTGTCGCTTCTGCCAACATAAACACCGGCTTGATCTTTTCCAATTCTCTGCGAGCTTCTTCCCAAAATTCTGTCGGCACTTCACCGGCAACATCACAACGATAGCCATCGACATCCAACTCTTTTACCCAAAATTTCATAGCGTCCAACATTCTATGACGCATTTGTGCGTTGTTGTAATTGAGTTTATAAGTGTCTGTCCAATCGTAAGGACTTGTGAATTTACCGTTTTTGCGAACATAGAAATCAGGATTTGATTTCACCCACGGATGGTCGCATCCTGTGTGATTGCACACTTCATCAAGAATCACTTTCATGCCATAGCTATGTGCTGTCTTGACAAGATGTCGAAAATCATCCATCGTTCCAAACTCCGGATTGACAGCCTTATAGTCGGCAACAGCATAGTAGCTTCCTAATTCACCTTTACGATTGACTTTGCTTATCGGATGTATCGGCATCAACCACAGAATATCGACACCCAATTCTTTCAGACGTGGGATTTCTTGTGTGAATGATTTGAATGTTCTGCCCTCTGTCCCCTGTCGGAGATTTACTTCATAAATAACAGCATTTCTGCTCCATTCCACATGATTACACTTGGTCATTATTGAGCCTAATGCCGGCTCTGAAGCGACAGCGGAAGAAACAAATAATCCTGCGATTGCAGCAAATATCGTTGCAAATTTCAATCGTTTCATATAGGTAACGTTTTTTAGACTGTGAGAATTTCTTTTTCTTTGGCAGCGAAGAGTTCGTCGATCTTCTTCATGTATTTATCATGAAGCTTCTGAACATCTGCTTCCGCATCTTTTTCTACGTCTTCGCTAAGACCATTCTTTATCTCTTTCTTCAATCCGTCAATAGCTTCGCGACGAGCGTTGCGCACCGATACTTTGGCATTTTCAGCCTCGCTCTTTGACTGCTTAACGAGTTGCTTACGACGTTCTTCAGTCAATGGAGGAATACAGATGCGGATTACTTCGCCGTTGTTTTCCGGAGTCACACCGAGGTCGGAGTTGATGATTGCTTTTTCTATTTCCTTAAACATTGACTTTTCCCATGGAGTGATAGCGATGGTGCGAGCGTCAGGCACGCTTACGTTAGCAACGTTTGAGATTGGCGCTGCACTGCCATAATAGTCAACACGAATACCGTCGAGCAGACGAGCAGATGCTTTACCGGCACGGATGTGCGACAATGTATCATCGAGATATTCGACAGCCATTTGCATGCTGTCTTCAGCTTCTTGGAGATATTCTTTTACTTCCATTGTTGTGATATGTTTGTTTTGTTAATAATTGACGTTTTTGTGTATTTATTCAGCAGTGACAAGAGTGCCGATAGGCTCGCCTTGCATCATCTTCTCAAGGTTGCCGACGATGTCCATGTTGAAGACATAGATAGGCATACGGTTTTCCTTGCAGAGTGCTGTGGCTGTGAGGTCCATCACTTTTAGACCACGCGCAAGCACCTCGTCGTAGCTGATAGTATCGAATTTTGTCGCTGTAGGATCCTTTTCCGGGTCGGCTGTATAGACACCATCGACGCGTGTGCCTTTGAGCATCACTTCAGCTTCGACCTCGATAGCACGAAGTGCCGAGCCTGTGTCGGTGGTAAAGAACGGATTGCCTGTTCCACAGCTGATGATGACCACCTTTCCTTGCTTAAGAGATTCGATCGCTTTCCACTTCGAATAATGTTCGCCGATAGGGTACATGTTGATGGCTGTCAACACTTGTGCCGGCTGACCTGCCGACTCTAAAGCCGAGCTGAGCGCCAATGAGTTTATCACTGTTGCCAACATTCCCATTTGGTCGCCTTTGACACGATCAAAACCTTTTGATGCGCCTGAAAGACCACGGAAAATATTGCCCCCACCGATGACGATAGCCACTTCCGTACCGGCTTGAGCGATAGACTTAATCTGCTGTGCATACTCACCAAGACGCACTGAATCGATGCCATAGCCTTGCGCTCCCATCAACGATTCGCCTGAAAGCTTTAGTAATATTCTTTTATATTTCATCTTATTCAAAATTATTTTTCCGACAATGATTTTTCGGATAGTTCTATTGCAATATAAATGATTTTGCACAAAGTTAATGCACCACTGCCAAAAATGCAAATAAATCATCGCTTTTTTTAGAAGAGTTGCTGATTTAAAGCAACATCTATCGATTTACTAATTTACATAATTTCTTCAGCCGATGTTCAGCAATGACCGTTACGCTTCCGAGTATTTCTCCTCACGAAACACAACCGAGCTATCCACTTGGAACGCTGCCTGAGTATTGATGTGTGGTAGTGTTTCTACACTGTTGAAATAAGATGTGTGTTGTTCATAATAAAAATAGCCTTGCGATTTCATTCACAAAGCTACTTCTATTCTATCGCTATCCAAAAGAGAAATATTACAATTGCTCTAATAGTCTATCAAATATATTGTAGTAGTCTTCGATACGGTCTCCGCCCAAATATACTGCAATGATATTCTTTTGTGGATTTACATAAAGCACTTGTCCATATAGACCGTAAGCCCAAAATCCACCTCGATGAAGTATTGCTTTATATTTACCTGTAGTTCTGCTTCTGTTTGCACCACAAACTTCTACATCAGGCACGGATTTATAGTAGTCATATAAGCTATCCATATCATCAAATTTCTTATGGTCGTATGTACCCCAATACCAACTATATGAGTATGTTCCATTATTTTTGCCCACAACATTTTTGCTGTGAGAACGCTCGACATAGGCGCTATCGACTATCTGAAGACCGTTCCAATTGCCATTGTTTATATAGAGTCTGCCAATTTTTGCCAAATCACGAACGTTTGTTGTAAGTCCGGCATAACTCTTTGCTGTATGGGATTTCTTGCTGTCAAGACTGATAGTTGCCGACTGTTCCATGCCTAATGGTTGCCATACATTATCTGAAAGATATTTAGCGTATGGTATTCCTGTTGCTCGTTCTATAACAAGCCCCAATATGGCAGTTGTCATCGAATCATAATGATACCTTTCGCCCGGAGTTGAGATAAATTTCATACTACAAATAGTTTTCAAAGTATTATCTCCATAGTATAGTTCTGAAATCTTTGAGAATGGATTAAAACTATACGACTCCTCAAATTTAAGCCCTGCACTCATATCAAGCAAATGCTCAATCGTGAGTTGCTGAAACATTTTATCCTTCTTCTTTAACTCAGGAATATATTTTGTTACAGGATCTTTTACGCTTTCGATATATCCGTCTTTTAAAGCGATACCACATAGTATGCTTGTAATTGTCTTAGTAACTGAAAATACAGTGGTTTGACTGCTTTTATTCAGTCCACCGCTATAATGTTCATAGATGATGGTATCATTCTTAATAATAATCGCAGCTGCCGGTTTTGCAGTATATTCGAGCATCTCGGTCAGAGTCATTTGCTTCATTGTGTCACTCTTCGCAAAATAGACATCTACCGGTAATGTGTTAAGTTTTCTTTCTTCGTGGGGTAATTCAGCAAATGAAAAAACTTTTGATGAATTGTGTATTGTATCTTGCACGAATACATTATAATCATCTATCGTAGGATTACCGTTCTTTATAGCTCTAAATGTAGAACAAGACGACAATAATATTATAATAAAGAATAGGACTATATCGAAATTTTTCTTCATAACCGATACTTATTTGATGTTATTTATCGAATCGCAAATGCTTTGTATATGGTCTAATCCGTACAGAAGTGATTTGCTGTCTATGTCAAGCCACAAAAACAAATTATGAATACGCATATAAAGTTCTAAAATATATGTCGTATCTATTATTGCTGAATTATGCAAAAAGCAAATTGGTTCATGATGAGCAATTCGATTTCTCAAATTATTTATACCATCAAGTTTATTGAATACATACAAATTATTATACTGTTTTATTGCAGAGGATTTTGGTTTATTCGGAAAAATCTTCAGTAAGACTTTGCCTGAAGCCTTATATTGCGGTGCGGAGAACATATATTTCCAAACACCAAATTCCATTTCTGCAATGAGTTTGGAATGTGTATATAAATTGTGAGTGTTCAATTTATTAAATGAACGAGATATAATTTTGGAAGTATCTCTGCATTTACTACCGGAAAATATTCCACCGGGAAGAATTGCGTCACGAAGCCAATCTGAGCCAAGTAATGCAACCATTTGTCTGTCAATTGCATTGCGTAGAGCAACTTCAAAACAACTGATTATAGTAAACAATTCTTGAGAAAGGCGAAGATTATATCTGTATAATGTCATCGCCTTTTTTGTATCGTTGTTACAGGCTAAAAGGTATCTATGAAGCCTGTCTTGCGATAATATTTGCTCAAATTTGCTATATTTCATGACTTTTTTGCTCTAAAATTTGTTTTATTCGCAGGGAGTCTCTAAATTTGTACTGTTGATTCCCGGTAGCCCCTGATTCGTCAAGCTATCGGGTTTAGTCTTTTTATAGGGATTCCCTTTTAATATTGCAAAATTAATATATTTAGCAATTTCGGCAAAGCAAATATTGCTAAATCACCTCACCGCAAAAAACTTCCATTCCATTGATACGGAAAATGCAGACATCTCTCAATTGTTTGCTTTTTCGCTTACCTTACACTAACTTTTGATAAGTTCGGCTGCACTCGGCACTCGCAGGGCGAGAGCCAAGAGGGGAATACCACATTTTTCTTTTTTTCTTTTTTTCTTTTTTTCTTTTGCTCTCTGCCCTCATTTGCTTAACTTTGGCGTTGCCCAAGTTAGGCGGCGGTTCGGAAAAATTGCAAACAAGTTTGCTTTTTCGCTCACCTTGCACTAACTTTGCAGACATAGTTTCAGAAATGTCAGAATATGGATATTGTCATCACATACGTTAATGGTCTTGACCCGGAGTGGCAAGCCGATTATTGCAAATTCACTAATACGCCGATGGTCGAAAAACGTTTCAGGGATTGGGGCACTTTGCGCTATCTTTTCAGAGGTATCGCCGAGAATATGCCTTTCATCCGACGCGTTCATCTCGTCGTGTCGCAAGAGTCGCAAGTTCCGGAATGGCTAAATCGAAATGCTGTCAATGTGGTGCTTCATCGCGATATTATCCCTGCCGAGCTGTTGCCGACTTTCAACTGTAATCCTATCGAAATGCACCTCCACAATATCAAGGATTTAGACGAGGAATATCTTTATTTCAACGACGATATTTTTCCTCTGTTGCCTTGCCTGCCGACCGACTTTTTCAGAGAGGGGAGAGGGGTGCTTGGCATGAGCCGACATCTGCTTGAAATCGGTATGTTTAAGAAGATTTGTCGCAATTCCGATAGCGTTGCCCGAAAAGCGTTGGGTATGAAAAATTCCATTTTGTTTTTACGCCCTCAACATGTCTGCACGCCGATGCTTAAGAGCCAGGTTAGCGAAGTGTATGAAAAGGTTGGTGATGAGATTGTCGGCTCGATGACTGCGACCCGCTCGGCAAAAAACCTCAATCAGTATCTTTATCTCAACTATATGTATCTAAAAGGCATGCTCATCAACGAACGCCTTTCCAAGAAGCATTTTTCTGTGGGTATGGTGTCGGGTAAAAAGTTGCGCAAATTCATCGAACATCCGACTCACAAACTGACTTGCATCAACGACGTCAACATTGCCGACGATCGCTACGAAGAACTTCGCTCCGCACTGCTTGATGCCTTTGAAAGCAAATTTCCCGACAAATGCAAATACGAACTCTGATGATGTAAATAAATGAGCTATTCTCATCATATTTTGACGCGAATAATTTGTTTTTTCGCGTCAAACCACTATCTTTGCGCCCAAAATACATCAGAAAATGAGAGCAGTATATATTTGGCAGCAGTCGGAGTGGCCCAAATTTAGGTGGGACAATGACCGATTGATACACCTTCTTTCGGATGTGCGCCACCACCAAGGGAAAGTTCAAGGGTTGATGAGTGGCTTGGGATTTGATTCTCAAAGTTATGCGTCACTTGATGTTATGACTGAAGATGTGTTGCGTTCATCTGAAATAGAGGGAGAATTGCTTAATGCCGACCGAGTGCGCTCGTCTATTGCACGTCATCTCGGTCTTCCCACAGAGGGATTGCCGGAGCCGGACCATTACACCGAGGGTGTGGTGCAGGTGATGCTTGATGCCGTAGGCAATAAAGACAATCCGTTGACTCATGAGCGCTTACACAATTGGCATGCAGCTTTATTCCCGACAGGTCGTAGCGGAATGTATCCTATCACTGTAGCAGCTTATCGTGTGGGAGCAGAGCCTATGCAAGTGGTGTCGGGGGCAATGGGTCATGAACGTGTACATTACCAAGCTCCTGACTCTGACGATGTGCCATCTATGATGGATGAGTTTTTGGCTTGGGTGAATAGAGATGTTGCAATTGACCCGATACTTAAAGCAGCAATAGCCCATATATGGTTTGTGTCCATTCACCCGTTTGACGATGGCAATGGTCGGTTGACTCGCACTATTACCGATATGCTTCTTGCCAGAGCTGACGAAACACCTCATCGCTTTTATAGTATGTCGGCAGAAATATTACGTGAGCGCAAGGGATATTATGCCGCCTTGGAGAAAACGACTGTAGGCTCGATGGATATAACTGAATGGATTGAATGGTTTTTGCAGACTCTTCGCAATGCTATACTACGCTCGGAAACAATGGTCAGACGAGTCGTTAAGAAATCCTTGTTTTGGCAACGCAATAGCGATGTGTCGATGAATGAACGCCAAGTAAAGATGGTCAATCGCCTTTGGGATGGTTTTGAGGGCAAGCTGACCACTTCTAAATGGGCTAAAATGACCAAGTCATCACAGGCAACAGCGCTCCGCGACATCACTGATTTGCTCGATAAGGGCATTCTGATCGTGGCAGATGAGGGAGGGCGTAGCACCAACTATCTGCTTAACGAGGACTGACGCTTTATCGGCAGCAGTCGTGGGATTGCTTGGTCGTTGCTGACGTGCTTCAACGTATTCGGAGCAGGCTAATCCGACGACGAAGTTATCGCGGTCAGATGCTTACGGCTACAAAAATCGGGCGATGAGTTTGGTCAGCAGTTGCAACGGCACCCACACATCAGATCCTCTTCTGATTTCTGCTTTGCCGACAGCCCTTTTGAGCCAAGGGTATTGACGGAAGAATTTAAAATTGTAAAGTATTGAATACCAACCTATCTGCATCACAATATCATCAATGATGCAACCCACAGGATTTTCCTTTCGTGGCAAGTCGCAATATTTTTCGTACAGGTCGATAAAATTCAGAGCATACTCTTTTTTACGCTTGCGATGCTTTTGGGCAGTCAACGCTCCGGGATTGCCTTTGCGATAGTGATAAATATCGGCATCCAAATAACATATAGTCTTGGCATATCCGATCAATTGAGTTGTCAGATAGCAATCCTCGGCATAGCCATATTGCGGCGTGTGGATAGTATGGTCGAGAAAAAGAGAGCGACGAAAACATTTATTGCACACCGAGGCTGCAGCACGATGATTGTAAATGTCACGAATAAATTGTTCTCGTTGTTCAGACGAGTATGCCTTTTGTCGCTTGACTTTTGAGCGATCCGGATATTCTTTGACAAGATTGAAATAGACAATATCGCTCGAGGTGCGCTCTATTTCGTCAACGATTTTTTTAATGGAATCAGGAGCCAACCAATCATCGGAATCGACATGATAGACATAGTCCGAAGTGGCTGCATCAAGTCCTGTTCGACGAGCTGCCGGAAGTCCTCCGTTCTGCTTGTCGATGATTTTTATTTTGTCTTTCAGATGACTGAACTTACTATCAATCAATCCGTTAAGCACCGACATTGAATTGTCCTTTGTGCCGTCATTGACAAAAATAAATTCTATATTCTGATACGACTGCGACAACACCGAGTCGGCAAACTTTTCGATATAGTTTTCCACCCCGTAGATTGGCGCGATGATAGAGATAGATATGCTGTTATTCATTTGTTTCGATTCTCCTAAAACAATGCAAATTTACATCATTTTTTCAGTAAATTCTCTTATTTTATCCCAACCAATTCATTGCTGATTGTTTTAACTTTTCAAACCATTCGATTTCGTTTTTACAAGTCTTAACTAATTCATTTGAATATTCAAAGAATTTACGTACATGGGCGGATGTCGGGGTATAACTTACCCTATAACTATCTTCTAACATTTTCTGAAAAACATCTATAGGTAATGGCACTATTGTAGATTTACCACCATAGTATGAGATATTCAGACTATGTAGTGCATAAAAATGTGCAACACAAGCTTCATTTATTTTTGGAGCCAAAAATAGACAATAGCACGGTTTTTCACTTGCTTTTTTCAGCTTACCCAAATGACGACTTACTGGTTCTCCTTCCATATCATATTGTTTCTGACCACTCGACATAGTCACTTCGACAGAAAGCATATAATCTCCATAATCACAAACGATATCTGCCATATTCCCTTGTGCAGTGGAAAGAGGATTGCCAAAATCATCAAAATTCAAATTAGCTTTAATTTTACCACCATTTAGCATTGTCATAGCTCTCCATGTATTCCATTCAAGCATTAGAGGAGCATCGTATAATTCATTATTCTTAATTTGTCTAAATGTATTTTGAATATCATCATATAGTTTGTAATCTTTGATTTCACGTACTTGCTTCTCTATAGTTTCTGTTTTGTAAGCTTCCGTGTAATCAAACAATAAATCTTTTAGTTCTTCAACTGATGCACCTTGTGGTATCTGTATTCCTTTAAACTTTGTAGTCAGTCGTTCTATAAGCATTTGCTTATTATCTGTCAATAATCGAGGAAATTCTGCATTACCAAGATAAGCTATATAATTCTGTTCATCATCTACAAAACAAGGTTCACGATCTACTGTATTCAAAATGTAATCTACATCTGCAATTCGCTCATGAATAATACTCAAAGATTTTCCTATATGAGAAACATTAACCAATCCCGTTGCACGTAAATAACGAAAACAAGCATCTGCATAATCACGCATATTGCTTGATTGTGTTTTTAGGAATTTATCCAAAGAACGATCATTGCTTTCCCTTGTCTTAATTTTTCCGCTTGCAATACGTTCTGCGTAAATTGTTCGCAATTCATTATGTAGGTATTCTGTTTTAAATACACGATAACTTTTTTTGTTTTTTGCCTTTGATATTCTGAAACATTCTATTTTGTGAACAATCGTTTCAAAATCATGCCAATCTGTTAATTGCATACCAAAGATTTGAAGTTCGTCAAACTTTAATGTTCCCATTGTGCGAACTAAACGTAGCATTTCCAAATATGGCTTTACACAAAATGTTGAAGCATTTTGAGAAGGCTTGTGATATGGAGATGGTATTTGAAATTTTAACATCTGTCGAAGGAATACTTCTTCTTTACGTTTGGTGCGTAAAAGAGAAACACCGGCTGATGTTAGTGAAATTGTTGGAGAAAGAGTGACAAAACCTAATGATTTTGGGGCACGATTTATTCGATCTCTTGCGCTAAAAGCAGGGTCTTTATCTCCCCTCCCATTAAAAAATTGTTCATCACGTAATATATCCATGAAACCACACTGTGTTTCGCGATTCCATTGTTTCCCTGCATAATGCGTTATAAGCAATTCTATTTCAGGTATCATTTTCTCCGGTGTTCTCGGAGATGTTGTTAAAAACAGTAATTGACTATCTATTCGTGCCATATGGTTGAGGTGCTTCAAATAAACTTAACTGAGCGATTTCTGGTTCTCTATGTCTATCGTAAACAGTGGAATAGACACGATTATCATCCCATGATTTTCTATAATTAGCAACCACTATATGCTTTGCTGCAGCTTTAAATCTATTCCTTATATTTACAGCATATTTCTTTTCATATTCATCAATTATATATCCTCTATACAAACGCTCTGTCAAAGGAGTTTTACCAATAACCATTAGAGCTTTACATGGAAGATTTACAAAATCATTAGCCAATCGTTTATGGTTTTCGTCGTTAAAACCTTCTTTATATTCTTCATTACCATAATCAGAGAATACACAATCATATGGAGGATCAAGAAATACAAAATCATCAGACTCACACATTTTGAATACTTCACTATAATCCGTATTAAAAATGTCCGCACGTTGCAATAATTTGCTATGTGATAATGTTACTGAACTTGTATTAAGATGTTGATAACGTCCAAAAGGGACATTAAACTCTCCACGTGAATTATAACGTATCATCCCAGAATATGCCGTTTTGTTAATATAATAATACAACAATGCATCGGAATATGACTTGTCTATTACTTCATTAAACATTGCACGAAGATGATAATACAATTCTTCATTTTTGTCTTCCACACGTTCGGTAGGATGTATTGCTTTTAACGCTTCATATTTTTTTCGATTTTCAGTATAAATATATTCAATCTCATCAAGTTCTTTTCGTAAAATTGAATAATTATCACGAACTCCTCGATAAAAGCCAATCAATTTAGTGTTAATATCATTAATTATTGCTTTTTTAGGCTCTAAATAGAAAAACAATGCCCCTCCCCCCAAAAAAGGTTCAATGTATCGTCCTGAAAATCGAGGAATATGCCATATAATATTGGGTATTTCTTTCGATTTTCCACCTCTGTATTTAATCATTGGTTTCATCTTCGTAATCTTTTGTCGCAAAATTACAAAAAATCTTCAAAAGATAATTACAGTTATAAGTCTTTTCTGTGCACTCGCCGGGAAAAATATTGAAGCAAGCTCCGTATTTCTCGCTCGTTTGCTTAACTTTAAATAAGTTCTGCCCTCGTTTGCTTAACTTTGGCGTTGCCCAAGTTAGGCGGCGGTTCGGAAAAATTGCAAACAAGTTTGCTTTTTCACTCACCTTGCACTAACTTTGTATGTCAGATTTGAAAAACGACTTAAGGATGAAGAATATAGGTTCGATTTTGGGTTGGTGCTTGGTCAGGGGTATCAAGACTTTTGGCAATGCCGCATCGTTTGTGGTGAGGCAGTTTGTCGATGTCAAGCCCGGAAAGGTGGTTTGCTGGGCTCATAATTACAAGCAATACGGCTGCAATCCTCGCTATATTACGGAATATCTGTTGCGTCATTACCCTGATATGGAGATTGTGTGGGTGTTTCGGTCGGGAGTCGATACATCGGCCGTGCCAAAGGAGGTGAAGTGTGTCAGATTTAAGTCGTTGGAGTATCTTAAGGCTATCAATAGCGCAGAATTTTTATTGTCGAATTTGCGCACAGACCCTTGGCATGCCTATTGGCATAAACGCCCGGGACAAAAATATCTGATGCTTTGGCACGCCGGCGTTGCCCTAAAGAAAATCGAACGCGATGCTGAGGCAAACCTCGGTTTCAGCTATTTGCAAAAAGCAAAACGTGATTCGAAAGCCGCTGACTTGATGATTTCCGGCTGCAAGATGCAGACTACGTTGCTGAAAGAAAAATTTTGGTATGATGGTGAGATTTTAGAAGCCGGCATTCCTCGCAACGACATATTTTTCGACTCATCACGCCACGCCGAAATACGCCAACGCGTGCTCAATAAATATGGTATAAACCAAAGCAATAAAGTCGTGCTGTATGCCCCGACATTTCGTCGCAACGGCAATCTCGACAGCTATCGACTCGATTGGCAATCCCTATTGCCCCATTTGCGCAATATGCTTGGTGGCGATGTGAGTATCATGCTGCGCCTGCACCCAAACCTCATCGGCAAAGTCGATAGAAGCTCTTTGCTCTGCCATGATGCAGTGACTGATGTGACTCTCTACGACGATATTCATGAGTTGCTCTGCATTGCCGACCTTTTGATTACCGACTATTCAAGCTCCATGTTTGACTATTCGTTGCAAAAACGTCCTTGCCTGCTATACACTTGCGACGCAGATAGTTACGACAGAGGTTACTACTTCTCTTTGGATGAATTGCCCTATCCTGTCGCTTACAATCAGGACCAACTCATCGAAGCCATAAAGAACTTCGACCGGTCAGACTATAATCGCCGACTAAATGAGTTTTTCGACTGCCGAATCGGCAATCTCGAACGCGGCGAGGCTGCTAAAACATTAGCTCTTTGGATGCGCAGTCATACGTCGAAATAAATCCGGCACTACAAAATCTACTGAAAAAATAAAGCCACTCATCGACGTGAGCAGCTTTATCACTATGCGTTTTTTAGTATATCTTCTATATGGTTATTTTATTCTGCCGCTTTGCATTTTATACTCGTAGGAATGACGACCTTCGGCACGAAAATCAGCAGCATAACGCGCCAATACTTCTTTGAACACTTCGTCATACATCGGGATGAAAAGGTCGTCTTTTGCTTCCATACGACTGATAATGTCGCGTGCAAGACCTTCGGTCAACGACAAATCATTTTTACCGTTATAGAAAGCAGTGCCCTTAATCGAACCCGGCGATACGTTGAGAATACGATTTGTCGTGCCTGCCATTTCAAGCTCTACATTTACACTTTCGATAAAAATCTTCAATGCAGCCTTGCTCGCACCATAGACAGCAAACAGAGGCGACGACATAAATCCGGCGATACTACCCATCACTGCTGTGAAGAAATCTTCCTTGGCGCTTATCTTTGAGTAGTAATGATGTATCAGGCGCACAACAGCTGTCGTGTTGACATTGAAACTATTAATGATATGAGCCTCGTCAATGTCAGCAAAATGCGACAATCTGCCAAATCCGGCTGTAATCATCAACGTATCGATGTCAGAAAATTTATCGAAGAAACTATAGTCTTCCGAACAAAGGTCGAAATTATGGCACTCGAATTTAGGATGCACAAATTCTTCTGCCACATTGGCACGATCCACAATATATACCTTTTCAAATCTGCTGTCGGCAGCCAAAAGCGTTGCTATCGACAGACCAATTCCGTTGGCACCACCAACCACTAATGCTTTTCTCATAACTCAAAGAAGTTTTTACGTTCACCAAATTGCTGCATCACACGCGCCATGCAGATACTTTCTTTCTGAGTAAGACGCGATGAGTAACGACGATTGTTGACTATACAAGAGACAAACTCTTGGATTTCATAACGCAATCCCGGCTCATCCCACTTATAGAAATATTTTTTATTCTTGTTCTGATCTTCGTAACGAAGTTCGAAATAGTCGGTCTTCCACCATGGCGACGGTACATAAGCATAACCTTGAGTACCCGAAATCACAAGATTGCCCTCGGTTTTCACTCCGAGACCGAGCTGAAAAGAACTTACGGCATTGTCGTAAAGCATTATGCCACGAGAATACACATCGACACCATTTTCATTCATTCGGCTGTAGATGTTGATGTTACGATGCTCTGTACCAAGAAGTTTTATGATAGGCAACAACGGGTAAGAGCCCATTTCGTAGAGCGAACCGCCGGCTTGCTCAGGGTCCAACTCACGCGCCAACTCTTCTTCGCTCCAAAGCTTCGACACAGAAGCATCGATGCCCACCACATCGCCAATCAAGCCACTCTTGACAAGCGTAATAAGGTGATTGAACGCCGGACAGTAAGCTGTCTTGTTTGCCTCCAAGAGCACTACGCCTTTTTCTTCAGCCAACGCATAAAGCTCTGCCGCTTGATCGCCATTGAGCACCAATGGTGTCTCACACAAAACGTGTTTGCCTCGCTCAAGAGCATACTTTGTCTGAGCGTAATGGCAAAGGTGGGGCGTCGCTATATAGACTGCATCACACATTTCCACCAACGACTCAAACGATTCTGCGACAACCTCCACAGAATGTTTTTCAGCCAAAGCCTTAGCCGCATCAACATTGACATCATAAAGAGCCTTAATCGATGCCGCAGTGACCACCTTAGCCTCCGGCACAAAACGCTCGGCAATGCGACCACAACCGACAACGCCTATATTGACCGTCAAATCGCTTTCGGCACGAAGCATTGTCGATGAGATACCCTCTGTGCGAGGAAGATAAACCACCTCACAAAATTCATTCAAATAGTCAAACTTACCAAGCCAATCCGAGCCGATAGCAAAAATATCGACTTCATACTTTAGAATATCGTCAATCTTCTGACCGACATAATCCTCAATAATAATTTGATCGACAAGACCTGTTGCCCTGACAGCATCCACACGCTCAATCACATTATTTCTGACATTGAGCTTGCCACGTTCGCGATCGAAATTATCATTTGTCACGCCGACGATCAAATAATCTCCAAGCTCCTTTGCGCGTCGCAAAAGATTGATATGACCTTGATGTAAAAGATCGTATGTACCGTAAGTTATTACCTTTTTCATAACTATATTCTGATTTTTGTTCGGTATTGCATATTTATTTGGCAAAGTTAGTGCAAGGTGAGCGAAAAAGCAAACTTGTTTGCAATTTTTCCGAACCGCCGCCTAACTTGGACCCAGTCAAAGTTAAGCAAATGAGGGCAGAATACCAAATGAAACTTGTAAAGAATGGTATTCCCCTCTTGGCTCTCGCCCTGCGAGTGCCGAGTGTAGCCAAACTTATAAAAAGTTAGTGCAAGGTGAGCGAAAAGAACAGGTGGTAAACGAGTGGCAAGGATGCCTTTTAGCCCTTTTAGGCGTGTAGCGTAGCGAGAACACCGTCTCTAACGTCTCACATATAGCGATACTCTCTTATATCTATGTTATGATCCACTCCATTTACATGGGTGATGTTTAATATTTTATGTCGCAAAAAAAGATTATTTTTTCGACATGCAACTAATATAGAGATTTTTTGCCTAATATTTTTATGAACTGAAAAAGGGCCGAAATCTCGTGGATTCCGACCCTTGTGATTTGATAATCGTATGTTGTGAATCGATTACTTAAGGTTGAGTTTCTTCAAGATGTTTGAAGGGATAGCATCTTTGTGAACGAGCACGTTGATAGTCTTAGCCAAGAAGTAAGGTTCTGATGTATAGAAGAAACCTTTGTAAACTTGGTTGGTATCCCAAGAGTTTTTCACCTTGTAGTAGCGGTTGCCTTCTTGATCGACAGCCTTGCCCATGATAGTCATGCCGTGGTCGTCGGTAGTCTCAAGATTGTCAAAACCGATTTGGCGAGATTCTTGAGTGACAGTTTGTTCCTTAGTAGGGCCTGTGATTTCATACATTTCAGCTTCGCGGTCCTTGTCAGAGAGTTGCACCCAACGAGAGAGTTCAGAGCCGTCGAGATTTTCAGCGCTCTTAGCTTCAGGGAGAAGAGCGTAGCCTTGATACCATTTGAAGCCAGGTTCGCTGACGTCGGCAGCCCACACGAGTGAATAGCCCTTTTCCAAAGAGTTATCAACGATTTCCTTCATTTCTTCCATTTTCACATTGTAGTATTGACCCCAGAGCCAGTTGTCGGCTACTTCGACAGGACACATTTCGTAGAATGGGTGGTGAGTCCAAGAAGTCACAGGGATATAGTCTTCCATGTCGAGACCCATCTCGTCAGCGAAAGAGCGAGGAGTGTAGGTCTTACCGTTGTATTCGAATGTTTCAGGCACCTTGCCGAAGTAAGCGTCGAGGATAGCTTCGAAACCTGTGAGCCAAGCTGTAGAGAGTTTCTTGTTGCCATTACGGAGTACGCCTTTGAGGTAGCCTTCCATCACGTCAAACATTTCGTAGTGGCTGTGCTTAGCTTCTCCATAGTTGAGACCTGCGAAAGCTTCTTCTGGCATAGCACCATATTTCTTCCACACGTATGGCACGTCGAGACCTGAGCCGCCTTGAGCGAAGTTGATAGTGCCACCCATGCGGATATACTTGATAGCCTTATCGAGGTAGCATTGACGCACTACAAACATTTCTGAAAGATCTACTTCTTTGCCTGTGGTGCGAAGGATTTCGTCTTCAAAGAAAGCGTTGCCGGCAAAGCACCAGCATGTGCCCGACTTGTTTTGGTCTTTGACAGGAGTAGTCTTTACAATCTCAACGTCTGTAAATTGGAAGCCTGTGCTGTCAGGGTTGACGATCTTATCGTCAGCGAAAGCTGCTGCAGGAATAGCCAAAGCCACGGCTGCAGAGAGGATAAATTTGTTCATTGTTCTTTAATATGCTTTATTAGTTGTAATTATCTGCAGGCAAATTTAGTGATAATCTTTCGAAATAGCAACATTTTAGCGTTTCTTTCCCTCTCTCGATGTCTTATTTTGTTGTAGGTCAAAAAAAGTGTGGCATCTTCCATTTTTCTCTTTTGCATTTCCAAAACTGACGTTTATCCCAATCTCACGGCATCGGTTGAATATTTCTAAAATTAACTCTACAAAAGAAAAATACTCAATATATAGATTAAAATCAAAAGCGAAAATTTTTATAAACTATTCTTAAACATTATTTTAAATTTGAAAGTTATAGAATAAACAAACTTTTATTTTTTCATCTTATATTTAATCACTTATTAGAAAAACACATCTTCACTATGACAATCAATCTTAAAATTTACTCAATTTTGTCGGCTGTAATAAGCTCTATCGGACTTTCATTGTGCGAATCACAATGTATGGCACAAGTCAATAATTCTACGGTAAAGAATTTTGAAATAGAAAAATTTGTAGGCAAATGGTATGAACTTGCCCGTTACGATCACTTTTTCGAACGAGGCATGACTAATGTCACAGCTGATTACACACTGTTAGACAACGGCAAAATACGCGTCGTCAATAGTGGCATCAAAAACGGTCGAAAAAAAGAAATAGTCGGAAAAGCCAAATATCCCGACCCTCAAAAACACCCCGGCAAACTGGCTGTATCGTTCTTTTTATGGTTTTATTCCGACTATTATGTGATGTATGTCGATAAAGATTATAAACACGTAATTATCGGAAGCAGCAGCGATAAATATCTATGGATTATGAGCAGAACACCCTCTGTTTCAGATGCAGAATTTGACACATTGCTTCAAATCGTCAAAAGCAGAGGCTACGACATTTCAAATCTCATAATCGACCGTTAATTTTGGTCTGCGTTACCAAACTATTCATAAAAAAGTGAGTGGCTCTTCAACAAAGCCACCCACTCAAACCTATTACTATGAAATTTAACTTTATACGTTGAATCGGAAGTGCATGATGTCGCCGTCTTGAACAATGTATTCTTTGCCTTCGACACCCATTTTGCCGGCTTCTTTTACAGCTGTTTCACCACCAAGAGTGACATAATCGTTATATTTGATTACCTCGGCACGAATGAAACCTTTTTCAAAGTCGGTGTGGATTATACCCGCGCATTGTGGTGCTTTGGAGCCGCGCATGAATGTCCAAGCACGCACTTCATCTTCACCGGCAGTGAAATATGTCTGAAGATTAAGCAGAGCATAGGCAGCACGGATAAGACGTGCCACTCCCGATTCTTCAAGACCTATTTCTTTAAGAAATTCTTGACGTTCTTCGAATGTATCGAGTTCGGCGATTTCACTTTCTGTCTGAGCAGCGACAATCATCAACTCGGCATTTTCGTCCTTAATAGCCTCGCGCACTGCTTCCACATATTTGTTTCCACCGACAGCCGATGCGTCATCGACATTGCATACATAAAGCACAGGCTTGTTGGTGAGCAAGAAAAGATCGTGGGCAAAACGTTGTTCGTCCTTAGTCTCAAATTCTACCGAACGAGCCGGCTTGCCTTGTTCCAATGCTTCCTTATAAGCCAAAAGCACATCAGCCTGAAGACGAGCTGTCTTGTCGCCACCTGTCTGTGCTGCTTTAAGAGTTCTCGCCAAGCGTGTCTCTACAGTCTCAAGGTCCTTAAGCTGAAGTTCATAATCGATAATCTCTTTATCGCGAACAGGATCTACCGAACCATCGACGTGAGTGATATTGTCATCGTCAAAACAACGAAGCACATGAAGAATTGCATCAGTCTCACGAATATTTGCAAGAAACTTATTGCCCAACCCTTCACCTTTAGAAGCACCTTTGACAAGACCGGCAATATCGACAATTTCCACAGTAGCAGGCACAACACTGCGAGGACGACACATCTCAACCAACTTGTTGAGGCGTTCATCCGGCACTGTTATCACGCCCACGTTAGGCTCGATTGTGCAGAAAGGAAAATTTGCCGATTGCGCCTTAGCATTGCTAAGACAATTGAAAAGGGTGGATTTACCGACGTTTGGCAAACCCACTATGCCACACTGTAATGCCATATATCTATTCTTTTTCTATTTTTACAAATTAAAGTGCAAAGGTAGTCATTTTTCACTTAATAAGCAATAAGCGCCCTTTTTATTAAATCTCCGCAAATTAAACAGGCAAGTGCGAAATACATTATCACATAAATTTTTCACAATTTAGCAATAATTTGTTAATCAGCAAAATATAATTATAAATTTGTCTCAAAATAGCAATCTCCTTGACACAAATCAGCCACCGAGTAATGGGTTTGGAAATGGAAAAGAACACTAATCAAAAGTATGTATGTGCGTTATATAATCAAGGACGATAGAATGTTAGGAGTGATCCCGCGATGGCGTCCTGCAAAATTAAATTTGTTAGATGATGATTGCCCTTTCCGCAGTGAACAATCCTTTTTTAGATAAATTTGCAACAGCGTTAAGTCTTTTTAAATCTTAGTGCGTTATGTATTCGGAAGCGCGTTTCCAACAAACGACAATAGATTATGAAACTAACAAACGAAAAAAAACAACTCACCCGCCTTACTGAGATAATGCAGACCGAGCGCGACCATCTGTTTCAATATGCCTGCTATCGATTAGGGTCTGCAGCCGAAGCTGACGACGTGGTACAAGATCTCTACCTGCGACTCTGGAAGCAAGGCGCACGCCTTGTTGAGATTGAAGACCTGAAAGGCTATGTTTATCGTTCATTGACAAATAGTTGCACCTCAGCTTTGCGCTCACGACGACAGTTTGTGACACCCGAAACTCTTGATACATTGAGTAGCGACGACCTCGCTCCGAAAGATTTCGAACAAGAGTTTCGATTGATCGAACGACTGATGGCGCTTCTACCTGATGAGCAGAGCGAAGTGATCCGATTGCGAATCTATGGCGGTCGTCAATTTGACGAAATTGCCTCTATTTGCAACATTCCTCTCACAACTGCCAAATCGCGTTTTCGCTATGGCATTGACAAGTTGCGCAAAACCCTCGAAGGATGCGGGCTTATTTAACTCACTGTAAAAAAAGTAACTTTATGAAAACTAACAACAATTTACACAATTTTTCAGACATTCGCGTTGTGAACCTTCTCACACCACGTTTTGCACCTACAACATCACTCGAATTCAAAGCTCCCGCACCGCGTCGTCGCACGTTGTGGCAGATAACACGCATTGGAGCCGTTGCTGCTGTGGTTGCAGTGGCAGTCGTCATCGGCATTAGCGGAGTACAGACAAGCAAAGCCCGCGATGTTGTCGATCGAGCGTTGACTCAACTTCTCGAATCGGACAACTGCCTCGTTCGATTTACCGCAAATGTTACCGCAAACAAGAGTTCACAGGAAGAACTCTATCATATTGATTTCGATGGCACTCCGATGCAGGGTACCGTTGAGATTCGCAAAGAGAACTCAAAGATCAAAATGGCTATCAAATGGCAGGACCAGGCTCGTTCTATGGAACTATATGATGGCGAAAGCTATCGACGCTACCAGAATGGACAATTAGTACTCGAACGACCCCACGGAGGAATCGACCTAACTCCGTTCTCTACGATCGATAAATTGAATGAGTACTCTTTGTTAATGGGGATACTGCTAAAATTCCGAGAGGAAAGCGATATGGTCATAGTCAGCACTATGGGCGACAAGGTCGGGATTATTGCTCGTTTCTCAAAAAGTGAGGGTCGCCTGCTCGGTGCTGAGTGCTCAGGACTATACAATGGACAGCAGGTTACGGTACTCACCGTAGATCAAATCGACTTCGATGTGCCGTCTATCGAGTAAACCCTGTTTTAATATAACAATAGACGCTCCCAAGCAAGTTTTACTTTTAATGTAACTAATTGATTTCAACATTGATTTTTTACAAAAATAGCTAATTCCACATACGAGGTTACTAGTAAATAAGCCAACTAACTACGAATGCAAAGATATATAAAACTTGCCAAAGTAAAGCATTGAAATCTAAGTTCTTCCAGTTGGAAGAATATACTGACAAAAGTGGCGTATGCGCGGTAAACATAAATCCGTACATACGCCACTTTTTATCTTATTAATTATCATTAATTTATATTGATTAGCTCTATGGTTTCTGGTGTATAATAATCACCTCAAAAAACTATCAATATAGCCTTGACACTGGCTTAATAAGAAGGTCAATATGCTGATGTTGGAGTATATGCTCCATCGCTTTGTATATTGCCATCTTCTCAATACCGGCTATTTTCAACGCCTCCATCTTTATTGTGTCCTCAAAGATAAGGTAATCCTCCTCTTTGAGTTTAACAAGGTATTGTGTTTTTTATTTCAGTTTCGCCATACCTTATTATATCTATTATTTGTATTTTAGGTTAGGAGAGTTCGAGCATGCGATTGATTGATCTCACAGCTTTTTGTGCTATCTCTTCATCTACGATGATTTCAGGCGTCTCATCGCGCAATGCGAGATAAACTTTTTCCAATGTATTCATGCGCATATACTCACATACATTGCATTGACACTCTGCATCTTTGGCAGGAGCCGGAATAAAGCGCTTATCAGGACACTTACGTTGCATCTCAAACAAGATACCGCTCTCTGTGACAACAATAAATTCTTGAGCATCGTCTTCTTGCGCAAATTTGAGCAATACCGCTGTGCTGCCCACCTTGTCGGCTATCAACTGCAAAGGTTTGCGACATTCCGGATGCACCAATATTTTAGCGTTAGGATTTTGTTTTTTAAGTTCCACAATACCTTCGAGGTCAAAGCGATCGTGAACGTGGCAAGCTCCGTCCCAAAGAAGCATATTACGACCTGTGACAGAATTGATATATCCGCCAAGATTTTTATCCGGTCCGAAAATAATTTTTTCATCTTTAGGCAATGAGTCTATAATTTTCTTAGCATTACCCGAAGTCACCACTATATCAGTATAAGCTTTTACAGCAGCCGAGGTATTGACGTAGCTAACTACAGTGTAACCCGGATTTGCTTCGATGAAACGACGAAATTCTTCAGGGTCGCAACTGTTAGCCAACGAACAGCCGGCCTTTAAATCCGGAACTATTACTTTTTTATTAGGACAAAGTATTTTTGCTGTTTCGCCCATAAAATGAACTCCACACATCACAATGATGTCGGCATCAATTTTTGCAGCATCCTGAGCCAATGCCAAAGAGTCGCCGATCACATCGGCTATCTCTTGAATTTCATCACGCTGATAGTAGTGAGCCATAATCACAGCATTCTTCTCACGCTTCAATCGTTCTATTTCTCTGCGAAGTTCTTCCATAGAGAGTTTTGCCTCATTCATATTAGTAATAGTTTAGTTTTTTAATTCTTATAAAAATAAATATGATACTATTAATATGTCTGTAGATAATGTTGATAATATTTTTGCCGACCCTATTGCAAATTTAAAACTCATTTTAAGAGCAATTTTATATTTTCAAATTATCAACAAGCCTATCATCTTTGTTTCAAGATGATACGTATGTTATCAACAACCTTTAATCTACAGCGCAAATTTAATAAAATAGTTTTGATTTAGGTGTAAATAAGTGTGGATATTTCTGTTGAAAACGCATTTAATATCTTTTAATTTTATTTTTTGCAAAATTGAGTTGTCGGTCGGCTTAAACTTTTTATTCTTTTTTGCAAATAAAGTAATTAATTTTCTTTGATACCTAAATTTTCAGCTTACTGACAAGTTATTAACAACCATTTGTTGGTCAAATTCTCCGATTTCGCTTTTTTATTTCTTCTGATATTATGTGCATCCTACACGATGTACTACCCACTTCGGGGTAGTGCTTCATACGGTTCGATAGGATGCGATAGAGGTTGCGCACATATATAAGGAAATACACCAAACCGAGTCAACCTTTTTCAGAAATCTACATGTTTACCGGACAGGAATAATTTTTAGGTATCTTCTATTATTAGTTTTATAGTGATTTGTGAATTTTTAGAAGTTGCCTCTAATTATTTGTCTTTTAAAGACATATATAATAAATATTTTATTAAATTTGCAACTGCGAACGATATTGCCTTTTTATCTCTGATAAAAATTGTCGATATACATTTGAAACGATAATAATACCAAAAAACGTTTATGAAAAAATACTCATTGATAGTTTCTTCCATTCTGTTGGTAATACTTTTTGTTAAATTGTTGTCAAACTATTCGGAAAGTTTTGAATCAGTAGAAAAACAATACGGAAAATCTATAGTAAATTTAGAAAGAGGAGTTTTGCCACAAGATATTTCGTCGGTGATTAAGACTCATAATTATTTGTCGGATAAAAGAGATGCTGACTTTGTTGGTCAATTTTTGTCGGATAAATTGAAAGATAATAGTGCGCCGGAGTCATTATATGATTTAAATAAGCGTGCTTGGCAAATACCGTCTGCAATGATCGACAGTGTGGCTGAAATCTATAAATCGACAGATAAAAAAATAAGAAAGACGGATAAAAAGGCTGCCGAAAGTTATTATGTTGCAAAGTTGGATGAATCACGAAGAGTGTTGGGAATAGATGAAGAATATAAAAAACTCGATATTGCTAATTTAAAAAGCGAAATTAAGATAGATGACAAGAACAATGCAGAATTGCGAGTTGTGGTTTCTGAAGAATTAAAGGATAAGGGTTTAATATCAAAATTGCTTAATAAGAAGCCTGCTCGATGTGCCGGTGTAGTAGTTCGTCTGTCGGAACAATATATAGACAGTTTGAATAATCCGTTAAGAAAAACTATCGCATATCTGAAGACAGATAATAACGGATGTGTCGTATTCGAAGGGTTGAATCCTAATAGTTCATACAGTGTATTGCCAATCACTCCCGGCTATGAATACGGTTCGCCGAAAGGCACTATCGGGGGAAATCTTTCATTTGCCATAGACAAGCAGAAAAGTAAGTTTGCAAAATTTTTAGAATTATTTGGCATAGAATCAGATGCGGTATTGGAGTGTCAATTTACACAATTGGAGCATCGAATACGTATTTTTGATGTTCCTACAATGAAGCAGATAAAGGAAGATAAGTCGATGACCATTCGTTCTCCCGGCGATTTTAGAAATTCGCTTACCAAATATGTAGTTTTATTTTTTGCTGCTTGGTGGGGTTTATGGCTTTTTGGCAGACTGCGTAAGCGACCGATTGATGATATGATGCTTGCCATAATGATGATGCTCACAGGATTGTGTCTGTTGATAATGTTCTCGCTCAACGATCCGCTGACAGATAGAATGTTGGGAGAAGAAATGGCTAATGGTATATTTGCAGGAGTTGCAGTCATAGCTCTTTTACAATTTCTAAACCTAAAGAAATTGTATCAAAATCAATTAAGTGCAGATTTCGACATAATGCTTGAGTGTATAAAATGGATGTTCAAGCCGTTTAAAGTGAAAGTAAAATATTTGACTGAAATATTGTCTGACACAAAAGCAAATGTGGCGTATAAAATAGGAGCAACTATAGTCATCGTTTTGTGTTTGCCATGGTTGTTGCTTGATTTGATTAGGATAACAGCGCTTAATAAAAAAGTAGAAACGTCACTCGACAGAATGCCGAAGGGTGTCGGTTATTTGATTATGGCATTGCTATTGACAGCATTGCTATTCACTCCGTTGGGAGCTTCTGTGGGTGGGATGAAAGTAAATCTCAACATCGGATTTTTGTTTCAGCCGAGTGAAATTACCAAATATCTCATCATCATCTTTATGGCGGCTTATTTCAGTGTGAATGCCAACAAGGTGGTTCAATTTTCAGAACAAGGAAACACAAAATTTTTCGCTGACAAATTGCGAATGTTGGCAACAATCTTTATCGGATTGGGCGCATTGATGATGGTCTATCTTATGCTTGGCGACATGGGTCCTGCCTTGGTTATTGCCTTTACATTCATTCTGCTTTATTCGATGATAAAGTCAAAAATTGATTTAGAAGGATTATCGGCAGAAAACAGATTGAAAAAGATATTCACATGCGACTTTGCGATGCTTGTCTATGGCGTGGTATCGTTTTTGGTATTGCTATATATAGGCAATTTAATCGACAGCATGGGAATATTGTGTATCGTATGGTTTGCAGTGTGGATAGTGGTCGGCATCGTCAAACGACAAATTTTTGAGACTCCTATATTCTTCAACTTTATAGTTGCGGCATTTATTTTTGGTGGTAGTATTTTGGGAGGAGTAGGACTTGAAAGCACAGCCGAGCGTCTTGATGGTCGCAATGAGATGTGCACCAACACGTGGGGCACGCTTCCTATCAATGGGGCAGAAGCTGATGCCGGCGATAATACACAGGTGGCAGAAGGATTGTGGGGCTTGGCTTCAGGAGGTCTGTGGGGTCAGGGTCTTGGCAATGGAAGTCCTTCATTTATTCCGGCATTCCACACCGACATGATACTCGAAAGCATAGGTGAACAATTAGGCTTTGTGGGAGTGGTAGTAATAATTCTGCTTTTGACTCTTCTTTTGCGAAGAACAATTGTGCTCGGTTATCAAACATCTCATCCGTTTACGTTCTACCTTTGTTTGGGAGTGGCTATTGTGACAGCAGTTCAATTTGTAATAATATCGCTTGGAAGTACGGGTATAATTCCACTGACCGGGGTCACTGTTCCATTCTTCAGTTATGGCAAGGTCAGCATGATATTAAATCTGACAGCTTTCGGATTGATATTGTCGATAGCCTCTTTTGATGCTAAAGAAAAAGACAATTCGCCGGCAACAATATTATCAAGACAAAATATCAGCAAATATGGTTATACGGTGTCACTCTTAAGTATAATCTATAGCTTTTTGGTTGTTATTATATGCAGCGTCTTTTTCTACTATCAATTCTTGGATAGAGACGATACTCTGATACGACCGGTCTATGTCAACAATTCAGATGGAGTGCCTGTCGTGAATTATAACCCTCGCATCTCACAGTTGACCGACAAACTTCTTGCCGGCGACATCTACGATCGAAACGGAATACTATTGGCGACGAGTGACAAGTCGAAATTGGCAAAATATATTCCGCAATACTATGATATTCTTGGTTCGGAATATACAGTCGATACATTGAAACGCCAAAAACGCTTCTATCCTTTCGATGAACATTTGGCATTTATGCTTGGCAATCAAAATTCCGATTTGTTTATTTTTAGCGGTAGCGAAAGTTCCGGATATGCGGCAGAGATACGCCATAATTCCGATCTTAAAGGCTACGACAACCGCAAAGATGAAAATGGCAATATGCTTCCGAAAGTGGTGTTGCCATACGCCGAACAAAGAGTCAGCAAGTGGCATCCGTTGCAAGAGACGTCGCTATATAATAAGGTGCAACTTTACAACTATGCAAAACTTATTCCGTATCTTAAGGCAGGAGTCAATAGCGAAAAAGTTCGCCTTCTCAATGAGCGAAGTGAAAGTTGGTTGACACTCGACAAAATAGAGCCGAAAGACATCCACCTCACAATCGATGCAAAACTGCAAACCCAATTGCAGCAAAAAATGACTTATTATTTAAAAGACAAATACAAGAACAGCTCGTGGGCGAAAAAAATCAGAGCTTCGGTTGTGATATTGGATGCAAAACAAGGCGACCTCTTGGCATCTGCCAACTATCCTCTTTTAAATTCGGAGCGTCTGAAGGATGAGATAGATGATGAAACAAAGCGAATACCGACATATAGCGATAGCAAAAAGACACGTGATTGGACCTCATATACCGATATGGACTTGGGATTGGTCTATGCGACTGCTCCGGGTTCGACAGCAAAAGTTATGTCGGCATTAGCCGGATTGCGCAAATGCGGAGTTGAAGCGGCAGATCCGAATAATAAAAAGTATAAATATTATGTGCATCAGACTTTAGGAGCAGAGTGGACCGGATGGGTAAACATGAAGGATGCGATTGTGAGGTCGTCTAATTCATATTTTGTGAATTTGGTCAACGATCATAATTTGTATGATGACCTTCGCTTTATCTACCGTAGTGCTGACTTGTCGATTGCAGGAACGATGCCATACGGCTTGATGTATTCGGATTCGGCAACATTGAAGAAATTTAATGAGAAATTTATGACTTCAGGCACCAATGTCGCTGTTGACGACTATCGACGTTACAAAAAATACAAAAAGCGATTGGATAATAATAATGTATGGCAGTGGGCTTGGGGACAAGGCACCTTGGATGCGACGCCTTTGGCAATGGCAAGAATAGCTTCAATTGTGGCAAACGGCGGAAAAATGGTCACTACAAAATACACAAAAGAAGATGACAGCCGACAAATAGAAATAGTATCGAAAAACGAAGCCGAAGCGTTGAGTGATTTCATGATCAAAGAAGCAAACACTCACACTACTTGTACGTTCAATAAAGAAGACAATGTCGGTGGCAAAACCGGTACGGCACATCGCAACAGTGGCAGAGTCAGAAGCATGGATGCGTGGTATATATTCTACGTTAAGCAGACGACCGGAAATCCGTTGGCTGTCGCAGTGCGTATCGAACGTGGACAAAGTTCGACTAATGCAAAACAACTTGCAAGAGACATCGTATTTACGACATTAAAAGAACTCAACTACGTAAAATAGACACACCCCCGGACGGGGTATAACCTTGATAACCGGTGGTAAACGAGCGAAGCGAGTGCCACCACCGGATCCGGCAACATACATATACACCCAACCCTGACCGGGGTTGTACACCTTCTCTAACGTCTAACATATAGCGATACGCTCTTATATAGTTACACACTCTCATATATCCATGCGTGCAACAGACTCGATGTACTACCCACTTCGGGGTAGTATGTCGGTGGGGGTATCTATCCGCGGGTGACGCTCGCCTTACGGCTTCGCTTACCCGCGGTTACTGAAGTAAAACCCCTGACCGGGGTAGTGCCCCATACGATTCGATAGGATGCGATAGAGGTTGCGCACATATATAAGGAAATATACCATACCGAGTCAACCTTTCTCAGTAATGCACACTCGCTGTGAAAAATACTAAAGCAAGCTTCGTATTTCTCGCTCGTTTGTTGTATCTTTGCAGTGATAATTAGATTAAGAGTGTACGATATGATAAATAAGGTGAAGCCTAAGAAGGCGCTGGGACAGCATTTCCTTACCGATATGAGTGTGGCCCGACGCATTGCCGAGACTCTCGATTGCGAGCAGGGTGCTACGTTGCCTGTGCTTGAAATCGGTCCGGGTATGGGAGTGTTGACTCAGTTTCTGATGCAAAGCGATAAGCAACTCAAGGTCATCGAGATTGACACCGAGAGTGTCGATTATCTGCATCGTGTCTATCCCCAACTCGAGGTGATCGAAGGCGATTTCCTGAAGCTTGACCTCGACGGTATTTTCGATGGACAGTTTGCTGTCATCGGTAATTACCCTTACAATATTTCGTCGCAGATTTTCTTCCGTATTTTGGACTATAAGGATTCTATCCCGGTGGTGAGCGGCATGCTTCAACGCGAGGTGGCTCAGCGCATCTGTGCCGGTCCGGGTTCGAAGGTCTATGGCATTCTCTCGGTGTTACTCCAAGCGTGGTACGACTGCGAGTATCTCTTTACGGTCGATGAAAATGTGTTTAATCCTCCTCCAAAGGTGAAGAGTGGCGTGCTTCGTCTGACTCGCAATACGACGACCGACCTCGGCTGCGACGAGCGACTGTTTAAGACTGTGGTCAAGACCGGCTTCGGTCAGCGTCGCAAGACTCTGCGCAATTCGTTGTCTTCGCTTGTACCTAAGGGCTCTCCGCTATTAAGCGAGGAAATTATGAGCAAACGCCCCGAGCAGCTGAGCGTGGCTCAGTTTGTCGAGCTTACACGCAAGATTTCCGACACTATACAATCATCCAACAATCAATAATTTAATCTCAACTCCCCCACTATGAAAAGATTCAGTCTGATATTTTCAGCCATAATGCTTTGCGTCATCGCTGCGATGGCAGAGGCTAAATATGTGTTCTACTTTATAGGCGACGGCATGGGCATGGGCCATGTCAACACCACTGAAATGTATAATCGCACCGTGCTTCAGTCAGCCGACCCGTTACTGATGATGACTTTCCCTGTGGCAAGTCAGGCGCGTACTTATTCTGCCAATAGCCCTGTGACCGACTCTGCAGCTGCCGGCACTGCTCTCTCTACGGGACATAAGACTCGCAATGGTATGATCGGCGAGAATGCCGACTCGGTGGCTGTCGAAAGCATCGCACGCAATTTCCAACGTGCCGGATATGCCATCGGTGTCGCATCGACCGTTGCCGGCGATGATGCCACTCCCGCAACATTCTATGCTCACTCTCACTCACGCAGCGACAAATACAGCATTGCCAATCAAGCCATTACGTCGGGCTACGATTTCTTCGCTGCGCCTCTCTGGCGTGGCGCAAAGGACGACAAAGGTAATGACAACGACTGGACCGACCGCATGCGCTCGCAAGGCTACAATGTGGTCGTCGGCAACGAAAACCTCATCGACAGCCATTTCGATTCTAAACTATTGCTACTCAGCGCCAATCCTAAAGGCGACCAAGTGGGCTATACGCTTGATTTTCCCGACAATCGCCTGACTGCCGAGCAGATTACCACTGCCGGACTTCGCCGTCTCCACAACGCCAACCCTGAGCGATTCTTCCTCATGGTCGAAGGCGGCAACATCGACTGGTGTGCCCATGCCAACGACGGCGCGACAGTCATCAAAGAGATACTCGACTTCCAGAAAGCAATCCGCGTCGCTTACGACTTCTATCTGCAGCACCTTGACGAAACGCTCATCGTAGTGACTGCCGACCACGACACCGGCGGCATGGCATTCGGTCGTTACGACAACGAGAAAAAAGGTCGCTTGCAACTCGTTGACCTCCAACGAATGTCGAAAGACCTTTTCTCCGACTATTGCAAGACACGCCTCAGTCAAAACGAGACTTTCACATGGGAAGAAATGCAGCAAGTGCTCAGCGACAACTTCGGTTTCTTCTCCCACATCAATCTCTCGCAAGACGACATCGCCAAGCTCAGAGAGTCATTTGACCTCACATTCACACGCCGCGAAGCCGTAGATCAAAAGACGCTCTACAACGCATTCAATCAGTTTGCTGTCAACGTATTCGACATCTTCAATCGCGAACTCGGCATCGGCTGGACATCTAGCGATCACACAGCCAACTTTGTACCGGTCTATGCCATCGGTTGTGGCGCCGACCTCTTCCGTGGCTCACTCAACAATATCGAAATACCGGGCCTCATACTTCGCGCCGCAGAGTTAAACGACAACCGATAAACACATCACAGCAACCATGGCAAAAAGAGGGAAATACTATGTCGTGTGGGAGGGTGTTGAGCCCGGCGTCTATGACTCATGGGAAGAGGCACAGGAGCAGGTAACAAACTATCCGGGTGCCAAATACAAAAGTTTTCACACCCAAGAAGAAGCTATTGCAGCCTATCGCAACGGATCATCCGAAAATTTGGATATCCTCGTCAACCTTGTCAGCCGACAAGCAAGAATAGTCGATTACAGCGCCTTTCCCGAAATCGAACTGGAAGCAATGGCTGTCGATGCCTCATGTTTGGGCAATCCCGGAGTAATGGAGTATCAAGGAGTCGATGTCATGACCGGCGCAAAAATTTTCCGTGTCGGACCATTTCAAGATGCCACTAATAATATCGGTGAATATCTGGCTATCGTTCACGCTTTGGCGATGACTGCCCAGCAAGGCATCGCACGAACTATTTATTCCGACTCCAAAACAGCAATTGCTTGGGTCAGAAATCGACGTGCCAACACCAAACTTGCGCCGACACCACGCAACGCAAAAGTAATCGAGCTTATAGCACGTGCCGACAATTGGCTGCAAACACACACATGGCAAAACAAAATCCTCAAATGGAACACCGAAGTATGGGGCGAAATCCCCGCCGACTTCGGTCGCAAATAGCGACAGTTCCCACCGACGGATAATAAAAACTCCCACCTCATCAGAACCACAATAAGAGCTACCCATGACAATCAACGAGTTATCAAGCATTTTTGCGACAAAGCCACGTCTCGACGCCATCAATTCACTGCTTTCGGAGCGTAAAACACGACGCATCAGGCTCCGAGGGCTGGAAGGCTCTGCCCCCGCATTATTGTTTGCCTCGTTGAAAAAAGGGAAACAGCCGTTTTTGGTCATAGCCGACGATTTTGATACTGCCGGCTACATTTATCACGACATTTGCCAAATACATGGCGATGAAAAAGTCAAAATATTTCCAAGCGGCTATAAGCGCGACATAAAGTACGGACAGACCGATGCCCCCTCTCAAATTTTGCGTACCGAAGTAGTCAACTCATGGAGCAAAAAACAGACAGGATGGGTGATTACCTGCCCCGAAGCATTGGCTGAAAAAGTGCCCTGTCAGGACAAATTAGACTCCTCGACCATCAACCTCAAATCATCAGATCGCATCATGATGAGCGCGCTGGTGAAAAATCTGCGCGAACAAGGTTTTTGTGAGACCGACTACGTCTATGAGCCGGGACAATTTGCCAAACGCGGCTCTATCCTCGACGTCTATTCATACGCCAACGAATTGCCTTTCCGCATCGATTTCTTCGACGATGAAATCGACTCAATACGCACCTTCAACGTCGAAACACAACTCTCCGAGCAACGTCTCGACGAAATCAGCATCATCTCCGCCATGTCGCAAACAGAAAGTCAAGAAGTCATCTCTTTTCTTGATTTTATCGACGACGGCACTATCATTTTCTGCCAATCGGTCGAATGGCTTTTGTCGCGAATCAAAGCCATTGCCGGCTCATCGTTCTCCGATTCGGCGATGATAGCCCATGAAGGCGACATGAACGCAATGAACAATGTCGTAGATAGCGACAATTTCGAACGTCGCCTAAAAGATTTTAAAATTGTGGAATACGGAAACACTGCCGACATCGAGACTTCTTTTGCGCCCGACTCGGAAATGACGTTCAACTGCTCGCCACAAGCCCTATATCACAAAAATTTCGACCTCATATCCTCAAGCTTCATCAATCATCTGAAGGAGGGATACCGTCTCTATATCCTCAGCGACTCGGTGCATCAGACAAGTCGTCTGAAAAGCATCTTCGAAGACAGAGGTGACGACATATCGTTTATCCCTGTCGAAAGAACGATTCATCAAGGATTTATCGACCACGACATAAAGGCATGCTTCTTTACCGACCATCAAATCTTCGATCGCTTCCACAAATACAGCCTCAAAAGCGATCGCGCTCGCTCCGGCAAATTAGCGCTGAGCCTTAAAGAGTTAAATCAAATCGAAGTGGGCGACTACATTGTCCACATCGACCACGGCGTAGGCGTCTTTTCCGGACTTGTGCGCACCGATGTCAACGGCAATGCGCAAGAGATGATAAAACTCACCTACCTCAACGACGACATCATCTTTGTGTCGATACACTCTCTGCATAAGCTGTCAAAATATCGAGCAAAAGAAGGCGTGCCTCCAAAAGTCAACAAACTTGGCACCGGAGCTTGGAATCGCATCAAAGAGCGCACAAAGACCAAAATGAAAGACATCGCCCGCGACCTCATCAAACTATATGCTGCGCGACGCGAAGAAAAAGGTCACGCTTTTGCTCCCGACTCTTATCTCCAGCACGAACTTGAAGCAAGCTTCATCTACGAAGACACTCCCGACCAATTAAAGGCTACACAGGCAGTCAAAGCCGATATGGAATCACCACGACCCATGGACCGCCTCATTTGTGGTGATGTCGGATTTGGCAAAACTGAAATCGCCATTCGAGCGGCTTTCAAGGCTGCAGTCGATGGCAAGCAGACTGCTGTGCTTGTCCCGACCACTGTGCTCGCCATGCAACACTATCACACATTCAGCGAACGTCTCAAAGAACTGCCCGTAAAAGTAGATTTCATCTCGCGTGCAAGAAAACCAAAAGACGTAAAACAAATCATCGCAGACCTTGCCGACGGCAAAATCGACATTCTCATCGGCACTCACAAAATCATTGGGAAAGAAATCCGATTTAAAGACCTCGGACTGCTTGTGGTCGATGAAGAACAAAAATTCGGCGTCGCTGTCAAAGAAAAATTGAAGCAGATGAAAGTCAATGTCGATACACTCACCATGTCGGCAACTCCGATCCCTCGCACATTGCAATTCTCGCTTATGGGAGCCCGCGACCTCAGCTCGCTCAACACTCCTCCGGCAAATCGTCAGCCGATTGTGACATCCGTCACTGCTTTTAACGACGACATCATCGCCGAAGCCGTCAACTTCGAATTGAGTCGCAACGGTCAGATATTTTTCATCTGCAACCGTATCGAGCAACTGCAAGACATCGAAAGCACATTGCGTCGCTTGGTGCCTGATGTCAGAGTCATTTCAGCTCATGGTCAGATGCCGGCAGAAAAATTGGAAAAAGCAATCATCGACTTTGCCAACCACGACTACGACGTGCTCCTTTCGACAACAATCATCGAAAGCGGCATCGACATGCCTAACGTCAACACTATCATCATAAACAACGCTCAAAACTTCGGACTTTCGGAGCTTCACCAGCTTCGCGGACGCGTCGGTCGCAGCTCACGCAAAGCTTTCTGCTACCTCCTCGTGCCTCCTGCCAAGCCATTGACCGTTGTCGCTCGTCGTCGCCTGCAAGCCATCGAAAGCTTCAGCGACCTTGGAGCCGGAATCCACATCGCAATGCAAGACCTCGACATCCGCGGTGCCGGCAACCTTCTCGGCGCCGAACAATCGGGCTTTATAGCCGACCTCGGCTACGAGACATACCAAAAGATACTTCGCGAGTCGGTCATCGAACTTAAAACCGAAGAATTTGGCGACACATTCACCGATGAAAACGCCGGCAAAGAAGAAGAATTTGTGGCAGACTGCACCATAGAAAGCGATATGGAATTGCGCATCCCGGCAGAATATGTGCCCCAAGAAGGCGAACGAATATCACTCTACCAAGAACTTGACAACATGGAACGCCTCAGCGATGTGGAGGCTTTCCGCGAGCGACTTTGCGACCGTTTCGGCGCCATCCCTCGTGTCACTCAAGAGCTTATCCTAATCGTCCCTCTGCGCTCGGCTGCAAAACAACTCGGTATCGAAAAGCTCTATCTCAAACAGGGCAAAATGTTTCTATACTTTGTCGATGCGTCGAATCAGGCGTACTATAATTCTGCGGCATTCGGTCGCGTAATCAATTATCTGCAACTCAATGCGCGCCGATGCGAAATCAGAGAGAAAAACTCCAAACGCTCAATGGTCATCAACTCTGTGGCTTCAGTCGAAACAGCTCTCCACATCCTCACCGACATCCGTACACTGCCGTCATTATGACCAACTTGATTGCCCCGAGTGGTAATACTTTTGGCAAGCGAAACCGTCAGCCGAGCGCTCGCAATGTCGTGGCTATCCCGATAGGGAGGCTAACGAACCACACGCTGCACGCCTAAAAGGGCTAAAAAGGCTAAAAGGCATCCTTGCACCGGGGGTATCAGGCTATCGCCTCGTTTACCACCGGTTATCGAGGTTATACCCCGGTCGGGGTATGACACCAATCATCAACAAGTTCTAATCAAAAAAACAAGCAAATCGCAACATAAGAAGGACCCCAAAAAGCTAATGCATCTGCAAATCCGAATATTGATAGAATACAATTTTATCATTGGTTTATTGCCATGTCGGAGATTTTCTCTATTTTTGCCACATAAAACCGTTGGATAACGCGAACTTTATTTAAGCAACATCCTTAAATTATGGAATGGATAAATTCAATACTTATCGAACATAGCGCAGTTCAGGCAGTGATAGTGCTTTCTGTGGTGTGCGCAATCGGCTTATCGCTGGGTAAAATCAAAGTATTCGGCATTTCGTTGGGAGCGACACTCGTTTTCTTTGTTGGAATTTTAGCAGGACATTTAGGGCTTTCGCTCGATGCCGATATGCTCAATTACGCTCAAAATTTCGGATTGATACTTTTTGTCTATGCTTTAGGACTCCAAGTCGGACCGGGTTTTTTCAGCTCGTTTCGTAAAGACGGCATCACACTAAATATGTTGGCCATGGGTGTGATAGTTGTCGGCGTGGCTGTCACAGTAGCGGCAAGTTTTATCACCGGTATTCCGATCCCCGACATGGTGGGCGTGATGTGTGGAGCAGTAACCAATACTCCGGCGTTAGGTGCTGCCCAGCAGACTCTTGCACAACTCGGCATCGAAAGCAGCTCGTTGGCTTTAGGTTGCGCTGTGGCATATCCGTTGGGTGTCGTCGGCGTGATTTTGGCTTTACTCTTTATGCACAAGGTACTCTATCGAAAAAACGAAAACCTATTGCCTAAAGAAGAGCAAGACGAGACATTCATTGCCACGTTCAAGATTCAAAACCCTGCGATATTCGGAAGAAAACTTAAAGACCTCGCTATGCTCAAAGAGCACTTTTTTATTGTCACACGTCTCTGGAGAGGAAATCAGGGAGTCAGCATACCGACATCGGAAACGACACTCTGCGAAGGCGATCGAATTTTAGTGGTCACCAACGAAAAAGATGTGGAGGCTTTAGAAGTGCTTTTTGGCGAACAAGAAAATACGGATTGGAATAAAAACGACATCGATTGGAACAAAATAGACTCGCAATTAGTGTCGCAAAAAATTCTTATCACAAAGCCGGAAATCAACGGCAAGAAACTTGGTTCGCTTCATCTGCGCAATGACTTCGGCGTCAACACCACACGCATTTATCGTGGCGGAATATCAATCCTTGCCCGTCCTCAGTTGCGACTTCAACTTGGCGACCGACTGATAGTGGTCGGAGACGCCAAAGGTGTAAGGCAAGTCAGCGAAATGATGGGTAATACGGTGAAAAATCTCGGCGAGCCGAATTTGGTGTCTGTCTTCATCGGGCTTACCATCGGGCTTATTCTCGGCTCGATACCAATCATGATCCCCGGCGTCAGCATGCCGGTGAAGCTTGGTCTTGCCGGAGGACCGATAATCGTCGGTATTCTCATCGGCACATTTGGTCCGCGTCTGCACATGGTCACCTACGTAACGCGAAGCGCCAATCTGATGCTTCGTGCCTTAGGGTTATCGCTGTATTTGGCTTGTCTGGGGATTGATGCCGGAGCAGAATTTTTTGAAGTGGTGATCCGTCCCGAAGGCATCGCATGGATTTGCATCGGATTTATAATCACACTCTTGCCGGTGCTGTTCGTGGGTTATATAGCGACAAAATTCATGAAGATGGACTACGCGACAGTCGGTGGGATGCTTTGTGGCAGTATGGCAAACCCTATGGCGCTCAACTACGCCAACGACGTCTTGGGTAATGACGCACCCTCCGTTGCCTATACCACAGTCTATCCGATGAGCATGTTTGCCAGAGTCATCATAGTGCAAATAATCCTGCTCGCTCTATGTGGATAATAAAACACATTTCTTATCCAAAACTCATGAATATATCATAAAATAAAGTATATTTGCGACGGACAATCAATTATTCCGTATCTGATTGATACACATACAGAGAATGCTATGGTAAAAAGTTGTTGGTAACGATTTGGCGACTTTGGAATTGCACCAATCTTCTGCATTATGCTTTGCATAAAACAGGCTACATCTCAGCATAGTCCAAACAAGTTTGCCTCTGCATTCGGTTTACACTGTTTTTGTCAAACAACTCTGATACAAATATACGCAGATTTTTATAATAATATAGAAACTACTCAAAAAAAACATCATCAAACAAAGTCGCTTGCTTGGGCATATTTTGTTCTTTCTTTATTCTTTTGTATTTTTTTGTTTCGTATTGGAAATGTTCATCGTC
>JAZTZN010000002.1:0-101401 GCA_045637445.1 Muribaculaceae bacterium
TGATTAAAGCAAATTAAAGAAATTGTACACTTCGTTTTGACCGAGCCTCAACACCAAAACATACATAACTAACTGAAAACGAAGAGGTTTAAGCACTCAAAGCACCACACTCACATTGTACGCTTCGTTTTTGTGCCCGTATTAATTTGTTGTTGTGACGGTAAAATTGTGATTTCAGACTTCTGCTACTAAGTCCTTTCGTGATGCATCCTTTTGTATTGACTTTTGTGACCTTCTGCAACGTCGTCTGATAAGTGGACTATGTATTTTGTCAATAGAGCAACTCATGCTCATTTCAGTCTTTAAAATGACCTTTATGCTGTATTTTGTATTATATCAATGAATTGGTGGTAGCCAATTATGATATTATTTAAATAGACCGGCTATATTATAGGTTGAAGATAGGAGACAGGTTGAGGTTTGCAGTTTTGTCGGTTTTTAGAAGATATTCGTTTTCGAATCCGAGGGAAACTGCTTTGTCCCTGCATTCAATAGCTTTGTCTAAAACACTTAATTGAGCATAATAAATGGCTGCATAGTAATGTGTTTTGGGGTTGTTCGGATTTTCGGATAAAGCATATTCTATTATTGCGTCGCCATCAGATTTTTTTCCTGACATAGCCAATGCAAAGGCTTTATAAAACAAATCTGGAAATTGGTCGGCACTTAATTCTGATGCTCGTTGATAATCGGCTACGCTATTTCTCAGGTCGCCCAATATGCTGTCATAGACAAATGCACGAATCATCAGAGGATAAAATTCTTCACCATTGACCATAATTGCTTCATTTAAAAGCAACATCGCTTCGTCAGTTTTGTTGAGAGATATGTTTGTCAATGCAGATTCTACTAATGCATTTGTATCGTTTCTGTCGGAGAGTTGAATGGCATCATTTGAGGCAATTAGGGCATTGTCAAGATTTCCTAATGCACGTTCGATTTTTGATTTTAGAATGAGGTTTTGGCAGTTGTAGTTCAGAGCTACAGCGCGATTAGCGTATTTCAGAGCATCATCTGTTTTGTTTATTGCCAGGCATGTTTCAGCCATGCGTGCATACACGTTGGCATCTTGCCCTTCCGGATAGTCTAATAATATGCGATACGCATCATGGGCATCATAAAATCTATCGTTTAAAAATGATATGTTTGCTTCGATGAAATAGAGGGGTAATGTGTTATTCGCTTTAGATAGGGCGTAATCGATGGCATTTTTTACAGCGTCATAATTATTTCTTGATAGGCGAATAAGCGAGTCCATAGGGCGATCTTTGCCGGAAGACAATCCAAATGCGCTGAGATAGTTTGTCGCAGCACGTTCGTAGTCTTTCATTTCAGCATATAGGTCGCCAAGTCGGCAATATGTAATGTAGTTTGACGGGTCGCATTTTTCAGCCTCTGTCATTAGAGTGTTAGCCATTGATATATCACCTTGAGCAATTGCAATACGAGCCAAACCGAAAAAGGCTTCTTGGCTGCGGGAGTTGATTTGTTGCATTTGACGAAAGGCTTTTTTTGCATTTTCCCAATCGTTGAGGTGCATACAAATATTTCCTTTTGTATTTAGAAGAGGATAAGTGTTAGCACTGTTTTCGATAGCTGAATTTATTGCCGATAATGCTTTGTCGTAGTCTGCTTGTTCGATGTGTATATTTGCGAGCAAGGAATATTGTGAACCGAGCATTTCCTTTTCGCTTTTAGGCGTTAATTCAATGGCTCGTGTAATATCCTGTTGTGCTTCAACATACATGGATAGCTTGTAGTATTGTTGTGCACGTTGATACAGGGTGAAAAAATCATTAGGATTTTCTTTCAAAATTTGTTCATAACCATCAAGCATTGCTTGTGTAAGCGGATGAATTTGTTTTGATGATACTGTCAGATTAAAACAAAGTGCTACAATTATGCTCAAAAAAAATCTGTATAGATTCATAATTATTTCAATTGATTGAGTGTTTGAATTGCAGCTACGGCAAATAGAGCTGCTGTTTCGGTTCTTAGTCTGCTGTTTCCAAAAGTTACCGGTGTGAAACCATTTTCTATGGCAAGACTGACTTCTTCAGGACTGAAATCACCTTCCGGACCAATAAGTATCAATGCGTTGTTTCCGGCGATGTATTCTTTAGTGAAACTTTTCTTCTCAATCGTATCGTCGCAATAGGCAATGAATTTTTGTCCATCAAAAGGTCGTTTTACCAATTCAGCAAACTTTATCATTTCGCTCAGTTGAGGAATTGTCGTTTTCAGACTTTGCTTGGTTGCTGACACCAATATCTTGTTAATTCTTTCGATTTTTAGTTCTTTTCGTTCGCTATGGCTGCATTTAATTGGGATGATTGCGTTAATTCCGATTTCTGTCGATTTTTCGGCAAACCATTCCATTCTGTCCATGTTTTTTGTAGGAGCAATAGCGATGCAGATTTGTTCATTCCAGTGATTTGGGATGAATTCTTTTGAGTCAATGTTCAGATAGACGTGTTTGGGATTAGGGTCTATAATCGTGCAATTATAGCGATAACCTTTTCCATCTGTCACAAATATCTTATCGCCTTGTTTCATGCGTAAGACTTTGATGCAGTGTTGCGATTCAACCTCAGGCAGCTGATTCGATTCTTGTATGTCCGGTGCAAAAAATTGAATCATATTATTCTTTTTCAGGTTGATGTTTATATCTGAATATCAGAGCGAATAGTATTGCCACGACAAGAGCATAACCGGCAAAAATAAGCCATGATGTGCTCCAACCTTCAAGTTGGGTATTTACGTTTGATTGTGAGAATACAAAATGATTTATTACAGCCTGTGCGCCAAGGGTTCCGATTGTTGCACCTATACCGTTTGTCATAATCATAAACAGACCTTGTGCGCTGCTTCTGATTGAAGAGTCGGTCTCTTTATCGACATATAATGAGCCTGAAACATTGAAGAAGTCGAAGGCAACACCATATACAATCATTGAGAGGATAAACATCCATACACCTTCACCCGGATTGCCTAAACCAAAGAGTCCGAATCTTAAGAACCATGCAAGCATTGAGATCAGCATAACTATCTTGATGCCATATCGTTTTAGGAAGAACGGGATCAGGAGAATGCAAAGTGTCTCGCTGACTTGCGACAATGAAATAAGCGCATTAGCGTGTTTTGCGCCAAATGTATCTGCATATTCAGCTACAGAACCAAAGGCTGTAATAAAAGGATTGGCAAAGCCGTTGGTGATTTGTAGTGACACTCCTAATAGCATTGAGAATATGAAGAATATCGCCATTTTCTTTTGTTTGAAGAGGGCGAAGGCTCTAAGTCCGAATGTGTCGATGAATGAGCTGCTTTTTGGGGTTTTAGAAACCGGGCAGTTAGGCAATGACAATGCGTAAAGAGATAGGATAAATCCGATTATTGCCGATGTGTAGAATTGTGCCGCATTGTGTTGGAAACCTAAGAAATCAACAAATAGCATTGCGCAGATAAATCCTATTGTGCCAAATATTCTGATAGGAGGAAAGTGCTTTATTGTGTCAAGGTTTGCTTGATTCAGAGCCGTATATGCGACAGAGTTTGATAGGCCGATAGTAGGCATAAAGAAAGCAACGCTGAAGGTGTAGATGCTGAAAATTATTGGGAACGATACATCATTTCCGGCAGAAAAAGCGTATGCGCCTACGCCTATCATTGAGAGCGCTGCAAGAAGATGACATAGCGATAGAACTTTTTGAGCATTCATAAATCTGTCGGCTACGATACCGATTAGTGCAGGCATGAATAGAGAGACGATGCCTTGAACTGCGTAAAACCATCCGATGTATTCTTGTAGTCCTACGTTTGCTAAGAATCCGCCCATTGATGTGAGGTAGCTTCCCCATACTGCGAATTCAAGAAAATTCATTATTGTCAAGCGACTTTTTATTCCTTTCATATATAGATGTATTATTATTTGTAATTATAATGCAAACTTAGCGAAAAAAATCGATATGCAGATTGATATTTGTCTAAATAATAGTGAATATAACAAAAAATGAGACTGATTTTTGTAATCAATCTCATTCTGATATGCTGATTTGTGATTATTTCACTCTAAGCGATTGACCGACTCTGATTTTTTGGTTTTTGCTAATACCGTTGAGTCGGCAGAGTGTTGTTACGGAAATACCATTCTTTTTGGCAATCTTAGAAAGTGTTTCGCCTTTTTTTACCTTGTAGGTCTTACGTTCTTTGTTTGCCTGTTTGTAGGTATTCTTTGTTGCCACAGATGTTTCGCTCTTTGTCGGAGCATAGTTGCGTGCATTTTGATAAGTGTTTTTATCGAATGCGTAGATGTCGGTGTGAGTAGTGTGGTTTGCAAAGTCGAAAATGGCAGAAGGGTTGATAGCATATCCCATATAGCGAGTTTCGAAATGCAAGTGAGGGCCGGTGCTACGTCCGGTGCTACCACCTAATGCGATAGGGTCGCCGGCTTTTACATATTGGTCACGTTTCACGAGGAATTTGTTAAGGTGACCATAGACGGTCTCCAAGTCGTTAGGGTGGCGTAAAATAATGTAGTTGCCATATCCGCGGGCTTCGTAGTTTGTCAAACGCACTTTGCCGTCAAATGCCGCATAGATTGTGTCGTTGCTTTTGATATTGATGTCAACGCCTTTGTGCATGCGTCCGAATCGTTTACGCCATCCGTATGGTGATGTCATTTTGCCATAATGAGGCATAGCGAAATTTGAGACATCGATCATTGCAGTTTGTGGGACTTCGACGCCACTGAATGGGTTAACGCTTTTGCTGTTCCAACCTTCAGTGTAAATATCCGGTTCCGGTTCTATGTTTTCAAAACCAAAGTCGATGAAAGTGTCGTCATCGATTAGTTTGATTTGATCCTTTACGTTTGTTTGCTTTGCAATAAGATCCTTATGGATATTATTGTGTTGGTTTCGTTTTGTATTTTGTGCAGATACTCCGGTGATCGCAAACATTGCCAAGCATGTGATTCCTAATATCTTTATAAAATTCATTTCGTTAGATTTTGCTTTTTAGTTAAACGTTAGAATTAAGTGATTGCTTAAAATAAGTGTCTTATCAGATTTATTTTAAACTTTTTTAAACTTTCTATTTTTCCGAAAGTAAAGATAGGAATTTTATGTTTAATCTCACAATTTTTTCAGTATTAAATATTATTAAGGAGATAAAAAAAGTGCAAAATGCGGAAGTTAAACGTTTGGATGATAGATAGATACAAAGGAAATATGTTTTAAAACATGTTTTTAAATTGTTGCACACAAGGTTTTTAAGTGTGCAATATTGTGGTTTGCTGATTTGTTAATACATGTTAATAGAGAAATAAATTCTGAATTATCAATTGATTATGAAAACTAATTGACTAATTTTGTTGTCACTAATTTAAAATCACAATTTAATATGGTCATATCAAATACAATCAATATAGTGGGCGATACGATTGTCGCAACATCGAGGGGAGTGACATCCGAGCCGATGCATATAGGCAGTAAATTGCAATTGTCGGGGGCTGCGGATGTAGGGACAGATTATGTCGCTTCTCAATTGATGTCTTTTGTTAAAGAGGTTTTGTCGTTTGTCGGTCTTGAAAATTACGTGAGTGCCGAGAAAGCATTGTATGCGACTATCGTTATACTTTTTTCTTTTGTTGCAGGAGTGCTTGTGCAATGGATTTTGTCAAAAGTGCTTCATAATATCCCACATCAATACAAGGGCCATTTTATTATTTCTTTAGAGTCGGAGCGATTCTTTGCGAAACTCAGTCGGGTTATTCCTCCTGTTTTGTTTTTGGCGTTGATACAGGTGATGTATTCCCCTGATGACAGTCTGTCATTGCTGTTGTCAAAGTGTGCATGGATATATATGGTGTTTTTGAGTGCAATTGCTTTGACTACGTTTGTCACAGCGGTGTATAAAAATTTTGATGTCGTTCGCAATAAGAAGAATATGCCGTTGCGAGGTATTGCGCAACTGATAAAGGGGGCGATATGGATATTGACTGCGATAATTATCATTTCAATTATAGTCAATCGTTCTCCGGTGACTTTGATAGCGGGATTGAGTGCTTTTGCGGCAGTTTTGATGTTGGTGTTTAAGGATAGTATTCTCGGGGTTGTTGCCGGTGTTCAGCTTTCCGATAATGATATGCTTCGAGAAGGTGATTGGATTAAGGTTGATGGTACGACGGCCAATGGTACTGTGAAAGAGGTGTCGTTGGTGTCGGTGAAGGTTTTGAATTGGGATAATACGATAACTACTCTTCCTCCGTATTCGTTGATAACCGGTTCGTTTCAGAATTATCGCAACATGAAGGATGTCGATCGACGTCGTATCATGCGTACATATAATATTGATGCCGATAGTATCAGGTTTGCCGATGAAGAGATATTCGAGTCTGTCGGCAAGCTTCAGGGAATGAAGGAATTTATTGCGACTAAGATTTCACAACGTGATGCAGGCAAGACTGAAAATATTACTAATTCCGCTGGTTTGGTCAATGGTACGATTGAAACAAATTTAGGTTTGCTACGTGCATACTTGGGTATGTATCTTAACAATCATCCTCATATCGATGAGAAATGCACTTGTTTTGTCAATGTCTTAGAGCAAACAGCTAATGGTATTCCTCTGCAAGTCTATTGCTTCACTGCTACGTCGGATTGGATTAATTATGAGTGTATTCAGTCAGAGATATTTGAGCATATAGCCGCAGTACTTCCATATTTCAAGCTTTATACGTTTGAAAATCCGTCGGGACGTGATAGTGTCAATGAGGGATATTTGGAAGCAGGAGGCAGTCCGGACGATCTTTACGGATTGCCATATCCTTTTGTGCGTCGTAAGGATAGCGATGATAAAAATCAGTGATATTAGGGTGGTATGAGCGAATTATTGGAGTCGATAGTTGGAAATCTCGGTTTTGAGCCGACTGATTTGCAAGGAGTTCTGATAGTGGGGTTATCAGAATTTGTGGCAAGTCGTACGGTCGGAGATGTCTTTGTGCTTAATGGATATGCGGGAACGGGCAAGACCTCTATCATAAGCGGGCTTGTAAAGGCGCTGAGGGCAAAGGATATTCCGATGGTGTTGTTGGCTCCGACAGGTCGTGCTGCAAAAGTGTTTTCGTCGTATTGTGGTCAGCAAGTTCAGACTATCCATAAACGTTTGTATAGGGCAGATTCTCCCGATCCTTCGTCGGCGCAGTATTTTATTGCACCTAATAAGGATAGGGGAGCGTTATTCATAGTCGATGAAGCGTCGATGATTTCTGATGGTGCGTCAGGTGGAAATCTTCTTGAGCACCTTGTCAGACACGTCTATTCTTCACCGGGATGCAATCTCTTACTTATAGGAGACGTTGCGCAGCTACCACCGGTCGGACAGCCGAACAGTCCTGCCATGGATGAAATACGCCTTAAGGAGTTGCGTCTCAATCCCTACGGATTTGTATTGGACGAGCCGGTCAGACAAGCATCATATAGCGGTATATTGTATAATGCGACGCGTATTCGCCGACGTATGATGAAAAATCCATTGCCTGTGCCGAAATTGTGGGCAAACCGATTTGCCGATGTCGAGGTGTTGACCTCAGAGTTTTTAGCCGAGCGAATTGGAGATAGCTATTCTATGGTGGGACAGGATGACACTATTGTGATTACACGTTCGAATAAGCGTGCCAATATATATAATAATGGTATTCGAGCTATGGTGCTTGATGCAGAAGAAGAGTTGCAACGTGATGAGCGACTTGTCGTCGCAAAGAATAATTATTTTTGGGCAAAGGACATTGAAGCAATTGATTTTATAGCCAACGGTGATATTGTGCGAGTCAGCTGGATAGGGCGAACAGAGGAAGTGTATGGTCATCGGTATGCCGATGTGGAGTTGGAATATCCGGGGAGTGATGTCGGCGTGTCGGCAAAGGTGCTGCTTGACGGATTACAATCTGATATGCCTTCGATGTCGATAGAGGAGATGAATCGCATCTATACTCAGATAATGGAAGAGACCGAAGGAAGTCTTTCGGCGAAGCTAAAGGCAGTTCAAAATGATCTGTACTACAATGCATTGCAAGTGAAATATGCTTATTGCTTAACTTGCCACAAGGCGCAGGGTGGACAATGGAAACATGTCTATATCGATATGGGAGCGTTACAGCCCGACGCACTAAACGTTGATTTCTATCGCTGGCTTTACACCGCAGTCACTCGCGCTTCCGAGAAACTCTATCTTATCAACCCCTCCATCGAGGTGGAATGATAATAGATATAATAGATATAATAGATATAATAGATATAATAGTGGAGGGGTAGGGGAAATAAAAAAGCGACTTCGGATTGAAGTCGCTCTGAGGTCTCAACCAGATTCGAACTGGTGTGAACGGTTTTGCAGACCGGTACCTAACCACTCGGACATGAGACCATAAGCATTGGTTTCCCGTTTGCGAGTGCAAAGTTAGACATAATTTTTGAGACTGCCAAATTTATTTGGTAAAAAAATAAATAAAAAATCAAATATGGTAAAAAATTTGGAAAATAGCGTTAAGATTTCTAATTTCGCATAAAATACGGTTAAAATGCAAAAAAAGCAGTTGTAAGTGATAGTTTTTTGATAAATTGCTTATCATTAAATAAATCAACGATTAAAAGGTAAATAACAATGGAACGAGATTACGCAAGAGAGAATAGAGAGAAAGTAGATCGCATTATTGATGCGATGCGTTCTCGTGTTGAAGAAGCTGATTTGGAAAGAATAGAGAAGGCTTACGAGCTTGCAAATGAAGCGCATGAAGGTCAGACGCGCAAATCGGGCGAGCCTTATATAATTCATCCTGTTGAGGTCGCTGAGATTGTGGCTGTGGAGCTGAAGCTCGATGCCAATACAGTGATAGCTGCTTTTTTGCATGATGTCGTGGAGGATACTGACTATACTATTGAGGAAATAAAAGAAATGTTTGGCGATGATGTTGCATTTCTGGTAGATGTCGTCACCAAGAAAAAGAAGGATAAGTATATCATGTCCAAGCAATTGGATAATTTCAAGCAGATGCTTGATTCGATGCAGTATGATATACGTGCGATACTTATTAAGCTTGCCGATCGTATGCACAATATGCGAACTCTCGACAGTATGCGTGCTGACAAGCAGATGAAAATAGCCGGTGAGACTGACTATTTTTATGCTCCGTTGGCAAATCGTCTCGGACTTTATGCCGTTAAGACAGAATTGGAAAATCTGAGCATGCGTTATCGTTGTCCGTTGGAATATTCTCAGATGCAGAAGGCGTTGGAAGAAGACAAGGCGGCTTATGCAGAGCGTTTGGAGGAATTTACCTCTATGGTCAAAAATATAATGACGGATAATGGTGTCGATGTCAGAATCGAGGTGCAATATCGCATGCCGTACAGTATTTGGCGCAAGATGCAATCGACGGGCACTGATTTGCTTCACACTGAGCATCGTCATTTCGTCAGAATCGTTTTCCCTGACAATACAGGAGTCTCCGATAAGACTATGGCATTGCGTATCTATTCGTTGCTTACCGATGTGTTTAAAGAAAAGCCTGAGAGTATCAACAATTATATAGATTCGCCGAAGGAAAACGGCTATCAGAGTTTCCATGTGAAGTTGTTGACACAATTCGGTGAGTGGGAGGAAATCCATATCAGTTCGGAACAGATGATTACCAATTCGCGTTTCTGGTGTGTGGCAGGCAGTACGGGAGGAAATCAGAGCAAGTGGCTTGAAAAATTTAAGGATATTTTGCGCGACATCACTTATCATCGCAATTCGGGATTTATTGAGAATGTCGTGACGTCGTTCTATAATGATGATATAATGGTCTATACACCGAAGGGCAAGCCTATAAATCTTCCGAAGGGGGCGTCAGCGCTTGACTTTGCGTTTGAGGTTCATACAGAGATTGGTCGTAACGCCAAATATGCACGCATCAATGGCAAGCTTTGTTCTGTAAAGACACGCCTTCATAGAGGCGACTGTGTGGAAATCGGTGTTGAAAAAGGACATCAACCAAAGCCTGATTGGGCAGAGCATGTGCATACCTACAAGGCGCGTCAAGGTCTCAAATCGTTGCTAAAGAAGAAGAAAGCAAAGATTATACGTTGCGAGAATTGTCATCCCTTGCCGGGCGATGAGGTGATTGCTTTTGAAGCAAAGGACGGCACAATGACTGTTCACAAGCGTAATTGCCCGACGGCTATCAGTCAGTCGGCGCAAAATGGTGATACTATCGTAAGCACCGTACTTAAGGAGGATAAAGACACGATGTATCCTGTGAAATTGGATATAAAGGCTGTCGATCGTTCGCATCTTTTGATTGACTTGATCGATATGATTACCGATAGATTGCAGCTTCCGATGACGAGTATCAATACGTTTGCTGAAGACGAAATAGCAGAATGTGAAATATGCTTGCTCGTACATTCTATCGGCGAACTTCAGACTATCATTGACCATATCAATACCATAGAGGGTGTCGATGAGGTAAGACGTGCGACTTTGGAGTGATGCGCCGAATCGTTTATGACAATATTATCTATTCGCTGCAGCAGACGGGTGGCATTTCGATGGTGTGGAGCGCGCTTAATGATGCGGTGTTGCGAAACGATTTTGATGTGTTGTTTGTTGAGCGAAAAGGAGCAGAAAAGAATGTGTTTCGCTCGAAATTGTCGATTTCTGATAAGCGGAGTATGCGTCATAGCTTGCCATTGACGGCAGACAGGTATATGCGAGTGAAATGCGATGTCGATGAGCCGTTTATCTTTCATTCCTCATATTATCGTGACTGTACCGACCGTCGTGCCTATAAGGTGGTGACGGTGCATGATTTTGCCTACGAGCGTGTGAAATTTGCAAGCGAATTGGCGAGAAAGGTGCATCATTGGCAAAAGATGAAGGCGATAAGGAATGCCGATAGAATTGTCTGTGTCAGCCGAAACACTCATGACGACCTGTTGTATTTTTGTCCCGAAATAGATAGGCGAAAGGTCAGTGTTATTCATAATGGTGTCAGCGATGAGTTCCGAGTTCTGCATGATGATTATGATGATTATGTGCTCTTTGTCGGGAGCAGAGCTTCCTATAAAAATTTTGAAATGGCGGCTATGGCAGTTGCGCAGTCAGGATTGCGATTGGTCGTGTGTGGCAATGCGTTAAGCTCAGAGGAGCATAGTTTTTTGCAGAGATACTTTGGAAAAAATTCGTATATAGAATGTGTTAATGCTGATGCGCAGATGCTTAACCAATTGTATAATCAAGCCTATTGTCTTGTGTATCCGTCAATGTATGAGGGCTTTGGTCTGCCAATCATTGAGGCGCAGAAGGCAGGTTGTCCTGTAATTGCTTACGGAGTTTCTTCCATTCCTGAGGTCATGGGTGATAGTCAATTAATGATAAAAGGCAAAGTGTCGGTGGCAGAAATCACGTCGAAGATAAATCTTCTGAAGAATAGGAGTTTACGAAAGGAAGAAATTGAGTCGGCAATCGAAAATGCCAAACGCTTTACGCTAAAGAAAATGCAAGGCGAGTATATAGAGCTTTATCAGTCTATTTGAGAGATAAGCCGGGATAGATGCTATAGATGCTATAGATGCTATAGGTGATAGATGTTACAGATAAAAAATGTGGAGCCGACCTTTCTGCTCCACATTTTTTATTTGTTGTCGGTTCAGACTTCTTTGTCGTGTTCGAGCATGAGAGTCATTGATGTGCGGTCGCACACTTCCGCAGGTCCGAAGTATTGAATAGGACCGGGGTATTGGTAAAGTGTGTTGAGGCTGTTTGTTTCACGTTGAGAAGCAAACTTTAGATATGGCTTACCGTTAAGGTTGACAAGAGCCTTTTGGATTACAGGTTTAAGGTGTCCGTTGCGGCGTTCCATGTTCATCATCATAGTGATAGGAATACCACCGGCAATCCAGTCTTCAGTGTGTCCGGTAAGGTTGCGAATTGACGACATGTAGCCTGTCAAGCCTGCATTGATGAGCATTGCAGCGTTGTAGCCCAAAGCGTATGTGTAGTCGGCGTCGAAGTTTGACGGGTCGGCGCAACGACCTTCGTAGCCGAAGAAGTGGTGTTGCGTAGCGAATTTGCCACAGTAGAGACCTTGCTCTTTCATTTCGGCAAGACGTTCTTCCACCATTTCGCTGATGAGGCGTTCAGTCTCGATTAGAGACACCTGCACATTGCCATGTGAGTCGCGGTCGAGACTTAGCTGGAGCGCAATTTGTTTAGGCAGACTCTTGTAGAGTTCGGCGTTGACAGGTGAGAGGTAGGAGTGGATAGTGACAAGTTTATTGTCGTCGTCGATGCCGACAAGCTCTTCGTTGTGAGCTGCCAACACTTCGTTCAATTCGCTGATTAGCACCTTCATCGAAGGAATAAATTCGATAAGACCTTCAGGTACGAGGACTGTTCCGAAGTTCCAACCCAACTTAGCACGTTCTGTCACAACGTAAGCCACTTGGCTGATGATGTTGTCGAGCGTCATTCGTTTAGCGAGAATTTCTTCGCTGATGATGCAGACGTTTGGTTGAGTCTGCAGAGCACATTCCAAAGCGATATGGGAAGCCGAGCGACCCATTAGCTTGATGAAGTGGTAGTATTTCTTTGAAGAGTTGCAGTCACGTTGGATATTTCCGATCACTTCGCTATAGACTTTGCAAGCAGTGTCGAAGCCAAACGATGTTTCAATCCATTCGTTTTTAAGGTCGCCGTCGATTGTCTTAGGCACGCCAATCACTTGGATATCGACACCTTTAGCCTTGTAGTATTCAGCGAGCACAGCGGCATTAGTGTTAGAGTCGTCGCCACCAATAATGACGAGCGCCTTGATGTTAAGCTCTTCGAGAATCTTAAGACCCTTGTCGAATTGCTCCGGAGTCTCGAGTTTTGTACGACCCGAACCGATTATGTCGAAGCCCCCTGTGTTGCGATATTCTTTGATGATGCTTGCAGTAAGCTCCATGTATTGGTGATCGACAAATCCTGCAGGACCCATAAGGAATCCATAAAGGCGACATTCTCTGTTGAGGGCTTTGATGCCGTCGAAGATACCACTTACGACGTTATGCCCCCCCGGAGCTTGACCTCCCGAAAGGATGATGCCGACGTTGAATGGTTCTTCCACTCTTTCCGGGTTTGCATCCGGTTCGAATTCGACTACCGGTAGTCCGTATGTATTAGGAAATAATTTGCTGATTTCTTCTTGGTCGGCAACAGATTGTGTCGCTTGTCCGAGTTTGGCTTTTACCGCGCCTTGCAGAGTGCGTGGTAATTTGGGCTGATATTCAGCGCGTACACGTTGTAATGCACTTTTCTTCATGCTTTATCAGTTTAAATTAAAATTTTTTACTATTTGCGTAGAAACTATCTTTATTTTGGTAGTGCAAAGGTAACATTTTTTTGCAACATTCGCAATATCACTGTGTCAATTACTTAGCATTTCTGCGAAAAGATAGCAAAAACTATGCTTTTGTCGTGGGTTTATTGATGCGATAGTAGCTTTCGCCTATCCATTTGGGGATGATTGTCGCTCCGATTAGCAGATAGATGTAGTAGGAGATTATGCGCCATGAGATAGCGAGAATCAGTGCCATTTCAAACGATGGGATGAGACTTGCATAAAATTCGGTGAAGAGCCATTCGCTGACGCCACTGCCTCCCGGTGTAGGAACGGCTATAAGCACCACCCAAACGACAATCTGTCGTGCAAAGATGAGCCATTGCTCAGGCAGACATCCAGGTATGAATGCGGCAAATATGGCGCAAACGGTCAAAAATCGTGATGTCCATGAAAGAAACGTTGCGCAAAATGCCTTAAGCCACCATGCAAATCGCTTCTGCTTAAGATCTTTCGATGTATTGGCCATGTTGTCGGTCCATGATTCTACTTGTGGTTGCCAACGTCGAAGGTATCTTAGCGAAAAAATGAATTTAGTTGCTTTTTGGATGCCTTTAGGGTTGATTACGACGCCCCATAAAAGTATCATGGTCCATGCTGTGATTGCTGCATAGACACACCAAAATGTCAGCTCCAATCCTTGTGAGAACATCGACGCATCGGATTTAAACAGCTCGCCTTCAGGTGTCAGCAGATAAATTATAGGGCAAATGACAACAAAAAACAATTCGTCGAGAAAAATTGATGAGAAAACGAGTGTGGTCGCTCTGCCGAAATTGATTCCTTCGTGATTGAGGTAGAATATTGCGAACGAACTGCCACCGACTGCCGACGGCGTTACGCATGATGTGAACTCACACAAGCAATTGACTTTAATAGCTTGTTTCCATGAGATTTGCTTGTCGGTCAATGCACGAAAGCGCCAGCTCAGTCCGAAGTCACGACCGATCATGCACATCCAAGCCAAGATGATAAACGATATGGTGGCGAAGTTAAAGTCAATGCTCTGCCATGCAGCACCGAAATCTTGCGATTGTGTGTCGCGAAACATCATCCAGACAACGACTCCTATTCCGATGATTACCGGTGTCAGAATTTTCCAATATGAAAATTTAAATTCACCTTTTGTTTTGATATTATTGTCTTGCATATCTCGCTATTATTGTGTATCTCGTATTTTGTTTTCGCTTGCAAAATTAATAAATACTTTAGCAGTATGAAATACTATCGATAGAAATTGATAGATGAAATACTCTCCGATAGATGCGATAGGAGAAATAGAAAGGATAGGAGGGATAGTGATTATAGTGATTATAGATACTATAGATACTATAGATACTATAGATACTATACACTATTGGCACTATAATATCTATCTCCCTGCGAGGGAGGCAGAGGCTCATTTTATGGTATGAAGGAGCATATATAGGATGAGTTATGAAAAAGTATTTTGAGAAATAGGGATTTTTTTGTAATTTCGCAGTCATAAAATAAAGATAAAGAAATGGCACAAAAACCGAGTATACCAAAGGGCACACGCGATTTCAGCCCTGCCGAAATGGCAAAGCGTAATTATATATTTGATACAATCCGTGAGACTTTCCGACTTTTCGGCTATAAGCAAATAGAAACACCGGCGATGGAAAACCTTTCAACGCTCATGGGTAAGTATGGCGAAGAAGGAGATAAATTACTATTTAAGATTTTGAATAGTGGAGATTTTTTGCGTTCGGCTTCAGATGAAGAATTGGATGAAAGAAATTGTCCTAAATTGGCTTCGAAATTGTGTGAGAAAGGATTGCGTTATGACTTGACGGTCCCGTTTGCGCGTTTTGTGGTTCAGCATCGTAGTGAGTTGACTATGCCGTTTAAGCGCTATCAAATTCAGCCTGTATGGCGTGCCGATCGTCCACAAAAAGGACGTTATCGCGAGTTCTTCCAATGTGATGCCGATGTGGTCGGTTCTGATTCACTTTGGAATGAGGTTGAACTATTAATGCTGATTGACACTGTCTTTAGTAAGCTTCAAATTCGTACAGCTATTAAGCTGAATAATCGTAAGGTGCTCAGTGGAATAGCAGAAATCATCGGTGAGGCTGACAAGATAATCGACATCACTGTGGCAATAGATAAAATAGATAAAATAGGAATCGATAATGTGGTTGATGAGCTTCGAAGCAAGGAACTCAGCGAGGAGGCTATCAATAGATTGCGTCCGTTGCTTGAACTCAGTGGCAGCAACGAGCAGAAGTTGCAATCACTAAAAGCGATGCTTGCTGAGTCGGAGACAGGACTGAAAGGCATCGAGGAGCTTGAAAGCGTTATCGACGGTATTGAAAGTATTGGTCATCAATGTGATATAGAGCTTGATGTGTCGCTTGCTCGTGGTCTGAACTATTACACAGGCACAATCATTGAAGTCAAAGCGCTTGACGTCGAAATCGGAAGCATCACCGGAGGAGGACGTTATGACAATCTGACCGGTGTGTTCGGAATGTCGGGATTGTCGGGAGTGGGAATTTCGTTTGGTGCAGATCGTATCTACGACGTGCTTAATCAGTTGGATTTATATCCTTCACATATCACATCGTCTGTGAAAGTCATGTTTGTCAACTTTGGTCAGGCGGAAGCCATGCAGTCGGCAAAATATATAGCACGCTTGCGAGGAGCATCGATTTCGGCAGAGCTTTATCCTGATGCGGCAAAGATGAAGAAGCAAATGTCGTATGCCGACGACAATAATATTCCATACGTCGCAATTATCGGCGAAAGCGAATTGGAAAACGGCACTATTGCACTTAAAAATATGATAAGTGGCGAGCAGCAAAGCGTGACTATAGACGAGCTTATTCAAACGCTTGGTTTATGATTCGCAGTTTTTTACATTTGATTGCAGTGGTTATTATTGCTTTGTCTGTCGTAGGGTGCAGGCAAGGTGATAGGCTCGGCGATGCAGAGGCTCCAAACGAGATGAGACATTCGTCGCTACTGTTGATGTATAAATCAGAGGGATGCACAAGAGTCGATATAAAAAATCCGTGGGATTCGACGAGTTTACTTGCATCTTATATTCTTGTTGCGGACGGAGCAGAAGCGCCGCAGAATGATGTGGAAGTGCAGGAGATACGTGTCCCGGTGAAGTCGTTGGTCGTCTATACGTCTGTGCATGCCGGAGCGTTGAAAGAACTTGGGAAAATCGGCGTGGTCACAGGTGTGGCTGATGCTCAATTCTACAAAATACCGGAGATAGTGGAAGGTTTGAAATCCTCTGTCGTTGTCGATGTCGGAAAGATCGATGCGCCGGTGGCAGAGCGAATTATCGACCTCAATCCTGATGCGATAATGTTGAGCTTGTATCAAGGCATGAATCTTAATTCAGTAAAAAATCTGAATATTCCGTTGCTTCAGATGGTTGATAATATGGAGACAACGCCATTGGGCAGAGCCGAGTGGATTAAATTTTTAGGTGAATTGACCGGGAAACGTGCTGAAGCCGACAGTATATTCGAGGCAGTAGAAAAGGAATACACGACAATCAAAGAGAAAGCACAAGCGTCGCGAAGCAAGAATCCGAAAGTGTTGGTAGAAAATATGTACCAAGGGGTGTGGTATGTCAGTGGTGGCGCAAGCTATCAGGCGACAATGATACAAGACGCAGGTGGCGATTATGCGTGGGCTGACGATAAAAGCACCGGCTCATTGTTTCTGTCGTTTGAGCAGGTCTTTGACAAGGCGCATGATGCCGATGTGTGGTTGCTTAAAGTATTCGGGCAAGAGTTGAGCAAAGATGCGCTGCAAGCCATGGATTCTCGAAATATGCTTTTTGATGCTGTCAGCAATGGCGGAGTTTATTTTTCAAACACGGCAGAGTCAAATTTGTTTGAAGAATTTCCGTTTCATCCTGAATTGATGCTCAAAGATTATATCGAAATTTTTCATCCTGAAGTCTATGACGACTTTACACCACGCTATTTCAAGCAGATGACGAAATGAAAGATTTGTTGATAAAATATCGCAGCAACATAGTTTTCTGCACATTGACACTTCTATCGGTAGCAACATTCATGGCGTGCTTGTTTATCGGCTCGGTAGAAATACCGGCAGAAGAAGTGTTAAATGCCCTGTCAGGCAAAGCGACGACTAAGGCATCGTGGGGCTATATAATACTGCAATCACGTCTGCCTATGGCAGTCACAGCTTCGTTGGCAGGCGCAGCATTGGCCGTGGCGGGATTGTTGTTGCAGACCACATTTCAAAACCCTCTGGCAGGACCTTCGATTCTCGGTGTCTCGACAGGCGCAAGCATGGGGGTGGCAATGATAACGCTCTCTGCCGGAGGTCTGATGCAAGCACTGTTTGGCTCCTTTATGGGCGAATTTATCACCAATATCCTTGGGGCATTGTTGGGCGCCGGGCTGATAATCGTCTTGCTGATAGGCTTTTCGTCGTTTGTCAAAAATACAATGATGCTGCTCATCATAGGTATTTTGATAAGTCATCTCTCATCGTCGGCAATATCATTGCTCAATTTCTTTTCTTCAGCAGAAGAGGTTAAGACATTTGTTGTGTGGGGGCTTGGAAGCTATTCTGCCGTAACGTTGCGTCAGCTCCCGTTGTTTGCCATAACGACAATAGCCGTCTTACTCCTTTCATTCACTCAGACAAAACCACTTAATGCACTGTTGCTCGGCGAACGATATGCCAAGAATATGGGTTACAATATGAGAAATCTTCGCAATTCGCTATTGATGATTTCAGGATTTTTGACTGCGATTGTCACTGCCTATTGCGGCCCGATCGGTTTCCTCGGACTTATAGTGCCACACGTTGCAAGATTGATGTTGAACTCGTCAAATCATGTGGTGCTTCTCCCGGCTACAATTCTTGCCGGAACATTCATATCATTGGCTTGTACCTTGCTGAGTGTATTGCCAAGCTCGATAGGCGTTATTCCGATAAATGCGATAACTCCAATCATCGGAGTGCCTATAATCCTCTATCTGATTTTGAATCGAAAGCGTATTAATTATTTCAATTAGTGATGAAGGAATTATTGACGACATGCTGCCTGGATGTCGGGTACAAAAAGAATAAGGTGTTATCAAATATCGATTTGGTGATTAAATCCGGTGAAGTGGTGACAATACTTGGCGCAAACGGAATCGGTAAATCGACATTGATAAAAACTCTGACGGGGGAAATACCTCCAATCGGCGGACAAGTGTTTGTCGCCGGCAAACCGATAGAGAACTATACTCAAAAAGAATTGTCGAAACACATTGCGATAGTAACAACTGATAAGGTGCAAGCAGGTGGGTTGAAAGTCATAGAATTGATAAATTTAGGCCGACATCCGCATACAGGATATTTCGGACGCCTGACCGATAAAGATGTGCAAATCGTCAGAAAAGCAATGAACGATGTCGGCATCGCTCATAAGGAAAATTCATTTCTATCGGAACTCTCCGACGGCGAGCGACAAAAGGTGATGATAGCGCGTGCCATTGCCCAACAAACGCCTGTCATAATCCTTGATGAGCCGTTTTCATTTCTCGACACAGCGAGCAGAATTGAAATACTCTCGTTGCTGAAAAATATATGCAGAACAGACGATGTCGGTATTCTTCTTTCGTCGCATGATGTTTCGCAAGCGATGCGAATGAGTGATAGGATAGTCCTTATCGATAAGAATAGAGAAATATCAGTCGGTACGCCCGATGATTTGATACGCGATAACAAGATTCAAAACATGTTTAACAATCCGGATATTATTTACGACCAATCACAGTCAGATTTTATCCTTAAATAATACACTCGTCATGGAAAAAATTACACTCAATCAATTCATCTTCAGCCAACCAAATTCGCCAATTGAAAAACCAACAGACAAAGGTTATCTGATATTGGCAAACCGTCTGCTGACGATATGGCAATCAAGCAAGATAATGAATGATTTGCCCGATGCGCTTAAACAAAACGTGGTGCTCGGCATTGTGGGTTATTATCAAGACATCATTGCCGATTCCGGAGTGTGGCGTACGTTTATATCGCAGTCGCTGGCGATGTATGGTCACAGAGTGCCGTTCTATTGCGAAGATGATGACTATATCGAGTACGAATTAAATCTGATAGATGTCAAATTCCTTGTATGGTACTTCTTGGCGTTTAATTCGATGAAATATCGCTATCTATATCCTTTGGAAGAGAATATTCAAAAATTGGGTGAGCTGCTTTATGACGAGTTGGAAAGATGCTATGACAACGCACCGAATCCGTCTGACTATAATGATATATTAGATGTCGAACTGAATAATCCGGAATACACTAATGCTATCTATGACCTCAGTCAATGGCTGTTTTGGCGAAACTATCTTCTTGTGCCACCATTCCAGTTGACTTATTCTGCTGTCTATAGCCGAATAGAAGAAATCCGACTATCTGGCGTGGGCGAGGAAGAAGCATTGGCAGAGTGTGAAGAACTCAAAAACGAGGTGATGAAATCAATTCCGACGGGTCCTTTGGCATTGTTCTTAAACGAATGGTTGCACCTGATTGTCGAAGGCAAGTTGCCGAAAGAAAAACCGACAGAACAGCAAATTCATCATTTCTATACTGATTTTACAGCCTACACCGGTGGTAAAACAATTGTCTTCATAAAGACCTACGACGAGCTGAACAAATTCTTTATCGATGCACTGCATTGGAACAGCCAAGAAGAGCATTTTGTCAACCTTAAGCAACATTCCGACTTTGTGCTCATGGTGACGCCTTACAAGGGAATGATGATTGCCAAGGATATAGCAAAGTGTATCAAGCACCAGGATAACGCCCTCTATGACCAACAGTACGCTTCTGAAAATGCCTTCTCTCTGCTGGCTGAAAGAGGTGTTTGCCCTGCTGATATGCTGCTCTATCTCATCGAAAATAATTGCTTGCCTGATGCGACGTTTCCAAATTCTGACGATACGGATGCTGTCAAGAACAATGCCGATTTTATAGCACGTTGTTATCTGCAAGAATATTATAGGGCTGACTGATGTCTAAAACGTTTCTATCGGCTAAGGAGCGCCGAGGTCTGTTGTTTCTCTCACTAATCATTGTGGTGACAATATCGGCAGGGCTCATTCGGTCATGTATGCCTCGGCAAAATCATGAGCAGGAAATTGTTGTCTCGTTGCCGGATAAAAGCTCATTGACTGCCGATTCACTCCCTCGTGAGGAAGAGCAGCAAAAAGAGACAAAATCAAAGCGAAAGAGCAAGCAAAGCAAAAGCCGAAAGAAATCATCTTACAAGGAGCGTAAACCACTCGAAAATATCGTGCCAAGCAAGTAGCGACGGTTTGCGTTATTGGAGTCTCTTGTGTCCTGATAGTTCTTAATAGGCTTTATAGTTCTTATAGTTTTATAGTCTTTATAGTTCCTGATAGTCCCAATGGTTCCAATGTTCTCTAAGGTCCCTAATTTCTCTAAATACCTTAAATTCTCTAAAATTTTATATGAGAGTGCCTATAAACGAAAAAAAGCTCAGTGTTATTACTGAGCTTTCTTGTAGCGGGAACGAGAATTGAACTCGTGACCTCCGGGTTATGAATCCGACGCTCTAACCAACTGAGCTATCCCGCCATTCGCTTGCAAATCGTAATCATTTCCGTTTTGCGAGTGCAAAGTTAGACATTATTTTTGAAACTGCAAAATTTAAGCGATAAAAATTGCTCTAAAAAATGAAATTATTCTGTAATTTGCCCGATTTGTGCTTCTGAAGTGGTGAAATTGCCTCGATTTACTTTGAAATGAGCTGTTCATACAATAAAAAAACTCTCCTTCAAATGAATGAAAGAGAGTCGTTATACTTCGGTAAAAATAATTATTGCATACCTCCACCTTCAAATTCTGATGGGTCCATCATTTCTGATTCCATCATAGGTTTGTCAGGACGTTTAGCCTTCATGTTTCCGAATGAGTATTTGATCGTAAATCGGATGTTTGTTCCTCCACGCCAACGTTCCATCTCCTGTGTATATTCCGGACCGATGGTTGTGCGGTGCATCTTGCGTGAGTTGAAGATGTCACGCCAGTTGATAGCGAATGACCAATTGCCAAGTGATTTGCGAAGACCGGCATCAACGCTCCAACCCGGTTCGCGTGTTCCTTGTGCCGAGATGCGACGAGAATTGTAGCGACCTGTCGCTTGGAACGAAATATCCCATGGAAGTCTGACCGATGCCATACATCTGATGTCCCATGCGAAGCTGTTTTGTTTCTTGCCACTGACAGGAATCTCTGTGCCCTCATGGTCGAACATAATATCCCATGCGTCAAGGTGATAGTGGTAGAGATTGGCTGTTGTTGTCAAATCAAGGCGATTACGGAAAAGTGAGTTCTTGACTACGATTTCAGTACCGGCAGAAAGCGAATTGCCTGTATTGGCAGTAGTAGTGTACATGATGCCGTCAGATGCTATGTAGCTGATGCGTTCCATGACATCTTCTGATGTGCGTAAATAACCTGAGAAGCTAATCATGTGGCTTGTCCACGATTTGATGTAGTTAAGCTCAAATGCGTTAGAGTATTGTGGTTGCAACGCTTCATTACCGTATGATATGTTGGTTGGGTCAGAAATGTTTTTAAATGAGTTCAACTGACCACCCCATGGGCGACGAATACGACGTGTGAAGTTGACTTGAAGCTCGTTGTTCTTTGGTAATGACCAAGAGACAAAAGCCGACGGGAATAGCGCAAAATCGTTGTGCTTGTATTCTTTTACATCTTCGATTGTTTGACCGTAGCCCAATGATCGTGCTCTCACTTGCCATGATTCGGAACGCAATCCGGCAGAGAATGAGAATGACTTGAATTTACCTCCAAGTGTCGCATAGAGTGCTGATACATTGTTGCGATAGATAAATTGGTTGTATAAGTCTTCATTGAGTATCATATCCGTTGATGATGTGCCTTGCATCGTTTCGACCGGAGAGTCTTCGTAAGAATAGCGACCATCAAATCCGGCTTCAAGTTTCAACCAATCTGTAAGGTGATTTGTATAATCGACCTTTGCTTCCCATGATGATGAACTCATCTCCATGTCTTGCTCTTGATAGATATTGTCGATGCTGCCGTCTTCGTATTCTTGTGTCTGCTCATAGCTGCTCCAGCGTGGACCTCCCCAGTTGTGGTAAGCCACCATCATATCCAGAGTGTGTGTCTCAGTCCATTTGTGGAGATAACCGATTTCTCCATTGAGACCAAGCATGTGGTTTTTGTTTGATGATTTAATGACATTGCTCACCCATTGGTTTGGAAGATTTGAAAGATAGTTTGTCGTAGAATTACCCCATGGATGACCTTTCATAAAAAATCCGTTGACATAGAAGTTGTCTTTATCAGTCAAATGATAGGTGGCTCCTAAACGTGCGAAAATGTTGTTGCCATGGTTTTTGCTTTGCGACTCTGAATTGAGGTAAGTATCGTCGATGTATTCTCTATTTGTGATACCTCCACCCTTGTTGTGACGCATTCTGAAACCGATGCTTGCGTATGTGTCCCACTTCGAAGTGTTGTAATTAATGTTGACGCCGACATTGCCTCCGCCTTGTGTGTTGGCTCCGATTTCTGCGCTGCCGAAATATCCTCCTCGGCGGTCTTTTTTTAATACGATATTGATAATGCCGGCTGTGCCTTCAGGACTGTATTTTGCTGAAGGGTTTGTGATTACTTCGATGCGCTCGATAGTGTCGCCGGGAATTTGTTCAAGGATTTGGGCGCGATTTTCCGCTGTCAGTCCTGACTCTTTCCCGTTTATCCATACTGTCACCGATGAGTTGCCACGGAGTGATACTTCTCCTTCTTGGTCAACTTCAACCGATGGTATCGACTCCAAAAGTTCGCTTGCTGATGCTCCGGCAGATGCGATGTCGGCATCGACTGTAAAGACGCGTCGGTCAAGCTCAAAACGCATTTGAGAACGCATACCTGTGACTTCTACTTCTTCCAGCATCTTTGTGTCGTCGGCAAGATGTATTGAGCCTATATTGACTACGCCGTTGTTGATAGTCACTTCGCGTTCTTGTGGAATATTGCCAAGGTTGGAAATGCGGACTATGTATTTTCCGTTTGGCACTTTAGCAAGTATAAACTGACCCTTTTCATCAGTGTTTGTGCCTATAGTGGTAGGCTTGCCGGTGCGAGCATCTATGAGTTGCACCATTGCGAAATCGATAGCTTCTCCTGACTCTTTATAGCTTACCTCTCCGGTGATGGTGCCATCGGCAAAAACTAAAGTGGCACCAAATAGAATTGCTGCCACAGTGCTTATAATTTTCTTCATATATTATATGTTGCGTACAATAGGTGTTTTTTGGTTACTCTATCGTTGACCAATCAAATAGTAAAAGGTTTAATCAAAAATTAATTTTTTATGAATGTTGGAGGCTCAGGAGTGTTTGTGTCACCACATCCATTGCTGACCAATGCACGATAGTAATGCCACTTTGCTCTATTAAAATATGGAGTCACTACAAACGAAGCAAGTCCGAATGTAAGAACACAAATCAAAAACCATCCGATAAATCGGCAGCAGAAAAGGAAGTAATCTGCCTTGTAGCCTTTCATCATCTGCCAGCTCTTTCTAAGAGCATCGACACCTGAAATGTTTGGGTCATCGACCATAATGAAGAAGGTCATACTTAGCCCAAGTGCAGCGATGATACCCGGCACTATGAGCAAGTAAAAGCCTATACAGATGATTAGTAAGTATAGCAAACCGGCTACCATTGTCTCTACAAAGCGATTGAATCCTGAGACCAATGGTTCAAGTTCGGTATTTTCAGTGTCGATAGTCTGACGAATATAGCCGGCATAACCGTATGCGAATGGGCCGGTAAATATAAAAAATGATTGTGTAGCAGAGTTGAGTAATGAGTATAAAAGGGTTGCTACAGACGACATTAGCCATACTTTGGAAAAGTTTTGTTTGGCTAAGGCGATAAAGTGAGAATGATTCATAATAGCGAGTAATTTATTAAGGACGTAAAATTAGTGCTTTTTTCTATATTGTCCAAATATTCTATTAATAATGTGTGCGACTACTAAAATAATTGCCTTGGGATAGCTAAAGTTTAGCAAAAATTGCTTAAATTCGCCCTTAAATTCATAATTGAATTTTTTTAGTGTTAAAATAGGACAATTATTAACTAATCTAAACAATACTGTATGAAAGAAACAGAAGAAACTTTGCAACAGGGTGCAGGATTGCCGGAAAACGCTTTTCGCGAACTTGGAAAAGACGAAAAGTACACACCGGTGATGCATCCGGAAATGGCACAAGAGGAAGTGACTCCTTACTCTGTGATCACGGGTCTTATTATGGCCATCGTGTTCAGTGCTGCTGCGGCTTACCTCGGTTTGAAGGTGGGTCAAGTGTTTGAAGCTGCAATTCCTATTGCTATCATCGCAGTTGGATTGTCAGGCGCATTGAAAAAGAAAAATCCACTCGGTCAGAACATCATCATCCAGTCGATTGGTGCATGTTCGGGTGTGATTGTTGCTGGTGCGATCTTTACGCTCCCTGCTTTGTACATCTTGGAAGCTAAGTATCCTGATATTACAGTTCAGTTCTATCAGATTTTCCTTAGCTCGCTCTTTGGTGGTATCCTTGGTATCTTGTTCTTTATCCCATTCCGTAAGTATTTCGTAAAGGATATGCATGGTAAGTATCCTTTCCCTGAAGCGACAGCTACTACTCAGGTGCTTATCAGCTCAGTGGCAAGTGGTAAGGAGAATAGCGGACAAGCTAAGACACTCATCATCGCATCGCTCATCGGTGGTCTTTACGACTATATTGTGGCTACATTCGGATGGTGGGCAGAAACTATCACAACTACTGCGGCATCATGGGGTACTGCGTTGGCTGAAAAGACTAAACTCGTGCTTAGCTGCAACACAGGTGCTGCATTGCTCGGTCTTGGCTACATCGTCGGCTTGAAATATGCGTTCATCATCTTTGCCGGCTCTATCTTCGTATGGTGGATTGTAATTCCATTGCTTGGTACTTACGGCTCACCTGAAATCGCTTCACTCAGCTCTGCACAGATTTTTGCCGACCACGCTCGTTTGATTGGTATCGGTGGTATCGCAATGGCAGGTGTGATCGGTATCGTTAAGTCATGGCCTATCATCGCGCAAGCAGTAGGCCTTGCAAGCCGTGAACTTAAAGGTAAGGCTTCAGGTGCGAAGGAAATCCGTTGGCAACTTGACCTCTCAATGAAGTTTGTCGTGACATGTATCATCATCGCATTGGTGGCAGTCTTCATCTTCTTCTACTTCGGTGTAATCAACACACTCTGGCAAGCGTTCATCGCATGGCTCGTAGTAACAGTTATCGCATTCTTGTTTACAACAGTAGCAGCTAACGCTATCGCTATCGTGGGCTCAAACCCTGTGTCAGGTATGACATTGATGACACTCATCATCGCATCAGCTATCTTCGTAGGTATCGGTCTTAGTGGCACATCAGGTATCGTGGCATCGATGGTAATCGGTGGTGTGGTATGTACTGCACTCTCTATGGCAGGTGGCTTCGTGACTGACCTCAAGGTCGGCTACTGGCTCGGTTCTACTCCTAAGAAGCAAGAGACTTGGAAATTCCTCGGTACAATCGCTTCTGCAGCAACTGTGGGTGGTGTAATCCTCGTCCTCAACCAAGTTTATGGTTTCGACCCAAGCAACCCTGACGCACTCGTAGCTCCACAAGCTAACGCAATGGCTAAGGTGATTGAGCCTCTCATGATGGGTGGCGACACACCTTGGATTCTCTACATGGTAGGTGCTATCCTTGCACTCATTCTCAACTGGCTCGGCGTGCCTGCATTGGCATTCTGCCTTGGTATGTTCATTCCATTGCACCTCAATACTCCTATGCTTGTCGGTGGTGCAGTTGCTTATTTCGTAGGCAATAGCTCTAAGAACAAAGCAATTAACGATGCTCGTCGCGACCGTGGTACACTCATCGCATCAGGTCTCATCGCTGGTGGTGCATTGTTTGGCGTATTTGCAGCGATTACAAAATTTGCTGGTTTCGAATATGTCAACCCACTCTCAGCAGGCACATCACAAGTGCTTGGTATCGTGGCTTACGCTCTCTTGATTACATACTTCATGTGGGATTCAAGACGTGCTAAGGCATTGAAATAATATATGCTAAATAGACTTAAATGCACTTGCAACATAGTTGCACAATAAGTCGTAATAAAGATTACAGAAGAGCTTGGCAATTTTCGTCAAGCTCTTTTATTTACATCGTGATTGCAAGATATGATATTTTACCTATAGAATAACTTGCTCATTTTTAGTCTGCAAATTGACGTCAAATGGTCAAAATGGTTGGTGTAGTTTTAGCTTAATGGATGTTATGGTTATAAATAAAAGCAACAGGTTTTACTTGATATGAAGCGATATTAACTAAGAGATATAGGTTAAAAGAAAAGAGCCCGGTGCAATACCGAACTCTTTACCAATATATTAGTTATTCTATCTGACTTTAGGTGTCACTTTATCTGCAACGCATAAGTTATGTGTTGTTCGGATTTATTTGCCAAATTCATGTTTAAGTAGATATTGTGCGATTTGCACTGCATTGAGAGCTGCACCCTTCTTGATTTGGTCGCCGACTACCCAGAATGTCAATCCACAATCGTTGCAAAGGTCTTTGCGAAGACGACCGACATAGACAGGATCCTTGTCGGCAATGTGGAGTGGCATAGGGTATTCCTTTTCAGCAGGGTTATCCATCACAACGAGACCCGGAGCTTGTTCAAATGCTTTGCGTGCATCTTCTACGCTGATAGGACTTTCTGTCTCTACCCAGATAGCCTCGCTATGCGCACGAAGCACAGGAACTCTGACACACATCGCTGAAACTGCGATATCGTCAGTATGCATAATCTTTTTTGTCTCGTTAAACATCTTCATTTCCTCTTTCGTGTAGCCGTTGTCCATAAATACATCTACTTGTGGGATGAGGTTGTAGGCCAATTGAGCAGAGAACTTTTCTACTGTTGGCTCTTCGCCATTGATAATCTGCTCATATTGCTTTGCCAACTCAGCCATAGCACTTGCACCGGCACCACTTGCAGCCTGATAAGTTGCTACGTGTACGCGACGGATAGGAGATAGCTTGTGGATTGGATTGAGAGCCACGACCATTTGTATTGTTGTGCAGTTAGGGTTGCCGATGATGTTGCGTGGTCTTGTCAACGCATCTTCACCATTGACTTCCGGCACTACCAATGGCACATCTGCATCCATGCGGAAAGCCGATGAGTTATCGATCATGATCGTACCATGCTTTGTGATAGTCTCGGCAAATTCCTTAGATGTGTCGCCACCTGCAGAAGTGAATGCGATATCTACACCTTTGAAGTCGTCGTTATGCTTCAACTCTTTGACTGTATATTTCTTGCCACGAAATTCGTATTCTTTACCTGCGCTTCGGCTTGAACCGAAAAGAAGTAGTTCGTCGATAGGGAAATTCTGCTCATCGAGCACACGGAGGAACTCTTGTCCGACAGCACCACTTGCGCCAACTATTGCTATTTTCATATAGACTAAAAAATTTAATGTTATAGTTGTGTTAAAATTCGGCTACAAAGATACGTATTTTTGTCCGATTAATAATCTATTTGCTTCGATATTTGATGTTTTTAACTATTATCTGATTATTTGTGACGTATTGTTTAGGACTACAGTGTTTGCAAGTATTAATTTTAATAGCTAATTTTGTGACGATTAAGACCAGAATATTTTAAAACCAAAAATGAATATCAAAAGTTTATCTATTATTGCATTGACTTCGCTCATGGGCGTAGCAAATGTGACTGCATCAGATTTTTGGACACAAAATTTCGACAAGGGAATGCCGAAGACTTTCGTTACATACGATAATGACGGATCCACACTTGTCAAGGAGTGTTATAAAAGCATTTCCGGTACCGATGGCTGGATAATTGCAAGTACTTATGAGAATGGTTTCTCGGCTATCAGTATGTCGCATACAGGTAACGAAACAGCACAAGACAATTGGCTTATTACCGATGCCATAGAAATTAAGTCGGCAAATGCCTATCTGAGATGGGATGCCGTTTCTATCTACAAGCATTTAAGGGAATCTTACAAAGTGATGATATCGACTACCGACACTAATGTTGAGTCTTTTGTCGAGATTGCCTCTATTAGTGCGGAATCTAATGTATGGAACACTCACCTTGAATCTTTGGCAGACTACAATGGTAAAACCATTTATGTTGCTTTTGTCTGCAATAGCACCAATAAATTCATTCTTGCTGTTGATAATATTGCTATCGGTGAACTCGATGATGAAAAACTCCTTGTTACCGATAATACACAACGCTTCTGTGGCAATGTTGAGACAGTAAATGTCAATGGCTCGGTAATCAATGCCGGTAAGACATACGATTTCAAAAATATCGTTGCTTCTGTGAGGTTTGATGATGGCACAGGTGGGCAAACATTCCGAACTGCAGTGGATAAAGTGTTTGCTATCAATGAAAAGATTGAGTATAGCTTTGATGTGCCTGTAGAGGTCGGAAAGAATACAGAATACACTATCTCCGGCGAATTGGAAGATGGTACGCTCGTTGATATTGTTTCCGACTACATTATCTGCTCTTATTTCCAACGTAAAATGGTGGTAGAGAAGGGTACTGGTACATGGTGCAATAGTTGTCCGGACGGAACTGCTTATGCCCACTATCTAAAAAACCGTTACAAAGATGAACTTATCTATGTCGATGTTCACATTCGTGATGTCCTTGAATGTAACTATCAGCATGGCATTTCACGATGGTTGACACAAGTTCCGCTTATCGTTATCAATCGTATTGATGAAGATGGTGTGTTGGGTGGCACAGAGTTCAAAAAGTCAGGCAAGTTTAACTATGAACCATTTTTTGAGATTGCCAAGCGTCCGACTTATGTTGGAATAAATGCTACTGCAGAAAAAGATGGAGATGTAGTAAAGATTCATGCAGATGTGGAGTTTGCGAAGGATTATAACAATGCCGACGACATCTATCGCATGTGCTATGCAATCTATGAAAACAAAGTACATAACCCGGATAATACTGCTTACTCCCAAGTTAACAACTGCAATTTCTCAGCTCTAAGTGGAGAGTTTTATTATATGCCGGCAACTATTCCTGCCGAATTGATGTATTACGAAAATGTATCGCGTGAAGGATCTCTCTCTAAGACAGGAGCTTCAAGTTTCGAATCTACTATTTCAAGTGGTGATACTTATTCTTTGGATTACGAATTGGCAATTCCTGACAAGGTTATTGATAAAGATAATATTTCTGTTATAGTATTCGCATTCAATACAAGAACAGCAGAAATTCTTAATGCAGATAAGATTGATCTTTCGTCTAAGAATACATCAATTGATTGTCTGTCAGATGTAAAAGAGTCAGCACTCAAAGCTTATATTGTTAATGGTGAATTACGAGTTTCTCTCGCAGATGAGGACCAACCATATTCTCTCGAGGTCGTTTCACTTGACGGACGTGTGCTTGAATCTCGCAGTAATATATCTTCTGATGATACTCGTATTGACCTAAGCCACCTCAATGGTTTTGCAATCGTAAAAGTTAGCCAAGGCAACAACTCATGTGTGACAAAAGCAGTCCTATAATGGCAATATAAGTGTGTCGATTATCACACTGATATTCTGAAATCCAAAACACAACAGCCGGGCTTCTCAGTTCGGCTGTTGTGTTGTTATAGTCAATGATTGGTGCTTAACAACAACAAAGCCGAGCTTTGTGGACCGGCTTTATTGTGATATGTTTTGTGCACTTAAATTACTGACGACCTGAAACTGTCATTGTGCGGTCAATCTTCTTAACAAGACCTTGAAGAACTGCACCCGGACCGAGTTCGATAAATTCCTTAGCGCCATCAGCAATCATTGCTTGAACGTCGTATGTCCAACGTACAGGAGCTGTCAATTGCTTGATAAGGTTTTCTTTGATTTCTACAGGGTCAGTGTGAGGCTTGCCATCTACATTTTGGTATATAGGGCAGATAGGAGTCTCAAACTTTGCAACTTCGATAGCAGCAGCCAACTCATCTTGTGCCGGTTGCATAAGAGGAGAGTGGAACGCACCACCGACTTTGAGTTTCATTGCACGCTTAGCACCTGCTTCCAAAAGTTTAGCGCATGCAGCATCAATACCTTCTTCTGTACCTGAGATAACTACTTGACCCGGGCAATTATAGTTGGCAGGAGCTACCACGTCATCAATAGTATCGCAGATTTCCTCTACCTTTTCGTCTGCCAATGCAAGTACTGCAGCCATTGTAGAAGGACGAAGTTCGCATGCCTTTTGCATTGCTTGTGCGCGAGCGAATACGAGTTTAAGACCTTCTTCAAATGACAATGCGCCTGCAGCTACGAGTGCTGAGAATTCTCCCAAAGAGTGACCTGCCACCATGTCAGGACGGAATTCTTCGCCCATAGTCTTTGCCAAGATTACTGAGTGAAGGAATATAGCCGGCTGAGTAACCTTTGTTTGCTTAAGGTCTTCTTCAGTACCATTGAACATCAAATCTGTGATTCTGAAGCCAAGAATTTCGTTTGCTTTTTCAAACATTTCTCTTGCTGTCTCATTGTTGTCGTAAAGGTCTTTACCCATTCCAACGAATTGAGCTCCTTGACCTGGAAATACGAATGCTTTCATCTTTATTATATTGTAAATTAATTTTTCTTTTTTAAATCGACTGCAAAGGTAGTTATTTTTTTTGAATTACGGAAAAAAATCCGTAATTCAAAAAATCTAATTCATAGACGAGGTGCTTTATAGCTATTATGTACGTAAAAACTCGGGTAAGAGTATTTTTCTCTTCCCGAGTTCGTTTATGCTTTATGCCGGTGGATAGATTTATCTATACCTCAAAGCATCATAACAAACATATTTATATTGCAGCGATTTACCTCTCTATGTTATGTTAAGATCTTGATCTTTTTCTTGGTGCTACTGTCGGTTTTGTTTCTTCAATGCCTGCCAATGCTGCATCTATCATGATGCGACCGCAATATTCGCATACAATGATTTTTTTGTGCATTTTTATTTCCAATTGACGTTGTGCCGGAATACGATTGAAGCAACCACCACAAGCATTTCTTTGAACAGTTACAATTCCAAGACCATTACGTGTATTCTTGCGAATACGTTTGAATGCTGCTAATGTATAAGCGTCAATTAATGGCTCGAGAGCTTTCGCTTTGTCGCGAATGTTTTCTTCTTCTTGTTTTGTTTCTGATACAATTTCTTCAAGCTCGTTTTTCTTCTCAGCCAAGATGTGCTCATTATCAGCTAATTCTTCTTTAGCTTTTTCGATTTCTTCAGCTTTGTGTTCTTGTGCTTTTGTGTAATCGCGAATGTTCTTCTCTGCCAATTCGATTTCAAGACCTTCGAATTCAATTTCCTTATTCAAGAAATCATACTCTCTGTTATTTCTAACATTATCTTGTTGGCTTTGATATTTCGCGATTTTTGCTTCGCGTTCTTTGATTTCAATGCCTTTTTGAGATACTTTCTTTTTGAGTTCTGTGATTTCTTCCTCGTATTTTTGAATACGTGTTTGGAAACGAACAATTTCATCTTCGAGGTCTTTTACTTCATTTGGCAATTCGCCACGTAAAGTTTTGATACGATCAATCTCTGAAAGAAGTGTTTGTAATTGGAATAATGCCTTTAGGCGATCTTCCACGCTGCGATCTTTTTCTGTTTTCTTTTCTGTAGCCATATATTTTGTATATAGTTGTTCAAGTATGGAATATTATAATATTTTATATGTAATTTATCGGATTCTTTTCTGATTCTGATAAATATGTTGCAAAGTTAACAAATTTTTCGCTAATAATACGTTTAAAAATCATTTTTGTGCATAGTTCACTTTCGTAATGACCAATATCTGCAATGAGAATTTTATCTGAATAGGATGTGATGTCGTGATATTTTATATCGCCTGTTATATAAATGTCTGCTCCTGAACGTATAGCGTCATTGATAAACGATGCGCCAGAACCACCGCATATTGCAACTTTTTTAATTACATTTTGAGGTGATAGAGCGCTGTATTTTAGCGCTTTAACATTGAATTTTTCCTTTATTAGCTTTAAGAATTCGATAGTAGGCATCGGTTGGATTTCTCCGACTGCTCCTAATCCGATATTTGAATCATTCTCGCGTGGACATAGCGTATGTATGTCACTTAATTCTAATATATTGGCAATTTCATAGCTTACTCCATTCTGTGCACTGTCTAAATTGGTGTGTGCAGAATAGATGGCAATGTTTTCTTGTATTGCTTTTATTACTATGCGTTGGGTATTATTTCGTCCGGTGATGTCTTTAAGACCTGTAAAAATCAAAGGATGATGAGATATAATTAAGTTGCAATTTTTTTCTATTGCTTCCGATACGATTGCCTCTGTGACATCTAAGCAAATCAAAATTCCTGATACAATCATAGTCGGATCACCAATTTGTAATCCGGCATTATCGTATGATTCTTGAATTGATTTTGGAGCAAATTCTTCTATGGTAGAAGCAACATCATGAACTGTTATCATATCTATTTAGTAAATAACTGCGCAATGCTTTTTTAACACCGCGCAGTCTTTTGTTATTGATTTTAGATTATTCCTCTGGTAGAGTGATTGCTAAATTGAGCTCGTCAAGTTGTGCTTGATCGATTGGTGATGGAGATTCGTTCATAACGTCTCTACCACTATTATTTTTAGGGAATGCAATTACGTCGCGAATAGAATCAAGTCCGGCAAGGATTGACACAAATCGGTCGAAACCTAATGCCAAGCCTCCGTGTGGAGGTGCTCCGTATTTAAATGCACTCATCAAGAAGCCAAATTGTTCTTGTGCTTTTTCTTTAGTGAAGCCAAGAAGCTCAAACATCTTATCTTGAAGTTCTGAATCATGAATTCTTATTGAGCCACCACCAAGTTCAGTACCATTAACAACAATGTCGTAAGCCGTAGCTCTTACTTTGCCCGGATCTGTGTCAAGCATTGCGATGTCTTCCGGATTTGGTGATGTGAATGGGTGGTGCATAGCATAATAGCGTTGTGTCTCTTCATCCCATTCAAATAGAGGGAAATCGACAACCCACAATGGAGCAAACACATTCTTGTCGCGAAGACCAAGACGGTTACCCATTTCAAGACGTAATTCGCATAATGCCTTACGAGTCTTCATTGTATCTCCACTCATAATGAGCATCAAGTCGCCATTTGTTGCGCCCATTCTTTCTGCCCATTCTTTGATTTGTTCGTCTGTAAAGAATTTGCCGACAGAGCTCTTGATTTCTCCTTGTTCATCAATCTTTACCCATACAAGACCTTTTGCTCCGATTTGAGGACGTTTTACAAAATCTGTTAGCTCATCTGTCTGCTTGCGAGTATAGCCGGCACAACCTTTTGCACAAATACCGATTGTCGATTCTGCATCATCCATAACCACAAAACCTTTGCCTTTCACAAGGTCTGTGATATCAACAAATTTCATGTCGAAACGAACATCAGGTTTGTCGCTGCCGTAATATTTCATTGCGTCGTGCCAAGTTATGCGTTGGAATGGCTCGTTAAATTCAATACCTTTAACGTATTTGAAGATATGTTTTACAAGTCCTTCAAACATTTGGATTACGTCCTCCTGTTCGACATAACTCATTTCGCAGTCGATCTGTGTAAATTCCGGTTGACGATCGGCACGAAGGTCTTCATCGCGAAAACATTTTGCAATTTGGAAATAGCGATCAAAACCGCTGACCATTAGCAATTGTTTGAAAATCTGTGGAGATTGTGGTAGTGCATAAAATTCTCCGGGATTCATACGTGAAGGTACGATGAAATCGCGTGCTCCTTCCGGTGTTGATTTTACAAGTATAGGTGTTTCTATTTCTAAGAAATTTTCAGCATCTAAGTAACGACGAATCTCAAATGCCATTTTATGACGAAGCTCGATATTTTTCTTAACTTCAGGACGACGTAGGTCAAGATAGCGATATTTCATTCTGATATCATCACCACCGTCTGTATTGTCTTCAATGGTGAAAGGAGGAACTTCGCTTTTGTTCAATACTTTGAGTGAACTTGCTATAATTTCAATTTCGCCTGTCGGAATATTAGTGTTTTTACTTGAACGTTCAGAAACAGTACCACTGATTTGCACTACATATTCGCGTCCGAGTTTGTTTGCATTATTACATAGTTCTTCATTTACTTCGTTATTAAAAACGACTTGTGTAATCCCATATCTGTCACGGATGTCAACAAATGTCATACCACCCATTTTACGAGTGCGTTGTACCCATCCTGATAATGTTACTTCTGTGCCACAATCTGTAATGCGTAATTCACCGCATGTTCTGTTTCTATACATAATTATTTACGTTTATTTCCTTTTGTCGATTAATATGATTTTAAATCATAGATTTATTTTGCAAAGTTAATGAAAATTTGCTCAATTGACAATATGTTTTAGCAAGTAGTTAAATTTTATCGAGCCAAAGACATATTTATTGATATTCCATAATTAGAATTTGATGTAGGATATGATGAGTTTGAGACAAGTGGCGTATTGACTTGGTGGTCAAAGAATGCCGACAATGTTATTCGTTTGCTTAACACATAACTTGCTGTAAAGTTGATTGACATTGTTTGTGTGCCATTTGTCGCTTGTGTAAATGCTGTCTCAATCTTTCGTATTAATGACTGATTATTGGAGAATGAGAAATCAAGATTTAACGAAAGGTCATTGCTTACACCACCTTGTTTAGAACCAAGTTTTAATATAGTGTTGAAATTTGCTATTTTGTATCCTGCACCGATTGTTAATTGTTTGCTTGTCGCTTCAACAATTTGCCCTGCACTCGAATTTAATGTCAACGTACGACTATCTCTATACTCTGCATTGAATGTGAGGTCATTTTTCATCGTTGCACTAACTCCGATTAACGGTGCAAATTTTTCGGTAATGGCTACAGATGATATGTTATAAGGTGATGACGGAATTGGCTGTTGAGTCAATTCGTCCATTGTGAACCCTTTTTCTCCATCTATACCGATCCAATTAAGATAGCTTGTGTATGAGCCGACTGAATATGTACACTGATATGCGTGAGAAATTGTAAAACTCTTAAATATGTTCTTCAGATTGCCCATTTGAATAATACCATCGTATGTGATTCTCCAATTTGGTCGCATAGAACCAAGACCCGGAAATGCCGACAAATCGATTTTGTTGACGTCAAGACCGGAGTAGGCTGCCACAAATGCAGGAATCAACACATCACTGCTTGAATTGCTCACAGTACCCACTGCAGGATTGTATGTTGTGCCGGCAAGTGGTGATCCTTCTAAAAATCCTGATGAAGGATATTGCGTGCCGACGTATTGTGATTGTATGCGTTGTGTAATAATTGGTATATTATTCAAAAATTCATTGAATGATTGATTTGCATATCCATCGGCTGCATTTGAGCCTTTTAATGCAGTCGATATAGCCCAGTGAGTTTTTGTAAACGATCCGGTTCTTGTCGTTGGCATATCTGAATACATAAATTGTACTTGTTGAGTACGATTGTCTGTATGATTTGATGTCAATAAGATCTTCAAACCCCTGATTGGTTCAAGATTTAGTTCAAAGTTAAATTCTTGAGTCTCATTCCATATTGCAGGCGATGTTTGAGAACCATCGACCATTAACCATTCGCGTGCTAATGCTTTATCAACGTATGTCTCGTCGATAAATCCAAATGCAAAGTCAAGACCCGGCGACATCGGTCCGTAATTATTTGTCTGTCCGAATATATCGCCTACTTCCGGTTTAAAGAGTGGCAATGACATAGAGCGAGAATTTCGATACCTAAAGCTGAAACTGCGTGGCATCATAAGGAATCGGACTGAATGATCTGCAATTTCTTTCCAAGTATTTTTTTCTTCCTTTTTAACCTCTGTAATTGTCACCTTCATGCTGCGTTTGCCTCGGTCTAAAATTTCAATAGTATTTTCATCGACTACTTTTGTTTGCAGTCTGACAACATTTTGTCCATCTCGAGCAACTACTTTTACACTTTTGGTTTTAAGATTGTGCTTAATATATGTAGATGTATCGGGAGTTAATGTTATAGCTCTTTCAAATCTTTTTGGACGATCCTTTTTGCTATTGGTGTTTCTTGTGCTTTTAGATGATGAGAATTTTTTATTCACCTCTTGAAGGTATTTACTCTTATTGAAAAGAGTTTCAAAATTCAATCTTGCATCTCCATTCCATGTTGCTTGATTTTGTATAGAATTGCCCATGCTGATTCCGTCAATTGATGCTCCACGATCCCACTTATATGTCGCATTATACGATATAGAAGCGGTTAAGTAATCAAGTACAGGAATCTTGCTGAAAGGAGCCTTATATGATGCTGTAAATGTCTGATTATAATTCCATGGTGTTCCGAATCCTTTTATTGAATTCCAAACAGTGTCACGCCATTCTTTGTATTTATCGGGGAATAATTTTTTGTTTACTGCTCCGAGGCTTTCTTCGATACGTGCAGTCGTATTGCTACTGAATGAGAAATTCAGAGATTTGGTAAGATTCCATGTCAATGATAATTGACGATCCCAATTAAAATTCTTGCTCACTTGAACAGGAAGTTGGAAATAAGTATCAATTTCGCTTCTTGTCTGTTGTTCATAATAGTAGCGTGAAATATTGGTGTAGAATGTCAATGAATTGAACATCCAATTAAGTTCCCAATCCTTAAAGAATTTGAGGTGTTTACTTTTGCTCTTAATCCAACCAAATGGCTTTAATCCTTTTATGTATGGATTGTAACTATATTGGAAACTTCCTCTGTAATCACTTGTGTTTTCATATTCGGTCGTTGGATCTGCATTCTTTTGTTTATTGAACGAGAAGCTGACTTGGAAGTTTGCAGGATCCCAAGGCATTGGATTTTTACTTTGAATATTGAATTTCAGTCCGGAAAGCGAAAAACTTTCTACAGTCTTTTGGGTGACTGCATACGAACTGATAGAATCTCTCTCTTCTTTGGTACTTGTTGCATCTAAAGCATCTTTCAAGAGTATGTCTTGGTCCAACGGATTGTATTTCGGAGTTGTAGATTCTTTAGAGATAGAGTAGTAGATAGGCGCGTTTAATTTTGCTTTCTCCGGAATCAATTTACCCAAATCTGCTTGTACAGCGACATTATATTGTTCATAGTTATCAAGTCGTCGAGACGCCAAACCTTGGTCAACACCACCGAAACCGGCAGTCTCAACATGTGCGCCGACATTGACTGTCGCCAAATCACTGATTGAAAGATTCATGTTGGCTTTTGCTGCCCAACCTCCGTCTTGATTAAAGTCTGTCACTTTCATTTCATTGACCCAGACAGTACCGTCTTTCACTGTGTTTGATTTATTTCGAACACCGATAAGCATCATTCTTACATCGCTTAGTGAAGGATTACCAAGCACTGTAACGCTGTTATTGCTGTTTTCAGGGTCACGCTTTGTGTATAGAGTGGTATATCCGATGCCACTTCCCTCAATGCTTTTCTCTCGATTTCTTTCGGTTTTTAGATTAGTGAAGACATCGAGAGGTATGTTAAGGAAGTTGCTTTCCGGCCATACTATTTTTCTATCAGTCGAACTGAAATTACTATATTTACCCGGAGGAGTTACTTCCAATGGTATTTCATATTCATAGTAATTGTTCTTCACATCCGAACCGATTCTGACAAATAGAGACAAATCTCCATTTTTTAAATCTGTCAAATCGTCAACCAACGCTTCAGCATGAACCCACATTTGAAGTCGTTTATAAATTCTTAAATCAAGTTGAGTATTTTTATACACACCACGTGCGTCACCGGCTTGAAGGTCGGTAACTTTCATCGACATTGATTGCTCATTGAGTTGTGTCGCTTGTGTCTGACCCGGGTCTTGAATACGTGTCACTCCCGGAGGTAGTACGTAGTTGACCGGTGTTCTGCCGGCATTTTCTTCGATATTTACTATCGATAGGTCTAATTGACCTTCTGCCGGAGCATCGTTTCTACTGTTTAGGTTAAACTCATAATCACGCCATTCGCCTCTGACAAGTTCAAGAGTAGCAAAACGTAAGTGTGTTTCTTTCTTAAATCCCGTCATAAATATGCGGGCAAAACGAATTGTCGAAAAGTCATTAATTGAACCGACGATTTTATCCGGTGCACTCAATGGAATTTTAAATTGATACCACACAACTTGTTGGTCTTCACCATTTCTTGTTCGTACCATTGATACTTGCTTGTCGGTAATGTAGTTTTTGCCAACTTCAAGATCTTCAGGTCTTATCGATACCTTATATTGGAAATAGCGTTCGTATTCGTTAAGCGTATTGTCTTGGTTAATATCTTCAACATCGGGAACACTTCTTGATGATTGATATTGAGTATTGTCCGATTGGTCAGGCGATAATGAGTTACCCTCTGTGCCATTATAATGTTTGTATCGTTCGAGGATAGATGCTCGTTGTTCGTCATACCAAGGATTGCGATAGAAATGATAATTATCACCGGCAGGGTCATTCATTGGCGAGAATGGATTATCTTGCATGTTTGCAATGCTTGTCGATGACAACTTTATACGTAATTCATCAAGGAAATTCTTATACGAACCAAACGCAAATTCTTCAGTGTTTGACAGCCCATCAAAACCGACGTCTTGAAGAAGTCGTGCGTTGTCTGTATTTTCGAAAGCGTATGTCAATGAATTTTGACGAGAAACTTTACCCCAATTAGTCTCGCTTATAAATGAATTATCGCCATCTACCGGCAACCCATTTTCGTAGCTTTTCATACCATCTTTGAGGATGTCTTCACTAATCTCTCCAAAGTTGAAATACAAGTCACCACCTTCTAAGTTATCATTCTCATTATCGAGGAATGGGTCCATCAACCAAAATTGAACGTATTCGATATTTGAATTTTCAAAGTTGGAATTATCCATTTTTCTCATAATGCCACCCCAACGCTTTTCTGGGTTAAGAAGATTGCCTTCAGAGTCAATGTTTACGGCATCAAGGTTGTAAGGACCACGTTCTGACGGGTAGAATGAAAGGTTGAGAGTTTGAATCGTTGATGATTCGCCATAGCTTAACTCTCTATTTGGAAATATTTCGCGTGATGTCACCTCTCTGACGTATGGATTTGATAATTGCTCAAGGTCATTTTTTATATATCCCGGAGCCATCGATGAATTCTTTTGAGTGAATAATCTATCGATATAATACCATGCCAATAAGGCTCTATTCTTACCATAATCAACATTGTTGATCAGACTCGCTTCTGGGAATAATGCATCTGAATTAGTATCGTATGGAGTCGGTGCTAAAAACCATGAATATGGCGAACGTAGGTCTATGCCTGTCTGTGTTGTCTCAAAGTCATCGATATAGCTTGACCCTTGGTTTGTGCCGCTTTTTTGTTGATGAGGAACCAATTGTGCAAATTCTGCTGTAAGATTAATTGATGACGGAGCAGTGGCATTGATCGTCGGAATTTTATTAAGTAGATTTGTCAACCACATAAATTTTTTATTAAACGATAGGTTGACGCCCCACATCGTATTATTTATTACTTCATCTCCAATATTAACTTTCTCTGTCAATGCTTTTTCCGAGAAATGCAATATTGTCGCACCAAGTGTGAAATCTTTGCTGAATTTATATTGTGCATCAAGACCGAGAAGTGTCTTTCTTTGCATGCTGAATGCAGATTGATTTTCCAGACTGACGCTTACATTTGTTCCGGAATCAATGATACTCTGATTTGTAATTGTGACAATACCCATGTTGTAATCCACTGTATAGTCGCTATTCTCAACCAAAGTTACCCCACCGGCTGTTACGACTACCGAACCTCGTGGCACATTCATCGCATTTAGACGTATTTGTGCACCATTGGATGCCTGGTATTCACCCGATATCATAAATTTATTCTTATCGGCAAATTGTCGTGCAACGGTAAGAGTCGAATCATATAATTCTTTATACATATATGGCTCTGCCAATGCTTTATCTCCAATTTTCTTTTCGAGATTTGAACCAAATGGCTCAACTACAGGAAATATGATTTTTCCTGATGATGACAGTACAGTATATCCTTCAATATAGTCGAAGAAACCATCCGGGTTAGATTCTTGATTTGAATCTATACGGTCAAGATTCATCACTTGTAAAAGTGGCTGATTGGAGATTGGACCGACAGGAAGATACACAATCTCTGTACCGGTCGTATCACTAAGATATTTTATATTAAGCTTGAAATTCTTGTTTTGTAGCTGGTATGCACCAAGAGAGTAAACATTTTTCATCATAAGTTTCCACATAGGTAACTTTGGAGAAACAGTTGTACCTCTTAGCATTTTCAAATATAGTGATTGTTCTGTATTTGATACGTCGCTTGAAAACTCACCGACTTGATAAACTTTGCCTTTATATGTGTATTCGTAGGCTACGGCCAATACTTCATCTGTAGCCAATGCTGTCTTTAATGAAATGTAGCCAAGAGTTGAGTTAAGAGTGTATTCGCTCTCTTTGAGCAAACGAGCACTCTCTACTTTCTCATAGTCTTGACCTCCGACAATTCCAAATGCTGATAATGGTTCTAATGCTTGAGTGACTTGATTGATATTTCTTGCATCGGGATATTCTTCTTTGATAACACTCAATAAGTCGTTTGATTGGTTGGATGGCGTTTCATATCCATAATTAGGAATCCAATGAGTACTTGCTAAACTTTCGCTTTCTCCAAGGTCCATAAATGCAACAAAGTTGCGTGACTCGTTGTAGTTGCCACTTTTATTTGTTACCCATATTTCAATGCGAGTGATATTTATACCGGAGGACACAAATGGTAATTTAGATGCAAACGTGTCATAATTATCATGGAAATAATGTCCTAAAAAGAAATGACGGTTTGCATCATATTCGTCTGCTTTTACAGAGAATTTTGTTGATTGAACACCACCTGTGGTGTTAATAGTCTGTGACTCACTGTTTTGTTGTGATAGCAGACCGGTAAGAGTCAATTTGCCGAATTGAAGTTTTGTCTTAAAACCAAATAGGGCAGTGCTACCTCTGATTAGGCTTGAACCGGTGGTCATGCTGACATTTCCGGCCTCAATGTTTTTGATGATTTCATCTTCCTTGCCTTCGTATGCAAGTTTAAGATTTTTAGAGTCAAAATCAAATGTCGCATCTGTATTGTAGGTCATGTCAAATTTCATCTTGTCGCCTACTGACGCATTGATTGTGGCTTGAATTTTTTGATCGAAATCGAAATATGTCTTTCTTCGAGAATTCAATGATAGGGCAGGGTTATCTGTCTTATTACTCTTGATGCCCATTGAAAGTTGAATTGAACCTTGAGTAGTCAATCGTACTCCACCCGGACCGAATACTTTTTCTAATGGTCCGAGAGCAAAGTTCATGTCAAATATGTTGAATGGCTCTTTATCTTTCTTTTCAAATGATTCTGCGTTACGACTGCGATAATAGTCCATCATATCGTTTCTGACAGAAATCTTGTTATACTCATCTGCACTGATTTGATATGGTGTGATGATTTCATAGTCGCCGACTTTTGTTCGGATTACATACATTCCTGTCTCAGGATCAAATTCAGCTTCAGTTTTGATATTTGACGGAGTGCGAAGATCGGCAGCATATTCCAATCCTTTGTAGTCTTCATAATCCATCGGTATGGTCGGACTGACTTTATAGATTATTGAATTGCTGTCGGTGTTTTCTTTTGATTTTGATTCTTCCGGAGCCGGTGGTGGCGGAGGTAATTCTGATTTTGTGTATTGACCGTAGGATATAATAGTTGCGAATAGTGATACTACAGCTATCACTATCCACACTTTGACCGATTTATTGTTATTTCTACTTTTGTTATTTCTCATAAATTCAATGTGTAATGCACTCAATATTTTTCGAATAGCATTACAAACATTGTCACTATAGCATCTTAAGTGCTTGCTTTATGGCATTTTCTACGTTGATATTCGGATTGTCGGCGAAAAGTTTTTTCAATACTTTTTGACTTTGTTGCGACGTGAAACCCAACATTGTCAATGCCATCAATGCCTCATCAAACACCTCAGAAGATGCAGGTGACTGAGATAATAACGTATGTTCCCCTACTTTTATTTTATCTTTTAGGTCAACAATTATTCTTTGTGCTGTTTTTGAACCAATTCCTTTGACAGATTTGAGCATGGAATCATTTCCTGACGATATTGTTTGCTCAAGATCATCAACACTCATTGCAGATAGAATAAGACGCGCTGTGTTTGGTCCGACTCCACTGACACCAATCAGCAATCGGAATAGTTCGCGACCTCTTCGTGTTGTAAAACCATAAAGAAGATGTGCATCTTCTCTTATCGCTTCATGAATGTATAGTTTTACTTTTGTAAGGTTTTGTATTGCTGTATAGTCAATTAATGAAATGTTAATTTCATAACCAATACCGCTACAGTCAATTACTGCTGTTGTCGGCGTTAATTCTGCGATGTTTCCGGATATATAATCAATCATGTTACATTGTTATTAGACTACAAAATTAATAAATTTGCTTTAAAGATATGAGTTTAGATAAAGAAAAAGAGACGTCCAAAAAATTATTTGAGCGTCTCATTCTAAATAAATGCTTTTTTAAGCAGAATTTTCACTTAATTCAGTTTAGTCGAACCAATTGGTTAACTGAAGGATTTACTGCCTCAATTTTTCCATTAGGATTAATTAAAAAGGCTCTGTTTCCTGTCTCAAGATAATAATCATCGAAGATGTTTCCTTTGACTATATCCATTGACGAATATTGACTTTTTGCATCCAAATTATCGATTTCTATTATTTGCTCCCATAATGTTCTGTCGGAGTCAATGTTTATAGAAATCAACTCTAATTTGCTATTATCAATTGATTTGCTGAATGATGAATATTTTGTGTTCTCAATACGTGATTGAGCATCTGTCAGCGACCAAAATGATAATAATACATATTTCCCTCTCATCTCTTGAAGATTCAAGTTTGAAGTTTCATTCTTTATGCTGAACAGTGGAGCATACTCTCCAATTCTTGCTTCAGTCGGTTCAGTAGAATGAGATGAGGTTAGAAATAGTAAAAATGCAATAGTCAAAATGATTGACCATGATTTCACTATACTTCGGTTTAAATTAAAAAATAAAACTCTGCAAGATGAGTGTTGGCTTATCTTTGAGTTCCCACCGATTTTCGGCAGTGGAATAAGACTAAAAACCTCTGTTTCAAGTTATTCTTATTCGTAATTGCGATGCAAAATTAATAAAAAATGATTGTCGAAGCAAATTTTGTAGCAACAAGGGTGTTGAAAATATGTTTTATAACATAGTTTTAGAATATAAAAATGACCACATAAGGTCTCTTAGGTGGTCAATAGTTAAAAATGTTAACAGGGTAGTTAAATTTAATAAATAGGTATTATTTGCTAATATGTTTGACTGAAATTTCGATGTTTTTAGCATCAGCATACTTCTCCAAAAGTTTAGTTGTGTAATCAATGCAATCATCTATCGGCATTTCTTCACCATAGACATTGATTGTCATCAATAGACGTTTAGTCGATAGAGTTAATTTGGTGCGTTCAGTATCGCTCGTGGGTGTTCCGATACCTCCGATTGCATCTCTATAGACCGGTAGAAATTCGATATTGAGAGGACCTCTGCCAATTGCTTCAAAGCCTTCATTGTGTTTTCCGACTCCAAGTGTTAATTCATTGCCTGCGATTTTATCTAAATCAAAACCACCGATGCTATAACCGCTTCTGATTGAGATGAGATTAATCAAATCGACTAATGTGTTGATGCGATATAATTCCATGCCTTTAACGACTCTTCTGCATAGAGCTTCTGCTGAGGGTCGATATCGGTTTGGCTCTTTACCTAATTTCTTGTATGCAACGCGAGTCGCAGCAATCGCAAGACGTTTATTAATAGTTTCAATAGGGTAAAGTGATTTGATACGTTCTCCTTCTTTTATCAAGTCATTCCATAGCTCTTCACTTGTTTCGTTATTAGTCACATCTGCTTCAATTTCAATCATTTTGAAGTCAGGAAGTGTGTTGGCTATTTGTTCGTCGAATTTTATGTTAATATTCATAATTTTTATTGTTTGATGTTTGTTAATATATTAATGAGGGAATCAACATCTTCTGCTTGTGTAGCCCATGATGTAACAAATCTTACTGTCGTTTCTGTTTCTCCGCGCTTACCCCATACTTCAAATGATACATATTCTGATAATTTATCCATTATTTCATTTGGAAGTACGATAAATTGTTGATTAGAAGGAGAATTGATTGCTAATTTATACCCATTTTTCACGAATGAATCTCTAATTCTGATAGCTTGCTCTACTGCGTGCTTTGAAATGTTATAGTATAGATTATCGGTAAATAACGTTTCAAATTGAATACCTAATAATCTGCCTTTAGCAAGTAATGCTCCATGTTGTTTGATAGTTGTGAAGAAGTGGGGCAAAAGATTGCTGTTTGATGCAACAATAGCTTCTCCGAATAATGCTCCTACTTTTGTTCCTCCGATGTAGAAAACATCGCTTAATCTTGCTATATCCTTTATTGTGACATCATTGCCTTCTGACATCAGACCATAACCAAGACGTGCGCCATCAATAAATAGAGGTATATTTCTGCGTTTGCAAGTTTCGCTAATTTCAGATAGTTCTTTGAGTGTATATAGTGTTCCTAATTCTGTCGGAAATGAAATATAGACAGCTCCGGGGAATACCATGTGAGGATATGTAGCATCGTCATAGAAATTGTCAATGTAGTTGTCTATAGATTCAGCTGACAGTTTTCCATCGACTGATTTTAGCTCTATTACTTTATGCCCCCAGGCTTCAATAGCTCCTGCTTCATGAACTGCGATATGACCTGAATCAGCGGCAATGACACCTTCATGATTCCTAAGTAATGCTGATAGTACAGTGGAATTTGTTTGTGTCCCGCCGACCATAAACCAAACCTGTGCTTCATCGTTGCCACATTCATTTTTGATAAGCTCAGCGGCTCTTTGACAATATTCATCGCAACAATATCCCGGAGTTTCTTCCATATTTGTTGCAACTAAGCGTTTTAATACTTCGCTATGGCATCCGGACATGTAGTCACTATCAAATTTAATCATAGATTTTTGGTGTTTTTTAGTTGTGCAAAGTTACATAAAAAAAAGATTTTTTATGCTCGGTGAATAAGAAATTTACTAATAAATTGCAATCTTTCAAACTTTACAATATAAAAAAATGGAACCTCCGAAGAGATCCCATTTAATTATATATAGATTCAATCTATATTATTTTACAATTATTTTGTAAACTTGGTTATCTGCTTTAACGATATAAAGACCTGAAGCTACGTTTGCAGTTGCTGAATTGCTGATTAATCCGCCATTGATTGAGTAGATAGCAACATTTTCAGCACCTTCTACAGCTATTTGACCATTGCTTGTTCTGATGTTAATGTTGTCGTTGTGGATAATTTCAGCTGAAACAAGTTCTTCATCGAGTTGGATAAGAACAGGCACATTGTAACCACCACCTTCGAATGATTCTACACCGGTACCAACTATTACGCGACCATCAGCTGATAGGTCATTGATAACAGAGCAAGCATCATCGATTGCAAATGCATCAGGAAGTGTGCGTTGAACCCCATTTTCTACATAGTAAGGTGTGAAGTAGCCGCCTGAGCCTTTAACTACAAAGAATTGATTTGGATTAGCGATAGCTGTACCGATTTGATAGTCAAGTTCCTGAATCTCGCCATTGTTTTCGTTTTCGTTGAACATTACTGCACAAGAGTATGGCGTTTCACCTTCAGCAAGGTGAGTATAGTAACCGATCATGTTGCCGTTGTTGTCAATATCAAAGAATTCAGCATCGCTTAACCAACCGTCATCGTGTACACCATTGATATAGCTTTCAGGATAGTAGTTGCCATCTACCCATTCTTCCATGCGTGTTTCGAGTTCATAGAAGTGGTGAAGTTCTCCGTCTTTTACGTATGCTAGAAGAGTAGAACCAACTTCTGAGAACATCTTTCCCACCATATAACGACCATCGTCTGACATCTTTGTTGGGAAGAAACCTTGGTGTTCAGGGAGTTCCATATCGTTGTACATGTGAAGAACGTATTCGTCACCTTCCTTTACCCAAAGACATGGATATGTGCGTACATTACCACCGTCAGCGTGTTCGCAGAATTGAGTGCCACCGATATATTTGCCATCAGGAGAGATTGCGAATGCCTTGTTTGATGTGTGGCTTACGCTTGCTACTGTGTGGTGTTGTGGAAGTGCATGCCATTGACCATCTTTGAAATAGCCCGGACGATGACCGTTTTCACCTGCACCTTCCAATGGGAATGAACCGACACATGTACCATCGTTAGCTACGTCGTAGAAGTACATATAATTTTCGCAACGATGTACTTCGATTTTGCCTGTTTCTGCCGACCAAATAAATGTAACATAGTCCATAGTACCTTCGTCGAAACCTACTGCGTACTGACCATTAGGTGAAACAGAGTAGAAGCTACCGGTCAAAAGTTCGTTCGATTGACTATTTTCATCGAAATAAGTGTTGAAAACAGTTAAGGTGTTTTCAGCCGATGCTGAAAGACCGATAGCGCATGCGAATGCTGCTGATAATAGTAAATTTTTCTTCATTTGATAAAGTATGTTAGTTAAACAATGTCTTATACATAAATACAAGAGCAAAGGTAGGTTGTATATTTAATATATGCAAATAATTTTATGAAATTATTTATTTAAAAATTATTTTGTTTTCTGATTTTTGAAGAATGTTTCATGAATAAGTGACATCGCTTGATGTAAATATTCAATATTTATAACAAAAGATATGTTTGTTTTTGATGAACCTTGTGCTATAGAAATTATATTAATACCATTTCTTGAAAGTGTATTAAAAACTCTTCCTTCAATGCTGTTGATGTTTCTAATACCATCACCTACGATTGCAATTGTTGCTAAATTGTCTAATGACGATATTGAGGTTATTGTAGATTTTGATACCTCATTTGCAAATTCTTCATTTAAGACAAATTGTGCAGTATCGGCATCCGAATTTTTTACAGTGAATGATATGTCCTCATCATTAACAGATTGTGCGACAAACAATATGCTGACACCATTCTTTGCAAGTGAATTTAGCAGACGAGTGTTTATGTCTGTTTTTATCACTGAATCTATTCCCTTTACTGTTATTAGAGTTGTATCGCTTATTGATGTTACTCCTTTTAATGGCAATGTATTCTGACGTTGATCGTCTGTAATCCAAGTGCCGTTTGTCTCAGAATTAAAGGTGTTTCGGATACGAATAGGGATATTTTTATGGAAGACTGGGTATATTGTCGGAGGATAAATAACTTTTGCACCAAAGTTGCATAACTCCATGCTTTCAATAAATGAGAGGTGATCGATTACGTATGCATCTTTGATTATTCTTGGGTCAGCTGTCATGAAACCATCGACATCTGTCCAGATTTCAAGCACATCAGCATCTAATGCTGCAGCAATTATAGCAGCTGTATAGTCGCTGCCCCCTCGTCCTAAGTTGGTAATTTCGTTGGTGTCTCTATCTGTTGATATAAACCCTCCGATAACGGCTACTTTTGACGTCATATTGTCAAAAGTTTTATGGATAAGATTGTTTGTCAAATCTGTGTCAGCAATGTTCTTATTAAACCATTTTTCAGTTTTGATAAACTCTCTTGAATCAAAGTGACAAGCACCATCGATAATATTGCTGACAATAACTGACGACATTCTCTCGCCATAGCTTACGATTACGTCGAGTGTGCGTTGAGATAATTCTTTGATTAATGACACGCCTTTATAGATAGTCTGAAGCTCATCAAGTAAAGGATCGACAATTTCTAATACTTTCTGCTGACGACTTTGTGGTACGATACCATAAATTACATCATGATGGCGTTTGACAATGTTAGAACATTCATCAATAAATAAAGGATTGGCTTCACATGCAAGTTTGCCGGTATTTATGAGTTTATCGGTTATTCCGCCAAGTGCAGATACGACAACAATTGCAGGCTCGGATAATCCTTCAACTATTTTTTTTACATTAGTCAAACTTTCAATAGTTCCTACTGATGTTCCACCAAATTTAAGTACTTTCATTAAAATAAATGTAATATATGATTGTAACTACAATTTTTTATTAAAAACGACTGCAAAGTTAAGAAATTTCGTGGAATTTGCCTACCTTTGCGTATATAAAAATATTTAATGATGAGTAGTATCGCAGTAGATTTAAATAAAATACGTGCAATTGTATTGGATGTGGATGGTGTTTTAGCACCTTCAATGTTGAATTTATCGATTGAAGGAGAGCCGTTACGTTCGATTAATGTTAAAGACGGTTATGCCTTGCAATTAGCAGTCAAACGAGGCTACAAGATAGCTGTAATAACCGGAGGGTACATGCCGGGTGTTAAGGAGCGTTTTGTCAATTTAGGTATTAAAGATTTTTTCATGAGTGTCGCAGAAAAATTACCTAAACTCAAAGAATGGATGCGTGACAATAATATCAAAGCAGATGAAATCGCATATATGGGCGATGATATTCCTGATATTTTTGCGATGAGAAATGTCGGTTTGCCATGTTGTCCGAAAGATGCTGCTTTTGATGTAAAATCCGAATCCAAATGGATTTCTTCTTATTCCGGAGGTGAAGGTTGTGTACGTGATTTACTTGAGCAAATTTTAAGATGTCATGGTGATTGGATGAGTGATAATGATGCTTTTGGTTGGTAATATAAATCAGATACGTTATGTTTGATAATTTAAAGGAAAAAAATATAATTTTAGCGAGTAAGTCTCCACGAAGAAGAGAGTTGCTAAAAGAATTAGGTCTGGATTTTGAGATAATTTCAATTGATGGAGTAGAAGAAAAATATCCGGAGAATTTAGAAACTAAAAAAATTGCAGAATTTCTGTCTAATCTAAAGGCAGATGCTTATTTGTCGGTATTAAATAAGAATGATTTGATTATTACGGCTGACACGATAGTCGTTTGTGATAACAAAGTGTTGGGTAAACCAAATGACTATGATTGTGCAATTAATATGTTGATGTCTTTATCCGGAAAAACTCATGAAGTTATAACCGGAGTTACCATATTGACAGCTGATAAAAGAACTTCATTCAGCGTATCGACTGATGTTGAGTTTGCAAATATAACTCGCGAAGAAGCAGAATATTATGTCAATAAATATTCTCCATTTGATAAAGCCGGAGCGTATGGTATTCAAGAGTGGATTGGATATGTCGCCGTTAAAAGCATTAATGGAAGTTTCTATAATGTAATGGGACTGCCATTACATAGATTATATCAAGAATTGAAATCTTTCTGAATAGTTGTGTAATAAAATGTTGTAGGACTCGTTATTTTATTGTGGAAATAAAGAGATACATATTACTATTATCGTTTATTGCGACAAATATTTTGATGTGTTTTTCCGATAATGTAAAAATTTCGGGAAAAGTTGTTGACAATGAAGATAAACCGATAGAATTTGGTACAGTAAGAGTTGTGGGTACAGCCATCGGTACCAATACAGATTTAAAAGGGATGTATGAATTGTCAGTTGCTGAAACTGACACATTGAACATCGTATTTTCATGTGTCGGATTTAAAGATGTAAGTCATAAATTAATAAAGCCAAAAGGAGAATTGACACTCAATGTCAGATTGTACCCTGACAGTTATACTATTGATGAGCTTGAAGTCACTGAGTTCAGGCGTAGTTCTGATGGTATGCAATCTTTCGATACAAGTACTTTAAAGATGTCGCCGGATGTATCTGGTGGTAGTGTCGAGGCTATGATTACAACAATGGCAGGTGTAAATTCATCAAATGAAATGAGTTCACAATATTCTGTCAGAGGTGGTTCGTATGACGAAAACTCGGTATATATTAATGGTGTGGAAATCTATAGACCACAATTGTTGAGATCGGGACAGCAAGAAGGCCTTAGTATCATCAACCCTGATCTTGTCGGTAATATTAAGTTTTCAACCGGTGGTTTCCCGGCTCAATATGCTGACAAAATGTCAAGTGTATTGGATATAACATATAGAGAACCGGAGGCGTTAGAAGGTTCGGCTTCTGTCAGTATTATGGGCGCGTCAATTTCATTTGGACACAATTCCGGAAAATTTTCTCAAATTCATGGTCTTCGTTTCAAGAAAAACAATTCGCTGTTGAGCTCTTTGGAAACTAAGGGTGAGTATGACCCGATGTATTTTGACTATCAGACAAATTTAGTATTTAAGCCAAATTCTAAATGGAACGTTTCTTTTTTAGGAAATATTTCTCTTAACCATTATAAGTTTAAGCCGGCTAATCGCGAGACAAGTTTCGGTACTTCGACTGATACCAAACAGTTTACAGTCTATTTTGATGGTGAGGAGCGTGATAAATTTGAAACATATCTCGGCGCTTTATCTGTTAACTATAAACATAATAAATCGACGGATTTTACACTTGGCGTTTCAGGATTCATGACAAATGAATTGGTTGGTTATGATATTTCAGGTGAATATTGGCTTGACCAAGCAGGAACGTCAGGAGAAGGTGGTGTAGGCGGAGAATTGGGCGTCGGTAAATATATGGAGCACGCCCGAAATAGATTGAAGGCTTCAGTAATTCAGTTGTCTTTGAAAGGTAATACAGTCATAAAGAATAATCATATTTCGTATGGCGTTGTGTATCAGCGTGAAAAATTCCATGATCGTACTAAAGAATGGGAGTGGAGAGATTCTGCCGGCTATTCTTTACCAACATTGCCTGAAGGTGTGAATTTGGTCTATAACCTATATTCAAAACAGGATTTATCGACTGACCGACTATCATTTTTCGCAGAAGATACATATTATTGGGACACCAAGTATGGCTATTTGACGCTTAATGGCGGACTCCGTTTTTCATATTGGAATTTCAATAAGGAATTTTTGGTGTCACCACGTGTGAATTTAAATTTCTCCCCATTGAAATATAAGCGTTGGAATTATAGATTTGCAGCAGGTATATATTATCAATCGCCATTCTATAAGGAATATAGACAAGCTATAACGGATGAATTGGGCAACTCAATAGTAAGACTGAACAATGAAATAAAGTCGCAACGAAATATTCAGGCTATCTTTGCCGCCGATTATACTTTTAGAGCGATGAATCGACCGTTTAAACTATCTGCTGAAGCTTATTATAAGAATCTATCAAATTTGATTTCATACGAATATGACAACTTGAAGGTTTCTTATTCCGGTGTAAATGATTCGAAAGGCTATATATTGGGATTAGACTTTAAATTGTTTGGTCAATTTGTAGAGGGCACAGACTCTTGGTTGTCATTCTCATTGATGAAGACTCGTCAGACGCTCAATGGAGTGAGTGTCCCAATGCCGAGTGATCAACGTTATAGTGTAGCTCTTTATTTCACAGACTATTTCCCAAAATTTCCGAAGTTGAAGTTTAGCTTGCGAGGCATCTTTTCCGACGGTTTGACCATGACTGCACCACGTGTCACTCGTGATCAAGCGTATTTCCGAGCACCTGCCTATAAGCGTGTCGATATCGGCTTAAGCTATCAGCTTATTGGCGCTCCTACCAATGGCGTGCGACCATATAATTTCTGGCGTCATTTCAAGAATATTTCGGTAGGACTCGATGTGTTCAATCTATTTGATATTTCCAACGTCAGCAGCTACTACTGGGTGACAGATATTAACGACATACAGTATGCTGTTCCGAATTATTTGACACGTCGTCAATTCAATATTCGTCTGACAATGGAATTCTGATATTCAAAGTAAATGAAGTGCTGATAAAAGTAGTTATTCCAAAGCACTTTTTGTGAATAATTTGATTCATTACGAATTAAAGTCATGTCAGATTTGCAAATTATACTTAAAAAGTTTAACTTTACATCGTTTTAGAAAATCATATAACTAAATATATATATCATGAATAAGCCATACGTATTAGGTATCGATATAGGTGGTACCAACTCAGTATTTGGAATTGTTGATGCGACAGGTAAAGTTGTGGCAAGCGATTCAATTAAGACTCAAACACATAACAATTTTGATGACTATGTGGTAGAATTACATGCGGGCATTATGCGTCTTCTTGAAGCAAATGATGCAACAGATAAGATACAAGGCATTGGTATTGGTGCTCCGAATGCAAACTATTACACAGGCGAACTTCTTAATGCTGTAAATCTCCCATGGGGTAATCAAGTGAAAATAGCAGAAAAGGTAAGTCGAATTTTTGGCGGTTTGCCTGTGGCTGTAACAAATGATGCTAATGCAGCCGCTATTGGAGAAATGACATACGGTGCAGCACGAGGAATGAAAGATTTTATTATGATAACATTAGGAACCGGAGTTGGTTCAGGTATTGTTGTCAATGGTCAGTTACTCTATGGTCATGATGGTTTTGCAGGCGAGTTAGGTCACTTAATTGTAAATCGTGAAAACGGACGCTTATGTGGATGTGGTCGTAAAGGTTGTTTAGAAACATATTGTTCAGCAACTGGTGTTGCTCGTACAGCTCGAGAATTTCTTGAAACACGAGATGATGCGTCTAAACTTCGCGAATTGCCAATTGATAGTATTACATCGAAAGATGTGTATGATGCAGCAATTGCCGGAGATAAATTAGCAAAAGATATATTCGAATTTACAGGAAAAATCTTAGGTGAAGCTTTTGCTGATATGATTACATTCTCAAGTCCTGAAGCAATTATCCTTTTTGGAGGGTTGGCAAAGAGTGGTGATTTATTGTTGAACCCGATTAAAGAATCATTGGATAGGAATATTATGCAATGTTTCAAAGGTAAGGCTAAAATTATTGTTTCTGAGTTAAAAGAAGCTGAAGCTGCGGTTTTAGGTGCGTCAGCACTTGGCTGGGAAGCAAAGTATAGAGCTGAGGTATAATTCCCAATTACATAAATACAAAAAAACGGCACTGCAATCATTCTGCAATGCCGTTTTCTTTATATGATTCGGAATTATTGATGTCCGGTAAAAAATTAGCGGAAAAACTTTTATCGGATACTAACAATATTATTGTTTGAGGTTGTTATGGATAATTTCAACAATGCGTTTGACATGCTCTTTATTAACCCATGGACCGGCAGGTATGCACAGACCTTTATTAAATAGAGATTCAGAAGTGCCATCGATGTAGCTTGGACAATTCTTGAAGACCGGTTGAAGGTGCATAGGTTTCCAAAGTGGGCGAGACTCAATGTTGTTATTTTGAAGAGCTATACGAAGGTCTTCGTATGTAAATCCGGTGATAGATGAGTCGATAAGTATGTTGCATAGCCAATAGTTTGATTTATACTTATTATTCGGATTAGAGAATAAAGTAATGCCGGGAGTGTTTTCTAAAAGTTCTTTGTAAGTAGAATGAATCATACGATGATGTTCGATGTGCTGCTCTAATATGCTCATTTGTCCACGACCTATACCGGCTGAAATATTGCTCATTCTATAATTATATCCTACATTATTGTGCTGATAGTAAGCAACTTGTTCGCGAGCTTGAGTTGCATAGTATGTTGCAAATTTTTTTGTTTGCTCGTCATTGACAATTAGAGCTCCACCTCCGGATGTTGTAATCATTTTATTTCCATTAAATGATAAAACACCAAATTCTCCAAATGTTCCACATGGTTTATCATTAAATTGCGAACCTAATGCTTCAGCAGCATCTTCGACAATTGGTATATCATACTTTTGTGCAATCCTTGTAATTTCATCCATATTAGCAGGCATCCCATATAGATGAACAACAATTATTGCCTTTGGATATTTGCTTGTCTTATTTTTGCGATCGATAATCGCTTTTTCAAGTAATACGGGTGACATATTCCAGCTGTCTGATTCGCTGTCAATAAATATTGGAGTTGCACCTTGATATACAATTGGATTTGCTGATGCTGCAAAAGTAAATGACTGACATAAGACCTCATCACCATGTGAGACACCAAGCATTACAAGAGCAAGATGAATGGCGGCAGTACCGGCAGAGAGTGCAACAATGCGTTTGTTGCATCCAATGAACTGCTCAAGGTCTTTTTCAAAACCATCTACATTCGGACCTAATGGAGCTACCCAATTATCTTCGAATGCTTCTTGGATGTATTTCATTTCATTACCACTCATGTGAGCGAGACAAAGTAATATTTTTTCTTCCATAAAATAGAGTTTTATTTCATTATTGGTTTAGCAGGAATGCCGACAACGGTAGAATTATCCGGAACATCTGTTGTTACAACAGCTCCGGCTCCTACTATAGCTTGTCGTCCTATCTTTATTCCTTGGATTATTATTGCGCCGGCTCCGATAAATGCACCACTACTGATATGTACATTACCGCAAATAGTTGCAGAAGGTGCTATGTGGCAGTAGTCTTCAATTACGCAATGATGATCAATGGATGCTTTTGTGTTTATAATGCAGTGCTTTCCAATATTTGAGTGTGCTTGAATAATTGCACCATGCATTATTACTGACCCAACACCGACATTAACAGTCTCTGCAATGATGGCTGACGGGTGAATGGCTTTTCCGTATTCAACATCATATTTTTCTGCTATTGCTTTACGTATTGAATTATCACCAATACTTATAATCAGTGGACTTATATTTAATGATGGACAAATAACGGGTAAACCATCAATTGATGTTAACAAAGGATTGTCATCAATGACAGCTCTAACTTCTATATTGTTGGCTTTCAATATGTCAATTATGACGGAAGCATGACCGCCGGCTCCATATAGATACATATCATTCATTTCCATTAAATGGCTCTGCTGAGACAAGAGCGTGTTGTGAAATATCGGAATGTGTTAATAGTTGTTTTATCGTGATTAATGTAATTCTCAAATCTAACGAAAAAGAACAGTTATCAACATAGTAAACGTCGTATTCAAATTTTTGTTTCCATGAAATTGCATTACGCCCATTAATCTGAGCCCAACCTGTTATTCCCGGAGTAACATTGTGACGTCTTGATTGCTCTTTAGAGTATAGAGGTAAATATTGAATAAGCAAAGGTCTGGGTCCTATAAATGACATATCTCCTTTGATTATATTAAATAGTTGTGGAAGTTCATCAATTGAGGTGCTTCGTAAAAATTTGCCTATTTTTGTTGTGCGTTGTGAATCACATAATAGCTTACCATTATTGTCACAATTGTCATTCATCGTTTTGAATTTATATACTTTAAAAATCTTGCCATATTTGCCTGGCCTTTCCTGAATAAATAGCACATTATTGCCTTTATTACAGATGTATAATAAAGTTGCAACTATTACTATTATAGGCGTAAAGCAAATTATTGCTAATAATGATAATACAAAATCAAGACAACGTTTAATATATCTCTGATAAATCATTATAGATTTTTAAGTAGTGACTTATAATAATTTAATTGACAATTTCTGACAAATGATTGTTCAAATCGATTCTCAATTAGAGAACGGGCATTACTTGCCATTCGTAGTGTCTGATCGTTATTTAAGAGAAATTTTTTCATCATCTCATATAATGCATTAGAGTCTTGAGGAGGAATGATACATCCATTTTCATTATTTATGATAATTTCTCTTGAACCATTAATGTCAGTCACAATTGATGGTACTCCCATAGCACCTGCCTCAATTACTACATTGGGAAAGCCTTCTCTATAGCTCGGAAATACAAACACATCAGATGCTGCAAGCCAAGGGCGAATGTCACTCTGATAACCTACAAATTCTATCGAATTGTTGGCTTTTATAGCATTATTGCTTGTCTTGCTTATGGGGTCAATCTCGCTTTCGAAATGACCGACTAAAATTAGACGTGTCTTAGAAAATTCTTTATTTAGTCTGCAGAATGCTTCAATCAATTCATTGATGCCTTTATCTCGGACAATTCTACCTATAAAAATGAATGTGAAACAATCACTTTTACTAATTTTATTTGCACTTTCTATAACATCAATTGTTCGAGAATAATATTTTAAATCAATGCCTCTTAGATTACCGTAACCAAGGACAGTTAATGGCTTTGATGTAATTTTAAACTTTTCCAGATCAGACTTTACTCCGTAACCTTCAGGTATGATATGAGAAGCACATGCGCATGTAATTCTGTCTGTAAGTATAAGAATCTTTTGTTTTATTCCTTTTGCAGTCGGAAAGACAAGTCCAGTAAATGTATGAATTCTGATTGGAACTTTGCATATTCGGCTTGCGATCATACATAGCAAGCCAGCTTTTGGTGTAATGCTATGGACAATTGTAGGTTTCTCTTTATGTATGCATATAATTAGTTTAACCAAAGAGATGAGGTCTTTCAGAGGAGAAATTCTGCGTTTCATATTAATTGAAATAGTGCGAACATTCTCGCGTCTTTCAATCGTTTGCAGAGCTTCTCCCGGAGCTGAAATAGCAATGACCTCGTAGTTGTGTTCAGCTAATTGTTTAAGAAATCCTCGACAAAATATGTTGAGTGATTCAGGTATTGTAGATGATCTGATTATTTTAATCGGACTATCTATTTGCATACATTTCTTCGTAGTATCGTGTATAGTCGCCCGATGTAATGCGAGTTATCCATTCTTCATTTTCAAGATACCATCTGACGGTCTTTTCTATGCCTTCTTCAAATTGCAAAGAGGGCTCCCATCCAAGTTCGTTTTTAAGTTTGCGAGAATCTATTGCATAACGTAAGTCGTGCCCTTGGCGGTCTGTAACGTAGGTAATTAAATCAAGACTATGACCTTCCGGATTGCCTAATAATCTATCAACTGTCTTAATTATGACCTTTATCAAATCAATATTTTTCCATTCGTTAAAGCCGCCGATGTTGTATGTGTCAGCTATTTTGCCCTCATGAAATATTATATCAATGGCACGAGCATGATCCTCTACATACAACCAATCGCGAACATTTTCTCCTTTACCATAGACAGGCAATGGACGACGATTTCGTATGTTGTTGATAAACAGTGGAATTAGCTTTTCTGGAAATTGATATGGGCCATAATTGTTTGAACAATTTGTAACAATTGTTGGCATTCCGTATGTGTCATGGTATGCTCTGACAAAATGGTCACTACTTGCTTTTGATGCCGAATAGGGTGAATGTGGGTCGTATTTTGTTTCTTCCGTAAATAACGTATCATCAAAATTTAATGCGCCATAAACTTCATCAGTGGAAATATGATAAAATCTTTTACCTTCATATTTTTCCGGAAGAGTTTCCCAAATTGTTTTAGCAGCTTGAAGCAGTGATAGCGTACCCATTACGTTTGTTTGAGCAAAAGTAAATGGGTCTTTAATAGAACGATCGACATGACTTTCTGCCGCGAGATGGATAATACCATCAACCTTGAAATCTTTAATGATTTTAAGCATCTTTTCAAAATCGCAAATATCAGCTTTCACAAAAGTATAGTTTTCGTGCGCTTCAATATCTTTTAGATTTTCAAGATTTCCTGCGTATGTGAGTTTGTCAATATTTATAATCTGATACTCAGGATATTTATTGACAAATAGTCGAACAACATGACTTCCAATAAATCCGGCACCTCCGGTTATAATGATATTTCTTTTAAATTCCATTTTATGAATGTTTAATAATCAAAATCCGATATAATTTCTGATAACTTAGGATATTTTTTGTCTTTTTCTGATAGGATGGCTTTATCGGCAGAAATAGGCCAATTAATACCGAGACTTTCATCCATTAGTTGAATTCCCCCTTCGCTTTGAGGAGAATAAAATTCGTCACATTTATATTGAAAGATTGCTTCTTCACTAAGTACAGCAAATCCATGAGCAAATCCTTTTGGTATAAAAAATTGTAAATGATTTTCTGCACTGAGTTCGACAGCAACATGTTTGCCATAAGTAGGTGAACCTTTTCTAATATCAACAGCAACATCTAATACGCTACCTTTGACACATCGCACCAATTTACTTTGACTATATGGTGGCTTTTGAAAGTGTAATCCACGCATAACTCCGTATGATGAACAACTTTCGTTGTCTTGAACAAATTGAATTGGAGTTACTTTTTCGTTAAATTCGCGTTGAGAAAATGATTCAAAAAAATATCCTCTAGAATCTTTAAAAATTTGAGGTTTTATAATTATTAGACCCTCGATGTCTGTTTTGATTATCTCCATAATTATTCAAAATTGCTTTTTCCGTAGTGCTCAATTTCTTCTATCACTTTTAGAAGGTATTGTCCGTATTGATTTTTTATCATCGGTTGTGCAAGCTCAAGCATTTTTTCTTTGCTTATCCATCCGTTTCTGTATGCAATTCCTTCAAGACATGCAATTTTCAGACCTTGGCGCTTTTCAATAACTTCTACAAAAATTGATGCTTCTGCTAATGAGTCATGTGTGCCTGTATCCAACCATGCAAAACCTCTACCAAGCGTTTGAACTTTCAATTCTCCGTCTTCCAAAAATTTCTGGTTTACAGCAGTAATTTCCAATTCTCCACGTGCTGAAGGTTTAATGTTCTTAGCAATATTTACAACCTTATTTGGATAGAAATAAAGACCGACTACAGCATAGTTTGATTTTGGATGTTGAGGCTTTTCTTCAATTGAAAGGCAATTGCCATTCTTGTCAAATTCTGCTACTCCATATCTTTCGGGATCGTTTACCCAATATCCGAATACTGTCGCTTTATTATTTTCCTCTGCATTTTTAACTGCATCAGTAAGCATTTTAGAGAATCCTGCACCATGGAAAATATTATCACCAAGAACAAGACATGCAGAGTCATTGCCAATAAACTTTTCACCTATAATGAATGCTTGAGCCAAACCATCTGGTGATGGTTGCTCAGCATATTCAAATTTTACTCCATAGTCTGAACCATCTCCCAAAAGTCTTTGAAATCCCGGAAGATCTTGAGGTGTTGAAATTATTAAAATATCACGTATCCCTGCATGCATTAGTGCAGAAATAGGGTAGTAAACCATAGGTTTGTCGTATATGGGAAGTAATTGTTTACTGACTCCTTTTGTTATTGGATATAGGCGAGTGCCTGAGCCTCCTGCCAATACAATTCCTTTCATAAAATTAGATATTTATTTTTAATTATTTAACGAATTAGAGTATGATTTATTATATATATTGTTGTATGTAATTGACATTTCATTTATATCAAATTGGCAAGCTCTTCGATAACAATTTTTAGCCACTTCTTGATATAAATTTTTATCAGTGGATAGCAGAGTGATTTTGTCGGCTAAATCTCTGGAATTACCATGCTCAAATAGCAATCCATAATTTTGTGTAACTTCTCGCAGGCCATCGACATCACTTGCTATTAATGGTTTACCGGAAGCCATTCCCTCAAGATTTGATAATGATAGTCCTTCATAATGTGATGACATGACAATAATATCTGCAGATTTTAAAATTGAGGGAACATCATTTCTAATACCCCAAAACACTACATTGTTTTCTAATCCTTTTGAATAAACCAACGTTTTGAGTAATTCTTTTCTTTCTCCATCACCGACCAACCATAACTCAAATTTATCTTTGGGTAGAAGGCTTAGTGCTTTAATAAGTGTGTCTTGATCTTTCTCTTTTCGAAAACCGGCTACCATTACTATTATTTGTTTATCATTAGTTCGATTAAATGGTTGTGCATTTGAGTAAGCTTCTATGTCTATACCATTCTGAATTGTAATTATTTTATCATCGTTTGAACAGAGATATTTCCTTAAATTATTTTCAGCAATTTTAGAAATACAAATCACATCATCATATCTATGATACATCCATTTATCTATTAACTTGTACCATTTCAGATTGCGTCGGCGATTTGTGGTATTATGTTCTGTTGTAATTAATCGAAATGAAAAAAATATTGATACTATTGCCGTAAATAATTGGCATGCTGTATTGTGAGTGTGAACAATATCGAATTTGTTTTTTAATAAAAATATGAAAAGTTTTATTAGTAGTATTGGATTATATACATTTTTACCATAGTCTAATTTGTGAATTTTAATACCTTGTGACTCAAGCTTGTCAAAAAATGTTGTCCTTATCCCATCAAATAGAAGAATTTCAATGTCATTATTCATGCGTTGAAGTCGAGGTAACAAATCGACCATTAATTTTTCAGCCCCTCCTGTTCTTAATGATGTTATAATATGCAATATCCTCATAGCAATATATCTAATATGCGATAACAAACACCAATCGGCAAACAAGCAATTGATATGGGATTAATCATATTCTGTTTATGTGAATATGAATAATATTTTAGCGGAGAAAATCTCCAATAATTAATAGCTGCTTTAAATTTCTGAATTACAGGAATTTTATAGTGATATAATTCGGAATAATATAACATGCTGCTTTTGGGAGAATGCTTTCGTAGTTTAATGATTTGTGATGTTAATCCATCGCTTAGATATTCACAGACATAAATTCCGTTATATGAATACATCAGATTATAGCTTTGTGCTATACGATTCCAAATTAGAGCTTCAGGACAAAATTTTTCATCTCTAAATTCAGGAAAAGGAAATTGACGAAGAATATCGGTTTTATATATTTCTGCTAAATCACCCTTAATCCTGTGCTTAAATCTTATGTCAATTGCATTTGATTCGATGGTATTCCAAATGTCATCACTACCACCAATTTTATTTCCCTTCTTATCAATTCGTATTCCCGATATGCCTGCTAAACATTTTTTGCATTTTATATAATCCCATTGCTGATTTATCCATTCTATGGCTTGGGGAGATAAGGAATCATCGCTATCAACAATAAAAAATAAATCTCCCAATGCTTTGGATATTCCGTTATTTATTGCGCGATGTTTTCCGCCATTATTCTGTTTAAAATAACGGATATTAATTTCATTATCTGAGATAAATGTTTTTATTAGTTCTTCTGTACAATCTGTTGAACCGTCGTCAATAATCAGCCATTCGAAATTCTTGTCTGTCTGATTACACAATGAGGTGTAAAGATCTTTCAGAGTGTATGCCCGATTATATGTCGGTGTAAATATAGTAACTAACATTTATCGTATATACATGGTATATGTAAAAATCATTTGAAGCATTAAAATCAAGCATATTTTCTTGTTTTGAGATTCAAATAATTTTGTATTCACTAACGGATATATTATTATATATGGGATTAGGAACCATGATAAATAGGCAAATCTATCAGAAAAATTGGCTCTAATCACTAATATCCAAAATATATTGGTTAATATATATGAATTATAAATCAATTTATAATAGTCTGATTTGAATTTTTTCTTATAAATATAATAATAACCTACACATATTGGAATACAACTATAAATAATAAAATCATATCTGAATCCGATGTTGTAATTCATACTTGTAGTTAGGAATGCTATCGCTCTGCTATCGTTTGACAATGATGCAAAAAGTATTTCAAAATAGTTGCCGGCAATTGCAGATAAGGGAATTGCAATGCACCATAGTACAAAGTAAAATCTTGTTTTATCAAAAAATCTGGATATTAATATTCCAATAGAAGGAATTATCATGGAATAATGGCATCCGATGCTAATAGTGATTAATATAGCCATTAACCAAAATTTTTGATAATAGGTCAGAGCTAATAGTAGGAATGATATTGCAAATCCGGCTCTAATTGTATTTGTTCCATAAGCATAAAACATAAAGGATATAAATGTCATCAATAACAAAATGTAATGGTAGCGATTACTCATTCGATATGATGCTATAAAATAATTTAATATGTAAAATGCTGCAGTGATGAAGAAGTAGCCTGTGTAATCTGTTATTTTTGATATTAATGATGTGTAATGATAAAATAAATTATCATGTGAGATTGACCCGGAGTCAATTTGATTTGCTTTTAGAGAATTAAATATAAGCGCATAATTCTCACGGTCACTATATTTACCCCATTCGATTGGTAATGAAAACATTATTATAAATGCTATCAATGAAATTATGATTGATATATAAATGCTTGGGGAATTAATAATCCGATTAGAGCATCTCTTTACCGGTTGAAGGATGTAGAGTATTGAGATGATTGTAATTATAGCAAATGTGTATATGTAGTCGGAATAATTCATTTAGTTGTCTCAAGTATTTGATACAATTTATTGATTTCCTTAGAATTGTCAATCAAATTATTTTTGAGATAAGTAATATATTTATTTCTGAGTTGTGTATCGTTTATTAACTTCTCGATTGAGTTTGATACGTCATCAGGATTAATATTACAAATAGAGGCATTAACTCCATGTGTCAATTGATCTTCTACTGTAGAGAAATTTGTGGCAACGATTGGCTTACATAAAATTTTTGACTCGTCAATGGCAATTGATTTACCTTCAAATCGTGATGTGTGAACAACAATGGTTGCCTTTCTGATGTATGGATAAGGGTTTTCAACATTGCCCATAAATTTTGTGTATTCTTCTAATCCTAATTTTTTTGCAAGATTGATATACTCCTTTTCTATTATAGTTCCTAAAAACAACCATTTAAATTTATATCCATTATCTTTTAAAATTTTAGCCGATTTTAATGCGATGTCTGTTCCTTTGTTAAAGCAAACATGCCCTATTGTAACTAAAATGATTTCGGAATTTAGGTTGTCATAAATTTTCTTTTCAGATAATTTATATATGATTTCAGGTCGAGAGATATTTTCAAATAATTTAATTTTTGATGTTGCATTAGGAAAGAAATTTTTTAATGAAGAAACACATGTGTCGGAAATTGTAAAAATATAGTCTGCTTTTGGATAATATTTTTTATCGATATTTTTATAATGTTGCCATTTTTTGTAATCGCTATGAAAGAATGTGACTTTATGTTGTGCATTAAGCTTGTCAATCATGTAATATAAATTTTGTTGACCATTATAATCAACAATCATATCATATTCACTCTCTATTTTAGGAAACAATTTTGATAATAATAATCCGGCTATACCTTTATTGAAAGGTGAAATTAATATTCTTAAAATTGATCCTAAAGCGATAGCAGGTTGCCGGTGTTTAAAAAGATTTATTATACCAGTCCATTTATCTAATAAGCATCCGATAATAAAATTTCTGTGGATTGTGATTGATTTGGGTATTAGTTTTTCATATTCACTTTGTTTAGCAGACATTATAAGTAAATGAATATCATATTTATCTGTATCAATCACATTCAATAAATTAATTATACTTCGTGCGACGCCTCCGTTGTCAATGATTCCAATTATAAATAAGATTCTTTTTTTCATAATCGAGTTATAATTTGTAAATCTTATTCATACAGTTTTCGATGGAAAACATTTTCACTCTATCATATCCGCCTTTAGAATATTTTTGACTTAACTCTTTATCCGAATATAATAATTTAATTGCGCTATAAATTGAGTCGTCATTTTGATCGCAAAGAAATCCATATTTGTTATTATCTAATATTTCTATCGGTCCGCATGTTTTAGTTGATACGACAGGAATATCAAGACACATTGCCTCACAAATAACTAAACTAAACCCTTCGCATTCTGATGTGCTTAGCAGTAAGTTGGCTGCTTTAATGTATGGATAGGGATTTTTTAGGTATCCTAAGAATTGAATATGTTTATCTATATTCAGACTTTTAGCATAATCCGATAGTTTGCTTTTTAAAACTCCATCACCAATTATTTGTATTGTTATTGGCAGATTCTCTTCTTTTATTTTCTTTGCAATTCGAATAACTCTGTCAATTCTTTTTTGAGATACTAATCTACCAACAACAACTATCGTATAATCAGTGTTGGTTACGAGATATTCGGTACTTAATTTTTTTATTTTTGTGAAATCAAGAGGATTATAAATTACATTTATGTTGCTCTGACAGTTTGGAAATCTTTTGATGAAAGCGTTTTTTGTATCAGATGATACGCAAATAACAGAATCCATTTTATTATATGCGCACAAATCATCATTTTTTCTAAACAATTCTTTTTCGTATGGATTGGTATAAATATCACAATGCACCCAACTGTAATTCCTTTTTGCAACGGAGGTTATTAAAGAGTGAATTTTTAGAGGCATTCCTTCTAAAAAACTTATGGCGACATCATACCTTTTATCGCATAGTATTTTTTGCAATTTTCTTTTAAATAAAAAGTTGTTGCTAAATTTTATGGATAGTTTGTTTGCAAATTTATAGTTTAGTGAGTAAGAATTCCACGCTGTCAATATATTAACGTCTTCCGGTATCTCATTACATAAATCTCCACCACCTATAATTTGTAATAAATCTACCTCATTTGATGAATAATCAAAATTATTTAATATATCAATGAGGACGCGTTCAGCTCCACCACAATTAATTTGTCCATATATAAAAAGATATTTCTTTTTCATATAGTAGATAATAATCGCTTTGCTGTAATTATTCCATTTTCGCGGAGTGAATTTACTTTAGTGTTGACTTTATTGTAGTCGATAGGCGTCTTGTATATTTTGTCTAATTCTGAAATTGTTCTGCAGATTCTATTTTCAAGACCAATTGAATTCAGAAGAGTTGTTATACGAGTGTTTGCCCCTTCTATTTTTAATGGAATTACTGCAAAATCTTTATTAAATAATAGACAAAAAATTGTCCCATGAAAAGAATTTGTTACGACGAAACTTGCATTTTTGATACACCCTAACCATTCCTCAATGGTCGGGAAAGTCTTCGGAATGCGATTGATAATCCCTTGTGATGAGGTGAATATTGTTTTAATTCCGGATCGTTTAAAATATTTATATATTTGATTATCTGAAATATATGTTTTGTGACCTAAATAATATATAAAAGCCGAATCTTCAGTATCAATAGATGAATCAATAATATCTAAATACTTATCAGCGCTATTCAATAGTGTAGGATCACACATTAATTCAACATCATTTCTACCAAGAGCATTGCATATTTTGATAGCTTCGTTTTCTCTTACAGTAATATGTTTGAATTTTTTTATCAGACTGCTTGTTTGACTTTTTTCTAATTCTGATAAAGATGATAAATTGCGGCCGAAACTGCAACTCCATGCGATCTTTGGCAATTCGGTAAAGTCGAGAAAATAGATTTTGTCATTTCCTGCTCCGCACCATATTTGATCGCTTCCACATAGAAAAAGATCTGCCCGTGGAGGATTAATATACAATTCGTTTTCGCTATAAAGACAAGTGGCGTTGAAGTATTTATTTCTAAATATTTCAAATTTTCGATCTATGTAATGATTTTGATATAAAGTATTTATAAATTTATTTTTTATCGGTGTTGTAAATATGGATATAGCATATTTAAGATATATCGGTTTAAATAATTTTACTATTTGTTTAAAAATATTCTTGTGCTTTCTTTTATGTTGTGGAACATATCTTACAAGAAAAGCTTCATGATCTAATGCTTTTAGAAAAGTCTGTGTAGCAAAATATTGTAATTGTTGACCGTAATTGTCATTACTATTCCAATATGTTACAATGCCGATTTTCATTTATAAATTAAATTGTAAATCAGAATTTTTAATCTTGTAATAAATGGTGGTCGCAGGATATGCCCGTATTTTTTTATTGCTTTATGTCTGGAATTATAAAAATCTGACCAAAATGAATCAGATAATTTATGCTTGGCGCTACTGAATTTTATAGAAGGGTTATATTGTATAGCAGAATCTAAATCCGTTTTCATTATGATAATTTTGGATCGAATGCTGTCAATAATTTTTTCGCCTTTTCTTGTGTTTGTGATTATTAAACTTGTTCCTCTATCATCATCAAGATTTGATATTTTATCGATACCCCAATAATCGCCTAATGTTATATCACTAACACCATGGAATTTAGAAGGACATTTATAGCATGATGATCTAAGAAAAATATTTGACTTATAACAATGCATAAAATCATCATTATTAGCTCTACTTTTGTAATTCCTTTTTCCTTTGATTTCAATTGAATAGTCCTTCCAACCGGTTGACTTTGATCGGAAATTTACATGGGTGGGATTACTCGTGCATTTTGAGTGAAGATATTCTTGCCACACGAGTGAACTTGTAACCCCATGACACACAATGTCAATTGTTATAAGGTTCTTATATTCTTTGTTAAGAAATCGTTTTAACCCTTCAATTTGACATGGCGTTCCGGTAAATAGAACCAAATGGTTTTCTTCGATAAATTTTTTTGCTAATGTGTAGCATCTTCCAATTGATGATTGGAGATATTTACTACCTCTGAAGGAACCATATTTTTCTATATTGTCTGTCCAATCGTGAATTACGTCAAATTCATCATTGAATCTTGCCCCAAACACTATACCGCCATTTGATAAGACATGTTCTGCAATTGTAGAGAATATGCCTCCGGAAGTACTTTGTGTTCTAATATTTTCGTTCTTATTTATTGCAGCGTATGATGTTTTAGAATGTATTGTATTATTTGTGTTAATCGACGGACAAACATTATTGCACATATTGCAATTTATACAATTTGACAAGTCTGCAATCGGATATAAAAAACCTTTTTCATCCGTTGACATTGTAATACATTGTTGTGGGCATATTTGTCTGCATGCTTCACACCCACAACAATCCTCCTTGCTTGTCTTAATCATCAATTACTACAGATAAATTTGACAGAACTATTTGCCTAATGCAATATATGTGAAATCTATTGATTGCAACTCATTACGGTCATATATGTTTCTGCCGTCAAGAATAATCGGTTTTCCTGTTGGACTATACGTAGTGCGCATAGTGCGATGTATTACATTCCAAGAAGGCATTCTGAATTCTTTCCATTCAGTTACTAACATCACAGCATCTGCATCAATAGTGGTTTCATAAATATTCTGACAATATGTTACTTTGTTTCCTATTCGGCGACGACATTCATCCATGGCGATAGGGTCATAAACACATATTTCGGCTCCTGCTTGGTGTAACAAGTCGATTAATACAAGAGATGGAGCTTCGCGCATATCATCAGTTTCTGGCTTAAAGGATAGTCCCCAAATCGCAATTTTTTTGCCTTTCAAGTCGCTATTAAAAATTTTGTCTAATTTTTTGAAAAGCAAGCTTTTTTGGTCTTCATTCACAGCTTCTACTGCTTTAAGTACGCGCATCTCATATCCGTTTTGTTCTGCTGTCTTAATGATTGCTTTTACGTCCTTAGGGAAGCATGATCCACCATAGCCACAGCCGGGATAAAGAAATTTAGTGCCGATGCGATTATCGCTACCAATACCTTTTCTGACCATATTCACATTGGCTCCGACAAGGTCGCAAAGATTTGCGATATCATTCATGAATGATATGCGAGTCGCAAGCATTGCATTTGCAGCGTATTTAATCATTTCAGCTGATGGTATGTCGGTAAAGAGGAGACGGTCGCTTGAAACAAGGAATGGGCGATAAAGACGAGTCATCAATTGGCGTGCTCGTTCGCTATCGACACCGACAACGACTCTGTCCGGACTCATAAAATCCTTGATTGCAGCTCCTTCTTTCAGAAATTCCGGATTTGATGCAATGTCAAATTCAATATCGACATTTCGCAATTTAAGCTCTTCGGCAATAGTGGCACGCACTTTCTCTGCTGTGCCGACAGGAACTGTACTTTTGGTTACAATCAAAGCATAGTGGTTGAGGTTGCGACCTATAGTGCGTGCTACTTCTATCACATATTTAAGATCGGCGCTACCGTCTTCATCGGGTGGTGTTCCGACGGCACTGAATATGATTTCAACTTCATCAAGCACGTTTGTGAGGTCTGTCTCAAAATGAAGACGACCGGCTTTGATATTTTTTTGAACTATATCTTCAAGTCCGGGCTCATAAATTGGTATGATGCCATTACGAAGTTTTTCTATTTTTTGAGTATCGACATCAACACATGTGACATCAATGCCCATATCTGCAAAACATGTTCCGGTGACTAATCCTACATAGCCTGTTCCTACTATTGCAATTTTCATCGTAATTTATATTGAGGTTGTTTAATCTATATAATAATTGTGTCCTTTCCTTCCATAATAGCTGTTTTTTCTTTGACTGACTCCGTTAAGGATTATTGCCATATTTGGAAGGTGTTTGTCGTTATATACATTACTGAGTTCAGAGAGTAAAGACTTGTCGAAGAGTCCGGCTCTGATTATAAATATTGACATATCGGCTTTTCTTGATGAAATCGATGTGTCGGCGACAATGCCTAATGGAGGACAATCCAATATGATATAATCATAGACTTCTTTTAAATCGTCGATAAGCTTATCATATCGCTCACTTAGTAATAGCTCTGACGGATTTGGTGGAATGGCTCCGATTGGAAGAATGTCAATGATTGAATCCTTTGGATTTTTTATGATAATGTCGTCGAAATTCGAAATTTTATTTGTTAGATATGATGATAGACCATATATCGGACTGTCGATGAATTTACTCAAAGAGGCCCTGCGAAGATCCAAATCGATAACCAACACACGTTTGTTGTCTTTTAATGCCAATGTTGAAGCAAGGTTAAGCGAAATGAATGATTTGCCTGATCCGGGGTTGAATGATGTAGTCATTATCACATTGCACTTTTTGTTTGAATCGGTCATAAAATCCAAACTTGTGCGGATCATGCGAAAGGCTTCGTTGATATGGTTGCGATTTTTTTCTTTAACCAATATTTTGATTTCCTTGTCATCGTTGTTTCGTGATCGTAGTTTAAGTAGCCTTTGCAATAAGATTAAACCTCGTTTGTTTTTGCCGACGAGAGGTATTTCGCCAATAAATGGTATTGCCAATTCTGCAAGGTCAGCCTTAGTGTGAACTTTTGTGTTTAGCATCATATAAATGAATATTAAGCACAATGGGATTAACAGTCCTATTCCAAATCCGGCAATTACATAGTTTGTTCTGACCGGGGCTACAGGACCAATGGACGATGCTTCCTTTATCAATCGTGTATTATTGACTGTTATTTTTCCGGTCAACTCATTTTCTTCTCTTTTTTCAAGCAAATATAGATAAAGATTTTCTTTAACTTTTTGTTGGCGCTCGATTGAAAGTATTTCTTTTTGTTGCTCAGGGATGTCGCTGACTTTTCCTAATAAACTTTGCTCTTTTGCGACAGCTTGTTTTAATTGTATTTCATTTGTCGCAATTAAATTATCGAGAGACTGTAAAATTACGAGTCTCATAGATTTCAGGTTGTTGTTTAATTCTGCTATGATAGGATTTGTTTCTGTTCCATTTTCTAAGAGATTATCTCGTTTTAATAGTAGCTTATTGTATTCTTGAATTTGCGACTCGATAGCACCATTAATCAACCCGGAATTAGAGGGAATGAGATTATTGGTGTTTGAGGGTAGATTAATATAATCTCTCAGATAGGTGGCAATATTTAATTGGTTGGATGCTTCAAACACCTTATTGTCATAATTGATTGATTTCGTGTAAAGATTTTGTGTGGCAGAATTAAAATCAGGCATTTGATTTGAACTTCTTGCATTTGAGATGTTTTGATCAATGCTGTTTAATTCTTTTTCAAGCACAGCTAATCTTTCACTTATAAAATTAGATGTATTTACGGCTGATTTATTTTTCTCTTTTATCCATGTCTCGTTATATACATCCATGAGGGTATTTAAGATGTCGATAGAACGTTGTTCGGACACATCTTTGTAATTTAGCTTAATAATTGATGTGTATTCGGCTCCATGTGTGGCTGAAATTCTTGAAGCGTATTTTCGTGCGGCAGAATTTATTGGCTCATGTTTGACTGTAATTGGCTTGTCAAACTCTTTATATTCAGCGCTTTTGGTAATGGCTAATTCTCCAATTGGCGTTTTAGTGTATTTGCCGATTGGAATAGTTATCGGTTTAGTGCTTATAGTTTTGTCATTGATTTTTAGATTTTCTATAAATGCTTGATTATTATCGATTTTGGTTATTGTTAATTCATAACTGTTCTGAGGGTTGACGTTTATAAAATTAACTAACACCGGAGTGTTTCCGTATATATCAATGTCATAACCAAAGCCAGGGACAGTGTATGTCGTATTCAGGTTTAATTGTTTTACGACGCCTTCCATAACGTATGGAGACTTCAAAACCTCCATCTCGTTATACATATTTACATCGTTTCGCATGCCTTGGATGTCACTGAATGTCGCTAAACCTGTGCCTGTATAATTATTGCTGTTGCTATTCAATACGATTAATTCTGCTGTGCTGCCATAAAGGCGTGGCATGCGATAGACCTTATAGACAGCAATACAGGTTGATATTATTATTGAAAGTAGAATCCAATATTTGTTGATCCAAATCAAATTAAAAAATTCTTTGATTTGGAAATTGTTTGTATTGTCTGAGCTATCGTTGTAATAGCTGTTTTTGTTATCTAATGACATCGTGTGACTAATTATTTTGAGAGGGTTATAATCAGAGTGGCTAACGAAGCGGCAATGGAAATTAAGCCTGTCCATGTGCCGACTTGTTTCCATGTGTTGGTGTTTATATCGCGTTCACCGGCTTTCTTCTCGTTGGGAACTACATAGACAACATCGTTTTGTTGCAGATAATATGCCGGAGAATTAAAAATAGATTTACTTGTCATGTCAAGAGTGTAGATGTTTCGCTTTCCATTCTTTTCTCTGATTACCATAACATTATTTCGCTCGCCGGTGATATTCATATCGCCGGCTTCTGCTAAAGCTTGAAAAATAGTAAACTTATCATCATTGATGATGAAATTGCCCGGATTTTTAACATCGCCCAAAACTGATATTTTGAAATTGAGAAATGAGACCGATACTGACAATTCTTTTATTAAACCTTCTTTTTGAATACGCTTCTTTATCAAGTTGCTGACTTCTTCTCGGTTTAGACCACTGACATGAATACAACCTAAAATAGGGAAATTTATGTCTCCATCAGAATTGACTCTATAGCCATAGTCTATTTCACGAGTATTATCGTTTGATATAGTTGTATTGTTGATTGTCCCCGGCTGATTGTTGAATATGCTTGCAAGCTCAGGATCTTTGGTCGAGATAATAATGCTTAACAAATCGTTTGGCTCGATTATAATGCCTGTATTGGCTACGATATATTCAACATTGTCGGCTGTCATATCTTGCAAATATTGAACATCCTGTTTTGTAGAGCAACTGCATAGCATCAAGAATATTGTTAACGTAAAAAATAGATTTCGTGTCATGTTGTATATATATGAAAAAGGACATTGTTAGAGTTATATCTCTGACAATGTGTGAGTTATCTGATTTCTGTATTTGGCGAATTTGTCTATATCCAACACTATCACAGTCGTTAGTGACTAATTCAATACAAAGGTACAAATAAATGGCGAAATTATCAACGACTTGCTAAAGAAAGTGTGACAATTACAATCTCTAAAGACATTTAGGAAATAAATGCGAATTTTATTTTATTATTTTAAGGATTATTCAGAATAGTTTGCTAAATTTGCAGTGCATATCGCTTGCAGAAGCCCGATATGGGTAATGTGGGTGGGTAGGCAGACATTTTGAAAAGCGTTTACTTACGCTCTTTCTTGGCTATCTGGAACTTCGCAACTTCTAAATCAATGTCAAGAATGAGGCAATGGTAGATGCCTTGTGGATATATATAATATCGTTGTACGGCACTTGGTGTGTCGTATAGCATCGTATATCATATTCAGCGTGAGGCTTCTGCGTTGCTCGTTCTACATTGATGGGCAATGCGAAGGCCTCAGATAGCGTGAACGAGTAACAAGTACGGCTCTCACGCTTTTTTTATTATAACATAATACTTCTGTGGGGAGTTAGGAGGTAGCAGTAACAATTATGGACAAATTAACAAGAATTACCTTTTTTGTGGTATTATTAATGAATTTAGATGTAGCCGGCTATGCTCAAGATGTTATGCGAGACAACACCTTAAATTATGCTCAGGAATTAAAACCTAAATTTGAATATCATGTTGAACCATTAACTATTGAGCCTCATTACTCTGTTGAGCTAACAAATAATTCTAAAAGGCAAAGAGTCGTACGTGCTACGATTGATCCTTCGACGTTAATTTCCGACGGTGTATTTAGCTATTCTATTCTCGGTGACAATTCTGTGGCTCTTGTCGGTTTGTCAGATAATCAAGTTTTACTTTCGGGTGATGTCGTTATTCCGGATGAAGTTCAAATTGATGACATAACATACCACGTTGATTCGGTGTATTGTTCTTTATCAGAGATAGTTGATAGTAGAGGGGTAATAAATCTTGATATTCAAGCTCCTTTCAGCGAAATTCCTAATGCTATGTTTGATCAAGCCTCTCAGTTGAAATCGATTAAATTTCCATCAACATTAAAATCTATTGGTGACTTTGCATTTAATTTTAGTGGATTGACTGGTGACTTAGTACTGCCCGAAGGACTGATTTCTATTGGGAAGGCTGCATTTCAGGCTTGTGAAAGATTAACAGGAGAGTTGGTTATTCCTAAAAGTTTGACATCTGTTGGTGCTTATGCCTTTTTTTGCTGTGGATTTGAGGGACAAATACCATCGCTTGATAAATTAAATGATATTCCTGAAGCTTTGTTCTATGCCTGTAGTGGATTGACCGGAGAATTAGTGTTACCGGAGGGCTTGACTTCAATTGGTGACGGAGCATTCGCTCATTGTAGTGGATTGACAGGCGAGTTGGTTTTTCCTAAAAGTTTGACATCTGTTGGTGCTTTTGCCTTTTATGGCTGTGGATTTTCGGGACAAATACCATCGCTTGATAAATTAAATGATATTCCTAAAGCTTTGTTCTATGCCTGTAGTGGATTGACCGGAGAATTGGTTTTGCCCGAAGGGTTGACTTCTATAGGTTCTTTTGCGTTTGCTTTCTGCAGTGGCTTGACCGGTGAATTGGTGTTGCCCGAAGGATTGATTTCTATTGGTAGTGGTGCATTTGAGTATTGCAGTGGCTTGACCGGTAATTTGGTATTACCGGAAAGTCTGATAAAGATTGGGGTTAAGGATGAAAATGATAAAACAGACCCATTTGGAGGTTGTACATTCTCTAATTGTAGTGGCTTTACAGGTGTTTTAATATTACCTAAGGGTTTGACTGAAATAGGTTATTGTGATTTTTGTAATTGTAGTGGATTTACGGGTGATTTGATATTACCCGAAGGATTGACTTCTATTGGTCTTGGTGCATTCGATAATTGTAGTGGATTTACGGGTGATTTGATATTACCCGAAGGATTGACTTCTATTGGCGAATATGCATTTTATGAATGCAGTGGCTTTACGGGTGATTTGGTATTACCCGAAGGATTGACTTCTATTGGTGATAGAGCATTCTATACTTGCAGTGGCTTTACGGGTGATTTAGTATTACCCGTTGGTTTGACTTCTATAAGCGATTATACATTCTCAGGATGTAATGGATTTACCGGTGAATTGGTGTTACCCGAAGGGTTGACCTCTATTGGTGATGGAGCATTTGTTCATTGCAGTGGCTTTACGGGTAAGTTGGTATTGCCAGATGGATTGACTTCTATTGGTGATAGAGCATTCGATAATTGCAGTGGATTTACGGGTAAGTTGGTATTACCTAAGGGGTTGACTTCAATTGGTAAGTGGGCATTTTGGGAATTAAATTTTGATCTTTATATTAGTTATGCTGAAACTCCGGGTAATGCACATGAATACTGTTTTGGAAATCCTCAGAAAGGTTTGGATAAAGTTCTTGTTGTTCCTGTTGGATCGAAGAATACTTATGCAAATGCTAAGGGATGGATGGTTTTTAAGAAAATTGTTGAGGAAAGACTTGCAGAATCAATTACACTTAATAATTCAGAAATTACACTCAAAGCAAGTGAAACAGCTGAATTGACAGTAACGGTACTACCTGAATCAACTACTGATAAATCAGTGACATGGATGTCGTCTGATGAATCAGTAGTAACAGTCGATGCTTACGGCATGGTGACTGCCATTACAGTCGGAGAAGCCACTATTATAGCGACAACTAACGACGGTTCAAATCTTTCAGCTACATGTAAAGTAATTGTTGAGCCAACAATTGCAGAGTCAATAATACTTGATAAGACTGAAATAAGTCTAAAGGCAGAAGAATCAGTTGCACTTATAGCAACTATATTACCAGAATCAACTACTGATAAATCAGTTATATGGATGTCGTCTGATGAATCAGTAGCAACTGTTGATGAAAATGGTGTGGTGACAGCTATTGCAGTCGGTGAAGCCACTATTACAGCAACAACCAACGACGGTTCAAATCTTTCTGCATCATGCAAGGTGACAATTCCGACGTTGGCAGTTTCAATTGAAGTAACGCCGAATAGTGTTGAAGCAGAAGAAAACTCAGAAGTTCAATTGTTAGTCAATATTTTACCTGAAAATGCAACTTATAAATCAGTGGAATGGTCATCGTCGAATGATGCTATTGCATCGGTTAATGCAAACGGATTGGTTAAGATTCGCAAGGAGGGAAATGTTGTAATTACAGCGACAACAACCGATGGTACTAACCTTTCTGCAACTTGCCGTATTAATGTTTATTCAGGCATTGATGGCGTGAATGGTGATAATGTGATTGTTGCAACTATTGGTGATAACATTGTAGTGAAGAATGCGAAGCTTGGAAGTGTTGTCAATGTGTATTCGTCAAATGGTGCGTTGATTAAGTCTATGACAGCGACAGACGGAAGTGTAGTCATCGAAGCTCCGGTGAAAGGTATCTACGTTGTCGCTATTGATGGCAAGTCATTTAAGGTAATGGTGAAGTAACTGCAGTGTTGCGTATCGAATGACCAAATACTAATGGTCAGGTAAATATAAAGACAATGAAGGCGGGACTTGGATGGTCTCGCCTTTGCTGTTATATATTTAGGAATGAAATTATTGAATTAGTCAAATCCGGGTATTAATAGACGTTCAATAAAATCTTTTTTAGAAAAGTTAGGCGAAGTATTAAATATAATTGTTAACTTCGCATATAATTTATAACAAAAGGGAGTTTTCTTAATCCTATAAAAATTTAGAGTAATGAAAAAAATAGCTTTTGCATCAGATCATGCAGGATATGCATTGAAGAAAGTGGTAGAAAATTATGTAGTAGAAAATGGTTATGAGTTTGTAGATTTTGGCACTCATAGCGAGGATTCATGCGATTATCCTGATTTTGCACACTTAGCAGCTGATGCAGTAGAAAAGGGCGAGTGTGATTTTGGTATCGCAATGTGTGGTTCAGGCAATGGTATTCAGATGACCCTCAATAAACATCAGCAAATCAGAGCGGCATTGTGTTGGCAACCGGAAATCGCAGCATTGGCAAAGCAGCATAACAATGCAAACGTGTTGGTATTGCCTGCAAGATTTATTGATGAAAAATATGCATTAGAAATCGTTAAGGCATATCTTGATGCAGAATTTGAAGGCGGACGTCATCAAAAAAGAGTAGAAAAGATTCCTGTAAAATAAACATGGAGAAGCTGTCAATTTCAATTGAAGATGTGCGATTTTACGCTAATCATGGAGTTTTTGAGCAAGAGCAAGTCGTAGGCAACGAGTTTTCGGTGTCGGTCAGCATTGAAATGCCGGTTATAAAGACGATTGAAAATGATGACTTGGCAGATACAATTTCTTATGCCGATATTTATGATGTAGTGTCGTTTGAAATGAAACAAACGTCGAAATTAATAGAAAATGTGGCATATAGAATTTTAAACAATATACGAAAAAAATGGAATGAAGTAGATAAAATATCTGTCAAAGTGGAGAAGTTGTCGCCGCCTATAATGAGCTTTGAAGGCAAGGCTTCGGTCGTATTAACCTATGAAAAAGATTAAAAAGAATAATCTTTTGTAAAAAAGTGGGGTAAAAATTTGGTGGATTCAAAAAAAAGCTCTACCTTTGCACTCGCAAATCAGAAATGATAGCAAACGGTTCGTTAGCTCAACTGAATAGAGCATCTGACTACGGATCAGAAGGTTGCAGGTTTGAATCCTGCACGAATCACAACTTTAATACTTTTCACGGTTCGTTAGCTCAACTGAATAGAGCATCTGACTACGGATCAGAAGGTTGCAGGTTTGAATCCTGCACGAATCACAAAGCCGGCTATTCTTAGTCGGCTTTTTTTATAACATTCTGGCACGTGATTTGTTATATCATCAATAAAAACTATTTAAAACACATTAGTGACTATGAATTTTAATAATTTTACTATCAAATCACAGGAAATAGTTCAGAAGGCTATCGAACTGACAAGGGAGAACGGACAACAGCAGATCGAACCGGCTCATTTGTTCAAGGCATTGCATGCGGAAGCGGAAACAATTGTGAATTACATATTCCAAAAATGTGGGGTGGTGGTGCAACCTGTCATTGTGCGCATCGATCATTTGATTGATTCATATCCGAAAGTAAGCGGTGGCAATGTAATGTTCAGCAGAGACTCAAATGAGGCATTACAAAGGGCTTTGGAGTATTCAAAAAAGAATGGTGACGAATATGTGTCAGCCGAAATGATTTTTATGGGAATATTTCTTTCGAAATCGGCAACATCAAATGTGTTGAAAGATGTCGGATTGAGTGAGAAAGAAATAAACTCTGCTATTTCAGAACTTCGTCAAGGAAATAAAGTAAACAATCAAGGAATGGAAGAAACATATCAGGCATTGACAAAATTTGCTGTCAATCTAAATGATAGCGCAAGAAATGGTAAATTGGACCCTGTAATAGGTCGTGATGAGGAAATCAGACGTGTCCTTCAAATTTTGAGCAGACGAACCAAAAATAACCCGATGCTTGTCGGTGAACCCGGCACAGGTAAAACTGCAATAGCAGAAGGTCTTGCTCATAGAATTATTAGAGGTGATGTGCCGGAAAATCTAAAATCAAAGCAAATTTATTCATTGGATATGGGTGCATTGATAGCCGGTGCAAAATACAAAGGAGAATTTGAGGAGCGATTGAAGGCTGTCGTTAAGGAAGTGACAAACAGTAATGGAGAAATAATTTTGTTTATTGATGAAATTCATACTCTTGTCGGAGCCGGAAAAAGCGATGGCGCAATGGATGCAGCCAATATATTGAAACCGGCACTTGCAAGAGGTGAATTACGCTCAATCGGAGCAACGACTCTTGATGAGTATCAGAAATATTTTGAGAAGGATAAAGCTTTGGAGCGTAGATTTCAGAAGGTAATGGTCGATGAGCCGGATGAATTGTCGGCAATCTCTATTCTGCGAGGATTGAAAGAACGATATGAAAACCATCATAAGGTCAGAATCAAAGATGAAGCTATCATTTCAGCGGTACAATTGTCAGAACGATATATAACAGATAGATTTTTGCCTGATAAGGCGATAGACTTGATTGATGAAGCAGCATCGAAACTTCGTTTGGAAATGGATTCTATGCCACAAGAATTGGATGAAGTGTCGAGAAAAATTGCCCAATTGGAAATCGAACGCGAAGCATTGAAGCGCGAAGATGATAGTATTAAGGTCGGAGAACTTGATCGCGAAATTGCAGAATTAAAAGACTCTGAAAAATCATTGTTGGCACAGTGGAAAGCCGAAAAAACAGAAATCAATAAAATTCAGCAGAACAAAATTGATATTGAACAATTGAATTTTGAAGCTGAAAGAGCTGAACGCGAGGGCGATTACGCAAAAGTGGCTGAAATCAGATATTCGAAGATTAAGGATAAAGAAAGAGAAAATGAACTGATTCAGTTGCATCTAAAGGAATTGCAAGGCAACGGTGCAATGATTAAAGAGGAGGTTGATGCAGAAGATATAGCGGAAATAGTGTCAAGGTGGACAGGAATACCGGTTTCCAAAATGGCTCAGACAGAAAAATATAAACTATTGCATTTAGAAGAGGAATTGCATAAAAGAGTTGTTGGACAAGATGATGCCATCCAAGCAGTGGCAGATGCAGTCAGAAGGTCGAGAGCCGGGCTGAATGACCCACGACGTCCGATTGGTTCGTTTATATTTTTAGGAACAACGGGCGTTGGCAAAACCGAGCTGGCAAAAGCATTGGCAGAGTATCTTTTTGACGATGAAGACATGATGACTCGTATTGATATGAGTGAATATCAAGAAAAACACTCTGTGTCACGTCTTGTCGGTGCGCCTCCGGGATACGTCGGCTATGAAGAAGGTGGACAATTGACAGAAGCAGTGCGTCGCAAACCGTATAGCGTTGTGCTGTTTGATGAAATAGAAAAAGCGCATCCTGATGTGTTTAATATACTTCTTCAAGTGCTTGATGATGGTAGGCTTACAGACAATAAGGGTCGATTTGTCAATTTTAAAAACACGATTATCATTATGACCTCAAACATGGGATCATTGTTCATTCGAGATAATTTTTCAAGGATGAACAATACAAATCGTGAAGAGATAATTGAGAAAACAAAGGTTGAGGTGCTTGATATGTTGAAAGATAATATTCGACCGGAATTTCTCAATCGTATAGATGAAATTATCATGTTTACACCTCTTGATAAGGATGAAATAAAGAGTATTGTCAGATTGCAGATTTCTCAAGTGCAAAAGATGTTGTCGTCAAATGGTGTTACATTGGAAGTCACCGATTCTGCGATAGAAAAATTGTGTAATGACGGATATGATTCTGAATTTGGTGCTCGACCTGTAAAAAGAACAATTCAAAGAATGGTTTTAAATCAGTTGTCAAAAGATATATTGGCTCAAAAAATTGACAAGACTAATACTATATATATTGATTGTATAGAAAATGAGTTAGTATTTAAAAATTAATAGGTTTTGGTTAATTACATTAAGAGGGTGCAGCATGAATTATGTGTTGTGCCCTCTTTATTTATGTAATAGTAAATTTTATTCGTGATTAATAAAATGTTTCATATTGTAGTTTTACTTAATTATTTGAAATATATATGTATGTAACATTTGTTAATTTAATGTTGATTTATTAACTTTGCGACCATAATAAAATGGTTAAATGCGCATATAAATAAATAGAAACGTCAGTGTAGTATGGCAACAATGTATGAAACAATAATGAATCTTCCTTTATTAAAAGGTGTCAGCAAAGAATTAGTGTCATCTTTTTTGGAAAAGACGCATGTGCAATTTGTGAATTTTAATGATGGAGAAAAACTAATAGAAAAAGGGGAGACTTGTTCTTACATAAAATATATAATATCAGGCAGAGTAAAAGTCACAAATAAGAACTATTCAGGGACGTTAGCAATTGAAGAAATACGTACAGCCGGAGCTGTATTAGCACCGGAGCATTTGTTTGGAATGGAAACAAAATATCCTTTTGATGCAGTAGCCGACGGAAATGTCAGTGTTATGCAATTCAGTAAGGAACAATATATGAATCTTTTACAGACAGATACAATTTATATGTTGAACTATTTGAATTACCTTTCATATCATTCACAACGTCCGATTGTTGCAATAAAATTATTGAGTGATGGTTCGTTTGAATCACAATTAGCCTTATGGGTAATGAGTATGACAGATTCAGATAGCACGGAGATCAGTATTATTTGTGATATGGAAAATCTATTAAAAATGACGCATATCTCACCGTATGAAATGGAATGTGCTTTGCAGCGCATTAAATCAGACGGGTTGATTGATTATGATGAAAATAAAATAATAATAAAATCGCGTTCAAGATTAATTGATAGTGTGTTTGAAAAGATATCAACCTAAATAAGTGTGTAATAAATAGATACAATAGATATATTACACTAATTATTTAAACTTTGTGCTGAGAAAATATAATTTAATATGAAAATAGTCAAAATATGGAATGATAACCCTTCCGATCGTCAATTAAATGAAATAGTAAGGGATTTAGACAATGGATGTATTGTGATATATCCGACAGATACATTGTATGCAATAGGGTGCGATGCACTGAACGTAAAAGCAATCGATAAAATCTGTAAGTTGAAGAATATCAATCCGGAAAAGACTAATCTTTCAATTATTTGTTCAGATATTTCGCAAGCTTCGGAATATGTGAGATGTGACGATAAATCATTTAGATTACTTAAAGATAACACGCCCGGCCCGTTTACCTTTTTGTTTAAAGCCTCATCATCGTTGCCAAAAGCATTTAAAGGTAGAAAAGTAGTGGGAGTGAGAATACCGGACAACAATACTGTCAGTCAAATTGTTAAGCAATTGGGACGTCCGATATTAACAACTTCTATAGAATTTGTTGATGAGGATTATGCGAGAAACGTAGAATTGATAACAGAAACGTATTATGATAAGGTTGATGTTATTATAGATGGAGGAGACGGAGGTTTGGAACCATCTACAATTGTGGATTGTACAGAGAATATTCCTGAAATAATCAGAGAAGGAAAAGGCGTATTAAAATAATTATTAAAAATATTGCTTAATTGTGGATTTTTTTCTGTAATTTTGTAACAAAATATAAACCAACTTATAAAAACAAATAAAAGTATGTCAAAAGTAACAGTTGTAGGCGCCGGTAATGTAGGCGCAACAGCAGCAAATGTTCTCGCATTGCGCGAAGTTGCTGATGAAGTAGTAATGATTGATATCAAAGAAGGTGTGTCTGAAGGTAAAGCTATGGATATGATGCAGACTGCTAACCTTCTCGATATGAACACTCGTATTATCGGTGTAACAAACAATTACGAAGCAACAGCTAATAGCGACGTTGTTATCATCACTTCTGGTATTCCACGTAAGCCTGGTATGACTCGTGAAGAACTTATCGGAGTAAATGCAGGTATCGTTAAGCAAGTTTCAGAAAGTGTTCTTAAATATAGCCCTAATGCAGTAATCGTATGTGTATCTAACCCAATGGATACAATGACTTACCTCATCCACAAAGTAGCAGGTATTCCTAAAAATCGTATTATTGGTATGGGTGGTGCATTGGATAGCAGCCGTTTCAAATATTATTTGAGCCAAGCGCTTAATGTTAACCCAAATGAAGTAGAAGGCTTCGTTATTGGTGGTCATGGTGACACAACAATGATTCCTATGAAACGTTTTGCTGCATATCGTGGTATTCCGGTATCAGAACTTCTTGATGCAGAAACTCTTGACAAAGTAGTAGCTGATACAATGGTAGGTGGTGCTACATTGACAAAACATCTCGGTACATCAGCTTGGTATGCACCGGGTGCAGCAGCAGCAGAAGTTGCAGAAGCTATTATCCACGATCAAAAGTGCATGATTCCATGTTCTTGCCTTCTCGATGGTGAATATGGTGAAAAAGATCTTTGCATCGGTGTGCCATGTATCCTTGGTAAAGGTGGTATCGAAAAGATTATCGAATTGGATCTTAACGAAGAGGAAAAAGAATTGTTTGCTAAGAGTGCAGCAGCAGTTCATGGAACAAACGCAGCTCTCCCTTGCTAATTAGAATAAAATCTAAATAACTTATAGCTCGATGGGTTATTATCCTGTCGAGCTATTTTAAAATTGTGAAATATGAAAAATATTATTTGGATTTGTTTATCAATGTTGTTGCTTGTATCATGTGGTACTGCGACTTCTGATAAAACGAACAAATCAGATACACACACAAATGAGGAAAGTGTATCAGATGTAAAAGTAACCGGACTTCCGGTAATAATGGATTTTTCTGCAACATGGTGTCCCCCATGTCAGCAATTCAAGCCTATATTTGAGGATGCAAAAGATAGATATTCCGGACAAATTGAATTTAAGACTATCGATGTAGATGCTGAAAAAGAATTAGCTCAGCAGTTTAATATTACTTCAATTCCGGCAATTGTATTTATTGATGCTGAAGGAAACGAAATAAACAGAATAATCGGTTTTACAGATAAAGATTCTTTTGATAAAGCGATTAATGACAATTTTAAATTAAACAATTAATAATAGTGATATGAAAATTGCCATTATAGTTGCAATGAACAAAGAATTGCAATTGCTATTACCTTTGATTTCAAATAAGCAGACATCTGAAATTAACAATTTCAAGTTTACATCAGGTTCGATTGGAAAGCATGATGTGATAGCAATGCAATGTGGAATAGGAAAGGTAAATTCAGCTATCGGGACGTTGACCATGATAGATAATTTTTTACCTGATCTTGTCATCAATACCGGTGTTGCCGGCGGTGCAGATGCTACAATGCACGTTTTAGATCTTTTTGTGGCAGAGAGAATATCATATCATGATGTGTGGTGTGGTCCGGGTACAGAGTATGGTGCGGCACATGGTTTCCCGGCTGAGTTATTGTGCGACAATAAAGTGCTTGATGTTGTGCACAATGTATTGACTCAACCAAATATTAAATACGGTCAAATATGTTCCGGTGATAAATTCATAACAACAGAGGATGAGATAAAAGAAATCAAATCTCATTTTCCAAATACTTTGGCAGTGGATATGGAGTCTGCATCAATTGCGCAAGTATGTTTTATGAAAAATATACCGGTCAATATCATTCGTGTGATAAGTGACACTCCGGGCCAGGAAGAAAATATATCTCAATATGAGAACTTCTGGACAGATGCTCCGGCAGAGACATTTAAGGCACTAACTGAAATTCTAAACCATTTATAATAAGTGTTTTATGAAAAAAATTCCAAGTTTTACTATAGATCATCTGATACTATTGCCGGGAATATATGTCAGCAGAAAGGATATAACGACTTCAGGTGACGTTATTACAACATTTGATGTCAGAATGACAGCGCCGAATAGAGAACCGGCATTGTCGATTTCTGCACTACATACAATTGAACATTTGGCTGCAACATTTTTGAGAAATAATGAGCAGTGGAAGGATAGAATTGTATATTGGGGGCCGATGGGTTGTTGTACAGGAAATTATCTAATTGTACAGGGTGATTTGGAGAGTAAAGATATTCATCAACTGATTGTCAATACTTTTGAATTTGTCTCTACTTATAATGATGAGGTACCGGGTGCTAACGCTAAAGATTGTGGAAATTACCTATTAATGAATCTTCCGGAGGCAAGATACGTTGCAAAGAAATATTTGGATATTCTGACAAGTGACAAATGTCAATTTGTATATCCATAAAATTATAAATAATTATGCGTCAAAAAATTAAGAGTTTAATGCTTCCAATAGCCATTTTGGGTGGTATATTGTTTCATAATTGGATAGGGTATCTTCAACCATTATCCTTATTGCTTATATTTTTGATGCTGTCAATAACGTATTGTAGGATAAAACCATCTGATTTAAGATTATCCAGGTATCATTGGATTATGTTGTTTGCTCAGATGTTTTTATCTGTAATCGTCTATTTTATTTTATTACCGATTAACAGCATCGTTGCTGCAGGAGTTTTTATGTGTGTATTTATTCCGACAGCGACGGCTGCTCCGGTAGTAACAAGGATGTTAGGAGGAGATGTAATGTCAGTAGCCGTATATTCTCTATTGTGTAATTTAGCTGTGGCAGTAATTGCACCTATAGTATTAGCAGCCATAGGAAATCATCCTGAAATGAACTTTGGGGAATCTTTGTTTTATATATTTAAGAAAGTCGTTCCGTTATTGATTTTACCGATGTTGGTTGCATTTGTAATGCGAAGATTCTTTAAAAGAGGACATCAATATTTGGCTAATCATCAATCAATTTCGTTCTATTTATGGTCAGTGGCATTATTTATCGTGATCGGTAATTCGGTGAGTTTTGTGATTGAGAAATTTACAATAGATACAGCTCCAATATTGTTAGGGTTAGCTGTTGGATCATTAGTTGTATGTTTTATCCAATTTTATTTGGGGAGAAAAATAGGGAATAAGTATGGTGATCCTATTTCCGGTGCGCAAAGTTTTGCACAAAAGAATACAATTTTGGCAATTTGGATGTGCTTGACTTACTTAAATCCACTTACATCTATAGCTCCGGCTGCTTATATGGCATGGCACAATTTGTTTAATTCATGGCAAATTATGAATTTAAAACGTATGTGATTTTAAAGAGGGATTAAATATTGTGTTACTTAAAATATTATTAAATGATATAATAAAGCATCTTATTCGCAACAATCAGACGAATTATGATGCTTTATTTTTGAGCAACTTGACGCATGTGGACAAGAGTTGCAGAATGTTTTAGTTTTATTTTTCTTAGTAGTGAATATTTTTTTTAGTAGCCATATTATTGCTAACGTAACAATAATGGCTACTAATGCATATTGAATTATTTCATTTATATTATTATCCACTGAGAACTTATTTCTTCTTTGTCTTTTTTGTCGTTATTTCAGGTTGGGGTACAGTTATTCTACGATTTGAATTATCTGATAGTACTGATATAACAACCTCGTTGATCATTTGTTTTAATTGAGCAATAAATTCTTCTGCACTATATTGCTGTTTTTCGATTTGTCGAAGTCTGTTTTCCCAAATGCCTGTCAGCTTGGCACTTTTTAGCAATTCTTCTTTAATAATCGATATAAGATCAATGCCGGCTTGCGTTGCACGCAATGATTTTCTTTCTTTGCGAATGTACCCTCGCTTGTATAGAATTTCGATTATGGCAGCACGTGTTGATGGGCGTCCGATCCCATTTGCTTTGAGGGACTCTCTAAGTTCTTCATCTTCAACGAGATTGCCCGCAGTTTCCATTGCCTTTAAAAGTGTGCCCTCGGTGAAATATTTCGGAGGTTGTGTTGTCTTTTTGGCTAAGAACGGAGTATGAGGACCTGATTCTCCCTTTGTAAAATTTGGTAAAACTGACAATTCTTCCTCTTTGTCGGATTCATCAGGTTGTTGTGCAATGTCATTTTTTGTATAAACAGTTTTCCATCCGAGATTGAGTATTACGCGACCGGTTGTCTTAAACCCTGTTTTATTTACGTTAGCTTTTACTATTGTTTGCTCAAATTCGCAATCAGGATAAAATACAGAAATAAATCTTTTGGCAATTGTGTCAAATACTTTTTTCTCAAAATCTGATAGGATAGGAGGCAATGGTTGTCCTGTTGGTATAATTGCGTGATGATCTGTTACTTTGGAATTGTCAAAAACTTTTTTGCTTTTTGCTAATTTTTTGCCTCGTAATGGTGTCAAAAGGTCTTGATAATCGACCAATGAATTTAGAATAGGACCACATTTCGGATACATATCATCAGTCAGATATGTAGTATCGACACGTGGATAAGTGGTAATCTTTTTTTCATATAGTGATTGTATCGTACGGAGTGTGTCATCAGCACTCATTCCATACTTTTTGTTACATTCGACTTGTAAACTTGTAAGGTCGAATAAACGAGGTGGTGCCTCTTTGCCTTTCTTTTTCGATATATCATTGATTTCTAACGGATAATCTTTGATGTTTTCAAGTAATACTCTACCTTTGTCTTCTTCTGTAAAACCATCAATGGTTGCAGAAAATACAGTGTCACGATACGTTGTTTTTAGTTCCCAATAATCTTTAGGGATGAAATTATCTATCTCCAATTGTCGATTGACGACAAGAGCAAGTGTGGGAGTTTGAACTCTACCGATAGAAAGCACCTGACCACTTTGTCCATATTTTAGTGAGTAAAGACGAGTGGCATTCATTCCCAAAATCCAATCACCAATTGCGCGACAAAGTCCGGCAATGTATAAAGGCTCTAATTCTTTGTCTGAACGAAGATTTTTGAAACCGTCGCGAATTGCATCGTCGGTCAATGATGAGATCCATAGTCGTTTTACAGGTTTTTGACATTTAGCTTTTTGCATTACCCAACGTTGAATTAATTCTCCCTCTTGTCCGGCATCACCACAATTAATGACTTCATCACATTGTGTTATAAGTGTTTCTATTACAGAAAATTGACGTTTGATGCTATCTTGATCGATTAATTTAATTCCAAATTTGGCAGGTATCATAGGCAGAGCGCCTAAAGACCATTGTTTCCAGGCTACGTTGTAGTCTTGAGGTTCTTTAAGAGTACATAAATGGCCGAATGTCCACGTTACACAATATCCATTTCCTTCGAAATATCCATCGTGACGCGTCTTTGCTCCAAGAATATCAGCTATGTCTTTCCCAACGCTGGGCTTTTCTGTAATGCAGAGTATCAAAATGTTAGAATTTAGAGGTTTTCAAATTGTTTAGCTTCTTCCCATATAGCATCCATCTCGTTAAGAGACATGTCTTTTAACGATTTGCCTAATGATTTTGCTTTCGATTCAAGATAGTTAAATCGACTGATGAATTTTCTATTGGTTAACTCTAAAGCATTTTCAGGATTAACATTGTAGAGTCTGGCTGCATTAATTACGGCAAACAATAAATCACCAAATTCCTTCTCTAAATGCTCTTTATTTCCGGATTTAATTTCATCTTCTACTTCATTGATTTCTTCTTTCACTTTATCCCACACTTGTGAAGGCTCTTCCCAATCAAATCCGACATTTCTTGCTTTTTCTTGAATGCGATTTGCCTTAATCAAAGCCGGTAAAGCTGAGGGAACACCTGCTAATACGGTTTTATTTCCACCTTTTTCTTTAAGTTTAATTTCTTCCCAATTTTGCAAAACAGTTTCTACATTGTCAGCTTTGTCATTGCCAAAGACATGAGGATGACGGAAAATTAATTTATCACTTAGTGAGTTACATACATCTGCGATGTCAAAATCAGACTTTTCAGAGCCGATTTTTGCATAAAAAATAACGTGTAAAAGGACATCACCTAATTCCTTTTTTATATTGTCTTTGTCTTCCGAAATTAGGGCATCAGCTAATTCATATACCTCTTCTATTGTATTCGGACGGAGACTTTCATTGGTTTGTTTTGCATCCCATGGACATTTTACTCTGAGCTCATCAAGAATGTCAAGTAATCGACCGAAAGCACTTAATTTTTCTTCCTTTGTATGCATTGTCTTATTATAATTAAATAAACTTTATCGGTTAAAAAGACAAATTTTTATATATCAAATCAGAGCAAATTGATAAAATGTATCGATAAACTGCTTTGAAACCGACTTATACTAAAATTTGACTGCAAAGATAGTAGAAATTTGGGGAATATTTCATATCTTTGTAAATTCAAAAATTAAAAAGATGTTGACAAGGGTAATAAATGATAAATGTGCAAACGAATTTTTTCAGTTGCTCGATAAATCTGAAAATATTGTTTTAACATGTCATGTGCGTCCGGATGGTGATGCGCTTGGTTCTACTTTGGGGTTTTATCACTTACTATTAAGATGGGGGAAAAATCCTAAAGTGGTTATTCCTGATAAAGCCCCAAGATCATTGTCTTTTATGCCGGGATATAAAGAACTTGTGGCATATTCGCAATACAAAGAATTTGCTGAAAGTTTAATTGAAAATGCTGAGTTGATAATTTGTTGTGATTTTAATAAGCTTTCCAGACTTGATCAACTATCAGAAATAATAGAAAAATCTACAGCAAAGAAAGTCTTGGTTGATCATCACCTCGATCCTGACAATTTTACAGATATAATATTTTCATTCCATGATATGTCATCAGCATCAGAATTGACGTTTCGCTTGATTGCCGCAATGGGGTTAATGGATATTATGGATAAAGATTCGGCTACGTGTATATGCACAGGTATTATTACTGATACAAGAAATTTGTCGGTAAATTGCGAGTATCCGGATTTGTATATCATTATGTATGAATTATTAAAGAAAGGTGTTGATAAACGTAAAATTGTTAAAGATGCATTAGAAACAAAAAGTTATAATAGTATAAAATTAAGTGCATACGCAATTAGTCAGAAATTAAACATTTATGAGCAACATAGGGCTGCTGTAATTGTTCTAAACAAAGACGAATTGTTGCAGCACAATTATGAAAAAGGAGATACAGAAGGATTGGTCAATGAGCCTTTAGAAATTAAAGGGATAACTTATTCTTTCTTCTTGAGAGAAGATCCGGATTGTATCAAAGTATCTGCTCGCAGTGTCAATAATTTCCCGGTAAATCAGATATGTGAGGAATGTTTTAATGGTGGGGGACATGTGCAAGCAGCCGGAGGAGAATTTTATGGTACTCTTAAGGAATGTGAGGAAATATTACTTAATGTAATGCCAAAATATGATAAATTTTTATAGAAATATTATAGATGATGAAAAAATATAGTCTTTTAGCAATAGTAGCATTGTTTTTAATAAATTTAGTCAGTTGTAGTAAAACTGTTAGCTATTCTGAATTATTAAATGATGAAGAAGAAGCAACAAATTGGTTTTTGGCAAATCAAAAAATTGTTACGACTGTGCCTGAAGATTCAGTTTTTGAATGTGGTGAAGACGCTCCATTCTATAGAATGGACGAAGATGGATATATTTATATGCAAGTTATTAATCCCGGAACAAAGGATAATAAGGTGAAATTTGATGAGTTGATCTATTTCAGATATATGCGAACAAATGTAAAGGAATGGTATCAACTTGGTTATGAACCTACACCACAAGGTAATGCCAATAATATGAATTCACAATCCACAAGTTTCAGATTTAATAACACAACTTTGAATTCATCATATAAATATGGATCAGGAATACAATTGCCACTTAAGTATTTAGGCGTTGATTGTGAAGTGAATTTATTGTTAAGATCTTACTATGGATTTATAGAAAATCAAAGTGATTGCATTCCATTTCTTTACAATGTAAGATATTTCAGAAGTCAAATGTAAACAAGATTAGTCAAGTATGTCATTAATAAAATCAATATCAGGTATAAGAGGAACTATAGGAGGAAAACCCGGTGAGGGGTTAAGTGCACTCGATATAGTTAAATTCACATCGGCCTACGCTACATTTATACGCAGTAACACTACCAAGAACAGCAATACGATTGTTGTCGGTCGTGACGCTCGCATATCGGGTCCGATGGTGGAGCAACTTGTGTGTGGAACACTTATCTCAATGGGATTTGATGTCATCAACATCGGTCTCGCATCTACACCTACAACAGAAATTGCAGTAGTCGAAGAGAATGCATGTGGTGGTATAATTCTTACAGCAAGCCATAATCCGAGACAATGGAATGCTCTAAAACTTCTCGATGAAAAAGGCGAGTTTCTAAATGATAGTCAAGGCAAGGAAGTACTTAGCATTGCTGAAAGAGAAGACTTCTTTTATGCCGATATTGATAATATTGGCACAGTTCTAAACAACCAGACCTATAACCTTAAGCACATTGAAAAAGTGCTTAAACTCAACCTTGTAGATACAGAGGCTATTAAGAACGCTAACTTCACTGTCGCAGTCGATGCCGTTAATTCAGTCGGTGGTGTTATAATCCCACAGCTATTAAAAACTCTCGGTGTGAAAAACATAGTTGAACTAAATTGTGAAGCAACCGGTAAATTTGCCCATACTCCGGAACCATTACCTGAAAACTTGACTCAAATTTCTGAACTTATGCGTCAAGGTGGCATCGATGTCGGTTTTGTCGTTGACCCTGATGTTGACCGTTTAGCTATCGTAATGGAGAATGGCGAAATGTTTGTCGAAGAATACACTCTTGTTGCCGTAGCAGACTATATCCTCTCTCATACTCCCGGTAGCACTGTTTCAAACCTTAGTTCATCGCGTGCATTAAGAGATGTTACTAATTCTCACAATTGTTCGTATTCAGCTGCAGCTGTAGGTGAAGTAAATGTAGTTGCTAAAATGAAAGAGACTAATGCTATCATCGGTGGCGAAGGCAATGGTGGCGTAATCTATCCTGAAGCACACTACGGTCGTGATGCTCTTGTCGGTGTGGCTCTTTTCCTTTCTTTGCTTGCTAAATCGGGCAAGACTGTCAGCCAATTGAAAGCAACATATCCTCAATATGCTATCGCTAAAAACAAAATCGAACTAACTCCCGAAATTGATGTTGATAAGATACTCGTGGCAATGAAGGAAAAATATGCCAACGAAAATATCACTGATATCGATGGCGTGAAAATAGATTTTGCCGACAGTTGGGTGCATCTTCGTAAATCCAACACTGAGCCGATCATTCGCATCTATAGCGAAGCCCACTCTATGCAAGAAGCCGACAAGTTGGCTGATGACATCAAAGAAGTAATTAAAAGTTTAATCTAAAAATCAACAAGATATGAAAAAGTTCTTTTTGTCAGTACTATCCTCATTCACAGGTACATGGTTAGCTCTTTGCCTATTTGGCATCGTTGCCGTAATCGTATCCATTGCAATGTTGATTAATATAGGTAGTAGCAGTTTAAGCTCCGGCATTGTCTCAACAAGCGACAATAGTCTGTTAGTACTTGATCTTCAGGGTGAAATTATCGAATACACCAATAATCAAGCTCCGGACGTAATGACCGTTATAAACGGAGATTTTGAGCAACCAAAATCGCTTAAAGACCTTATTAATGGTATTAAGTGTGGCGCTGAAGACGATAATGTTAAAGCGATGTACATCGATTGTGGCGTTGTGTCTGCAGCTCCTGCAACACTCAACAGCCTTCGTGAAGCAATCGTTGATTTCAAAAGCAAAGGTAAAAAGGTATATGCTTATGGCGAAACTATGACTCAAGGTGCATATTTTGTCGCAACAGCTGCCGATAGTCTCTTTATGAATCCTCATGGAACCCTTCAATTATCGGGTCTCGGCGGACATACTCCTTATTTCAAAAGCTTACTTGACAAGTTTGGTATTGAATTCCAAGTCGTAAAAGTCGGAACTTATAAAAGTGCTGTTGAACCTTACATCCTTGAACACATGAGTGAACCTGCACGAGCTCAACTTGATACGCTTTACAATGCGATGTGGAGTAAAATCAAAGGAGAAATTGCCGTTTCAAGAAAAATCCAAAGCCAAGAGATAGACTCTCTGATTAATAACGAGTTTATCTTATGTCAAAAGATGAATGTTGCGCTTGACAATGGATTGATTGACGGATTACTCTATCGTCATGAGATGGATTCTCGATTGGCAGACATGATGGGCGTTGACAAAGCTGATAAGATAGAAAAAGTAAATCCTATAGATTTGGCTTCAAACAATATTAGCAAGTCTGACCAACCACACATCGCAGTCGTTTATGCTTGTGGTGGTATCGATGACGGAGATTCATCGGGCATCGTATCAACTGATCTTGTGCCTTTAATTTTTGAACTTAAGGACAATGAAAATGTTGAAGGTCTCATCTTAAGAGTCAATTCTCCAGGTGGCTCTGCATACGGTAGCGAACAGATTTGGGAAGCTCTTGAGCAATTCAAAAAGACAGGTAAACCATTCGTAGTATCTATGGGTGATTATGCTGCATCAGGAGGCTACTACATCTCATGTGGCGCAGAAAGCATCTTCGCTGACCCATTGACTGTGACCGGTTCAATTGGTATCTTTGGTCTTATCCCTAATGGTCATGAATTGATTACAAATAAACTCGGCGTAAACTTTGAACTTGTTGCAACCAATCCTCAAGCAATGTTCCCAAATCTCGTGAGTCCACTCACAACCGAACAATACAATGCTATGCAAAGAATGGTGGAAAATGGCTATGACCTTTTCACTCAACGCGTGGCAGATGGTAGAAGTCTCTCTCAAGACTATGTGAAGCAAATAGGAGAGGGTCGTGTATGGAGCGCAGAAAAAGCATTGGAAATCGGTCTTGTCGATCGCATCGGAACTCTTGAAGCTGCTATAAAATATATGGCCGATAAATTATCGTATGGCGACTCACCTAATGTGGTAACATACCCTGATGCCAAAGATTCTTTCTGGACATATATGGCTATGCTTGAGAATGGTAATGCTGCACAATTAGCTCAAAAGTTAGGCCTTCGCAGTCAAGAAGAAGCGATGCTTATGCAACTTCGTTGGCTTATCCAACGCCCTATGATTCAAGCAAGAATGGCTGATATGTATATTAAACTATAAATAATTATGTTTAGTAATGGCTGATACTAATAAAGATAAGATATTGACATACATTTTAACTCCATTTTCATGGATTTATGGTGGTGTAGTAGGATTTAGAAATTACTTGTTTGATAAAGGAGTTATAAAATCCGAAAGATTTGAAGTGCCTGTAGTTTCAGTTGGAAATCTTACAGTTGGAGGTGCAGGTAAAACTCCACATGTAGAATATCTTGTTGATTATTTATCGGCTGTCTATAATGTAGCTGTTCTCAGTAGAGGTTATAAGAGAAAAACAAAAGGTTTTGTATTAGCCTCAAGAAAGAGCACGCCTGACACAATTGGTGACGAACCATATCAAATATATCAAAAATATGGTTATAGAATAAAGGTTGCAGTATGTGAGAACAGAACAAAGGGTATTAAAGAATTGCTTAACATAGATCCTTCAATAAATCTGATAATATTGGATGATGCTTTTCAACATAGATTTGTAAAGCCAAAAGTATCAATATTGTTGACAGAATATCGCCGACCATATTATAAAGATAAGTTGTTGCCGTTAGGACGATTAAGAGAAAGTATAAACTCTAAATATAGAGCGCATTATGTGATAGTGACAAAGTGTCCTGAATCACTGCAACCATTAGACTACAGATTAATGATAAGTGATCTTGGATTATTGGCTTTCCAAAAAGTCTTCTTTACAAGATATTCGTATAGTGGTTTAATGCCTGTCTTCCCGGATGACTCACCATATAGTGTACAGTTGGCAACATTGACAGAAAATGATACAGTTCTCTTAGTGACAGGAATTGACAATCCAAGAGGTTTTATACGTTATTTTAAGCAATTTAATTGTAAAGTGAAGATCTGCAACTTTGAGGATCATCATAACTTTACAAGAAAAGATACAGAGCATATTGCTAAGGTATTTGACAAACTTAAATGTTCTCGAAAACTGATTATAACGACAGAAAAGGATGCAGCTCGTTTGTCTTGTTGTCCATATTTCCCTCATTATTTAAAATCGCGAACATTTTACCTACCTATAAGCGTTCACATGATAAACCGTCCTGAAGAAGGCGATTTTATGCAAATGCTTAAAAAATCGATTGATGCAACTGAATTATAAATTTAATATTGAAAAATCATGTTAGAAACAATTAAAGTAACAGCAAATTATATTAGAAACGTAGTTGAAAAATTACCGGATACGGCTATTATTTTAGGTACTGGTTTAGGTGAATTAGTGAATCATATTAATATAGTAAAAGAAATCGAATACACTGAAATACCTAATTTCCCAATATCTACTGTAGAAGGTCACTCAGGTAAACTTATTTTCGGTGATCTTGGAGGTAAATACGTTATGGCAATGCAAGGACGTTTCCACTATTACGAAGGCTACGACATGAAGCAGGTGACATTCCCTGTCAGAGTAATGAAAGAGCTCGGTGTTGAACGCCTATTCGTAAGCAACGCTGCCGGAGGTATGAACAAGGAATTCAAAGTCGGCGACATCATGATTATCACCGACCATATCAACTTATTCCCTGAAAACCCACTACGCGGTAAAAATTACAACGAACTCGGCACTCGCTTCCCTGCTATGACAGAAGCCTATAGCCATCGACTCATCAAAATGGCAGACGAAATCGCAGCAGAAAAAGGTATTCGCGTAATGCACGGTGTATATGTAGGTACACCGGGACCAACATTTGAAACGCCTGCAGAATATGAATACTTCCGCATCATTGGTGGCGATGCAGTAGGTATGTCAACAGTGCCTGAAGTAATCGTTGCCAACCACGCATCAATGGAAGTGTTTGGCGTGTCAGTAATCACCGACCTCGGAGGTAAAGACGTCACAGACGTTCCTACCCATGAAGAAGTGCAGAAAGCAGCACTACAAGCTCAACCATACATGACTGAAATCATCAAAGAACTGGTCAATCGCATCTAATCCTCATAGTATCCGACAATAGGATTAACATCGTAGCATATCATTGAGAGAAAGGTGCAACACCTATAATATTGCGTAGATAGCCTGAAATTAAAGTTATTTACGCAATATCACAATAAAAAAGGTAACAAAAGTTGCAAAACTAAAAAAAACGTTGTAACTTTGCAGTCCGAAAAGGCAATGCCTCTTATAGGATGGTCTGGTAGCTCAGCTGGATAGAGCAACAGCCTTCTAAGCTGTGGGTCTTGGGTTCGAATCCCAACCGGATCACTGGAAAATTAGAACGAAGCCACCTAATCAGGTGGCTTTTTTCATTTCTATCCTTTTGACACTCAGCGTTTAGCATTTCTTATCAATCTGATTTATAACACTTTAGCAACTTTCGTGCTAAATTTTTATAGGGCAATTTAGCATTTGGTAGTATTAAAATAGTGTTGTAACTTTGGTACACGAAAAGCAAAAATGTACCAAAATTGTACCACAAAAGGGGGTCAAAAAAACCTCGATTTTTGCCCCTTTTTCGAGGTTGTGGTACACATTTTAGCAAAGTGTGGTACATTTTTCATCGTGTGTGGTACATATTTTTCTGTACCACTCGCACACATTGTTTAACTATTTTAATGCAAAACTGCAATGGCCTTAGAAGCAAGTATCAGAATTATCTATGACCGTCGCAAGAAAGCGTCGGCTACAGTAAAAGGTGGTGTCGAAATCGAGGTGTATTACAATCGCCAACGTATTCGCTTCGCCACAGGTGTAAATGTACTAAAACAACATTGGAAAGGTGGCATGGTTGTCAGCCACCCCAAAGCACAAGAGCTGAACGAACAAATCATCAGCTTATACGAAACAATCGACCAACGCATTACTACTATGCGTCGTCGTGGTGTGATTGACCTTAATTTGCTTAAAGAAGCAAAGGTCGAAGAGGAAAACAATTCTTCTAACTTCCTTGATTGGCTCGAAGAACGCATTTACAAGCGTGATGTCAAGGAATCCACTCGTCGCCAACACTTCGTTATGCTCGGCGAACTTCGCAAGTTTGGCAAGATTGTCAACTTCCGTGACCTTACCACTCGTAATATTAAGTTGTGGGACGACTCTTTGCGTGAGCGTCTCGGCACTCAATCTTCCGTGCATGGCTATCACAAGAGATTGAAGCCGTATATCCTTGAAGCTATCCAACTCGAACTTATCAAGGACAATCCTTATAATGGTATGAAAATCTCTCGTGGCAAATCTGAGGGCATCAAATATCTCACAGAAGCTGAGCGTAATCGTATTGAACAGCTCGAAGTATATGGCCCGATAGAAAAGGTTCGTGATATGTTTATATTCTCATGCTACACAGGACTTGCATACTCCGACCTTATCCGTGTCAGCAAGGAATGTATCTACGAAGAAAATGGCGAATACTTTATCAAAGACCGCCGTTTGAAGACAAACAATGAGTACACTATTATGCTTTTACCACAAGCATATAATATTCTACTCAAATATGATTTTAACTTGAACTTGATGACAAACCAAAAGTGTAACGAATATCTGAAAATAATTGCACAACAAGCCGACATTCATATGAATCTTACATTCCATGTTGGCCGGCATACATTCGCCACATGGGCATTATCTAATGGTGTAGATATTGCTACCGTCAAAGATATGCTTGCTCACTCAAGCATTGAAATGACCATAACATATGCCAAAGTACTCAATAAACAAGTTGTTGACGGATTTCAAATGCTTAAACGCAAGGCTGCATTTGCCCACAAATAAACATAGCGTCATATAGAAGCAAAAAGGATAGCCGCTTGAGCTATCCTTTTGCTTTTATAGTCATCGTGACCCGGACTGTCAATAAGGTTGTTTAATAAAAATTGGAAGTCAATCCAGCAGATACATAATGTGTCCTCAAAATCTCATTCTCGTTGCGTAACTTATCTACTTCTGAACGCAAGGACGCAATTTCGGCTAATTGCTCGCTAAACATTTCAAAAATGGTTTTCACTATTTCGCTCGAATCAATTCTTTTCTCTGCAAGATTTGTCAAGGCTGACAATGATAATACTTTTGGTAATTCAATTTTATCTTCAGAGGGAGTTTCAGGCTTATTTATCATTTCGCCTACTCCCGTAAGCACCCATTCGGCATTAATCCTTTCATCTAAGCCGCTTAATGTCCTAACGAACTTCTCTGCAACTGGAGTTTTGCCGTTTAACACTTGGGATAAAACGCAATGGTTATATCCCATTAACTGGGCGATACCCTTCTGCGATTTGGCAACGCGGTTGGAAATTAACCAATCCACAACACTTCTCACGCGTGCCACTTCTTCTTTAGCCATATTTCTCTTTTTTGCATATCCGAGATAGGTTTGCTAAAAATGTAAACATTCTCGAATATTGTTTATATTTTGTTTGCTTTATTTTTATTCTTGTGTTAACTTTGCCATTGTTTTGCTAACCAATGTTTAGTATTGTTTAGGTTTTGCGGTAGCAAAGATAAGAACTTTACTTCTAACTAACAAACATTTTAGCGAAAAAGTTTATATTTCATACTAATAATTGCTAAACACCTATGGAAACTCCCGTAAATAACAATATCCTCAAAGAAATTAAGAAGTTGTCAACCAAAATTGACAACCTTAGAAAGCTGATTCAAGAGGGCAACCGTAAGGAAGACCGATTGATTACTGTACGCGAGGCTGCAAATCTTCTTGGTGTATCGGAATATACCGTGCGTCAGGAAATTCGCGCCGGAAACTTGAAGGCTCAGCGTTCTCAAAACGCCAGAGCATACAAAATCTCTTATTTAGAAATATTAAAATTGATGTCTTTATGATTCCAACAAGTTCTCCTTCTGCCATGGCTACACCTTATGTAGCTCCTGTTTTGTCTGTTGTTGATACAACAGTAGTTCCTAACTCTATTCCTTCTAATTCATCACATTCAGTTAATAACCCTCAAAATACTCCTCAAATGTTTACCACTCGCCAAATCAAAGAAATTGAGTCGAAATTGCTCTACGACTATGTTCACGCAATGCCCTATGTTGACCGCAAATATTTCATCACTAAGGTCGTTGACGAATGTAAAGTACCTCGTCGCCACTTCTATAACTGGCAAGATGGCTACTCTCGCATTCCTACTTTTGCCAAGAAAATCATTGAAAGTATTGTCGGTTACACTATGTTTGAAGCTACTATCGGAATGTAAGTTGTGTTATGATACCACCATAATCTCTTTGTTGTATGATTCCCGAAAGTGTTAAAATACAAATCCACGACCTCGACATAGCCACTGTAATCGGTGGCTATGTTGCCCTAAAACGCAAAGGTCGCTACTATGAATGTTGTTGTCCGTTTCATAACGAGAAAACACCTTCTTTTAAGGTCAATCCCTCTAAGAACACCTGGTTCTGCTATGGGGCTTGTCAAGAAGGTGGCGATGCTATCGCTTTCGTTATGAAAAAAGAATGTTGCTCTTATCCTGAAGCCGTTAAGATTATTGCAAATAATCACGGCATTCATTATGTAGAGCAAGAATACTCCTCCCCCGAAGAAGAAAACAAGGCTCGCAAGCGTGATGCTTTCTTTGCTGCAATGGTTGTCGCTAACGACTTTTATACCAAATCCCTTTACGAAGATAACGAAGAGGCTGAAAAGGCTCGCCTCTATGCTCATGGGCGTTGGGGAAAGAATTTCGTTAAGGAATCCGGTATTGGCTATGCTCCGACTTCTCGCAATGCTCTTTTCTCTTATGCTCGTAGTAAAGGTGTTTCTATTGATGTGCTTGCTGAGATTGCTCTTATAAAAATGTCGGAGAAGAATAACAGCTACTATGATTTCTTTCGTGGTCGCTTGGTTATCCCTATTCGTGACCGTTTTAATCGTGTCATCGGCTTTACAGCTCGTGACCTAACTAACAACTCTAACACTCCTAAATATCTTAACTCTGCCGAATCTGCTATCTTCCATAAGTCTGAAATTCTTTTCGGGATTGACTCTGCTTTGCGTCAAGCCCAAAAAGAAGATAAGATGTATCTCGTAGAGGGTGCTCCCGACGCTTTGCGTATGCACTCTATCGGCGTGCTGAATACGGTCGCTTCTTTGGGTGGCTCTTGGAGCGATTTTCAGTTTGATGTACTGAAAAAGTTCGTTTCTAACGTCTGCTTTATCCCTGACGCAGACCAACCCAAAGACGGTGCTACACTTGGTGCAGGATATATGTTCGTTATTAAGAACGGAAAAGAGGCCATTAAAAAAGGTTTATCTGTATCAGTCATTAACATTCCTTTGGCTGAAGATGGCTCTAAACAAGACCCCGACACCTATTTTAAGGACATCAACGATTTCCGTTCTGCCCCTGAAAAGGATTTTGTTATTTGGTATGCTTCTTTGTGCTACTCAAAGTCGCTCCCGGTAAACAAACGCACCGAGATCGTGCAAGAAATTGCACAACTCGTTGCTCTCTATAACAATCCTGTAAAGGAAGAAATGCTTATTGACGAACTTGGCTCTATGTTCGGACAAAAAGGCCTTTGGAAAACTGCTATAAAGGAGGCTTGCAAGGCAAACCAGGAAAATGACAAGCAGTCCAATGCAAAGACTCTTGACCGTGATTCTTATGCAAAATACGGCTTTTTCGTAGATGCCAATCGCTACTATTCTATAAGCAAAGACGGTGATGAAGTGCCTTGGAGTAACTTCATTCTTGAACCTATGCTACACATCAAGGACGCAATCAATCCTAAACGCATTTTCCGTGCTATTAACTACAAAGGTCGCACGGAGCTGATTGAGTTTAAGCAAGAGGAATTGGTGTCGCTTGCCAAGTTTAAGCATATCGTCGAGGGGCGTGGCAATTTCCTTTGGAAAACTAATGAAACGAACTTGACTCGTTTGAAAGAATATCTCTACGAGAACACTGATACAGCCGTTGAGATTACCCAACTGGGCAATAACGACAATGGCTTTTTTGCTTTTGGCAATGGTATCTTCTATAATGATGAATGGTACCCGGTAGATGAAAATGGTGTGGTTCGTCTGCCTAACGGCGAGAACTACTATCTTCCTGCTTTCAGCTCTATTTGGAGCAATTCGCCTAAACTATATCGTTGGGAACGCAAGTTCATTCATCAATCGCTGAATGGCATTTCGTTCTATGATTTTTGCAATCATATCGTCTCTGTTTTCGGCGATAATGGCATGATTGGTATCTGTTACTACCTTGCATCACTTTTCCGTGATGTCATCTACAAGCAAACTCAGCATTTTCCTATGCTGAATCTCTTTGGCCCGAAAGGAACAGGAAAATCAGAGTTGGGACACTGCTTGATGTCGTTTTTCGTGGCTAAGAATGAAGCTCCAAATATAGAAAACTCTACTATTGCAGCTCTTGCATCGGTGGTTGAACAAACTGCTAATGCTCTTGTTCACCTTGACGAGTTCAAGAACGACATTGATTTGCGTAAGCGTGAGTTTCTAAAAGGTCTTTGGGACGGTACTGGTCGCACCAAGATGAATATGGATAACGACAAGAAAAAGGAAACGACACAGGTAGATAGTGGCGTTATCGTGAGTGGTCAAGAAATGGCGACCGCTGATGTCGCGCTTTTCTCGCGTATGCTTTTTCTTGAGTTCAATAATTGCGAGTTCTCTAAACAGCAACAGCTTCGCTTTGACAAGCTCAAAGAGATTCGTCAAAAAGGCTGTACACATATCACATTGGAATTGCTTCGCTTCCGTGAGAAGTTCTGCTTGGAGTTTTCGCAGAACTATCGCGAGGCTACAAAGGAATTGCAAAATAAAACTGAGGGTAAAATGATTGAAACACGCAATCTTATGAACTGGGTTATTCCTCTTGCTGCTTTTCGCACGCTTAAAAATGTTGTGAATGTGCCTTTCTCGTATGAAAAACTTTTTGAATCTGTCGTTAGTTTTATGCTCAATCAAAACGAGAAGTGCAAACGCAATAATGATATTGCTCAGTTCTGGAATATTCTTAACTATCTTAAATCTGACGGTCTTATCTATAACGACGCCGATTATAAGGTTAAGTCGTACTCCAAAATGTCGTTTGATAAGCCTAAAGGTTCGGTTGAGTTTAAGAATTTGACTCCTATTCTTCTGCTTCGCAAGAGTCGTATCTTTATGCTTTACAAAAAACAAGGTCGCTCTGCCGGCGATGTTACCATTCCCGAAGCGTCGCTCCTTTACTACTTGGAGAATAGCAAGGGCTATCTCGGCACTAAACGCTCCGTGCGTTTTAAGCAGATTTCTGCCAATGGCTTAAATCAAGTAACTATGGTGGACGGTAAGGTTAAGGAGACTACTTGCACTGAACCTGCTCTATGCTTTGACTATTCCACGCTGAAAGAGCTTTACGAATTGAGCCTTGAAGTGGAAACTACAGACATCAACGATGAGCCTGAAGAATCACAAACAAATTGCGATAATCAACAATGTAATGAACCTGAATTGCCGTTCTAACATTCACTTCTCTATACAGAGGGTACTCGTTTCGGGTATCCTCTTCTATTTCGCCTAAAAAAAGCGAACTTGCGTTCTCAAAAGCCGATTTTCAATGCAACATACGACAACATTGCTACATCGCTGATTATAAACATCTTACAACGCAACTTTCTGTTGCACGAATACAACACCTCGCAACATTTATCAATTATTAGAAATCTTCTACAACAAATTACAACAAATATAGGTAGAACTCGCGAGAAAAAGGCAGGAAATTGGGAAATAATGCAATTCGTTGGTAGATTGTTTAATACGCAACGGGCTTCCGTGGTTGTAATGCGGTCCTGAAAGACCGTATATAGATGAGTTAAGATGTAGATTTGC
>JAZTZN010000003.1:0-52999 GCA_045637445.1 Muribaculaceae bacterium
TGCCCAAACAATAGTGACATTACAAATAAAACTTCCTCTAAATAACCAAATTATCAACAAAACTATGCTAATGAAACGTCATAAACGCATCGCTCCGCTATTTGATGACCAATTTTGGGGTACGCGTTGACGAAGTCAGGAAAAAGTAGAAATTGAGTCAGTACAAGTCGTCGGAGCAGACGCATTCAGAGGTTGCGACAATTTAAAAGACGTACAAATTTCAAACACTCAAATAGTCGGAGAAAATTCATTCGACGAATGTAATAAGGAGATGAAAGTGTATCTAAAAAATGTAATGGTCATTAAAAAAGATGCTTTTAATGGATGTCGGAATGTAGAAACAAAATAAAATGGTCTGAAAAAAGCATTGAGTTGAATAAAATTTGTTAACTTCGCAATCTATAATGATTTCCTTTGGTTTATATAAAAGGGATAAATAGTTGAAATATGCCTATACTGAAAGACAATAAAAAATATTGCTATGCAATGGAATTTGGCGTTCGCGATTATGAGTTGGATTGCGAGCAGATAGTTAACAATGCCAATTATCTTCATTACATGGAACATACTCGCCATTCATTTTGCGAAGAGGCAGGATTATCGTTCACTGAAATGCATCGACGTGGGATAGATCCGGTCGTGACAAAAGTTGAGATCGAATATAAATCATCGCTTCGCGGTGGCGATCGTTTTATCAGTTGTCTATGGATAGAACGAAAAGGTCCGAGGTTCATATTCCATCAAGATATAATCAAAAAAGATGGAGTAATAGCATCGACAGCAGTTGTAACCACAGTCTCGATAAAAGACGGAAAGCTGACACGCGGAGAAGAGTTGGCAGAAGTGTTCGGTAAGTACCTTAAGCGATGAATATCGATCGAAAACGTATAGCCGAGCAAATTGCTCTATCGCTGACTAAAGGCGTACACGCAGAAATTGTCAGATGTATGTCTGACAGAGGGGTCGATATTGGAGACTTCTTCGAGATGCCTTCATTGACATTGTGCGATACGTTAAACATTTCGCGTACAAACCTCTTTAGCAAGTCATCGAGAGACGAGGCTTATTCTTTGGCTTGGAAAGAGCTTGAATTTATTGAGAAACATAACATCAAAGTCTTGTATATCGAAAATGAGGAATATCCACAAAGGCTTAAAGAGTGTTATGATGCACCGGTCGTTCTCTACATGTTTGGCGATTGCGATTTGAATAAGGAACATTTCATGAGTGTGGTCGGCACAAGAAAAGCGACACAATATGGAGCAAGTTTTTGCAAATCATTGGTGACTGACTTGGGAGATATGCTTTGCGATGAACTGACTGTGGTCAGTGGTTTAGCCTACGGGATAGATGCTTTGGCTCATAGCGCATGTTTAGAGCGAGGATTACCGACAGTCGGAGTTCTGGCTCATGGATTAAATATGATTTACCCGGCAGCCCATAGGGATTTGGCTCATCGAATTATAAAGTCGGGAGGATGCCTGCTGACAGAGTATGCTTCATATCAAAAAGCTTTGCGCCCTCATTTTTTGGAACGAAACAGAATTGTCGCCGGACTCAGCGACGTCACTGTTGTTGTCGAAAGCGACATCAAAGGAGGAGCGATGTCAACAGCCCAACGAGCAGTCGAATACGACAGAGATGTGATGGCTTTGCCGGGCAAAATAAATGACGAAATGAGTCGTGGATGCAATCATTTGATACGCAAAAATAAGGCTTCGATGATTACATGTGCCACAGATTTGATGGAACAAATGAATTGGTTTCCAAAAGAAATGAATATCTCTCCTCGACAACGCGTCATCTTTCCTGAACTTTCGCCTGAAGAAAAATCAATCTACGACTTATTGCGCCTAAACAATCGAGATTATACGATTGATGAAATACATCAGAATTTATGTATTCCAATATCCAAATTACAAGTACTTCTGATGGAATTGGAATTTAACGGAGTAATCGTCAGATGCCCGGGAAATAAAGTGGCTCTCTCGTTATGAGGAGCCACTTATCTATATATCTAATGCCTAAATTCGTTCAAGAACAGTTTCGATTAATCGCTTGACATGAGGGCGATAGTCCGTGTTGGCTTTTGTCAGACGTCTTTCAGCTATGATACAGCACACTGTCATTGCCTTATGTCCCAACAACCGAGCCATACCTTGCAGGCAAGCACTTTCCATTTCAAAATTAGTAATATGTCTATCTTTATATATGAACGATTCTATTTTATTATTCAATTCCGGATCTGCCAATGGCAGGCGAAGTATTCTTCCTTGAGGAGCATAGAAACCTACAGCCGCAATTGTATAACCTTTAATCATATCATCACGGCATATTTTTTCGACCAAACTTTTATCGGCATCGACAATGTATGGTGCCGGTAGAGTTGCATTCCAATTGACGTGGGCTGTGAAAAGTTTCTCGAATTCCAAGTCGCAGACCGTATCTCTGTCGGCATAAAAATTGAGGATTCCGTCAAACCCCATCGCTTTTTCTGCAATGACATAATCTCCGACATGAATATCCTCTTGCAGAGAACCCGATGTCCCGATTCGTATCATATTTAAGGAACGATGTTCCGATTTTATCTTACGCGTATTGTAATCGATATTGGCCAACGAATCGAGTTCGGTAATCACAATTTCAATGTTATCCGGACCGATACCGTGCGAAATACACATGATCGGTTTTCCTTTATAAGAGCCTCCTATCGCATGAAATTCTCGCGAACTGACATTATAGTCAATCGAATCGAAATAAGATGCCACCATATCGACTCTACCCGGATCGCCAACCAATATTATATTGTCACGAAGTTGGTCGGGCGTAAGATGTATGTGAAAAGCAGAACCGTCAGAATTGATTATAAGTTCTGATGCCGGGATAATTCTATCGTTATTCATATCCATAATGTTATCCAATTTATAGTATATAACAATCTATGCTACTAAAAAGATTGATAATTACAAAATTAATAAAGATTTGAGATAAACAGCGAATAAATCGGCAAAAATGATATTTCAGAGATACAAAAATAGCATAATTGTGCATAATTTGGTGTGATTTACGCATAAATAAGATTATTTTATCACAGTTTGGACTAAAAGTTGTAATTTTGCATATTAATTAGGGATATAAAACAAACAACAATTTAATTAAAGCGAGATTTAGATGAAAAACAAAAGCATATTAAGAGCAATTGCCGGTTTTACTGCATTTGCTTCGTGTTTTACTGTATCAGCTTTGACCACTGATATATATAATGCTTCTGATTTAAAAGCATTCAGAGATGAAGTAAATTCCAACCCTACTCAATTTAACGGTGTGACAGTAAGACTACATGCCGACATCAATTTAGGAGGCGAAACATGGACTCCGATTGCAGCTACTTCCGGAACGTATGCTGAAAATGATAACGGAACAGGATTTGTCGGAACCTTTGACGGACAAGGATATATTGTCAGCAACTTTGTAGTAAATCTGCAAAGAGGAGATGATTGGGGGGCTGACACCAATAATTATCCAATTGCCGGTTTCTTTGGATTGAACAAAGGTGTAATTAAAAATTTATATGTACTAAATGCAAATATTTCGGCAAAAACGGCTATACCAAGCAGTTGGATAAATCCCGGCGCAATAAATTCTGCCGGTGCAGGAGGTGTTGCAGGTATCAATGGCGAAAATGGAGTAATTGATAATTGTTGTGTCAAAAATTCTTATATTTATACTTACATAGGATATAAATCATCTGCTTTAGACAACAACTCTAATGCAAGTGGCATTGCAAATAACTATGGAAGTTCAAGTATAATTAGAAATTGTTATTCAATCAATAACACCATTATAGCAGATGCTAATAATAAAGACACATATAAAAGGACACACACTATTGCTGCAAAATGGAGAAGAACAGATACAGGCGGGGGTGGTGATCATGGCTTTACCAACCCAGTCAATTGTTGTTCCGTAAATAGTTCAGCACAAACTCAAGTTGATGGAAAAAATTCAACGAATAGAGTTGATAATGTGACATATACATATTCTTCCGACTATACATCATGGAGAAGCGGAAGAAATTCTGCTGCATGGCACAATAATAACATTCCGGGATATGAAAACACCGATCAACCATACACTTGGGATGAAGACGGCATCACTCCTGATAAACACTATTATGCCATGATCAGCAACGACTTGGCTGAAGGATATAGAGACGGAGCTGTTGTGGTGACACCGACTATGCCTTCTGTCTATAAGCGTAATGATGGTATTGTCGATGTATATTCAATCGACTATGTAAATGCTGCCGGTGAAAATGTGAGATACATGTTATATCCACAAGGAACAGAAATAGAGGTACGCGTCGGACTTGAAGGTTGGGACCTTACTACACTCACCGACGGCAAAGTTAAACATGCCGGATATTTTGTCGATAAAGTCTATTTCACTTACGATTACACTTGGGATTCTACAAACTATTCCCAAGAAGAAGTGAATTTCTCGGATATAAACAAACCGACTGAAATTGAAATAAAAAATGTACTTGAGACTTTGAGTCCGGCAACAAATCGTATTCGTCGCGACCAATATTTCACATTTACAACAAGCTCAGCGCCTACAACTTTACTCTACACGACAATCAATCTTGACGGTCAATTGACATCTGCAAATGCAATAAAAATAAATAACGAGGTGAAGGTGGCAGGAAATTCTATCTTAGCTCCACAAGATGCAGAAATATACAATATCAACGGACTACGAGTTAACGGAGAAAATTTGACACCGGGAATATACGTTGTTCGTTTGCAAGACAGTATCAAAAAAGTCATCGTAAAATAAAATCAGATATTTTTCTTTATCTACTATAAAGGCGAGAACCACCGCAGGTCTCGCCTTTTTGATTGTTATAGGTAGAGGTATCGCTATGATACCGATAGATTTGCGGATTAGTCCATGAGCTTACGATAACGGATGCGTTGTGGCTCGGTGTAGCCGTCGCGATTGCGCTTAAACTCTTCGTATTCTGAGTAGCTACCTTCGTAGAATGTCACTTTGCTATCACCTTCGAAAGCAAGGATGTGGGTTGCAATACGGTCGAGGAACCAACGGTCGTGGCTCACTACTACTGCACAGCCTGCGAAGTTTTCAAGACCTTCTTCAAGCGCACGGAGTGTGTTGACGTCGATGTCGTTGGTAGGTTCGTCGAGAAGTAACACGTTGCCCTCTTCTTTGAGTGCCATAGCGAGGTGGAGACGATTACGTTCACCGCCGGAAAGAACACCGATCTTCTTCTCTTGGTCGGCACCGGTGAAGTTGAACTTTGAGAGGTAGGCACGTGCGTTCATGTCGCGGCCACCCATGCGGAATGATTCCACTCCTTGTGAGATTACCTCATAGACAGTCTTTTCAGGACCGAGGTCTTTGTGTGTCTGATCGACGTATGCAATCTTCACAGTTTCGCCCACTTCAAACTGGCCCTTATCTTGTGTCTCTTGGCCCATAATCAGGCGGAAGAGAGTGGTCTTACCTGCACCGTTAGGACCGATGACACCGACGATGCCGTTAGGAGGAAGCATAAAGTTGAGGTCGTTGAAGAGCACCTTTTCGCCGTATGCTTTGCCGACGCCTTGAGCTTCGATCACCTTGTTGCCCAAACGTGGTCCGTTAGGGATGTAGATTTCGAGTTTTTCTTCGCGTTCCTTTTGGTCTTCATTGAGGAGACGGTCGTAGCTTGCAAGACGCGCTTTACCCTTAGCTTGGCGTGCCTTAGGAGCCATGCGCACCCATTCCAACTCGCGTTCAAGAGTCTTGCGACGCTTGCTTGCTTGCTTTTCTTCTTGAGCCATGCGCTTAGTCTTCTGGTCGAGCCATGAAGAGTAGTTGCCCTTCCATGGAATACCTTCGCCACGGTCGAGTTCAAGAATCCAGCCTGCAACGTGGTCGAGGAAGTAACGGTCGTGGGTAACGGCGATCACCGTGCCTTGATATTGTTGCAAGTGTTGTTCGAGCCAGTCGATAGACTCAGCGTCAAGGTGGTTGGTCGGTTCGTCGAGGAGGAGAATGTCAGGTTGTTGGAGCAAAAGACGACAGAGAGCCACGCGACGACGTTCACCACCGGAGAGGACAGCGACTTTCTGGTCTTCCGGTGGACAACGGAGTGCATCCATCGCACGCTCAAGCTTATTGTCGAGGTTCCAAGCATCGCAAGCATCGAGCTTGTCTTGAAGTTCGGCTTGGCGAGCAATGAGCTTGTCCATCTTGTCAGGGTCTTCGAGTACATCAGGATCTGCAAATGCTTCGTTGACTTGGTCAAACTCTGCAAGCAAGTCAAGGATTGGCTTCATACCCTCTTGCACCACTTCCTTCACAGTCTTTTCGGGATCCAACTTAGGGTCCTGCTCAAGGTAACCCACAGAGTAACCCGGAGAGAATACCACTTCGCCTTGATAGCTCTTGTCAAGACCTGCGATAATCTTCATCAACGTAGATTTACCCGAACCGTTCAAACCGATGATACCGATCTTGGCACCATAGAAGAATGAAAGGTAGATATTCTTAAGTATTTGTCGTTGAGGCGGGATAACCTTGCTGACACCCACCATCGAGAAAATAATTTTTTTATCGTCTGCCATAAGTTATAGTATTCTATTAGATTTCTAAATGTAATTATGAGATAGCATTATTTGTTTGGCGCAGTTCTCACTTTATAGTCACAAGCCACTTTGCCCTTCACGATATTATTGAGTTTTGCTTTGTTAAGTTGCTTGCGAATCGGAGATACATGATCCATATAGACTTTGCCAATCAGGTGGTCATACTCATGCTGGATTATACGAGAAAGAAATCCTGTAAATTCCTTTTCATGCTCTTCAAAATTTTCATCCATCCAACGAAGACGAATATGCTCGGTACGCTTCACAGTCTCAGAAACGCCCGGCAATGAGAGACAACCCTCATCACGACTCATCGCTTCCACATCCTCAATCACTTCAAGTTCAGGATTTATCATCACCATTTTAGAGTCTGCACACTCCGGAAAACTTTCTGCCACAGGGCTACCATCGATTACAGCAAGTTTGATGCTTAGTCCTACTTGTGGAGCCGCGAGACCTACGCCTTCGCTGTGATACATTGTTTCCCACATATTGGCTATTAGCTCTTGCAATTTTGGATAGTCGGCACTGATAGGTTCGGCCATCTTTCTCAACACCGGATGACCATATAGATACACAGGTAATATCATAGCTTATTCTTTTTCTTTTATTTATTCTGCAAAGATAGCACTTTTTCCGTTATGCCACTACATTTCTGCAAACATTTAAATTGCCTTATGCCTCTGCTTCAATATCTTTTTTAGAATTTCCGCACTCTGTAAAATCAAAAATCCCCTCGAAGCAAATGCTCCGAAGGGATTTCCTTATTATTAACCTTTCACCATATTATGGACTAAACTATTTCACGAGAATTTTTTTCACTTGCTTTGTCGCGTCATCGCCAACTACTGCAACATAAAGTCCCGATTGAAGATGAGCCAAAGACACTTCCGAACCATACGTATTAATCAATTCAACACCTTCAGCCGAATATATTCTGACTTGAGACGGAATTGTGATGCTCAACAAGTGCTCAACACCATTATAATTGACTCCGACGACATCTGTCACAGCCGAGTCTATACTGAGGTAAGAAGTGTTGAAGAATGTGCGATAGCCCACTTTTGGCACTGTGCTGCAAATCTCTATATAAGAGCCATCAGAGTTCGAAAGTTTGAACGAACCTCCTTCAATTCCATCTTTCCATACATCTGTCACTTCTAAACAATATGTCTTATTTTCTTCCAATGTAAGATTTTCTTTTACTACATATTTTTTGCCACTTGCTTTTGGTTCAAACACCTTGACTACGTTGCCGTCTTCATCAAGAAGGCGCCAAACATGCTCTACTATATTTTTGTCTGTCTCAATTGTGACCTTTATTTCTGCTGATGCTTCAGAAGGCTGAGCAAATGTACCCGTTATGACAGAAGGTGCTACTTCTTGACTATTCACCTTTGTCAATGTGACACTCCACTGGTTGCTTTCCTGTAATGACTCTTTAGGATAAGACACTTTTGCCATTTCTGTTGTCAACGGAGCGACAGAACCTTCCCAAGTTGCAGTTTGGCTGACGCCATTGATTTCCACCTCAAATTCAGCCGATGTGATGGTTTCCAGACTCGTATTATTGATTTCTACTTCAATAAAATTGAAACCGTACTTTTCCGACACTCCTAACTGAGGCGCAGTGATTGTGGCTGACACAGCCTGTCCATGATTCTTATATGCCGGTTTGACTGATGTCACGTTCATTATATCCTTACCGTTTGTGTCCGACACAAATGCCAATATATTGATATCCTTTAACACCAAATCCACTCCGTTTGACGACTCCGGAGAGCATATTTCCTCCGGAAGAGTGCAACTGTACTCTTTTGTGAAATACTCACCTTGGCTAATTGTGATTTCATCGCCCCACACGTCAGAAATGTAATCTCTCAACATACTTTGATGCACATAGCTGCTACCCATTTCGCCTCCAACCTGTGGCCCTAAAATATTGTCTTGAGTAATCAACACACTAAGATTTGCAGTTGTCGATGACAACTCGCCGGTGCAATAACCTTCCACAACGACTGTCAATTCCCTTGTCGCCATATCACATTCGCTCTTAATCAAAAGATTGACCGGTGCAACTTCGTTCATAATATCCTTACAAACCTGAAGCCATGCGTCACGACTATAGATTTTCACATTAGGATTACCCGGTTCGCTATAGACCCTATTCAGTACACCACATGGTCTGCCGGCATTGACTGTCCCCAAACCGACATCAATGGTATTTCCCTCTTCTGTTCGATAATCAGGTTCGCCTGATGACGGCACTGCATAATAACCTGAATGCACAGCTACCGGGAAAATACGCTTTGGGTGCAATTCATTCAAATCATGCACTATAATATGACCATCCGGACAATTTGGGCAGTGAATACCCGTAAAATCCTCCAATAAAACATTTTTCCACTGAATTTCTGTACTGACTTCATAAGCCAACGATGTAAGCGATATAGATGAAAGCAACATCGCTGCTATTAACCTGACCTTTTTCATTTATTTCTTATTTTAATTATTTTTCGGATGCAAATATAGTCTCTAAATTTATTTCTCACAAACATTTTGCCTTTCGCTGACTATTTAATTTTAATTGCCGCCAAAGTTTTATCCAACAACCCATTGTAAAGACCTATTAATCAACACCTTATACACCACATCCGGAAATTTTGACATTTGTCAAAAAAATTTTTTCTAAAAAAATTATTAGTCAAACAGATATTAATAATCATTTTTTTATAACTTTGTGAAAAGAAGTTTTACTATCATGAATATCATAAAAATCAACATTGCATTTTCCGCTTTGCTTTTATTGGCAACAGCATCTTGCTCTCCCGACTCTAAAAAGCCGACTGATGCCGCAAACAAGCACGCTCAATGGGTCAACAGTTTGTCTGACACCTTGACAGCAGTTCGCCAAGAGATGTCTGATAATATCATGCTCATAGCATCGTTGGACTCTTCTATCAACCGTCTTTCTTCACATTTTACTAAGACATCAAATCCAAAGCTCGTAGAAAATTATATCATAACTAATGATTTTGTCAACTACGACACTGAGTCAAACACCGGATTGATAGCACGCATCACAGAAAGCAATGAATTTGAACTTATAGCCACACTGCGAGGCGGCTCTTTCAATCAAATCATGGTTAGCGATGCCCAATCTGCCGTCAAGTCAAGTGTCGTCAACTATGACAAAGCATTAAACTACAAAATCGGATTGACCAACATCGTTGCTTTCAAAGACGCTAAATCAGACTCTATCGGACGACTTATCAGCGACAACGAGGATGCAAATTTGAAATTGAAATTTATCAACAATTCGACATCACAGTCTGTAAGCCTTTCGGCAAAACAAAAGGCAATGATTTCTCGCACTTGGCAATACTATAATGCTATTCGCGAAAAAGAAAGGCTTGAACGCCAATCATTACTCCTCACAGAGAAAGCAAAAATCTTAGAAACACGCATTAATCAATAAAATTATTCAGTCATCTAAATCATATAATTATGGAACTACAAGCAATTGATCTAACAACACTGCAACGTAAGGGTATCTCAAAAGAGCAACTTGAAGAAGAGCTCAAAATGCTCAAAGAAGGCTTTCCATTCCTAAAAATATATTCTGCCGCCACAATAGGCAAAGGCATCATGGCATTGTCGGATGAAGACAAAGCAAAATACATCAAAATATGGAATGAATATCAGCAAAAGGGTGGAAAAGTTGTCAAGATGGTGCCGGCAAGTGGTGCGGCAAGCCGCATGTTCAAAGACTTGTTCTCGTTTGCTAACGGAGCATCTCAAACTCCTGACAATGATTTCATCAAACGCTTCTGCGACAATATCGAAAAATTTGCGTTCTTCCCTATTCTCAATAAGAAATGCGTTGCATTATACGGCAAAAGTATCGACTCTCTCTTTGCTGAAAATCGTCATCGCGATGTAGTTGCCACACTAATCCTTAAAGAGGGGTTGAACTATGGTCAGCTGCCAAAAGCATTATTAGAGTTCCATAAAAGCATCGGAACAAGTCGTGCCGCACTCGAAGAGCACTTGGCTGAAGGTGCACAATATGCTGCTTGCGCCGACAAATCTGTCAACATTCATTTCACAGTCAGCGACGACCATTTGAACCTAATGGCACAACGCATCGAAGAGGCAAAAGCTGTGTTTGAACACGCCTACGGAGTGCGATATAATGTATCAATGAGCGTTCAAAAGCCATCGACCGACACCGTAGCTGCAAATATGGACGGCAGCCCGTATCGCGAAAACGGAGAACTATTTTTCCGTCCGGGTGGCCACGGAGCATTGATTGAAAATCTTAACGACATAGATGGCGATGTTATATTTATCAAAAACATCGACAACGTAGTGCCTGATTCATATCGTGACGTAACGATAGAGTATAAACAAGTAATCGGAGGAGTATTGGTGGAAGTGAAAAACAAAATCGACCGATATGCCGAAATTTTGCGCACATCGACACCATCTGACGAGCAACTACGCGAAATGCTATCGTTCCTACGCACTACCCTTTGCGTGACAGGCGATAACGCCGACAAGATGAGCACACAAGAGCAAATCGATTATCTTCTCATGAAATTCAATCGTCCGATACGCGTCTGCGGCATGGTGCGCAACGAAGGCGAACCGGGTGGTGGTCCGTTCCTTGCCTACAACAACGACGGCACTATAAGCCCTCAAATCCTTGAAAGCACACAAATCAACCCTGACGATGCGACAGCCGTCGAAATGCTCAAAATGGCTACTCACTTCAATCCGGTTGACCTTGTTTGCTATACTCGCGACCTTGACGGCAACAAATTCGATCTCCCAAAATATGTCGATAAAAACACCGGCTTCATTTCAATCAAAAGCCGCGAAGGAGTTGAAATCAAAGCCCTCGAACTTCCGGGCCTTTGGAACGGCGCAATGAGCGACTGGAACACCATCATGGTAGAAGTTCCTGCTCAAACATTCAACCCGGTCAAAACCGTAAACGACTTATTACGCCCCGCACACCAATAATAAAGCGTCCTAAAAATATAGGCAGGCTATTTCAGTTTACATAACCTGCCAAGAATACTGAAAGTAGGTCGGAAAATTTTTGTTTCCCGACCTGCGTTATTTATTATTATTTGATATGTCGCTTATCGGTTAATTATCTATAATTTCTATAATAGAAGTTCTATTTCTCATTTCCAATAAGTGAGAATCTCACTTATTGACATGGAGCCATTATTATGAAATCCTCAAGTGCGATGACCCGTTGGAAATGTAATTCTATATGAAGCAATGCATCATTGGAAGGTGCGCGAATTGAAAAGACAAATAAAAAGTTGCCTATTTCAGCGCCTTGCATTGAGCACCGACAAAGAGGGTGTATTAGCTTTGGCAAATGAAGGTCATCAGGAAGAGGCATCCTCACTCTATTTTATAAGTCACCCAACTTTATTCTTATTGAATATATTTAATACCACAAAATATACCATTCGTCAATTTAGTAAATTTAAGAGTTTGTGAATATTATCTTTAACGCAGGCAACTTTATTGGAGAGATTTTTGTTTTTTATTAAAACAAAAGAAGTTACGACTATGACAAATAAATTATCAGCCGAGCTACTACAAGACTACGAACCAAAGTTTATGGAGTTGGCAGCACATCTTTCGGAAGAAAATATTGACTTTGACGGTGGTCCTTTTGGCGCTGTAATCGTACGCAATGGCGAAGTGATTGCAACAGGGACAAATCGCGTCACAGCCTCCAACGACCCTACGGCACACGCTGAAATATCAGCCATCAGAGCCGCCTGCCAAAAGCTAAATACATTCAACCTTAAGGATTGCGTGGTATATAGCAGTTGCGAACCTTGTCCGATGTGCTTGAGTGCCATCTATTGGGCTGGTATTAAAAAGATATTTTTCGGGAATACTCGTAAAGAAGCCGAAGCAATAGATTTTTCCGATAATCTGATATATGAGGAAATCGGATTAAACCCTATTATGAGGAAAATACCGGGTGTACACGTAGGCAATAATCTCACAATCAATGCATTCACAAAATGGAAAAACAAAACTGACAAGACACACTATTGACGTAGATTATTTGCCGTCAGAGAACAAAATTTCAGACCTCCTTATACTGACTTTTTAAGGAATTTAATTCCAGGATTTAATTAATACTATGAAAATTAAGAAAGGGAAATTGGTCCTTCGTGTTCTGATTATACTACTAATAATTTCAGTAACGACGTATTTTACTGAAATATGGTTAGGCAATATCTCTATCGCCCACGAAAGAGGTTTTTCACATCTTGACTACATATTTATTCTGTTATCAGCCCTTTCTTTAGTCATTCTATGGGTTAAATCGAAATAAATTTTGCAAGTTGGCAAGTCAATGATTATTTTTTGCTAAATTTGCATCATGATTTTTGATACGCGACAAATTTATAACAACATAATTGTTGCAATTGTGTGTCTTGCGACTGCAATTGCAGCTTTTCCACAATCTGTCCCTTCTTTTACGCCCGGAGGCAGCAGTTCGCACAGCGACAAGAAATCGGAAAAGACTGTCAGGAAGCCTGGAAATGCGTGGACAGTCGATAAGACTTTAGGCACCCACTACAAATCGACAATCGACACACTGCCCTATAATTACCAAAAACAGGCTATACCGTCAATGGTAACGGATGCGTATGCGACAACGGGCAATCTTGGCGCAGAGGGTCAAACACAGATATTTTTTGAGCGCAATCCACATAGCGACTTCTTCTTTAATGATGCGTTGAAAGCATGGATGCCCTCAATCGAGACAACAAAATTCTACAATGTCTATATACCCATGACTTTGCTTTCTTACAACTTCGGTGGAAACAAAAAGTCAAATCAAGACAGACTTCGTGCTATTTTTGCGGGCAATGTCAATCGAAGAATCGGCGTTGGGGCTAATCTGGATTACCTTTACTCAAAAGGTTCATACGAGTCACAAGCTGTCAAAGACTTTAATTTCGGATTTACGACATACTACAATGGGGATCGCTACCAAGTGCAAGCTTTCTACAACCACTACAATATGCTGAACAAAGAAAACGGAGGTATTACAAATGATCTTTATATTCTTGACCCGGCAGAATTGCAGGGTGGCGTAAGCAAAATCGACCCTAAAAACATCCCTACTCGTTTGTCAGCGGCACACACAAAAGTATGGGGTCAAGAGCTATACATCAATCAAGCGTTTAATCTCGGTTTTTGGAAAGAAGAAGCGGTAAACGACACTTTGACACGAGAGGTATATGTCCCTGTGACTAAATTCCTTTGGACTTTTGATTACCAAAATGCCCGACACAAATTTTCGAATACAAATGCAACACAAGCACAAGACTTTTGGCAGAATTTTTATTTGAATGCGCAAGAGACAAACGACAAGACATCGTATTGGAAAATGCAAAACACATTAGGCGTTCAACTCATCGAGGGCTTCCAAAAATGGGCTAAATTCGGACTGTCTGCTTACGCATCATACGAGATCAGAAAATACACGCAGATGACCGACAGTGTCACCATGCTCTCGCCTCTTCCTGATGGGCTTACGCCATTACCCCAAGGAGTAACGGTCGATCCGAATGGCACACAAAACCTGTTATGGGTTGGAGGTCGAATCACTAAGCAACAAGGCTCAATTTTGACTTATAACGCAGATGCAAAATTCGGACTGATCGGCGATGTTATCGGCGATATTGATATATCAGGCGATATTGCGACAAGATTCAAACTGTTTGGAGACACAGTATCGATTAAAGCAAACGGGCACTTCAGAAACACAGCCCAGCCATATCTGATACAACACTACATTTCAAACAATTTTGCATGGGATAACGATTTCGGCAAAACACGAAGTTTTAAAGTTGGTGGCGAACTGACTATTCCATGGACAAGGACGATAATCAGCGCCGGATTTGAAAATATCCAAAATCATGTCTATTTCGACAAAAACGGTCTTCCGGCACAAGAAAAAGATAATATTCAAGTATTCTCTGCGACATTGTTGCAACGAATTAAATTCGGTATATGGAATTGGGATAACAGCATAACTTATCAGACGTCATCTAAATCAGAGGTAATACCAATTCCTACATTGGCAATTTATTCCAATATGTACCTGTTCTTCAAAGCGTTTAAAGACCTATATGTGCAATTTGGAGTAGATTGCAACTATTACACAAGATATTATGCGCCTGCCTATCAGCCGGCTACGATGACTTTCCACATCCAAGACGAAATGAAGATTGGTAATTATCCGTTCATGAACGTCTATTTGACATGCAAACTTAAAAAGACTCGCTTCTTTGTAATGTTCAGCCATGTCAACCAAGGATGGTTCTCAAAAGAGTATTTCTCGATGCCTCACTATCCATTAAATCCGAGACGATTGCAGTTTGGCATATCAGTAGATTTTGCTAACTAAAACGCATTAATAAATGAAAGCACTAAAGTATAAAAAAGGTAGTATCATACTATACTCATTGCTTCTCGTTTTGGCTGTTGCCGTAATGTATTCATTAAAAAATTGCAACGATAGATATTATAGCGTGCAGAAAATTGGTGGGTCTTCTGGCGACACTTTAGACGTCGCAATAGTTTATTCGCCGATGAGCTACTACATCTATGATGACACAGTCGGAGGATTTAATTATGATATGCTCAAGCAATTTGCTCTTGACAAAAAAATAGACGTGCGTTTCTGGCCTATTATAAGCCTTGATGATGCTTTGAAGAAATTATCTGACCATCAATTCGACCTATTAGCTTCGCTGCCGATAGACCAAGGATTTAAAACAAAATTTGATTATACATCAGATATTTTTCTCGATCGACAAGTTTTGATACAACGTAAAGATGCCTCAGGCAGACAGGCTGTCAATTCAAGCCTTGACTTGGCAAACGAAACGATTCACATAGAAAAAGATTCGCCGATAGAATTTCGTATTAAAAACCTATCTCGAGAAATTGGTGACACCATATTTATCAAGTCGCATCCTGAACTCTCTGGAGAGTACTTATTTTTGAAAGTAGCTTCAGGCGAAATAAAGTATGCTGTCGTCAATGAGAAGATTACGCTTCCGCTACTCAAGCATCATGCAAATGTCAGCGTGAATACACCGATAAGTTTCACCCAATTTCAAGCTTGGATTGTCAACAAGCAAGACTCGACTCTTCTAAAATCTTTAAACGGGTGGATAGATTCTATAAAATCAACTCCGACATATCGTGACAATCTTCTTCGATACACCCTCTGAAAAAGTTATTTTACAACATCTGTCGGGCAAAAGCTATACCATAGAGAGGGACAACATATCATAGACGCAATCAACTCTCCATAGACGTATTAGTTTAAGGCTAATTCTTTGGAGTGGACTTTTTGCTAAAGAGGCATTTAAGACGTTGCCAGAATGAGAGAGATTGAGTCGTGGGAGGTGTTGATTGAGTATTCAAAGCTTTGATGTGCGTATGTTCAGATACTGTCGCATCAGAGCTAACACTACCGGTTTGAACAGATTGATGAGCAGATGGAGTGGTAACGGATATATTGCGTGAATTGCCTTTATTTGCAGGTGGTTTCTTCTGAGATTTGGCAAGACGTTCTTTTTCTCTAATCTGCGCTTTGAGTTGATAGATGACAGCATCAAGTTGGGCATTCAACTGCTTAAATCCGTCATCGGCATCCATATTGACTCCTTCTGACTCATCATCATCGCTGATATCTAACTCATCATTTTCTTCATAGACTGCTTCGCCTATATCTTCGGTAAATTCACCTTCTATACTATCTACAATTTCGTCATAGTCCTCGCCTAAATATTCATCGTCATACACGTCATCGGAGTCTTCATAATATTCTGAAAACTCGCCTGTGTGCATATAGTAATCATAATAGGGGTCGTAATATTCGTCGTCGTAATAGCCCATGATAGAGAATATGAATAATAAATTACTATTCCGAGAGTCACATTAATTCTTGAATAGCATTAAAAGAGATATTGCAAAATTAGAGAAAATCTGCGATATTTTACACCATTTGAATAAAAAAATTGCCCTATCAAAACGATAGAGCAATTTTTAAATATGATAAAATTCTTATTATGCGAATTCTACAAGTGGTTGGTCAGTTGAGATTACATCGTCAACGTTTACAAGTACACGCTTAACAGTGCCGCTGAATTCAGAAACGATGTCGTTTTCCATCTTCATTGCTTCGTAAACCATTAGAAGGTCACCTGCCTTAACTGTGTCACCGGCCTTAACCTTGATGTCAAGAACTTTACCGCCCATAGGAGCTTTTTGGCAAGTGCCTGCAGATTCAGAAGCGCCACCATCAGCAGCTTCAAATTCGATAAGTGGCTGGTCAGTTGAAATCACATCGTCAACATTAACGAGGATGCGCTTAACCTTGCCACCAACTTCAGCTACGATGTCGTTTTCCATCTTCATTGCTTCGTAAACCATCACAACTTGACCAGGCTTAACAACGTCGCCGGCTTTCACTTTGATTTCAAGCACTTTACCACCCATTGGAGCCTTTTGACAAGGACCAGTGACTGCAGCAGCAGGAGCTTCAGCAGGTGCCGGTGCAGCAGCAGGAGCTGCTTCTACTGCAGGAGCTGCAGGTTTATTTGCTTCGTATTCTGCTTTACGTTTGTTTTTCAAGAAACCTGTTGCAACAGCAGGGAGCAATTGAAGAAGAAGATATTCTTCGTCATTTTGTGCGATGTTTACACCACCAAACTCAGGAAGAACTGTATTTTCAGGCTTACGATAAGAGCTTACATCGTAAGGTTTTTCTTCAGGAGAACCTGTGATTTGCTGACGGAACGCAGGGTCGATAGCAACCGGAGTCTTACCATATTCACCCTTAACGAGGCTGATGAATTGGTTGTTCTTGTTAGAGTAGTCAGCAACGCCTTTACGACGGTCGAGAGCCACTGCCACAGCTTGTGAGCCTACGATTTGGCTTGTCGGAGTTACCAATGGAACAAGACCTGCATCGCGACGCACCTTAGGAATCAATGCCATTGCTTCGTCGATAACGTCGAGAGCGTTGAGAGCCTTAAGGTTAGCAACCATGTTAGAGTACATACCACCAGGAACTTCTGCATTCTTAACCAATTCGTTTGGTTTTGGGAAGTTGAAGTAAGCTTCAATCTTGTGACATGCAGCAAGAAGAGCTTCTTCGTCGTTAGCAGTCGCAGCCTTGATAGCTTTGTCGAATTCTGCATCGATGTCAGCAGGCAATTTGTCTTTTAATGGATCAAATTCGTTTGGCCAGTTGTCCTTGTTAAGGTCGAAATCAGCAAGAGATTTACGAGCATCCTTAAGTTGCTCACGAATCTTACCTACTGCTTCCATGTTAACCTCTACTTCAATACCAAGTTTTTGGCAGAACAACCATACAAGTTCAATTGCAGGAGCTGCAGAGCCACCACCAAAGTACCAAATATTTGTATCGACGATGTCAACGCCTTTGATAATCGCTGTCAAAACAGAAGCAAGACCATAACCAGGAGTACAGTGAGTGTGGAAATCCACAGGAATATTAAGTGCTTGTTTCAATTTCGGCATCAATGTGAAGATACGAGATGGGTTTACAAGACCTGCCATATCTTTAAGAGTGATCATCTTAGCACCAAGACGTTCCATCTCTTTAGCTTTTTCTACGAAATATTCATCAGTGAATATCTTTTCAGGAGCAGCTTCTTCTTTTTTGCTACCACCGAATAGTTTAGCAAAGAAACCTTTCTTTTCTGGAGCAGCTACCTTTGGCTCATCCTTAGGATCAACTGTATAACATACAGCAGCATCAGCGATACCACCGAGGTCGTTGATCATACGGATTGAATCCTTGATATTGTCGATGTCATTCAATGCGTCGAAGATACGCATCACGTTTAGACCATTCTTAATTGCTTCTTTATAAAAACCTTCAAGAACGTAGTTAGGATATGGAACATAACCAAATAGATTACGACCGCGAGAAAGTGCTGAAAGGTAAGAAATGCCTTTCATTTCTTTTGAGCATGAACGCAAACGTTCCCAAGGGCTTTCGCCAAGATAACGCATTACTGAATCAGGCACTGCACCACCCCATGTTTCCATAATATAAAATTTTGCATCACGATAAAGAGGAAGCAATCTGTCGATGTATTCCTGTTTTAGACGAGTTGCAAACAAGGACTGTTGTCCGTCACGTAGAGTTAAATCTCTTACTCTTAATACTTTAGACATAACTTTATATAATTTAGAAAATTAATTCGTTTTTAATCCCTCAAAAATAGCTAATATTTCTGAATTAAAGAAAATTTTCGAGAATTAATTTATTTTTTAACTATTGTTAACAGAAAAATTATTCAAATATTCCCGGCACCTCTTCTATGTATATCTCTTCATCATACATATCTCCGGACACATCGCACGGATTGAAATCTTCCGGGAATTTAAATTTCGCTGACTGTGAATACGGCAATTTAGGGTCATCATAGACCTTCTTCATATATAGTCCATAGATAGGCAATGCTGCTCTTGCTCCTTGACCGTACGCCATAGAGTTGAACTGAATATAGCGCTCTTCACCTCCAACCCAAACTCCGGTCACCAATTCCGGCGTGAAGCCCATAAACCATGAGTCAGAGTTAGCATTTGTCGTACCGGTCTTTCCTCCCATTTCTGCCGAAATGCCGTATCGGCTTCTTAGACTCGCACCTGTACCATTATTTATAACGCTTTGGAGCATATAAATCATTTTGTAATATGCGTTTTCACTAATTACTTCTGTGCGTTTCGGCACGAAATCCGAGATTATATTGCCTTGTGAATCTTCTATTCGTGTGACAAAAATCGGATTTACTCTGATACCTTCGTTTGAGAAAGCAGTATAAGCAGTCACCATTTCGCATACAGATACGTCGTTAGTGCCGAGACACAACGGATATGTCGGATCGATAAATCCTGTTATACCGAATAGTCGCATTTCTTTAACCAAATTATCAGGCTTCAATGCATCAATGAGGCGAGCAGAGATCCAGTTGTTTGAAGTCGTCAATGCCCACTTCAAATCGACCATCTGACCTTCTCTGCCACCACTCGAACTACGTGGTGCCCAACCTCCGAAATTCGGCTGTGAGCATAGCATCATCGAGCATGGATCAAATTCGTTTTCCATCGCCAATGTATATAGGAATGGTTTTACCGTAGAACCAATCTGACGGCGTCCGAGACTAACCATATCATATTGGAAATAAGTAAAATCAGGACCACCGACGTATGCTTTCACATAGCCTGTCAACGGGTCCATGCTCATAACGCCGGCTCGAAGTATTGATTTCATATACATGATTGAATCCATCGGTGTCATGGTGACATTCTTGGTTCCGGGCACAATCTTTTTGCCCTTCTTTTTATCATCGCCATCAGCTTTCACCCACGCAAAGATACGCATTTCGGTCGGAGTATTGAATGCTTTATCTATCTCCGCTTCTGAGCATCCGCCCTCTTTCATCTTTCTATATCGATCACTTTGTTTCTTAGCTTGATTGATAAGATTGTTGTAGGTAGCATCACTAAGCAACGAACGATTATTTGTATAAGGGCCCCTCTTTGAGCCTTTCTTCTCTGCATCAAATGCAGGTTGGAGGTATCCACCCAAATGCTCATAGACAGCATCTTCAAGATAGCCTTGCATTCGGTTGTCGATAGTAGTATAAATTCTCAACCCGTCGGTATAGATATTATAGTTAGAGCCATCCGGCTTAGGATTTTTTTCCACCCATCCATAAAGAGGATTGTCTTGCCACTCTGTCGAATCGGTGTTATATTTTCCAATAGCATACTGATATGCCGTATTCGATGAATAATCCGAACGATTTGGCTTTTTAGGCTTCTTGGCTGTCAACATGTGGCGTATCTGCTCGCGCATATATGGTGAGCCGTTATCTCTATGATCGACATGCTTATAATTAAGGCCTAACGGCTCTTGCTTTAGTCGCTCTGCTTCGTCACTATCCAAGAAACCGGCTTTCACCATCTGATCAAGCACCACATTTCGACGATTTAAGACTCTTTCCGGCTTTCTTACAGGGTTGTAATAACTTGGGTTCTTTAGCATACCGACAAGCATTGCCGATTCGAGAACAGTCAAATCCTTTGCATCTTTATTGAAATAAACTTTCGCTGCTGTTTTTATACCGACAGCATTATTCAGAAAGTCAAATCTATTAAGATACATTTTGATAATCTCATCTTTGGTATAAAATCTTTCGAGCTTGATAGCAATCATCCATTCTATAGGCTTTTGCATTGCTCGGTCGAAAATATTAGCCGATGGTTTAGAGTACAACTGTTTAGCCAACTGTTGCGTGATTGTCGAGCCACCACCTGACGACCTGTCTCCCATTAATATTGTTTTAACGGCAGCTCGTCCCAACGCTTTAAAATCAATACCTGAGTGGTCATTAAAGCGCACATCTTCAGTTGCTATCAACGCATCGATCATGTGCGACGAAATGTCGTCATAATCAGCATATACTCTATTGCCCATGCCTGAATAATAACGACCTAACTCTGTCGTCCCGTCATTGGCATAGATTATGGAAGCAAACTTGTCATGCGGATTCTTCAATTCCTCGATCGGAGGCATGTAGCCGATCACTCCATTATAAATCAACAGCAATGAAAAAACACCTATTAACCCGATTGCGACAAAGATTGTCCACATCCATTTCACTATGCGCATTTTCTTCGCTTGATTGCTTGGCTTATCGTTATTAATCTTTATTTTCTTCTTTATATCCATTGTTGCAACATTTTCTAAAGTGCAAATTTAGTATAATTTATTCAAATCAAGCACCTTTTTACTCAACATTTAATTTTCTTCGCTAATATTAACACTGCTTCCACCGACTTATCGACCGATATCATGCCTATTACAACAACGAGAAAGGACATTTATAAACCAAGCAGGTCGGAAAGTTTTCACCTGCCGACCTGCTATTTCCTATACGGTGTTTTTGTCTATCTGACGACAATTTTTTCTTCTATCGTTCTACCACTGAAATTAGCCCTGACAATATACACCCCCGACGGTAAATCCGAAATATCAACACTATGCGATGCAGACTCACATCTCAAAACCGACCTTCCGTCTGCCCCAAATATCTCTATATCGACATCAGTTGCTATATTATGCCTTATTTTGCCCTCTGCATACCATATTGCGCAATTATCTTCTTTATGAACATTATCAATGCCCACCATTTCAAGTGACGAATCTTCCTCAATATTGGCAAAATACTTCCAAGGAGATGTCACGCTATACAAATCTTTCGTACCCACAGGCACACGCAACACCGCAGTTTCGTAGGTCTGCGCATTAAATAGCTCAGCCATATTTTCAGGCACATAATTGTCATAGCCATAAACGGCATACACAGTCTCGAGATTAACTCGATTAAATATCGGATATATAGGAAGTGGCACACCGGGCAGTTTTACCATCTTCAAGTTATTACAACCGTCCACGATAGATTCATAGTCCCATAGATGAAGCCACACTTTTGAAGGAAATTCTAATGATGTCAATGACTCACAACCATTAAATGCTCCTCCATGAACATTCTTAAGCGATGCCGGAAAATCTAATGCTTTAAGTCTAGAACAACCATAAAATGCAGCTTTCCCTATTGTCTCCAATGCCTGTGGCAATTCGACATTTTCCAACATAGCACATCCTTTAAATACTTCGTCGCCAATCTCTTCCAATGTTTGTGGCAATTTGACCGAAACAAGTTTCTTACAATCTGAAAAGGCATAATCTATCGACTTAAGACCTGTCACTTTGCTCAAATCGACCGATTCGATGTCTGTCATATAAAAAGCATGCACACCCACACTTTCGAGGTTATTTCCAAACTCAGCCTTCTTCAACGGCGTGCCATAGAAAGCATAATCACCGATACTTTTCAAATTGTCTCCAAAGACTACCTCTTTCAACTGCGTTCCGTAAAACGCCATGTCACCGATGACAGAAACATTACTTATATGTGCTTCTGACAACTTCGTATTGTAGAAAGCCATATACCCGATAGTTGCACATTTATCACCCGTAAACACGACACTCTTGATGCCACTATTGTAAAAAGCCCATTCTCCGATTCGATAGAAAGTGCTCGGCAGAGTAATTTCCTCCAAAGAAGTACATCCTTCAAAAGCGTTATCACCTATCCGTTCCAACCCCTCATTGATAATGACCTGCTTCAAATTAATACAATCCTTAAAAGCATTATCACCAATCAATATCATGCCCTTAGGTATTTCAATCATCTCTAATTCATCGCAATTTGAAAATGCAGAATAATCAATTTCTATAACATTGTATTCCACATCCAAATACGACACTGTCGAAGGAATCACTACTGATCCTGAGTATGTCACAATTCCATAAACTCTGGAAGTCACAGCTACAGTCTTTTTCTGAATTGACTGATACTTGTAATAAATGCCATCTACTTCGAAATCGTAGGCGTAAGCATTGATGCTACACAAGGTGGCAAACAATGCTATTAAAAGATTTTTAAACGTTTTCATATCATTGTTTTTTCGTGAGGTTTTAATCAAGCAAAGGATTTAGTCGTGAAGAATAAATTTCTTTGCGGCATTACCTTTTGAAGACTTAGCTACAGCGATATATAAACCTGAAGATAAATCAGATAAATCAGATAAATCAGCGACACCATTGACAGTCTGAACCTCTAATGCACATTTACCGGAAATGTCATATATTTTAATATAAACATCTGGATCGCCATTTACTCGTAAACATCTTCCGTCAATCGCAATATCTTCCGTCTCTGACTGCACATTTTCCACTCCGGAGAATACATTGGGATCTTCGACTATATTCTTAAACTCTTTCCATCCGTCACACTGACGATATAAGTCTGCAGTTCCAACCGGAACCCGCAATGTAGCCTTTTCGTATGTCAACGGATTGAACGTAGTATGAATTAGCTGCCATTGAGAGGGATCTACAAACTTTGCTACAATATCCACCAATTCCTCCGATGCAGTGAAATCCGCTGCAAAACAAGATGCTCTATGAGGATAATTTTTAAAACAAGAAATCGGGAATATAAATGATTTTAAATTCTTCATCACGCAAAGTCCGGGCTTCGGTTCCGGATTACTAATAAAATCTTCACCAAAAAAGCGCAATCCTTCAGGTAATTCTAAAATCTCTAATGATGTATAATCAAAAGCTCTATATCCGATAGATGCTGTAGTCTCTGAAAACAATACCTCTTCCAAATTTGAACAATAATAAAAACATTTTTCGTCAATTTTTAATTGGTATTTATAATCATCACAATAAACTCTTGACATATCCACCCTTTTTAGATTCTCACAAAAGGCGAATGCTTCTTTCCCAACTTCTTTCAAATTTTCATAAAAAGTAATTTCAGTTAAACCATTCGCCTTATAAAAAGCATTCTTTCCTATGGTTTGTACATTATAGAAATCTATTTCTGAAAGATTTGAGCAGCCGTAAAAAGCAGCTTCTCCTATGGTTTGCACATTAGATAAATCTATATCTGAAAGATTTGAACATTGGTAAAAAGCCATTCCCCATATATCAATAACAGAAGGCATCTCTACTTTTGTCAAATTTTCACATTCTCTAAATGCCCATCCATCTATCACTGTTATCGCTTCAGATAAGATTACGTTCTCCAATTTCTCACATTGCGCAAAAACATCTGTAGGTAATAAACCTTCTTCTAAAACGCCCAATTCTACATACGCGCCTTTTAATTTGATCAAATCTGCATTTTTAAGATTAGAACCACTAAATGCACCTCCACCTATATACTCAATATTCTCAAAATTAATTTCTTCTATATCACAATCAGCAAAGGCATTAGACTCAATTTTTTTGATTGACTTAGGCAAATGTAATGTTTTTAAATTTTTGCATCCTTGAAACGCTGATTGATCAATATATTCGGCACCTTCGGGAATTACCACTTCTTTAACAGACGCTTCATAAAATCCGCTTATATAACTTATCGTAGATGGGAAAACCACTTTTTCCAACTCACATCCCTTAAATGTATCATATCCGGCATCAACGACTATAGATGTGATTCCGTCATATTCTACAGACTCCGGAATTTCAATTACTCCGCTATAAACAGTTGGGTCTCCTATTGAACAAAGTCTCACCTTGTCCTTTGTCACGTCGCCCCATTCATCAGTTGCGTATTGATAATAAAGACCATCAACACAAAAATCGTAGTGATATGGATTGTACTCGCTATTTTTACTCGCATTGCTATGCAATGTGATAACTAAAGATATTAGCACCACTAAAAATCTCATCTCCTTCATATCATTATATATTTGATTGTTATTAATCGGAATACAACTAAGGGGTCACAGTTACCTCATGTATGCAACTGTGATCCCACATTATTTATTTTATTGATAACGAATTTCACGCAAAACTACCCTTTGATTCTGATTTCGCATTTCTATTGCAGGCACATTTCGCGACATTAACAGACAACCGTTTCCAACAATTGATTGATCCTTCTTAGTCAGCACAATTGTATTCCCTAATTTATAAATTGCACTTCCTAATTCTAACGGAATTTGTATTGCTAAATTTTCTATTTTAGCAAATGCTTGCTGAATGTAACTATAATTATCAGTTACACCATCTCCTTTTGCACCAAACCATTCAACAGGAAAAGTCGAGTTAGAAAAAGTTCCTGCTAATCTAACATTTTCAAATATCTGACACTTTGCCGCACGAATTTCAGTATTATTACCTACAATAACAGCGTTAGTATTAGCATTAACACAGGATAAAACACCCTCTACGACGTCAAGAGTACAATTCTGCCCTATAGTTAACATACCTGAAATTGAGCAAACTCCTACAATTTTTATAATTGCATTTTGGAATTCTCCTGTTATGGAAGTATTGTTAAAAGTGATTACTTGTCTTGTTTGTAACATATATTTAGAATTTATTTTTGTTTTTAATCAAAATATGCCAATGGCACGATAAATATGTTTTCATCTCTATCAAAAGCCACTTTATATGTACCATGTCGAGTCAATGTATTGTTTGTAATGCTCTGATTTGCTTCCGCTGAATTAATAAACTTAAGTTTCGAACCTACAATACCTCTAAAGCAAATTATCATTTCAGGATGGAGTCGATAACTTGAATTTGAAAAATCAATTGTTATCGTTTTATTATCATCAACATACTCAGGTGTTTTAAATTCTAATTCGACTATGTTAGACATTACGACTTGACCTTGAACATCGCGAACAAACAACATATCAAAGTTTATAATTAGACTTTTTCTGAATTCAAATTTTTGATAATAATTCTGTGGAACAACATTTGACGAAACACTGTAATGGATAGGACCAGACAAAAAAGCTCCATTGTTTGGATTTGTTTGGTTGATAAATATCGTATCTCTTCCTTTATATCGCGATCCCATACCTTTATCCGAAACACTTGCTCGTATAAAAATATTATTGCAGTGAATTGACTTAACAAAGTTAAATGGCAAAATGCTCTTTATGCTAAAATCCATAAACTCGCAATCTTCAAGATCAATATATGTCGATTCAAAGCCAATTATATCACCATTTTGATTGGTCAAATTTGTTTGAACAATACCCTCACTCATACGCAAGTCATGGAAATTATTTAACCTTGCCGATTTTACCTTGATTGGAGTCTCCATCATTAGACCACTCGCCCAACCCTCAAAACCGATGCAATTAAACACATTGCCATTTATTTTATCATTGTCACCTTCTTTACCTTCAATTATAATACCTTTTTTGCAATACAAACGACCTCCATGGAATTGATTCTCTCCTACCCAAAGTGTTTGAAGTTCATTCATGCTATTATTAATGTTAATATTAATCCCTGTCTCGCATTCCAGATATTGCCAACTAATTTTATTGTATTGCGAACCAACAACTGTTTCCTCAGGTGTTTTAGGAGTCGGAGAAAGATCGAATCCAATCTTAAGACCGGTCATCTTATCAACATTTATCGTTGCATTATGAACATTGCCGGAAAGCAACACACCGGTACCGTCCATTGATTCAAATGTATTTCCATAATCACGATAGCGAATTTCGCAAATATCAACCTTTTGATATAGATTTCGCATTTCAATGGCAGGTATATTACTCAGAATCTGCAAACAACCGTTGCCCACAATTGCCTGATTAAGTTTTTTAAGTATAATCGTACTGTGGATATTATAAATTGCAGTTCCTAATTCTATCGGAATACGATTTGTCAGATTCTCTGTAGAATCTAATGCACTCTGAATTAAAAAGGAATTATCTTCCGCTTCATCTCCATCAAATCCGTTACCAACGGCTCCAAACCACTCTACCGGCAAAGTAGAATTTGAGAAAGTTCCCCTTAACTCAATACCATAAAAAATATGATACTTTGGTGCGCGAATTTCTGTGGCATACCCTACAATAACAGCATTTGCACCATTACTAACCGGACGTAAAGTCCCTCCATCAAAATCAAGAATACAATTCGGACCTAAATTCAGCGTCCCGGAAAGTCGGCAATCCCCTTTGATTTTGATAATCACATTTGCAAATACTCCTTGGAGTATTGCATTTTGAATTTCCATTGTGTTTAACATAAATAATTTAATTTTAAAAATTTAACAAATCAGTTAATTACAAAAAGATCTTTTCGCGACACAAAGATAAGAAGATTTTAATAAAAAAGCAAGCAAATTAACCAATTTTTGAAAAATTTTCCAAAAAACAATTAAACACTTAATTCTCAGGGATTTAGACAATCTATTGTTTTTTTCAGAGGGCAAAAACAGTTGTAGTAAAAAAGCATGAGGAGGAAATCTTTTACGATTTTCTCCTCACTTCAATTATCAAGTCTTATTTTTTGGCACGTTTGATGGATGTATCACTTCACGTCTGTACTTCTATAATCTATCCAACAACTCTCATCAGAGGGAAACTTCGGAGAGATCGACGAGCTGGTTGACTATTGCGTAGATGGTCAGTCCGGTCGCACTATGAATTTCTAATTTGCGAGAAATGTTTCTGCGATGCGTGTTGACTGTATAAACCGACAAATACAACTTGTCTGCTATTTCTTTATTTGTCAAACCTTTGACCACCAATCGGATGATTTCTTTCTCACGTTGGCTCAAAGTCTCTTTATCGTCAGTCGGTTCATCATCTGATTTTATCAACTCCTTAACCTTTTGAGTCATTGTCTTCAAATCATCGACTATCGACAACGTTGCGTCATAAAGCGAACGAGCATGCTTATCCATGACACCCACCTCTATTGCCATCAACTTATATTCTCTATTGGCATCTGCTTTTAATTGCTGAGGATCGAACGAGCCTCCAAATGTCGGATTTACTATCACAATCTCCGGATTCGTCGATTTAATACAATCCACCAAATCAGCGTATGTATTGACCTCGACAACCTTTATTTGCATATCAGGTATTATGCTAAGGCAATGCAATATACCGTTACCGATTATCGGAGATGTCTCTGCGACAATAATATGTAATTTATCGTTACCGCTCATTGTCTTTTACCCTCCTTTCTAATTTCATGACTGCAGGTGTAAACACATAGTCTTCTATCATGCAATGACTTTCAAGCTCTTGCTCACAACGATAGATATCATACAAAGCATCGTTGAGAAGATTGACATCAGCATTATTCGGACAATATCTTATCAAAATATTTTTCAATTCTTTCAGTTTATTGCCGACTTGCTCATGATGATCACTATATGTCGAAATTTTATAATCATCTTCAACTTTTCCACTTATCAATCGATTGACGTAGGCAAAAACGGATTGTTCTTCATGCTCCATGTGAAGTCGCACTTCGGAAGTGTATTCATCAAAAAATTTCAGTATCAAAAATGACACATCCTCTGAGCTCAACGTTATTCCCTCGACTAATTTTCGTCTGATCGCCGGCAGACAATATTCAAGGAAATAGATATGCGACTGCTTGAGATAATCGAGCAATGAAGTGACACTCAATTCCGACAAATTCTCGACTTTTGAATATCCGTCTTGAATAAAATTGACTACAGTAAGAAATGTCGTGCAATCTACACCGAATTTCTCACACACTTCCGATACGCTTTTATCGCCAAATCCCACTTTTATGCCGAATCGGCTTATCACTTGAATCAAAAAGTAATTCTCAGAGATAAGATCCGACATTTTATCCGACACTATATATTTTCGTCTTTGCATCATCATATTATTTTTTTTACTAAAATCCGTCGCATACAACGACAGATTAGACCTACACAATGATTGTGGCACAAGCATTATGCCGGCACCACTAATTCATTTTCTAACTATAATAACTAATAACCCTAAACTATGCAAATCATACCTGGCTTTTCTATTGATTTTACTCAATAAAATCTTTCTGATTTTCACATTGCAAAATTACTACTATTTTTTATATCTCACAATCACTATTTTTAGGTAAAATTAATCACGCCACTACTTAACATTAAGTATTCGAAACCACCATCAACCCCGAAAATTTTAAAATTTTTATTTTATTTTTTGTATTTTAAGAAATGATAATTAACTTTGCCGATGCATATCGCTCGCAGAAGCCCGATATGGGTAATGTGGGTGGGTGCAGACATTTTGGAAAGCGTTTACTAACGCTCCTTCTTGACACTCAGAAACTTATCGGTGTGGTAAAAGCTAAACAGATATAATGCAAACGATTAATTCTGACATATTTAAGAGTATTGACAAACTCTATCACTATACGAGCCTGTCTGCATTAGCAGGAATATTGAAGTCTGGGATATTACGATTTGGAGTATTCCCAAGAATGAATGATATTACCGAAGCAGTCAAGGAAATATACCTTCAGTATGATGATGAGAATCCCAATTGGGATAATATTAGTCGAATTGAAGAGGATTTTAATCACATTGGTCTGATTAGCCTAACGCAAGATGGTACTCGTCCAGGTTATGCTATTAATTCAATGTGGGGGCACTACGCTGAAAAAGGAGAGGGATGTTGTATTATCTTTGACAAAGAAGCCATCATCAAAGAATGCAACAAATTAGGTTTTAGATATGGTAGTGTAACTTACGATGGAGCAACACCTGATATTATTGTTAATAATAATCACAACGACATAGGATTACTTAAATCTTCTTTTGAAGAAAATTTCTTGCATAAAAGCCAAGATTGGGAAAATGAGCAAGAGTTCCGAATAGTCAATCTCAATACGTCCAATAGCATTAGTGGCTTGCCGATTATGGATTGTATTATTGCTGTTGCATTTCATACGAACTGCAAATGTAGTGTTTTTGACTGTCCTATAAAACAAGATAGTCTTAGAGCCTTGGATGACATTCCTGCCTTGGAATATCTCTATTCCCATAAATGGGGAAATAAGAGAGACCAAGCTCAGCTCAAAGACGTTAAAGGCAATGATTGGATTGCAGATGATTATTCACAATATACAATTGATGTTTGAAGTTTATGAATTACCCCTTAATATCAGAATACACCGAGTCCATTTTATCTGCCGAAGACAATTTCAACGAGCTTGCAAATCTTCGACCGGTACTTGATAGTTATGGTCGACCAGTAATGTCAAGCGGAAACTTTGCTGTTGTTTATAAAATGAGAGACATTGTTACAGATAAATTGTATGCGGTTAAATGTTTTACAAGAGAACAAACTGGTAGAGAAGATGCGTATAGGGAGATCTCTGATTATCTCCAAAATGTATATTGTAATTTCATTGTTAAAGTAAAATATTATTCAGATGAACTTTTCGTAGATACCAATCAGAGCGATATATCAGAATTTCCAGTTCTTGTTATGGATTGGATAGATGGAATAGGATTGGAAGAATACATTTCACAAAATGCTGATAATAATGATAAATTGGAATTGTTATCAGCAAATTTTATAGCCATGATTGGTGAATTGTTGCCTAACCATTTTGCTCATGGCGATTTGAAACCCGATAACATCATAATCGATAAAGATGGTAACATAAAACTAATTGACTATGATGGTATGTTTGTTCCATCTATGGAGGGGCAAGTTTCTCCCGAACTAGGCACTCCTCAATTTCAATATTCAAACAGAAAACCAGAAGACTTCAATGAATATATTGACGACTATGGCGCCTTATATCTTGCGTTATTACTGCGCTTAATCGCAATAAGTGACAAAACATTTGATAATGTAGTATCAGTTAATAATCATGAATTCATTTCAATTGTAGGCGAATATATTGACGACGTCATTATATCTAAATTGTTATCAGCATTTCTATTAGTCTGCAATCGTGGATTTGTAGAACGTGAAGTCTTGTCTGTTTGCCTGTATAATGAAAACAAATACAACAGAGAAAAGGAATTATCCTATGTGTCACGTGCAAGAAAAGGGGATACAACGGCTATGATACTATTAGGTGATACTTATTCAAGAGGCTCTTTTACTCCTACAAACTCTTCTAAAGCTATTGATTGGTACTACCTAGCGAAAGCTATGGGAAATATTAATGCATCTTGTGGTATATGTCGACACTTTTATCATTTTGAAAATGATTTTTATGGTCTTTCTATCGCCGACAATTTGATTCACAAGAATCTTCTTAGAGTCCAAAATGATTTTTCTCTATGTCGAGAGGGAGAAGAGTATATGTTTAAGGATCATGAACACGCCATCAAGTTTTTTAGAAAGGCTGCTGAATTAAAATTTGCTCCGGCCATATATTGGCTATCAAGTTTTCCCTCAGAATCAGAGAATAAAATAAAGTTGATTGAAGAAGCTGCGAATATGGACTATACGCCGGCTTTAAAACACCTTGGAGAATGTCATCGCAAAGGAGAACATGGTTGTTCTAATGACCAAAAGATTGCATTATCATATTATAGGCGGGCAGCTGAGGCTGGTGACGATGAGAGCCAATATATTATTGGACTTGCCTATTTTAATGGGTGGGGAGACTATGATAGGAATATTACATCTGCTATTGTTTGGCTAAAAATGGCATCTGAGCAAGGACATAAGGAAGCAGCCTGCGAATTAGCAAAGATATACCTACGAGGCAAACAAGTCAAACAAGATATATCATATAGCCTGAAATTACTTAATCGGTTAGTCGATTGTGTGAGACCTCATAACGAAGCTCTTTATATCTTGGGTATATGCAGTCTATATGGAATTGGCGTAAATGTAGATTTTCGTAAAGCGATTACTTATTTCACTAAAGCGATACACTCTGGTTTGGTTGGAAATTCTCCTGCAGAAATTATGTTAGATTATATTCTTCGTCAATATGGTATTACTGATGAAACTTATGTGAATGAATCTGAAATAATAGATATAGGTATAACAAATACCGGGAAATATAGCGAAGACAACAAGCGTTTTTTATGCTATTGGGGTTCCTATGGGGAGGAATATATAATAAAAGATGGCACTGAGGTGTTGTGTGATAATTCTTTTAATGACTTATACTCGGAGTGCGATGGATATTATTTGAAACGTCTCATTATACCCGAATCAGTAAAGCATATAGGTAACAATGTGTTTTGTGCTAGCATAAAACATATTGAATGTAAATCAAGCAGATTTATCGTAGAAAACGATATGTTATTATCTAGAGATAAATGTATTTTATATAGATACTTTGGAGATGAGACAAGAGTTAATATCCCATATGGAGTTAAGTATATCAAAGGAGGCGCTTTCACCGAATTGAATATAACTAAAATAATAATACCTGAATCAGTTATATACATTGGCGCTAATCCATTTGCAGGAACAGGATATTATGATTATGATTCGCACGACTTTAAACATGCCGAAATAATTTCTAATTCACCACACATTATAGTTGATGGTTGTTGCATTTATTCCAAGAAAGACCATTCTTTAGTTGCTTGTTGGAATAGAAGTAGTCCCGTAATTATCAAGCCTTGGTGTAAAGTGATAGGCGAAAATGCCTTTTGGGACGCTGAACTTGAAAGTATCTATTTACCTTCCTCAATTGCTACTATTAGAAAAACAGCGCTTTGGGGACATGAAATGCGACTAAATAATATCTCCGTTGATTATGGAGAAAAACGAAGGTTTAAATCATTAATACCTTCTTATCTCTCTAAATATATCACAGAGTTGCCTAATCCGATAGACGACTTACCGTTTTAATAAGTTAAGATACACAAAAATGATATATATAGCATCTAAACGCAAAAGTGCAAAGACTCTTGCACAAGAATTTCCAAATGCAATCATTGTGGATGTTACGAGTTCATCAACTTCCGAATATGTAAAGTTAAGCCCTTTTTATCCTCATGGTGGTATCCCTGTGCCTAATAGTGAGGGCTTAACGGCTTCTTGTGTAGAAGCTATTTGGCAAGGGTTAAAGGTGTTTGAAACCACTGATATTGACACATCATTATTTTCAAACACTACTATGAAGAATATAAAAAGAACAGTCAGAAAGTATGGCCACCCACTTGGACACAGATTCGGTGTTAAATCTGATACTTTGCTTGGCTATGTTGATGCTCGTAAGGCTATATATATTCCAACATTTCAATGGATCTTGGAACATAAGGTAATTGATCTTGTCAAAAAACTTGCTGATATCGCATCACGTCAAAACTTGGTACTACTTGATTATGACACAAACGAAGATATTGAACGAGTTGATAAACCACTCTCTCATGCGTCATTAATCAAGACCTACATTGAGTCTAATTTTACTATAAAGAAGCATATACCAACTAACTTGTTTGATTATGAGTAAGAGGCACAACAGCGCCGATTTCTTGTCTATATTAAAGAAACACGGCATAACAAAGCTATATCATTTCACTGACCGCGACAACTTTGATTCTATAGTTGCCAATGGGGGACTTTATTCATGGGCTGATTGTGAGAACCTATCAATTACCATTTCAAAACCAGGAGGCAGTGCCTCCTCTCGGAGTCTTGATGTTAGAGACGGTCTACAACATTATGTTCGTTTGTCATTCACGCCCAAACACCCCATGATGTTCGTTGCTATGAATGATGGGCGCATTTCAAATCCGATTATTTTAGAAGTTGATCTTGATGTAATTTTAGATGAGACCACTAAATTCTCCGACAGAAATGCAACAAAGAATGGCGCTAATGTTGGCGATGATATTGAAGCCTTTAAACTCATACATTTTAATTCGCTTAAAGCTGATACTCATTTTGACCTCCCCCCTGAAGAACAAATGTTTTTTCAAGCAGAGGTTCTTGTAAAAAAACATGTTCCGCTGTCTGCCATAACCAATTTGTCAAGTTTTGGCGTGACACTCTCAATGTCAACTATAAAACGAACTTCGAGAATACCTTATACAGCACAAATCTCTCGACAGACACCGACTGCTTTTATCTTTCTCGTTGATCATTCGGTCAGCATGAAACGTATGATTAAATGGCAAGGAGAAGATATCACTCTATCAGAAGCTGTTGCACGTATTGTAAACAATCAGATCAATGAACTTGTGCTTCGCTGTATTAAGGCTGATGACGTTCGTAATTATTATGATATTGCTGTTATAGGCTATGGGCATGAAGTAACTTCAGGATGGAATGGCCACTTAGAAGGACGCTGGTTTGTTTCACCTCAAGAACTTCGAGATAATCCGTTCAAAACGATTACCGTTCGTGAAGAGAAACGCACTCGTCGAGGGACTGTAGTAAAAGAAGTTCAGAAAGTTCAATGGGTTGAAGCCGACCATACGGGCAATTGGACACATCTTCATAAAGCCTTAGACAAGGCGAAAGAACTGCTATCAGAATGGATGAAGGCACATGAAGGTATAGTTTGCTATCCTCCAACAATTATTAACATCACCGACGGTGATTATAATGGAGCGGAAGAGGATGTCGTAGTGTTTAAAGCGAATGAGCTGAAGGCAATGTCAACGGATGATGGCAATGTTATATTTTTCAATATACATGTTACGCCCAATAATAGTGAGAGTACATTATTCCCGGCGGAAGCCAAGGATGTTGGGAACTCCAGCCTCGCTAAGAAACTTTTCAGCCTCTCGAGTCTGCTCCCGGAACGTTATAATAGCGAAATTGATTCCATCAAGCAAACAAACAACGGTCAACGATATAGAGCAATGGGGGTCAATGTAGACTTGGCTACATTAGTTAAAATTATGGATATTGGCACGCCTACAAACATAAGAAATTTATGATAAGTCGTGCTGTTTCCATAGGTAAGGAACTTAACTATAATGAAGACGCAGTACTTGCAACTGAGTCTATGATTGCCGTATCTGATGGTGCGGGAGGTGGAGGGCTATTTGCAGACAAATGGGCTCAATTCTTATTAGCTAAGCTGCCAAAGACACCTATTAAATCATTCAAGGACTTCGACAATTGGATTGATAGTATTTGGGAGGAATTTTATTCCGTTCAAGAAGTAGAGGCCCAAAAACTCGATGCTCTCGCACTCGATAAATTTTACTCCGAGGGTTCATTCGCAACCATTGCAGCCATTTGGGTTGACAATGATTGCATCCAATGGCTTACTTATGGAGATAGTGCTGTTTTCTCCTACGATTACGAAACGCACGAGCTAAATTGTACTGTTAATTGTCTAAGCGAATTTAATAAAGCACCATATCTTGTTTCTACAAATGAACCTCTAAATACTGGTGGTTTCAAATGTGGAATATTTCCATTGTCTCCATCCAAAATTTATTTTTGTGCTTCAGACGCAATATCTTTCTATATATTAGCCTCGTATCTTATTGGAAAAGACGGTAATACAAACCAGCAAATAAAGGAGGTGTGTAGTAGTCAATCAAAAAACGCAAATTTCATATTCAATCTTCTTTCAAAAAAGAAATTTAATTTCGAATCAGATGTCCTAAATAGACTACAACGAGCCTCACGAAACAAGCACAATTTTTCGCTACACTTGAATCGATTATACAAGGATGGTCTTATAGCATCAGATGACTACTCTATATGTTTCATAACGTAAGCTGAATTAAAGAGCATATTAATTTTAGCGTTCCATTATAAAGAAAGTTGGTGATGGAGATTATTTGGTGGAAATTAGGAGAAGAAAAGAGAAAAATTTGTACCTTTGCAGAATATAATCTATCGGCAAACAAGAAAATCATAATAATATGGAATGGTTAATAGATTTACTTAGACCCGGCACTACATCGTTAGCGAGCTCGATACTTCTGTATTCGCTTGTCATCTTTTGTGGTATTTATTTGGGTAAAATCAAGATTTTCGGAGTGTCGTTGGGTGTGACATTCGTGCTCTTTGTGGGTATTGTTATGGGACACTTCGGCTACATCGTCGAGACAAGTACTCTGAAATTTGTGCAAGAGTTCGGTCTGATACTCTTCATCTTCTCTATCGGTATGCAAGTCGGTCCCGGCTTCTTCTCATCATTCAAGGAGGGGGGTATCAAGCTCAACGCATTGGCTCTGACCGGCATCGGCCTTAATGCGCTTATCATGATTGCGATTTACTTTATTCAAGGTGGCAGCAACGGTGCGACATCTATCGAGCAGATGGTCGGCATCATGAGTGGCGCGGTGACCAATACTCCGGGCCTTGGTGCTGCACAACAGACATTGGCACAGGTGGCAGAAAATGCTTCCGGCAACGCAGCAGAGCAGATGTCGATGGGTTACGCGGCAGCTTATCCGCTCGGTGTGATCGGTATCATTGTCACAATGATTGTCATTCGCAAGATTTTCCGCATCGATGTAGAGAAGGAAATCAAGGATATCGAAGACGAAAAGAACGATTCGCTCCTCAAACCTCACGTCGTGACATTCAAGGTGACCAACGACCTTATCAGTGGTCTTACAATCAGCAAATTACACACTATCATATCTTGCAACTTCGTCATCTCTCGTATCGAGAAGCCTAATGGTCAACTCGTTATCCCGACATCAGACGATGTAATCGAAATGGACGACTTGCTATTGCTCGTCATCTCAGTACAAGACGAAGAAATATTCCAACGCTTCATCGGCCCAATCATCGAAAAGAACTGGGAGCAAGTACATGGCCCTGTCGTTTCGCGTCGCATCTTGGTGACTAAGCCTGAATATAATGGTGTAAAAATCGGTCAGATGCGTCTGCCTATGGGTTTCAAACTCAATGCCACTCGCGTCACTCGTGCCGGTGTCGAACTTCTCGCGTCGCCTAACCTCCGTCTCCAAATTGGTGACCGCTTGACCGTGGTCGGCAAGGTGGAAGACATCGACCGCCTCGCAAGCCGCCTTGGCAACTCTGTAAAGCTTCTCAACGAGCCTAACCTCATCACAATGTTCATCGGTATCTTCCTCGGCATCCTTGTCGGTAGCATTCCGTTGCAAGTTCCGGGCATGTCAGTTCCGATGAAACTCGGCCTTGCCGGTGGTCCGCTCATCATCGCAATCCTTATCAGCCGTTACGGTCATAAATTCCACCTCATCACCTACACCAGTTCGTCAGCCAACCTCTTGCTGCGCGAAATCGGTATCTGCTTGTTCTTGGCTTCGGTCGGCATTGCGGCAGGTAAGGACTTCGTCAGCACGGTGTTCAACTCTACCGGTATGATGTGGGTGCTCTATGGTTTCATCATCACAGTCGTTCCGTTGATTGTGGTCGGCATCATTGCTCGTGGAAAATACAAACTCAACTATCTTACTATCATGGGTCTTATGAGTGGTGGCTACACCGACCCACCTGCTCTCGCTTATGGTAATAAGGTGGCCAACAACGACACTCCTGCTGTGGCTTACACCACAGTATATCCTATCACAATGTTTATGCGTGTCATAGTCGCACAGCTGATGATTCTCATCTTCTGCAGCTAACGCATAATTAATCGATAATTCATAAATGCTCTCGTTTCAATCGAATTGAGAGCATTTTTTATTTAGAGAACCTATGTTAATTCCCGGATTTAGTTATTTCTTTAGCTTTTGGGCTCTTCCTTTACAGAGTCAAAAAATTGATTCTCGCCAAATAATTTACCATATAAAATTGTTTGATTCAAATCCTTTTTAATAATTTTGTAGAATATTAAGCAAATGACCACTCTAATCTGATAACGGCACGCAGACTAATCTGCAACTTAATATTTTACAAATCGACAATCATAAATAATTCAAAATCCGATCACATGAAAATCATTGCGACAAGCGACTGGCATTTAGGAAATCTTTTTCACGGCAACGACAGGCTCTCAGAGCATGAACATTTTCTTAAATGGTTGCTGCAACAATTAGAAGAACATCGTCCGGAAGCACTTCTTGTCGCCGGGGATATTTTTGACAACGGCAACCCCTCTGCCGCAGCACAATCATTGTACTACAATTTCTTATATCAAGCCACAACGATTTGTCCAACGATGAAAATTATCATCACAGCCGGTAATCATGACTCGGCAAGCAGGCTCGAGGCTCCTCGTCCGATATTATCGTATAACAACATTGAGATCCGAGGAAACATTCATCGCTATTGGATAAATGATGATGACTCCGGACATTGGCAAATCGATTTCGACGATTTAATTATTCCGTTAAACGATGAAGTAGCAGTTATCGCTGTTCCATACCTTAGAAGCGACGTCGTGCACAATTCTGATTATTCTGCCGGCGTCAAACACATCCTCTCCGAACTTACCCAAAGAGCCCGACAACTTTACCCCACAAGCAAATTAGTCATGATGGCACACATGTATGCCAAAGGTGCAGAAATAGCATCCAAAGACGCAAGCGAGAAAATTGTTATTGGAGGTCAGGAAGAGGTCAACATGGAAGGTTGGAACGATCATCCGGAATATTTCACTTGCGGACATATCCATAAACGACAACATATTTGGAATACAGATTGGGCTCGCTACACCGGCAGCATACTTCCTATGTCATTTGCCGAAAAAGACTATAAGCATGGCGTTGATCTTATCTCGATTAACGACAACGAAAAGATTAAAGTCCAGCAACTCGTCTATACACCTCAACATCGCCTGCATATTCTACCGGAAAATGACGAAGCGATGTCTGTCAAGGAATTGAAACGATTAATAAGCAACTCGCTCATCGATAGAATCGACGGCAAACTCGGTGATGATTTCGAATATTTAGTGGTCAAAGTTAAACAAAATATTATCAACAATGACGAAATCAAAGAACTCGAGGAGATTATCAATCGTAAAAATGTTGTGCTCTGCAAGATTCAAAAGGTCATTGAGCAGATTGAAGTTCACACAATCAGTGGATCTCAAAAAATCACCTGCATCGATGATATTCTAAACCGCAATCCGATCGAAACGTTAAAAGAATGTTTCTATCTCATGCGTGGGAGCGAAATGACCGATCGTCAAGAAGCACTGCTGAACGAACTAATAAAAGATGTAAAATCAGAAATCAACGACTAACTACTATGAAATTCATTAAACTTGAAATTCTAAATTTGGCATCGCTTGACAGACAAGACGGTGAAGTAATCAATTTTGAAGACGGAGCTTTAGGCAATAGCAATATCTTCAGCATCGTCGGTCCGACAGGCAGTGGCAAATCGACCATCCTCGATGCTATATGCCTTGCTTTGTATAAAATCACTCCTCGATACACTCGAAAAAAAGGAGATCGTGGTCATTCGATTGAGATATTCGGTCCAAAAGACGACGAAGAAAAAAATCGTTTGGTTCCGACCGATTGTCGAAATATATTAACGCGAGGGAAGAAAAACGGTTATAGCAAACTGACGTTTCTTGCCAACAATGGCATTACCTATCGTGCCGAGTGTCACTTGAAATTCAATCGCTCAAAGTATGAGAAACCTATGACACTACTCTACAAAATAAATTATATCAACGGACAATACGTAGAAGAAAAAGTCAATTGGGAGGAGTTACCACAGATTATAGGGTTGGATTTTGACCAATTTATTCGCACTGTTCTTATTGCACAAGGTTCATTTGCAAAATTCCTGACAGCAAGCGAAGACGAACGATATATATTGTTGGAAAAAATCATCGGGTCCGAACATCTGTATTCTGCAATAGCAGATAAAATAAAGACTCAAAAAGATAATGCTAACAAAGTATATACAACAATCGCCACTGAAATAGACGCTGATAACATTTACATAAAATCAGAGGAGGAATTAACAGAGTTAGACAAGCAAATCGCTATATTAGAAAATGAAAGAAATACCTTGATCAATGCGATCAAGAAAAATGAAGAATGTCAAAAATGGTATGCCGACAACGACAAGTTGACACAAACAATTCAGAAACTACAGGAAGATTACACCTCTGCTAATCAGTCACTTGAAGAAGCCGGCAATGACATTGAGCGTCTCAAACTATACGACTCTATGCAAGAAGGAATCGGGATTTTGAAAAATATTAAAGATTTAAACACCCGACAAAACAACACCAAATCTGAAATCGCCAAATTAGAAAAAGAAGTTGATAATAAAAAATCTGAACTAAAAGACGAGAACGCCAATCTCGAGAAACTCAATAATGAACGTGATGCGATCAAAAATCAAATCGCAGAGTTAAAGCCACGCATTGACGAAGCGCGTGAGCTTAAGACCTCTATCTCGTTTAAAGAAAAAAAATACGATAGTGATTTAACCAGCAAAACCAACATTGAAAAGGAATTATCAAAAGCAAAACAGGAACTAAAAACGAACAACGAACTAATTGATAAAGAGGAGAAAAACAAGCACAATGCTCTAAAAAATGCTGAGATTACAAAATCTCAGATAGAAAACGAGCGCAACAGTTTGGAAAATAAACACAAAGACATTGAGTCAGAAATTGAGATTAAGCAACAGCTTATCGTCAACCAAGACATCAACAAAATGCGAAGTTCTCATATACACCTCAGCACTATCATTTCAGAACTCAACAATGCTCTTTCTCATATCAAATCTTTAGCATCCAAACGATTAGACCTCGAAAACAACATCACCAAACGTGAAGCTGAATCTAAAGCACTTGCTATTATCTCAGAACAGCTAAAGTCATTAAATATTGAAAAATTGGAGGGCGAAGTGTCAGCTTTGACAAAGGTGGTCAACCTCATGGACTGCAACGATTGGCGAACTCAAAGAGATCTGCTTATTGAAGGCAAGCCATGTCCTTTGTGTGGAGCCGAACATCATCCTTACAAGGCTGATAAAAACATATATCAAAAAGCATTTAACGAAACCGAACACGAACTAAAAACAAAGAGCGCAGAACTCAAAAGACAACGAGAGGAACAATCCAAATTAAACGCTGATTTGGCTACAGCTAATGCAAACATCAAAAACATATCTGCAGCTATCGACAGCCTTAAGGATGAAATAGAGCAGATTAGCAACGATTTGGAATTAATTGCTAATAAGTACTCCGACTTTACCGATAACGAAGATCAACTCGCCGCTAAAATTTCAGAACTTCAAGAGACTCATCGCTTATTAACCGATGACATCAAGCGCTATGATGAAATTACTACCGAGATCAACAGTCTCCAAAAAGAAAAAGACAAATCGACCAAAGCAAAAGAAAGTTTTGAAAATAAAGCTAAAGAGCAAACAGACATCCTGCAAAATAATATTCAAAATATAAACGAACGTCTTACGCAGTTCAAATCACAAGTTCCACAACTTGAAAAAATTCACAAAGAAAAGGAAGCCAATCTCAATGACGCAATCATAGTTTGCAACAATAGCAGCAACGAGCTTTCAGAACTCCGTGAGAAATTCAAATCTTTGTTGGGAGGAAAAGATCCTAATGATGTTGAAACAACAATCAACTCACAGAAAGAGGAAGCCGAGAAGAAAGTTGAACAGAAGGTGTCTATCATCAACAAACTCAACAACGACAAGACCAATATTGAAGGCAAATTATCCGTAAAGAATGATGAGTTAAACAAATTGAATAACAGCATCGAAATTGAAAACAACAACCTCAACAAATGTATTGAGCAATATAATGCCGACCCGCAGCGTGTTAAGACGATTTCAGTCGCTGATATAGAATTAATGCTCAATGAGCAAGACTGGATAACACTTCGACAGCAAATTCAAGTGCTCACTAAGAGTAAAGTTCAGTCTGAGACTCGGTTAAACGATGCTATAAAGGCACACCAAGAACATGGTAAATCGCAACCGACGGAATCTCACGATGAACTTATCGAGCTATACCATGAATTAAAAGAAAAGGAAAAAGACGACACTGAATTGACCTCAGCAAAGATAACTCGAGGCAGACACAATGATGCGATAAAACGTATTGGTACAAAAATTGAGGAATTAAAATCCGCAAAGGAAAACAAAAACGACTGGGACAACATCTATAATGCTATTGGCAACGATGGCAAGCTGCTGAGAAAGATTGCACAATGCTATACCCTCGGATTCCTTGTCGAACACGCTAATAACGAAATTCGTAAGTTTAATAATCGCTTCGAGCTTAGACAGGTCAAAAACTCGTTAGGTATTCGCATCATCGACCATGATCGCGCTGACGACATTCGCGAAATCACTTCGCTTTCCGGAGGCGAGACATTCATCGTAAGTCTTGGACTTGCATTGGGCCTGTCTGCACTATCATCGCGCAACATATCATTTGAAAATCTCTTTATCGACGAGGGTTTCGGAACACTTGACCCCGACACATTGGCAATAGTCATTGATTCCTTGGCAATGTTGCAATCATCTCAAAATAAAAAAGTCGGAGTCATAAGCCATACCGACACCATGAGTGAACGCATCACTACCCAAATACGCGTAATCAAAAATGGCAATACCGGTAGCAGTCATATTGAGATCCACCCCTAATAGATAGACCCATAGGAAAAATATTCTGAGTAAATATAAGAAAGTGCCTCTTGTAATGTTGACAGGAGACACTTTCATTCGTTATAATCTGATATGTGAGGTTATTAATCAAACGGATAAGCCGCCACAAAGCAGTCAGGGTGACGCAACTCCTCTTGATGCGCTTTGAGGTTGGCTATTGTCACGTCGCCTACGATATAATTATAGTCGTCTGACGAGTACTGTTCACGCACCTTAGAGAAGTTGAGCAGATTACGTTGTTCGGCAGTTTTATAGCGGAAATACACGCGGAATGTATGCTCCTTGGTGTAGGCAGGCAGCACAGAGTTGTTGCGTTTCTTATACTCATAGCGATAGTTGTAGGCACAAGCAGTGATGTCGCTGAGTACGGCTGAGCCTGTCGGGTGACCACCGGCACCACGACCGAACATAAATTGCTTACCGTAGAATAATCCCTTGATTACCACGCCATTAAATTCATCTTCCACGCCGTAGATATATTTATTGCGAGAGATGAGTTGCGGAATAACACACATGATGAGTCTATCGTCAAATTTCTCAACATGAGCCACAAGCTTGATGCGACGGTCTTTTTCCTTGGTGAAACGAATGTCGGCATCATTCATGGTCGAAATGCCGTATGTGAAGATTTCTTCCGGAGCCACATAGACGCCAAACGCGTGCATTGTTACGATGATAAGCTTAAACAATGAGTCCCAACCATCAATGTCAAGAGTCGGATTACTCTCAGCGAAGCCGAGTTCTTGGGCAAGGCGAAGAGCATTATCGTAGCTCATATTCTCGTTAAAAATCTTGGAGAGAATGAAGTTGGAAGAGCCATTGAGGATACCTTTGACAGAGCAAAGCAAATCATTGTCGTAATATTCTTCGAGATTACGGATCACAGGGATAGAGCCACACGCTGAAGCATCGTAGAGCAATGGTGTGTTGTATTGCTCTTGAAGGTCAATCAGCTCGATGATGTGATAAGCAAGCATCTTTTTATTGCCCGATACGACCGGGATACGCTTCTTCAATGCACGCTTTACGATGTCGTAAGCAGCATCAGCATCATCTATCAATTCGACTATGAGATTAATATCCTTATCTTCAAAAATGTCATCAGGATTGTCGGTGAAATGAGCATCTACACCGCGATTTTTGGCAAGATTGCGCACACAGATAGTCTTAATAGTGACACTCTGCGAATTGATGCGTTCCAACACGTCGTACAATCCACGACCTACGTTTCCAAATCCAAATAGACCTATAGTTAAGTTTTTCATGTGATATCTTAGGGGGTTAATGATTCATAAAATTAGTGATTATATTATTGAGTTTCTCGTGTTCGACAAGAAATCCGTCGTGACCAAACGATGACTCGATCAAGTGATATTCCACATCCGGGATATACTGACGCATCGGAATATGCGCTTCGACAGGGAATAGAATGTCGGACGAGATAGCGACCACAAGTGTGCGAGCCTTAATCTGACGGAGAGCGTTGGCTACAGATTCACGACCACGACCGATGTTGTGAGAATCTACGGCTTCCGTCATGCGATAGTAAGAGAAGGCGTTAAAACGACGGCGTAGCTTCTCGCCTTGGTGCTGTTGATAAGTGTGAGCACGACGCTCAAACGCTGCGTCCGTAGGGTTGTCACGGTCTTGCTGAGTAGCATTATATGCCGGTGCACCACGATAGCTGATTAGGGCTATAGAACGTGCTACAGCCATACCGTCAAGGCCGGCATCGTCTCGGAGTTGTCCCCAAGTACCATCGGCTCTGATGGCCATACGTTGCGACTCATTGAAAGCAGCAGCCCATGGTTCAGTGTTGGTGGTGGTTGCGATAAGAGCAAGATTCTCCATGAAATCAGGCTCTGTCACAGCCCATTCCATGCATTGAAATCCACCAATCGAACTACCGATGAGTAACTTCACTCTATCTATTCCAAGGTGTTTGGCAAGCAATCGATGACAAGTCACCATGTCGCGCACCGTGATGCGAGGGAAATCGTAATACCACTTTTCGCCTGTCGTCGGATTTATGGACAGTGGCGATGTCGTGCCATAATGAGAACCTAAAAAATTAGCACACACGATAAAATACTTGTTAGGGTCGAGAAATCTACCCTCTTCTACTGTATTCGGCCACCAATCTTTGACATCGGAGTTGGCCGTCAAAGCATGACACACCCAAATCACGTTGTCTTTTGCTTCAGAGAGAGTGCCAAATGTGTCGTAAGCAATGGTGACATCCGGCAAAATCTCTCCCAACTCAAGCGTTACGGGGCTGTTATGATGATAGGTTTTAGCCATACGTTATATCTTTTCAAGTGCTTGTTGATAGTCGGCGATGATATCCTCCACATTCTCCAATCCCAAAGAGATACGCAGAAGTGTTGGGGAGATACCGGCTGCCTCTTTTGCTTGATCCGAAAGCTGCTTGTGGGTGGTCGATGCAGGGTGAGTGACCACTGTGATAGAGTCGCCTATCATTGTCATGTGGGCTGACAGACGCAGACTTTCCACAAATTTCACTGTGCTTTCGAGCGTACCTTCGAGTTCGATAGTCATGACAGCTGACGCACCAAATCGGAAATATTTCTTTGCCAATTCGTGGCTTGAATGGTCCTCAAATCCGACAAAGCTGACACTTCTCACCTTAGGGTGCTGACGACAGAATTCAGCCAAACGATAGGTCGATTCGACTTCATGCTTCACACGCAATGACAGCGTTTCAAGTCCTAAAAGCATCAGATAAGCATCGAATGATGATGGACAACAACCAAAGTCGCGCATGCCATCGACACGGCATTTGACGATGAACGCCTGATTGCCAAACGCTTCATAGAGATTGAGTCCGTGATAGCCTTCTGAAGGGCCATCTATTGTCGGGAATTTACCACACGACCAGTCGAATTTACCGCCATCGACGATGATGCCACCCATAGCATTTCCATGACCATTAATCCACTTAGTGGCAGAGTCGGTGATGATGTCGGCACCCCAGTCAAAAGGATTACAGAGATAACCACCGGCACCAAACGTATTATCGACCACGAGCGGAATATTGTGACTATGAGCCAACTCAGCCAATGCTTCGATATCTGCCACGCGGCAAGTAGGATTACCCATTGACTCGACAAAGATTGCACGAGTCTTATCGTCGATAAGTCCCGCCATATCTTGAGCATTATCGCTTGCTGCCATACGACAATCAATGCCGAGATTGCGAAGCGAGATAACGAATTGGTTGTGAGTTCCACCATAGAGATAAGGCGAGGTCACGATGTTGTCGCCCTGCTTTGCGAGCGATGTGACAGTGAGCAGAATAGCCGACATACCTGACGATGTCGCCAAAGCACCCACACCACCATAGAGGGCAGCGATACGTTCCTCGTAAGCAGCAGTCGTAGGATTGTGGAGACGAGTATAAATGTAGCCCGGCTCGCTAAGTGTGAAAAGATTGGCTGCATAGTCGCATGATGGGAAATGATAGGCTGCTGTGGGGTGAATAGCTATGCCTCGCGCTTGTGATTGGTCAACATGGTATCCGCCGTGGATCTGAAGTGTCTCAAAATGTAGTTTATCTGATGACATAATAATTCCTGTTTATAGATTAATATGATACGCTACACCTTATTATATATAGGTGTGTTGTAAAATTCTAAAATATGTAACGAAGAGAAAGTGCGGAGTGACCCGCCATGGAGAAGTAAACAAATAGTGCCTAACGGCACATTCGCATAGACATAGACATTGAGCGTTGCATCATCTCTGATACATACAAACCAACATATATATGTGACAATAATCTCATTGTTTTGCGTTGTTTGCGTGCAAATTTAGACAAACAAATCCAAACAACCAAATTTTTGAGAAGAAAATATTGTTTTTGCTTTAATTTTGTCAACAAATCATTATAAATTCTATTAAACAAATCATTATAAATCAGCATACATAAGCAATATTGAAAACTTACAAAGTTGTTTAACTGATTAATTTCCAATCATACACATTCAAGCCATTTAGTCCGTTTCCTACCAAGACTCCCATCATTGTATCAAACTTTTGAAACGCCTTCTTTATTAAATAGAAACTGAGCTGACCTCAATCTTAGGCACGAAAATATCTGTCAAGATTTCGTTCAAATCAATCAAGTCAGCTCTGTTATCCGGAGTAAGAGAAATTAAGTGCTTGGCTTTTGAAGTAGTGACTTATTTTAACCCTTACCATGTACCCAAGCGTGCGACATATCGAAGAGAATGGCGTCCAATGCATCATCGGTCGGTCTTTCTATCAGAGGTCGGAACTCGTTGACTATCTTATTGTAGTCATCGGCAAGTCGGCACTCCCAAAAAGTGGACAGACGGACAGCGAAGTGGGGATATGGGGATAAAGAAATATCGGGCACTTTGAGGGTGTCCGATATTCGTTTTTCTAATGTATGGTTACCCCATATAGAGGCAGATGTTAGTTTTCAGATGTCAACTCTCCGATTTACTATATGTTTCGGTTTGTTATTCCGAAACGGGGCGAATGTTGTAGCCCATCCAGTGGTATTCTTCGGAATTGCCGAGAGTGCTAGGAGTGAAATAATAATAGTGAGCTCTGATGGTTGCTTCCTTCTTAGGTGTTGACGACCATATATAGCATCTCAATCCTTCGTTTTCCGACTTTTTATCTATACGATATCCGGCATACGGAATGAATATGAAATTGAAGTTCGTACGGCTCACAAATTTCACACCTCTCACGCCATTCATAACGGCATCTTCTTGGCGACAATTTTGCTCGAGCTCGCGAATCTCTTCGATTGTAGGCATTCTCCAAGAAGCACCCCAGTTGGCTGTTGCAGCGTCTTTTTCAGGGTTGCCTTCGATGGCGCTGTAGCGAGGTCCGTAAGGGTCGATAGTTCGTCTTTTGAACTCTGTTTTCGGCTGTGTTTCGCCCCACATGAAAAAGCCTCCATATTGCTGAGGAGCCGAAGCGCCTACGTTGCACGATGCCCATTTCAGCCCTGAAGGCAAGCCGAGGTCAACCCACTCATATCCGTTGATTTGCCCCTTGTGCGACTTGTCGAGCAGAATCACATTTGCGTGGTTTTCGCCGAGGTATTTGCAATCCTCGAAAGAGCGTGGGTGGATTTGTGTTACGCTGACAGGGATTGTAACCGTTGTCAATCCTGATTCTCTGAACGCACGGTCATCGATAATTTCAAGTCCATCGGGGATATTGATAGTCTTCAACGCCTCGCAACGAGCAAAAGCAAATACTCCTATCGACTTCACCTTGTTCGGAATCACGATGCTCTTCAACGAATGGCAATCGCTGAAGGCGTTGGACTCGATTGACGTGATAGTGCTTGGAAGTTGAACGGCTGTGAGTTTCTCACAGAAGTCGAACAAGCCAACTTCTATCTTTTTGACACCTTCAGGAATGGTAACAGTGCCTGAGAGTTCTGTGCAACCACCAAATGCCTCGCAACCAAGTTGTTTCACCGAAGCAGGGATTTGGATAGACTTCATTTTGATACAGCCATTGAAGGCAAATTCGCCGATGCGAGTCACCGATGAAGGGATTGTCACGCCTGTGAGTTGCCAACACATTTGGAAAGCACGGTCGCCAATGGCAACGACTTTATACGCGACGCCGTCGTAGTTCACAGATTTAGGAATGACCACATTGCCGGCATAAGCGTTGTCGTTGTTATGCTCATCGAGGAACGTAACCTCAACTTCTGAATCCGACAGGCGTCGGTAGTATATCTTATTGACAGCAAAGTCGTAGGCAAAGGCAGCCGAACTGCCGTCCATAACCATCAGATTAGGGCAGTTTTCAAAGGCTTCTTCATCAACGTATTCAATCGACGACGGTATGGAGATGCTCGCCAGCGAAGTGCAACCTGAGAAAGCCTCATACATGATGGATTTCACGCCTTGTGGTATCTCCATGCTTGTGAGCGATGTACAGCCCTTGAATGCTGTTTCGTTAATCATGGTAAGTGTTGAAGGGAGCTTCACCGATGTCACTTTACCACACCCTTCGAACATCCCTTTGTCGATGGTTGTCATTCCTTCAGGCAAGACAAATTCCCCTGTCAAGGCTTCGCACCGATAGAATGCACCTAACCCTACTTCACGAACCGATTCAGGGATATTGACCGACACAAGTTTTGAGCAGAAGCCGAACGAGAGCATGCCTATCGAGGTGATGCTCTGTGGCAGAGTGACAGATGTGAGCTGAGCGCATGTGTAGAACGCCATTTGCCCTACGCCTGTGACTTTGTAGGTGGTGCCTCCATGAACCACTTCTGCCGGCACAACAACATTGCCGGCATAAGCTTTAGTATTGTCAGCCATATCTTTGCACGACACTTCTACTTCAGAGCCAGATGTTTTACTATAATAGATTCCTCCGGCCACAAAATCGTAGCCATAAGCACTAATACAACAGATTAATGACACTAATCCAGCAAAAATATTTCGAAAATTTACATTCATAATGGATAGTATTAGGTAATATGCTCTTTCAAATTAAAATTTCAGTTTATTTTTCAAACTATTCACTTTGTTACCCACCTTTTTTGCGGTCTTAGCTATTTTATCGACACTTTCAGTGGTCTTTTTAGATGTGGACTTACTTTTGCTACTGCTTGATGAAGATTTTGCTTCAGGAGCACCTTTTATTTTATCCTTAATATACATGTTAATATCATACATTTGGACTTTATAGCAATAGGTAATATCTTTATCAAAAAGAGAACTATAATGCTTTTCGTTGATAGGAATCAACTTTAATTCATCATTATCTAATCTTACAAAATAATCACTTCCCTTTTTTACTATCTTACCGGTTTTACACAATTTTCCACTTTCGAAATAGATGTCAACATTATCACCAACGGCAAGTGTTTTGGTACTTGCAGTAGCAGTATTATTTGATGAACTGTTGGCAGGATCGTAGTTAACCCCCAACTCCTTGAGATCTTTGTCGGCACCGCTATGAGTGCGTCCACGCTTCTGATAGGAAGTGTCGGCACATTTCTTATACCATGCAATAGCCTCGTCTTTATCATTTTTGCTTTTATAATAAGCGCCCAAGCTATACATTGCTTCGTAACTTTCGCCTTCTGCAGCTTTTTTAGCCAATTTTAAACCCTCTTTTTCATTCTTTTTTACACCATGCTTTCCTTCAAAATAGAAAGAAGCCAAATCTGCTGTAGAAGCAACATCCCCAAGTTCAGATGCTTTCTTCACCCAATAGACATACTGACTGTCATCTTTAGGCAATCCCAATTTACCGTTTTTATAAGCTTTAGCCAGCTTTGTTGCGGAGCTTATGTAGCCATTCTCTGCCGACTTTTTAAACCAAGACACGGCAGTGGCATTGTCTTGCTCAACTCCATTATGACCAAATTCATAGCTCTGACCCAAGTAATACATTTCTTTAGCATCACCGGCTTCGGCTTTAGCCTTCATTTCTGAGAAATAATCTGATTGTGCCATAGCCGCGATATTGGCAACAGCAATCATTAGTAGTAATAATACTTTTTTCATGATATATTCGGTTTTATGTTAATTAATTATGTAATTTGAATCGTCTCAAAAGTATTGTATTTTCTGATAATATACTTCAAGTAGTCTCTATAAATTCAATTAGCGAACAGCCGGTCTATAATTAAGGTTGTCACTAATATCATATAGTTTTCGCAAAGGTAAGAAAACTCTTTCAAATTTTCACACAAATTATTTCGTTTTTTCAAAAATGAAACGGAACACCGTGGCGATAGACAGAGCCGTAGCCAACAAGTCACCCGGCGAGACAATCAGTACAGATACCGATTGCTCACTATTTGGGGCAAGCACGAAGCCCACATAGTTGCGGTCGAAGTCAGCAACACCGACGAAGCCTTTGAGATGAAGATTATAAGTTGCGTTTTACATAGTATTAAATTTATTTTCTATGTCAAAGTTAGCACTTTATATAGAGCCTACAAAAGACAGAAAAAATGTAGGAAGATTTTGTTATGACGGAAATTTGTGATAAATTTGCGTCACATTTAACATTTGATATTTCAACAATGAGCGGTAAAGAGCAAATAAGAGAACTGATTATGCGATTTCCCAAAGGGACAATCTTCTTCCCTGAAGATTTTTCTTTTGTAGGTTCAGCAAGAATGATTTCAACATCTCTAATCAGATTATGTAATGAAAAAGTCATAATCCGATTAGGGCAAGGAATATATTGCTATCCTAAAATTGATGAAAAATGGGGGTTGGGTATAATTACCCCCTCGATAGAAGAGATTGCACGAGCAATTGCCAAAAGAGATAAAGCACGCATTGCACCTACGGGTTCATACGCACTGAATAAACTTGGATTATCCCAACAACTACAAACAAATGTAGTATTCTTTACAGATGGTTCGCCTCGAAGGATTAATATTGGGAAAGGTAACGGAATACTTTTTAAGCGTACATCACAAATGAAGCAATTTGCATATAAGTCGCAACTAATGCAACTTATAGTATCAGCAATGCGTGAAATAGGGAAAGAGCATATTACAGAAACCGAGATTCAAATAATACGAGAACATTTGAAAAATGTCTCGGAATCAGACTTTAATAACGACATATCATTAGCACCTGAATGGGTGCAAAAAACATTAAAAAGTGTAATATGAAATTCATAGAAATATCATCAGAAGAGCAGAAAGCGATATTAGATTATGTTCAAGAAAATACCGGATTAAAGTCTACTATTATTGAGAAAGATTGGTGGGTAACAGCAGTATTGAGAGCAATATTTATGTTGCCATATTCCGAACATATATCATTTAAGGGTGGAACAAGTCTCAGCAAATGTTGGGGATTGATAGAGAGAATGTCAGAAGATATTGACATTGCGATAGACCGAGAATATTTAGGATTCAGTGGCGAATTAAGTAAGACACAGATAAGTGATAAATTGCGTCGTGCTTCTTGCTCATTTGTTCGAGAACAAATGCAGTACGATATAGCAAAGCAGTTGGAGGCAAATGGTATAAGCAATGAATTGTTTGAGGTGTCGGTAAATGTTACGCCAATAACAACGACCGATCCTGAAATTATTATGGTTACATATAAATCTGTGACAGAAGATTTGCCATACATTATGTCTTCAGTGAAAATAGAAGTAAGTGGTCGGTCAATGACAGAACCAATAGCACCTGTTCAAATAGAATCTATTATTGACAAAGTCATACCACAAGCACCTTTCAAAGAAGATAAATTTTCTGTTCGTGCAGTAATTCCGCAACGAACATTTTTAGAAAAATTGTTCCTTTTACATGAAGAATTTGCAAAAGAGCAAATTCGAGTAGATAGAATGACTCGTCACCTATATGATATTGTGAAGATAATTGAAACTCCGATAGCAAAAGAAGCGTTAAATGATGACGAATTGTATCAATCAGTAATAGAACATCGGCGATTATTTATTGGATTGAGAGGGTTTGATTATTCGACATTGAATAAGAAAACGCTAAATATAGTTCCGTCATCTAATGTAATAGACAAATGGGAAAACGACTATAAATCAATGCAAGAAGATATGATTTATGGGCAATCTTTATCATTCCGAGAACTGATTGATAAAGTTATTAAGCTAAATAACGACATCAATCAAATGTAATAGCATGTATTATAACCACAGCAAAATCGACAACCCTTTCGGCTGCCGATTTTTTTATTATTTGTGAAATATCAGTTATATTAAATACTTGCAAATCGCTATGGAGTTCATCTGCAACTACGCTAAGTATGGACTTACACCATATAGGTATGATATGCTTGTCATAACAAACAAAGAGTCTGCCTCTTGTGGGAGGCAGACTCTGAAGGATAGATGAGAGTTTTACTCTCGCGATTGCGTATTATCTGATGAATACTTTACGACCGTTGATGATGTAGATGCCCGGTTCGAGCTGTTTCAAATCTTCAGCCTTAGCGTTTGTGAGCAAGCATACACCGTTGATGCTATAGACATTGAATTCTGTTGCTTCTGCAAGAATGTCTTCTACGCTTGAGTATGTCACTACGTAGTCGAATGTTGTTTCCTTGTTAGGGCCTGATACACCGGCGTTGTCGAGAACGATGACTGCTGCTTCAGGAATAGTCAAACGATATGTTCCCAATTCTGTTGGAGTATCCATGAGTGTTGCTTTGTAAGAAACTTCCGAAATCATTGTACATTCAGCACCGAAGTCTTGCACAGGGTTGCCACTTTCGTCAAGAAGTTGAGCCCAAGCATGCCATGCTTCAGTTGAGAAGTCAATCTTCTGTACGCCTTCGAATGTCACTGTAAACTCTTTGATTGAT
>JAZTZN010000004.1:0-3664 GCA_045637445.1 Muribaculaceae bacterium
CATATTCGGTTATGAATATGTCAAAAGAGGACTTATCAGAAACTGGGAACGAGTGTATAATCTATGGTGAATTATTTACTACTTATGGTTGTGTTGCCACTGATATAGTTAGCAGAACAGAAAAATCGATACAATCATCAACAATAAGTACAGGTTACGATTTGTTGTTCCCGGCATCAACTACCGTAGATGCTCAATCTTTAATTGCACCTACTGCAATATCGCAACCCAGTATAATCCTTGGTGGCGATATGTTCGGAATAGTTGTAAACAAAAAATACAATAATGAGTATCTAAGTTATATATTCAATTACATCTATAAAAATTATCTTGCTCGATACGCACAAGGTAGTACAATCATTCATCTATATTATAATGACATCAAAAATTTAGATATTGAGTTACCTGATATCAACACTCAAAATGAATTAGTCTTATTATTGCAAAATATGCAAGATAAAATTCTTACTGAAAAGAAAATGCTTTCCATGTTGGAAACACAGAAAGCATATCTTTTAAGTAACTTGTTTATATAAACATATTGGAGAGCAGGAATTTTTTCTGCTCTTCATATTTATTGAGCAATGAAGTTTCTCTATCAAGTTTATCATATATATGCTCAAATAATTTAGAATAGCATTGTTGCTTTTCCAAATCCAAGATTGGCAAGTAATACATTGCCTCTATTACGCTTGGGTGTGCTTTTGTTTGATAATCAAAAACCATTCTTGAATGTTGGTAGATTAATAATTCTGATATGAAGCGATAATCAAATTTACTTTCATCTGCTTCTAAGTATCCACAAACATTAGTTACATTAAACTTATGCTTATCGCGATAAAAGAAATTTCCACCACCATCAATAGACCATGAAATTAGAGATTTATCAAACATATAAGTATTGAAATAGCCCATTAACCCACCATTTTGAGTTGATGAAGAGTAAACGGGATAACAATACTCATCAGAGTATTCGTATTTTGGAATTACATTACCTCTTTTTAATGTAATCAAACCTTTGACGACAAGATTACTTAGCTGAATCCATTCACAATCCAATTGGGTATAAATAATATATCTAATCCCTTTAATTAAGGATTGTAGTTGTTGTATTATCTTGTTTTGGGTTGCAATTCTATTGTCTAATAATGACAGTAAATATGCAATTTTATTTTGCTCAATAATATTATTCGGGATTTTTAGAGCAGTTTTAGAGAGTATTGGAGTGTTTATAGATGGCATAGTCTGTCCCACAGCTCTATTGCGAATATCTTTCTTAACACTTTCAGTTGACAAAACATAATGCAAGCATAACGGGTTAATTTTTACCATTGGTCGCACTCTTAAAACTCTACCCGAAAAAAGCCAACCACTTTGTTTTTTCCCTACTAAAGCATTGATATCGACAGAGCCAACCCTTGAAAATACTATATCATTTTCGTTTAGTACATAACCTTTAAGCCGAATATAATCTTCGTCTGATACTTGTGGAATACCCTCGGATATAGTTGGTAATGTTCCAAACTTAAAATGTTCAGTAGTTACAATAGGAACACCATTTGAAACATAATCTTCAGCATGTAATACGCTGCCAAAAGGACCATTTTTTATATTACCAATTTCTCCTATGGTTGTCTGTACCCAATCTTCCGAGAACTCTGGAAATCTCAAATTGGGTACATTTGGATTTGTATTTTGTTTATTGTCTGCCATAATCATTAGTTTACTTTTAGGTTAAACATTAAGGATTGCAATTAGTCAACTAATCCAAGTTCCTTTAAGTAAACTTCAATTTGAGCGTCAAGTTCTGCACGCTGTGCTTGAGGTGACTTGTTGTCATCGATTACAGCCTTGATGTCGATTTCTTCCTCTTCCTCAAAGGTATCAACATATCGGGGAATATTCAAGTTATAGTCATTCTCTTTGATTTCATCAAGAGAGGCACAATGGCTATACTTCTCTATCTCCTTGCGTTCACGATAAGTGGTAACGATTTTTTCGATATGTTCTGGGCGAAGTTTGTTTTGAGTTTTGACTTTTTCAAACTCTTTGCTTGCGTCAATGAAAAGGATATTGTCATCGGCTTGACGGCACTTCTTAAGAACGAGAATACAAGTTGGGATTGATGTTCCGTAGAAAATATTTGCTGGCAAACCGATGATTGCGTCAATATAGTTTTTCTTTTCAATAAGGAATTGACGGATAGTTCCCTCTGCCGAGCCACGGAACAATACGCCGTGAGGAGCGACACAAGCCATTGTTCCACCTTCATTGAGGTGATGAATCATGTGAAGAATAAACGCATAGTCTGCTTTGCTTTTTGGTGCAAGTTTGCCGGGCTTACTGAAACGGTCATCATTATTGAATTTAGCGTCGGCACTCCATTCTGCCGAGAATGGTGGATTTGCAACCACAGCGTCAAATTGGGTGTCGCCAAATTCGTCGTGTTCAAGAGTATCGTTGTTCTCAATACGGAAGTTGTGGAACTTGATACCGTGAAGTAACATATTCATACGACAGAGGTTGAATGTTGTAGGGTTCTTCTCTTGTCCGTAAATATCTTCAGCTTTACCATTACGAGCTGCACGAATCAGCAATGAACCACTACCACAAGTAGGGTCGTAAACATTGCGTAGGCGTGTCTTGCCTGTGGTTACAATATCTGCAAGAATTTGGCTCACTTCCTGAGGAGTGTAAAACTCACCAGCTTTCTTTCCTGCACCGGCTGCAAATTGACTAATCATATATTCGTATGCGTCGCCAAGAATATCAATCTCTTCAGCTGCATCAATACCAAAATCTATTTCATCAAGAGCAAGAAGAACATTGCTGATAAGAGTATTCTTATCGTCGGTAGTTTTACCAAGTTTGGGGGAAGCAAGGTCGATATCGGAGAAAAGTCCGCCGAAATCTTCTTCGCTATCTTGACCGAGAGTGCTATCCTCAATGCGTTTTAATGAGCGTTCAAGAACAGGAAGAATGGTTTCTTTCTTCTTGATTAAAGCGATAACCGATGAGAAAAGAAATTCGGGTTCGATAAAATAACCAATAGATTCAAGACATTGGGTTTTCACTGCTTCTTGAAGTTCAAGATAATCTTCATCGTCGGTAATCTTCCAAAGTTCTTTGAAAGAAATTTCATCATCAACAAGAGCATTATCGGCAAAATGTTCGATTTTTTCTGATAGATATTTATAGAATATAAAACCAAGTGAGAAGTACATAAACTCACCGGCTGACATATTTCCTCTTAAAGTATTAGCAACAGTCCAAAGTTGGTTGCGTAATTTTTGTTGAAGTTCTTCGCTCATATTATTGTAGTATTTTATTCCCAAGAGAATGTGTTAATAATTGACATTAATTGTTCGGTAACTCGTTTGATAGCTTTTCTTGTTTTGATAAGACCAAGATGTTGCTCAGCAACTGCTTCCTGAATAATTTCGGGCTTATGCTTTTGCAAATAGTCGTATTCAGCTAAGTAGCGTGCGAGTACATCGACAGGAATATTTTCGGTTTCCGAAAGATCTTTAATTGCTCTTTCTCGCTTCTCTTTAACATAAGCATTAAGCTTTGCTTCCAAGTCCATTGAACCATCAGCTTTAGCACGCTCAAAGTTTTCTCGGTCATCGTCCACGTTTTGTTGAATGAAGCCGTCGATGAGTTT
>JAZTZN010000005.1:0-35607 GCA_045637445.1 Muribaculaceae bacterium
GGGCATTTTTTCACAATCCGAGATTTTTGAAAATCCGCCACTTTTTTCGCCAAACCTCTAACTATTTCTCCCCTCAAACTTTAGACACTATAGATATTATAGATGAAATAGATATTATAGATACTATAAAGACTATAGATAGTATAAAGCAAAAAATTAAGAACTACATAAAGAGCATAGATATTATAAAGTCATTACAACATCTTTTGCAGTTGTGTGTTACTATTTAACACTTAAGAATGTAGCTATATCTTCAGCCTCGGGCATTTGAAGTGTTTGGCGTATGGTGCTCTTGCGCTGATATACAGTGCGAACAGACTGCTGCGTAACTACACTTATCTCCTTAGTAGAGAAGTTCGCCTTAAGAAGACAGCACAACTGAATCTCTTTCTCATTGAGTATCGTACCAAACCTATTGACTAACGATGTATAGAAGCCATCATATATATAATCAATAGTCTGATAGAGGTCGTTCCAATTTAATAAGGATTCCACATCCACCTCTTGATTGGAAATCTCTCTCATTCGTTTCAGCAATGCCAAATTTGCAGTAGTAGGATTAGATGTGGCCATCCGTATTACGCCCAACTGTTGTAGCAATATCTTTTTGAAGAAACGATCATCTTTGTTGTCATCTGCTACGTCCGAAGATTCTGATAGAAGTTTGCGTAATGTATCAATCTCCTCATCCTTTTCAACGAGTTTACTCTTTCTATTACGCAGCCATAACAATAACCCTATTATAGAGAGAAACATAACGAATGTCAAAGCCAAAAACAGCATCTGCTCCCTCTGACGTTGTATTGTTAATAGCATATTCTTCTCTTCAAGCCTCCAGTTAGTCTCGCGTTTGGCATCGGTAATCTTTTGGGCAACCATAGCCTTGTCGCCAAGACCATTGACAAAGAGCCCCCACTCCTTAACATCTACACTTGATGTCTCGGCATAATCCAAAATCAGTTTTACCACTTGTAGATACCCCGCCCTCGATAGGTCATTGTCAAATGTTTCATCCTTTGTTGCCTGGGCCAACTCAACATAGTGGCGAGCTGTCGAAAGATCATTAAGTCGCAAATGATACCACGCCAATGAAGCATACGACAATGCCTCCTCTGTAGGATTATTACCTCTATCGTGTTCAAGAACCCTTTTACGAATCTCTATAGATCCTCTTTGATTGCCTGCAGAGCTTAGAATATCGGAATATGCAGGTAGCGCTAAGCTCCACATCAGCGTTGAGTCTTCTGCACTCTGTACATGATTGAATGCTTCATCGTAATATGCTATTGCCCCCTCCGTATCACCATTGTAGAACTTGACTACAGCCAGTTCGTGAAGTTTTCTGAATGAACGAATAGAATCATTGCCACTAATGCTTTGCATAAGATAGTGTTCCATCTTTTTATAATCACTATCCAATACGAAAAAGTTTAGAAGCGTGTATCGGCTTTCATCATCATCGGGATGCTCCTCGATATAGTGTTCCAAAATATCGTATGCCTTAGCCTTTTCTCCCGCCCACCAATAATGACTCGCAACAAGTCTGGTCGTCGTCTTTATCGTTGCGGTATCTGTAGGCTCTTGTCCCTTGTAATACTCTAAAGCTTCCACAACGCCGGCATCCTCACTCAACGATGCTCCCTCCATTTCGTGTTGCATGGCCAATCTTATACTCTCATCAGCTTTTTGCTTCTCCTTGTCGCATGCTGAGCAAGAGATGAACAATGAACATAGACATAGTATATAAATCTTCATTCTCATATCATACAAATGTTTTATTCTCCACAAAATTACTCAAATTTTACGATATGTATCTACATGATATAAGCTAATATAAATTGTAGAATGGCACAATATAAACTTTTTTCATTTTGACAATTTGTAATTTACAGATAATCAGGATTATACAGAATCAGCTGCACACCATAAAGTCAATGAAATAAATCAATGATAAATGCCTTTTGAGGTAATTTTGCAGTAGTAAATAACATTTAAAAGTTACATGTATGAAAAAGATTTTACTACTTATCGGACTTGTTTTAGTACAAGTCTTAGCTTATGCGGGAAATACTATTTCCGGAAGAATTATAGATGATGTGGATGGTTCTCCTCTCATTGGTGCTACTATTGCAATTCTTAATGATAGTGGTAATGTTGTCTCGGGTATAGCGGCAGATGAGAAAGGTCGCTTCACTATTAAAGATGTTAATAATGGAAATTACGTGATGCTATTTTGCTATCTCGGATACAATGATGAGCGAATAGAGATTACCAATCTTGACCGAGATGTGAATATGGGAGATATAATATTGACCACTTCGGCATATTTATTAGATGAAGTTGTGGTTAGAGGTGATGCAGTAATTAGAAAGTCGGACAGACAGATAATTCTACCTACTCAAGAGCAAAAGCGAGCAGCCACGAATGGCATCAACCTATTGCAACAAATACCAATATCACGTATCTCAGTAAGTCCAATGGATAAGAGCATCAAGACAACACTGGGTGAAGATGTGCAGTTGCGTATCAATGGTGTTGAAGCCTCCAAAGAAGAGGTCAGTGCCCTTCGCCCGACTGATGTAATACGAGTGGAATATCACGACAATCCAGGTCTAAAATACGGAGGTGTTGCTGCAGTACTTGATTATATAGTAAGAAAGAAAGAAAGAGAATGGGGGAAACATTGCAGGAGATTTAACAAATGGAATAACACATCTTGGGTATGGTCAATACAATCTTTCTGCATATTACAATTGGAAGAAGTCTGCCATAAGTGCAGTAGCTTCGTGGCAACGACGAGACTTAGAATGGACCAGAGAGAATTATGAGGATTTTGTATATCCCGACTATACAGTTCATAACATAGAACTTGGAGAGCCGACTAAGGTCAAGTTTGACTATATGAACTTTACCCTCAACTACAATAGAACTGATGAACGAAGTGTTTTTAATATTGCACTCAGAAATAGTTATGACAACAAGCCTAATTCTGTGACCGATAGAAATAGCACACTCTATCAGGGAGATAAGATATATAGTATTTCTGATAAACTACAACAACGTTCCTATATCCCATCGTTTGACATCTACTATCAGTTGAATTTGAAAAACGACCAACACCTATATTTCGATGTTGTAGGAACATATATCAATAGTAGCAGTAATAGGCAATTTTCAATGTTAGAAATTGGCACAGAGGATAATACCCCTGCAATTATCTCACAAACCGAGGGTGATAAGTATTCTATCATCGGTGAAGCTATATATGAAAGACCTCTTGGTAATGGTAAAATGACTGCCGGTATTAAGCATACACAAGCATATATGAATAATATCTACGATGGTAATATCAGCAGTAAAGTAAGTATGAATACTGCTGAGAGTTATTTATTCGCAGAATATAATCAACAAATGGAGCGGTTCACATACACGCTTGGGATTGGTGGTATGAGAACATGGCACGAGCAGGGAGAACTTTTGCAAGAAAAATATATCTTAAGACCAACTATTACTCTCTCATATAATGCCCCAAAGAATTTCTATTTTAGATACAATGCCTATATGTCCGGCTACTCACCATCGCTTTCGGATCTTAGCAATGTTGCCCAGGAGATAGACATCTATCAGATACGCAGGGGTAATCCCAATCTACAGAGTGTTACCTTTGTGTCAAATAGTCTTACAGCGAGTTGGAAATGTAAGTATGTGAGTATTGAGCTGTTCGGACGATATAGTTATGATCATAAGCCCATTATGGAGGAGACGCTATTCGAGGATAACCACTTCGTAAGAACAATGGCAAATCAGAAGGGGTTTCATCGGTTAAATCTTCAATCGACAATCCAGATATACCCTTGGAAAGAGTATATAATGATAAAATTGAATCCATTCTTCAATAGATATATCAGCAACGGAAATAATTACACTCATACACACTCAAACTTTGGATTCCGAGGTAGTATTGTTGGTAGGTATAAAAAATGGATTGTTATGGCTGAAATAAATACGAGTTTTCATGACCTTTGGGGAGAGACACTTAGCCGAGGTGAAGCTCTACATTCTATTGCAATCGGTTATAATCATGACAAATTCAGCATACAAGGCATGATACTGAATCCATTTACAAAGCGATACGAGCAAGGCGTGGATAATCTTTCGGAGTTGGCGCCAAATAAGCAGTTGGCATATTCGACACAGTTAAGCCAGATCGTAATGCTTAATCTATCGTTTAACCTCGACTTCGGTAAGCAGAACCGTAGTGGAGGAAAGAGAATCAATAATAGCGATAATGACTCCGGAATATTGTCGGGAACGAAATAACATTTCTATTGGTGTCCGATAAAAGCAAAAACAAAAGATAACGATTCACAAAAAAGCATCGTAAACTGCGATATTGCAATTTACGATGCTTATAATATTTTCAATTAATTTTTAGAATGTCACAATTAGTTCTCCTAAAATTTTATCTCTATCGTTATCACTTATAGCAGCTGTCTTGTCATGATAGAAATATTTTTCGTAGTTGATACGGAATTGCGCTCCAAACTTTTTCAAATGAGCAAATGTAACACCGACGGTCAAACGATCACGACCGGGAATTATATTCTTATGATTAAACACACCCGGCTCTGTTCCTTCAACAAGACGACCATTCCAGTAGTCAGTCATAGAATCCCAACGTGCTTGCACCAACATGTGTGTTAAGACTTTGCTGAATGGAATGCGATAATGTGTCTGTATATTATATGTATGAACAGTCTTAAATGCGTCATTAGTGTAGTGCTTATTCATGTATTCAGCCTCAAGATAAAAATTTCTGTAATTCCAAGAAAGAGCGAAGTCAAAAGAGTTCATTCTCACTTGATCAGGCTTTTGGCTTAATGCGCTCACCTCTGCCTTAAGACCATAATATGTGTAATTAGCACGAGCCACATAAATCATGGTATTAAACCATTTTCCACTTGTGTATTCGTTTTCTGAACCATTGAATACACCGGCTTCAATGTTGAGTGGCAATTTTGATGGATGATAACCGAGTTTTACACCGACGTCACGAACATTACCTACATATTTACACACAAATGACCGATTACCAAAATGGTAATTAGCCGGACCTCTATTGGCATCCATAGAAATAGGAAGGCGTTGGAAACCTGCAGTTATGGCATATTGATGGTCAATAAATGACATTTTTGCGTAGGCATCTGCCACCAATATTGCACCTGCATCACAAAAGTCAATTTCTGCCTTATAACTAATATTATCTGTCACATTACCAAAAATACCTACACGAGCATTACGAAGTTGAAATCTACTCTTTCCGATTTCAGGAGAGTATTCATATCGTGCTCTAATAGTTCCCTTAAATTTAGGCAAATACTTTTGCCAAGATTTTATTTCATCTTGGGCGATAACTGCGACCGAATCTTCTGTCACTTTGTCTGTCGTTGTAGCAAACAGACTTGATGTACCCCACATGGATACAGTCAATAATGCTATAATTAATCGTTTCATGGTGCAAAGTTAGTAAGTTTTTTTAACATTTCCATCAAAACATTAAACGAATATTGCTAATTTAAATTGACAACCGTTATGCCGGCACCTCCAAATCGAACATCTTCGTCATGAAAAGACATTACATTTTGATTTGTTTTAAGCAATTGACGAATAGCGACTTTCAACGCGCCTGTACCTGTACCATGCAATATTCTTACTCTTGATGCACTGAATTGCACTGCATCATCCAAAAAATAGACAATTGCTTGAAGAGCCTCATCAACCCTCATACCTCTCAAATCAATATCATTACTAAATGCCAATTGACGCTTACGACTTTCATCGTATGTAGATTTAGAAACAGATGTCGTCTGCGATGTTGCGTTATCCTTGGGTTTGGTAGCTTTCACTAACTTTGAAAGTTCGACGTATGTCCTCAATGCACCAAATCCAACTTCTGCTTTTTTAGCCTGAATAGATAATATTTTACCAACAACTCCCCCATCAGACATTCTCACATAATCGCCTTCAGAAAATGTTATTTTTTTATCTTTCGATATTGACTCTGCCTTAGATACAATTTTCTTTTTATTAGTATGCCCTAACAGGTTAGGTTCTGCGGTTTCTTCTTGGCTTGCAACTTTCTTCTTATATTCTTCTAACTCTTTGCGAACTTGTTTCGTTTTTTCTTTTTCTGCCTGTGATTTTTTTATCTCATGAATTGTTCGCTCTACTTGAGCATTAGTTGTTGACAAAATCTCAGAAGCCTCACGTTTTGCTTGACTTAATATTTCGTTACGCTTAGTTTTAAGTTCTGTAAGTTTATCTTCATACAGAGACAAGGTATCATCTAATTTATGTTCCTTTTCCTTAATACTCAATCGTTTATTAGCCCAATACTTTCTATCTCTTGCTATATCCAAGAGATATTTATCCATATTCACATAATCACTACCAACAATTGACTCTGCTTCTTTAATAACATTATTAGGAATTCCAATTTTTCGAGCGATCTCTATGGCAAATGAACTTCCGGGATTTCCAACAGAAAGTTGGAATAATGGTTGCATATTTTGTCTATCATATAGCATTGCACCATTTATAAATCCTTCAGTAGAATCAGCAAATGTCTTAAGATTCTGATAATGGGTTGTGACAATACCCATTGTCTCAGACTTATTTAGTTGGACAAGAATTGCTTGTGCTAACGCTCCACCTATTTGTGGCTCTGTTCCAGAGCCCATCTCATCGACTAATACTAAAGTTCTCTTTCCACAATTATTCATGAAAAACTTCATATTTTTGAGATGAGAACTATATGTACTCAAGTCATTCTCTATCGATTGTTCATCACCAATATCTATAAAAATATTATCAAACAATCCCATGTGTGAATTAGAATATAATGGTGGCAACATTCCACACTGCAGCATATATTGCACAATACCTACAGTTTTAAGACACACTGATTTACCACCGGCATTAGGCCCGGATATAATCAATATTCTATTTTTGCTATCTAATTTTATATCTAACGGAACGACTTCTCTATTTTGCGATTTAAACGAATGCAACAAAATCGGATGCACAGCATGATACCATTCCAATTCTTTTTTCTTTTCCAAGACAGGCATCTCTCCGCCTAATTCTATAGCTATCAATGCTTTAGCTCTTATAAAATCATACACCCCAAGCATTGAATAACTTGCAAGCATGTCATCAATCATTGGGCGTATTTGAGCTGCAATATTTGTCAAGATTTTTACGATTTCTCTCTTCTCTTGATTTTGCAATTCTCGCAAGCGATTATTTGCTTCAACCACTTCTGATGGTTCAATATAAACAGTCTTACCGGTTGCACTTTCATCGTGTATTATTCCATTAATTTTTCGTTTCATCATAGATGCAACAGGAATAACAAGCCTGCCATCTCTTAGCGATGGAGAAGAATCTCTGTCGATGACACCCTCGCTTACAGCCCGATCCACTACCCTTCTCATCAATGATGCTATAGAATTTCCTACAGAAGATATTGAACGTCGTATGTCGGCTAAATTCTCGGAAGCTGTATCCTTTACTTCTCCAAACTTATTTAAAATTCCGTCAATTAATGATATAATTTCCGGAAAGACCATCATCGGTCGAAACATTTCTGCTAAATATGGATACACATAATTATCATCATCCTTTATTGTAAAAAAGTGATGAACTCTGCGTATTGTTTCAAGAGATTGTTTTAATTTATAAAGATTTTCGCTTGTCATAAAACTCCCCTCTGCTCTAATTGAAAGCAGAGACTGAGTCATATCATGCAAATTATCAATTGGCAATTCATTATCATTTCGCAAGATTTGCAACATTTCATTTGTTTGCAACAATCTGCATTTGACTTTTTCAAAGTTGGTCAAAAACGACATTGCCTCACATTTACGTACACCTAAAGGACTGATACATTTTTCCGAAAGGTAACGACGTAATTGTGTAAATCCGATTTTTTCTTCAAAATTGGATGGATATATCATATTAATTAATTTTTAAACAGGAAGAACAAGCATTGGTATATCTCGTTCAAACAACATTTTATGCGCAATGCTTGGATTAAACAATCGAGCAAAAATATTCTTCTTTTTATTTGGTACTACCAATAATTTAATTTTATGATTTTTAATTAATGTTTCTACATCATTTCTAAAACTACGATGTGCCAATATCACAGAATTGAAAGTTATATCAGTATAATGCGTTTCAAAATATTTAACAAGCATTTTCACTCGCTCATATATCTTTGTCCCGGCTCTCTCGTTAACAGGCACAATATCTATTTGCAAAGATTCACTTTTAAATATTCTTAAAAAAGAATCCATTGAAATAATGTCATTGTGATCAAGATTGCATAGGAATGCTATCCTATCAATTTCTGTAAACTTATCAATTTTGCAACCTTCCGGCACTGTAAACACCGGCACCCTACATGAATCCAAAACTTCTGCGGTGACGCTGCCTATCATATCCTCTTGCTTTTGATTCTGTCCCCTGGTAGCCATTACAATCATTGCCGGATTATGATTTTTAGAATAATCAAGTATTATCTCTTCCGGAACACCTTCCTTTACTATAGTAGAAAATTTCAATTTAGGCATTATATCCTCAGCAATCAATTGGTTTATTCTTGCTGTGAATAACTTCATTTGTGTGTTAGATTGTTTTTCTAATTTTTTCTGGATTTCAATATCCTTAATTTCCGGACTTAAATTGTCAGAAATAGGTAAAGACCCTTTGAAATAAGGAGATACAAATGTATTAAGGATAACAGGATGCAATGACAATTTTTGTGCTATTTCAAATCCTACTTTACAAGCGACTAAACTATTTTCCGTAAAATCTACCGGAATTAATATTTGCTTACTATTAATAATTTCCTGCAACTTCTCTACACTCTCATTATTCTCTACAATTCTGAGAGCATAAGGCAAATCTTTTTCTGCAATACGAACCCTAATCCCCGAAGAAAGTGTAGGACTTTTCAAATTAACATTTTGCAATTTCACATTTATACCACAAAGTTCTAATTGGTCTTTAACCTTCAAAGCTACATCGTATGTATGTATGGCTAATGTAATATATGTGTCCTTGCTCATGCTGAATTATCAATTGTTTTATAAATAGCAGAGACACTTAAAAGTGCCTCTGCTTATTTTTGTTTTTTATTCTTTGGATTTATTGTGTTCTTCAAGAATTGCTACAGCCATATCATAGATTGTTGTATCATCTAAAACCACAATACCACCATCAGGTCCCGGTTCTATATGCATCCCCGCGTTCTTACCAAACTGATAGTTTACTCCTCCGAAATAATTACGAACGGTTTGTACAGTTACATTAAGTTCGTCGGCGATGCGATGAGTCGAGCCATCTGGCAAACTATCTTTGAGACGACGAAGTTCGTTAAATGTTATCGTTTTGCTCATGATATAATGTTTTATGAGGTTAAAAATTTAATTTTATTAAATGTGTTCGCTAATTTAGATATTTTTTTCAATATAGCAAAATTTTTTCATACAAAAAATTAAATAAAAATTTGCTTATATTCACAACTTCCTTATTAGCAATAAGATATATTTTTTACTTATATTATTATTATATCCTTCTCTTGTGCCCAACCTGCTATTTCTGAATTAAGTCGAAGCTTCACCCATTTTTCATCATTGACATCAATATGCTCATCAATTACATTCAATATTGTACCGGAATGTAATGGTGTTGAAACTTCAACAGAGTTATCCTTATACTCTTTTTTCAACTGTATTGAATATGGTATAATAACTGCTGTGTCTTTGGTATAATATTCTTTTCGTCCAACAAAGGCAAAAACATTTGCAATAATTACTATAGTAATTGATATAATACCACCAAAAAAACCTATTTTCTTTATTAATACATTATCCAAAAAGATATAAAGGACCGCGCCGGTAATAGTCAACAAGAAAAAGACTATTCCAACAATTGCCCAAACATTTGAACTTACATTTACAATCAGTGCATTATATAAGTTTTCAAAGAATGATAAATCATCAGGCAAAACATTAATATTTTTACCTTTTAATTCCATCTTGTTCTTATCTTCAATATCAGACATTATTACTTTTAGATTGTTATCGGCTTTAGCATTTGAAGGATCCATTTTCAAAGCCCTTAAATGACATACTACAGCATTGCCTACATCTCCGGCAGAATAATAGATATTCCCAAGATTATAATAAATCTCAGATGATTCTACACCTTTTGATATTACATCATTATATATATCTTTTGCCTGCTCATATTGCTTTTGTTCGTAATATGCTTTGGCATCATTTAATGATTTATTATCTGTAATATTCTTTGCCTGCGCTACAAATGAGATTATAAACGAGACTAATATTAATAATATTTTGGATTTCATTTAACTTTTGATTTTAAAGAGTTATCTAATTTATTTATAACATCACAAGCATGCATATACACATTATCCATACTTATTTGACCTAAAGAAGAAGAATACTTGGCAAACTCACATTCATCGATTAATGATATTAAACTATCCAAATCTTCTGAATTAACACCGGCATCTCCAAGTTTCTGACGTACATTTTCTCTATTTAAATCAGAAATTGGGATTCTTAATTTATCTCCTATATACCCCCACATAGCAGATAAAATTTCGTCATAGAATTTATCAACATCCTTAGCTCTCAAACATATTTCTGCCTTCTTAAGACGCTTGCGGGCAACCTTATTAGCCTTCTTGCTCTTTAACAAATCAATATCAGCCAAATCATTTATACGACGTCTGTATATACTTATGGCAATTATTAACAAGAGAATTGGAACTATATACCATAACCAATATGACAAACTATCGACAATCAACTTAGTACTTGATTTATTGACACCAACATCTTCTAATTTAGTGTTATAAACCAATCTATCTTTTTTCTGTGATTTTGATGATACTTCGCCTTTTGTAACTTCTACATTATAACCTTTTGCTTGTTTTGTTTCATATTTGCCGGTAGATGGATTGAAATATACTAATTCAACAGAAGGGATAGCATACTCTCCTTCCTCTAATGGCATAAATGAGTAATCAAATGAAATATCTCCCACTGTATTGTTTGAATTAACAGATATGTTTTCTTTAACAGAAGGGCTATATACTTCAAGTTGCGACGGGAAAATATTATTTAAATCGGGAAGTTTTAAATATTTCAAATTACCACTACCCGATATTGAATACACAATCGAAGCCGCATGATTCGTTTTTAACTTTGAATTTTGCAGTTCACTTTTTATTTCAAATTCACCTACACCACCGGAGAAATTAGCAGGTCGCGGAGATGGCAATGGTTTCACTTTTACAATTAAATCATTCGGTTTCACATTCAAATTTACAGGACGATTAATTGTTAAATGCCCCCAATCCGGGTCCTTATAATATTCTTGCGAATTAACGGAAATTGTATAGGTGTTTCCTAATACTTTTAAATCCCCTGTAGTTTGTGGAAATATTATATATCTTGCAATTTCTGCAGTCGCATACGTCTTACCATTATATGTTTCGTAATCCATCTGAATGGTATTGATCTTTGATTCTTCTATTACAAATCCATCAAATGTCGGTGCAGATGTTGCTCCTGCAAATTTAACACCGGCATAAGAGGAGTATAGTTTTATAGTATAAACCAATGCCTCTTGCTCGAAGGCCGAAGTTTTGGATACATTAGCTCTCAAAAATAGCTTATCATCACCTTTGCCAATGAATTTTGGTCCATTCTGATCATCTTGTGATGAAGATGACTGCCCACCGGACTGTGATAAAGATGTATCTTTCTTACCAATCGAATATGATACAGTGTTGGATTTGATTCCATCGACAGTTAACGGACCAAACTTAAAATTACCCTCCTTCTCTGCCTTGAGTGTCATTGTGTAAGTGACAGATGTCGTGTGAGAGAAATTACCATTAACAATAGTCGATTGGCTACTACGTCCGGTCTGAGAAAAATAGACTAATTTGGCGCCCGGCACATTAGACGGCTGCGACAACTTGCTATCTATATCAGTCAATTTAACTGAAATCCAAAACGTATCTCCTACGCCGATACCTCTTTTACCTCTTGGCATTTCAACTTGCATGCTGACCTTTGCAGCATCAGCGACTATGAAGCAAAATAGTGATATTAAAATCACCAATATATTTTTAACTCTTTTCATGCGTCTAATTTTTAAGTCCACCTACTACGATATTAAAACCTTTAGTTTTTATAGTTTCAAATGCTTTTGTCATCGGATTAAAAACTATTAATTCTAACTCCGGTATCATATAAACACCCTCTTTCAGAGGAGTGATATAATATTCATATTTTTTAAATCCATCAGGAAGTTGCTCTGATGGTTGTTTAACTTGTATTTTCAAGCTATCATTTGCATAGCTATGTACCTTGTCTGAAATCATGCTCTCAATTGACTCCACTTCTCCTGCAACTATGTAGCTTAAAACAACAGGTTCTTGGAGTTGGGGGTACGCATTACTCAATTTAGATGAAAGTTGGAAATCACCGATAATACCACTGAAATCTTTCGGAACATCATTATCTAACGAATGGATAGTTGTTACGATTTCAGGAATATCCAACGCGTATTCTTTCTGCTGAATAGCTGAAACACGACCCCAAAATGGATCATCATAATACACCGACTGATCGACAGTAACTTTACATTTACCCTTAGACATCTTGAGTTTACCGGCTTTCGTAGGAGTCACTTTAAGTCGCTCAACAACGCTGACAGCATATTGAACTCCATTGACCTCTTCAATTCTAAAACGTGATGGAGTTCTATATTCATCGACCACATCACAATTTTTGAATTGTGGCATTTTGACAAAATCAAAATTAGAAATACCATCGTATAAGGTATAGAGTTTTACCACATATTCGAATGGCACTTTCTCATATAACTGCGTCGAAGTCAGTTCGGCTTTTATAAATAGTTCACGACATCCTTCTCCTAAATCAATAGACTTATCCTCCGATTTTTTAACCGGCTCATACGTTTTCTTTTTGGCAGATACTATCTCAAAATCGAGTTTATTCGATTCTGCATCACCCAACATAATTGGACCAAATGAATGCTTGCCCTTCTTCTGAGCCTCTACGGTCAATAGATAGTTTACTACATAGGTGTGGGTTGCTTCGCCCATGATATAGGACGAATGAGTTGACGAACCGTATGGTATAAAATCAATAACCTTGCAACCTTCTACCTTTGAGGGTGCTTGTATATCTGATGCAATAGTCAATTCTTCAGACGTCTGAGCCTTAATCTTATATAAGATACCAAAGGTCTTGCCCTTTTCTATTTTAGCGGATACAGACTCTGTGCCCACAATAGATATATCAATAGACAATGCTTGAGCGGTCAGACCACCCAAGCATAAGGCTATAATCATTAATGCTTTTAGTACATTCACTACCATTTCTTTATTGGTCTATTCCTACCGGAATTTTTATTTCCTTTGTTAAGCTGACCTTGAACTCGCTGGCGAGTAGAATTCTCTTTATTTTCCATTGCTTTGAGAATCTGTTCAGCACTTTGCTCACTCATCTCTCCGTCCTGAGGCTGTTGTTGTTCCTGCTGCTTATTTGACTGAGGTTGAGGTTTCTGTTCTTGTTGTTGCTCCTGTTGTTGCTGCTTTTTGTCTTCTTGTTTCTTTTGCTCTTGCTGTTGGTCTTGCTGTTGGTCTTGCTGATCTTGATTTTGGTTGTTTTGTTGTTGGAGTTTCTTTTGAGCTATTCGAAGATTTTTGCGAGCCTTATCCGAAGTCGGATTCAGACGAAGCGATTGTTTATAGGATTGGATAGCTGAAGCATAGTCGCCACTCTTGAATGCAATATTTCCAAGATTATAGTGCGCCATAGAAGACACCTCCGGGTCTGCCCCATTGATTCCTGCCACAGACTCCATAGCTTGAACGCCATTCTGCAAATACTGTTTCTTCTGCTCTTGATCCTTTAAATCCTCATCTTCTCCTAAACGTATTTGAGTGAGGGCTTTATTATATAGAGCTCTATAACTCATCGGATTTTCCTTTAAAGCCAAATTATATGCTTCTTCTGCTTTTTTATATTCTTTATTAGCATATAATTTATTTCCTTCTACAATATAATTACGCTCCTTTCTCGTGCTCTTCTGCTCTTGAGCAAAAGCCGTCAAAGAAAATATTGTAAGCAATAATATTATAAACTGTTTCATTTCTTATCCTCCTTTTTGAAAAAGGTTATCTTTGACAACCAACTGATTTTTCTTTCAAGAATGAATATATCAGCAACTAATAACACTAATAAAATCCATGCAAATATTGGAAAAAGTTCGTCGTGTATAGTATATATGCTTGCTTGCAATTTTGTTTTTTTAATTTTTCCTAATTGCTTCAACAACTCAGATAAAGCATCCGAATTATTTGCATTGACATATATGCCGTTACCCGCTTTTGCTATATCCAAACCAAGTTGCTCATTCAAAATAGTTGTAACAATTTCTCCATTTTCATCTCTTAGATACTCGCCATTCGACAATGGGATTAAAGTTCCTTTATTCGAACCAACACCAATCACATTAATTTGAATTCCTGCTTTTGCAGCCTCTTGCGCAGCTTCAATAGCATCGCCTTCAAGATCTTCAGCATCGGTGATTATAATTAACGATTTACCTATCTCTTTTTTATCTGTAAATGAATTAATGGCTGTGTATATAGCATCAGCAATTGCTGTTCCTTGTATTGACACCATATCGGTATTTATCGAATTTAAAAATGTCTTAGCCGACACAAAGTCCGATGTAACAGGCAACAAACTATACGCTTGTCCGGCATATACTATTAAACCAACTCTATCATTATCTAATTGATTTATCAGCCTTTCAAGCATCAATTTAGCTGTTCTCAACCTTGATGTTCCATTATTTTCGCCTGTAGATGATGCTAACATTGAGTTACTTACATCCATGGCTATCACAACCTCAATACCCTGCTTTTCTGTCTTTTGGTCCTTTATTCCACCCCATGGTCTGGCTATCACAACTATTAATAATGCAACAATTAATAATTGAAACACTAATTTAATAGGAGCTTTATACTTAGAGACTTCCGGCATCAATGAAGCTAAGATATTTGGATTTCCAAATTTCTCAATATTTTTTCTTCTCTTATACCTTGCCAATAGATATAGTCCTGCTATAATCGGCAATAATATCAATAAACAAAAAACTTCGGGATATGCAAAAATCAACATAATTTATATCTATTATGGTATTCGTCTTAATATTGTATATCTAAGGACTACCTCAAGGATGAACAAAATCAAAGCTATCCATGCCCATTTCATATAATCTTCATCAGTTTGTGTATATTGCTGGACATCTAACTTTGTCTTTTCTAATTTATCAATTTCTTCAAATATCTGCTCAAGCATACCTTCATCGTAGGCTCTAAAGTATTGTCCTCCTGTCTGCTGAGCTATATTTGTCAATGAGTTCTCATCTATTTTAGTTTCCATTTGTGTAACAAAGCCGAAAGGATCAGGCACATTTATTACTCCATTTGTACCCACACCAATAGTATAAACTCTTACACCTTTCTGTTTAGCAATTTTAGTTGCTGTTTGAGGAGGTACGTCACCGGCATTGTTCGTCCCGTCAGTCAATAGAATTATACTTTTAGATTTTGCTTTACCACTTGAGACTCTATTGATTGCACTGACTAAACCATCACCGACAGCAGTTCCATCACTTAACATATCCATATCAATTGTATTTATTGTATTGATAAGAGCTGCTCTATCATTTGTCAAAGGCATCAATGAAAAACTCTCGCCTGCAAATACCACTAATCCTATATTATCGTTTTCTCTCGCATTAACAAATTTTGTAGCGACCTTCTTTGCCGCTTCAAATCTGTTTGGCTTGAAGTCTTGCGACAACATACTTCCTGATATATCAATCGATAAGACTATGTCTGTGCCTTCAATTTGGGATTTTTGACTACTATCATGTGTCTGTGGACGACATAAACAAATAATAATCAATCCTATCGATAATAATCTTAGCACAAAGAGTCCATGTAGCAATACTTCTTTATAAGAACGCCTTACTCCTTTAAAAACTTGCAATGACGACATTTCAAGTGAAGGAGCAGCATTACGTTGCTTTTTAATGTACCAAAGTATCAATGGAACATATAAAATGAAAAGCCACAAAAATTCAGGAGTCTGAAATTTCATCGTTTATCCTCCTTTCTTTTGTCTTCTTCATTATTATTTTCTTCGACTTTTTCCTCTGGTTTAGTTTCCTCTATAAATCTCATAGCATTATCAAATGACTGAATATTATCGGAAGGAAGAGGTCGCATTTTAGCAAATTTGACAAAATCCGCCACACCTAAGATTTGTTTAATGTATTCAGCATTTTTCTTTATCTCATCGTTTGTAGAAACCGTACGAATGATTTCTTCAGAGGTCATTTCTAAAGCATTGACATTAAATCTATCTTGTAAATATTGGCGTAGGATTTCTGTCAATCGAGTAAAATAATCTCGTTCCAAACCTTGCTCCCAAAGCTTTTGATCCTTTAAGATTTGCATTGACTGGATTGCTTTTTCGTATGGAGAAAGAATCTTTATCTTCTTAGGAATCAATGGTTTGTCTTTCTTTAATTTTATTACTACATAGACTAAAACAGCTATGATCAATAATATAACTAATATTACCCACCAATAATCCACTATAGCATCCGGTAATTTATCAAATATTGAGGGATTTAACGGCTCTGCGACAGACATATATCCTTCAATTTCCTCATTCTCACCAACTATGACAGGAACGACTTTCAACACAACTCTATCGCTATTAAAAGTATCCTTCCCTACTACATACTGAATTGGTGGCAAATGATATACTCCAGAATCAAAAGATTGAAGTGGTACTTTAAAGTTCATTTGAATTCTGCCTGAACCTAAATCCAATGTATCAGCCTGAGCAATACCTCTAAGTTCGACACTATCATTCATAATGGGTATAATACCCATCTCATTTCGTTGCTTAAACAATGGGAATTCTCCTTTAACACCTTTGTCTGCCACAACCTCGAGATTCAGCATGGTCATATTCCCCATCAATAATTGAACAGAATCCAATTTAGCTTTAACACTGACTGATGCTACTACATTTTTTGGTAATGCAATAACAAAAGCAGTTATAACAAATATTGCTATTATTCGTTTTATTAGTTTACTCATATTAATGAAGCGAACGTTTTTTAAACAAGCCCAACAATGATTTCACATAGTCTTCATCTGTAGCTATGGATGCAATATCAACACCACATCTTGCAACTGTCATATTGAGCTTTTGTTGTTGATCATACCACGCCTTATCATAGATTTGGCGCAAACGTTTAGAAGAGGTATCAATCCAACAATCTAAATCTGTCTCACTATCTTTTACTCTAATCAATCCAACATCAGGCATTTTACTGTCACGCTTATCATATACTTGAATAGCAGTCAAATCATGCTTTTTATTAGCTATTGACATTGACTTTTGGTAGTCACCTCCATTTATGAAGTCGCTAATTAAAAATGCCGCACAACGTTTTTTTATAGCATCATTAAGAAAGCGCAACGCGCAATCCACATCTGTTGCTTTATTATCGGGAATAAAATTTATTATTTCTCTTATTATCAACAAAATATGTTTTCTACCCTTTTGTGGTGGTATAAACTTTTCTATCTTGTCGCTAAAAAATATTACTCCTACTTTATCATTATTTTGGATTGAAGAAAATGCAAGTGTAGCTGAAATCTCAGCCATCATTTCCTTTTTTAATTGCCCATTTGCGCCAAAATTTCTACTTCCGGAGACATCAATTAACAACATCACTGTCAATTCACGTTCTTCTTCATAGACTTTAACGTATGGTTTATTATGACGGGCTGTAACATTCCAATCGATATCGCGGATATCGTCACCATACTGATATTCTCTTACCTCAGAAAACATCATACCTCTACCCTTGAATGCACTATGGTATTCTCCGGCAAAGATATTTTGAGAAAGACCTCTACTCTTTATTTCTATTTTTCTGACTTTTTTCAGCAGTTCTTTAGTATCCATATATAGGTCGGCTACTAAAAATTATTGATTAATTATGGCACTTGTACTTTATCCAAAATATTGGTAATCACCTCATCGGCGCCTATATTATTTGCTTCTGCTTCGTATGTTAAACCGATGCGATGACGCATCACATCATGACATACAGCTCTGACGTCTTCCGGAATTACATATCCTCTTCCTTTTAGGAATGCGTATGCCTTTGATGCTTTTGCAAGGCTGATTGATGCACGAGGAGATGCTCCGTATGCAATAATATCATTCAAATCGCCAAGTCCATATTTTTGTGGTTCGCGTGAAGCGAACACTATGTCAACAATGTAATTTTCGATTTTTTCATCAATATATATTTTTTCAACGATAGCTTGTGCTTCTTTCACTTCTTGCGGCGTTACTACTGATGAAATCGGTGGTCGATAACCATTCATATTCTGACGAATAATTATCTTTTCTTCTTCTTTTGAAGGATAACCGATAATGACTTTCATTAAGAAACGGTCAGTTTGTGCTTCCGGCAATTGATAAGTTCCTTCTTGTTCGATTGGATTTTGGGTTGCCATTACCAAAAATGGATCTTCCAACATAAATGTTGACTCACCAATGGTTACTTGACGTTCCTGCATTGCTTCCAACAATGCACTTTGCACTTTTGCCGGCGCTCTGTTTATTTCATCAGCAAGAACGAAGTTTGCAAATACAGGACCTTTCTTTACCTCAAACTTTTCATTCTTCACGCTATATATCATCGTGCCTATTACGTCAGCTGGCAACAAGTCCGGAGTAAATTGGATTCTGCTGTATTTTGCGTCTATAAGGTTTGACAATGTCTTAATAGCCAAAGTTTTAGCCAATCCTGGGACACCTTCAAGCAAAATATGTCCATTACACAATAATGCTATCAGCAAAGAATCTACAAGGTGTTTTTGTCCAACAATACGCTGGTCCATACCCTTTGTTATCAAACCTACAAAACTGCTCTTTGAAGCAATCAAATCATTTAGTTCACGTATATTTACCTGTTCGTTCATATTGTTTCTTTGATTTTCAATTTTAGTACAAAATTATATCAAACTTTGAATTAGAAGTATAACAAAAGTGTTAAATAATATTGTTTTTATATAGACAGTTTAAAGATTAACCATTTTTAAGAGTTAAACGCATTCCAACCTTGTGCTTTCAATGCCATTTCTGTGGAATCCGGAGCCACCATTGCAGCACCAAGTTCAGGTTTTGTTATATAGCCTATTACCGAAATTCCTTTTATTTTTGAAACTTTATCATAATCAGCAAGAGGCAATGTGAACAGCAATTCATAGTCTTCTCCGCCATTTAGAGCTGCTGTATATAAATTCATATTTAACTCTTCTGCCATGATTGCAGTCTGATAATCAATCGGAATTTTTTCTTCATAAATTCTACAACCGACATTTGACGATTTGCATATATGCAATAATTCTGATGAAAGTCCATCACTGACATCCATCATCGATGTAGGCTTTAGTCCGTTTGATTTCAATATCTCTATTATATCTTTTCTTGCTTCCGGTTTCAATTGTCGCTCAAGGATATATTCTTTACCTCCAAATTGCGGTTGAAAATCTTTCTGCCCAATAGAAATTCTATTTTCTCTTTCAAGAAGTTGAAGACCCATATATGCAGCACCAAGATCGCCACTGACACAAATTATATCAGTCTCTTTTGCTCCACTGCGTGTTACAATTTCTTCTTTATCAGCTTCGCCAATACATGTAATGCTCATTATTAATCCGGTCATTGAAGCAGAAGTATCACCTCCAACTAAATCCACACCATAAACTTCACATGCAAGACGAATACCACTATAGATTTCTTCTATATGTTCTAATGTAAATCTGCTTGATAAGCCTACGCTGACTGTAATTTGCTTAGGCGTACCATTCATTGCATATATGTCACTGAAATTGACAACTGCAGCCTTATATCCCAAGTGTTTTAATGGAACATATCTCAAATCAAAATGAATTCCTTCCAATAATAAATCCGTAGTTACAAGAGTTTGCTTGTCTTTATACTCCAACACTGCAGCATCATCGCCAACACCTAACTTTGTCGATGTATTCTTTATTGGAAAGTCTTTTGTTAGTCTTTCTATTAGCCCGAATTCACCTAATGATGATAATTCAGTTTCTTTTGATTCCATCATAATATACTAATTTTAAAATGCGAAGTTACAAAAAAAATAGGATATGCACAATGTTGCATATCCTATCTTAAATTAAATTAACTTAATCTACTTAATTTCATTAAGAACTTTTACCGGACACGAATAAATCTATTATTCATTCCAATTTTAAATATTGCGTTGTATATGTGTTTTTATTTACTATTTCTTCCGGCGTACCTTCAGCAATTATCATCCCACCGGCTTGTCCGCCTTCCGGACCGACATCAATTATATAGTCTGCTGATTTGATTACATCAAGATTGTGCTCTATAATAAGCACTGTATTACCTTTATCGGCTAATCGTGTTATTATTCCTAACAGTACTCTGACATCTTCAAAATGAAGACCTGTTGTCGGTTCATCCAATATGAAGAGTGTGTTTCCTGTATCTTTTTTAGCCAATTCTGTCGCTAACTTAACTCTTTGATTTTCGCCACCACTTAATGTTGATGACGGTTGACCCAATTTTATATATCCAAGACCGATTTCTTGCAACACCTTGAGTTTCTTGATTATAGTCGGAATGTTTGCAAAGAAATCACAAGCTTGATTTATTGTCATCTCCAACACATCAGCGATGGATTTTCCCTTAAATCTTACTTCCAGCGTTTCTCTGTTATATCTTCTACCATGACACTCTTCACATGGAATCAACACATCAGGCAGAAAGTTCATTTCTATTGTTCGATAGCCATTTCCTTTACATGTTTCACATCGTCCTCCAGAGACATTAAAAGAGAATCTTCCTGGCTTATATCCACGAATTTGAGCTTCCGGCAAATCCACATAAAGTTTACGAATATCTGCAAAAACTCCTGTATATGTTGCCGGATTAGACCGTGGAGAGCGTCCCAATGGCGTTTGATCTACTCTCACTACCTTATCTATATATTCCAGTCCTTCTATGCTTTCATAAGGCAATGGTTGTTGATTTGACCTATAGAAATGCTTGCTTAGAATCGGATGTAATGTCCCATTAATCAATGACGATTTTCCACTTCCCGATACTCCGGTGACGCACACAAACATCCCCAATGGTAAATGCAAATCGACATTTTTTAAATTATGACCTTTCGCACCTTTCAAAAGGATAAATTTTCCGTTTCCCTTTCTTCTTTGCTCCGGAATTTCAATCTTGCGCGACCCATTAAGATAGGACGCTGTCAAGGTATCTGTTTTTAATAAATCTTTTGGGCTGCCTTGAAACATTATATTACCTCCAAAGCGTCCTGCACCCGGACCGATATCAATCACATAATCCGACTCAAGCATTATGTCTTTATCATGCTCTACAACTATTATCGAATTACCTATATCACGCAATTGCTTTAATGAATTTATCAGTCGTATATTGTCTCTTTGGTGTAATCCGATAGACGGCTCATCCAATATGTATAACACATTTACAAGTTGCGATCCGATTTGTGTGGCAAGTCGGATTCGCTGACTTTCTCCGCCACTCAATGATGAGGAATTTCTATTAAGTGAAAGATAGTTTAAACCGACGTCCATCAGGAAAGACAATCTATTACCAATCTCTTTCAAGATTTCTGAGGCAATAACCTTTTCTTTGCCTGTCAATTTAGTTTTGAGATTTTCGATAAATGTTGCCAACTCGGCTATATCCATTTGAGCCAAATCGGCGATATTTTTTCCGTCGATGAAATAGTGCAACGACTCTTTGTTCAATCTTTGACCATTACACTCCGGACATTCCACTCGCGAAAAAAACTGTCCACTCCATTTATTTGCTTCGCTACCGGCATCTTCTGACTGCTGTATTTCTATATACTTTATGAGACCGTCATAACCACTGACATATCGACTTGTTGACATCGTCTCGTTCTGAATATCCAATTTGACATCTGTCCCGTTAAGTATATCATTGATTGCTTCCGGATCGACGTCTTTAATCGGCATCTTTATAGACGAATTATACAAACGACAAATTGCATCTATCTGCCAAAATATGAGCGAGTTTTTATACTTTCCTAATGGCTGGATTCCTCCGTCATAGATTGATTTGGTGTTATCCGGTATTATTTTCTCTATATCGACAAGGTTTACATAACCCAACCCTTTACATTTTCGACATGCACCATGAGGCGAATTGAACGAAAAGTTATGAGGTGCCGGCTCAGAGTATGATAATCCGTTTTCCGGGTCCATCAGCAATTGACTATAGTATCTGACCTCTTCTGTATCGACATCCAAAATCATTAATTGCTTGCCACCTTGCTTCAAAGCCTGTCCGACAGAGGCTCTCAACCTATCGATATCATTTATATTGGCTTTAAATCGGTCAATCACCAATTCTACTGTGTGATTGCGATAACGATCTAATTTAAGTCCGTAGGTCAATTCATGCAATTCTCCATCTATTCGTACCCTCAGATAGCCTTTTTTTCTAAGATTTTCGAAAAGCTCCTTATAATGCCCTTTACGATTTTTCACAAGAGGCGACAATACATATATTTTTCTATCAGCATAATTGTCTAAAATCAAGTTGACTATTTGCTCTTGCGTATATTTTATCATCGGCTTGCCACTAATGTAGCTTCGAGCTTCGCCTATTCTTGCAAACAATAATCGCAAAAAGTCATAGACCTCTGTTGTCGTACCGATTGTGCTTCGTGGATTTTTATTGACAGTCTTTTGGTCAATGCTTATCACCGGGCTTAATCCGCTAATTTTATCTACATCAGGTCTTTCCAATGTCCCCAACATATTTCGCGCATAAGCCGAAAATGTCTCTATATATCGGCGCTGACCTTCAGCAAAAATTGTATCGAAAGCCAATGAAGATTTGCCACATCCGCTTAAGCCCGTGATTACGGTTAATTTTCCGTGAGGAATTTTGACATCGACATTCTTCAAGTTATGGACTCTTGCTCCATAGACTTCAATACTGCTGTCTTCAATATTGCTTGCTTCTGTTTGTTTCATCATTGAGCTTGTTATTCTGTTTGACTGCCGTTATCCGACGAAGAACCTTGTTCTTTATATCCAATGATATTGATATCGCCACTCATCTTATAGATTTTTCCGTCGGCTCCTTTGGCACGAATTACATAGTAATAGACACCCGGTTTTACAAATTTTCCGTTATATTTTCCGTCCCAACCCAACGAAGGATCTGTGAAATGAAACATCTCAACACCCCAACGATTGAATATCGTACATTCAAATTCCACTATTGACTTATACCCTACTTTCCACTCATCGTTGACACCTTCTGTGACTCCGGGTGAAAACGCATTCGGGCACTTAAGTTCTGATGCACCAATGCTGACAGCATACACATCGGAATAGACCTCACATGAGCCGTCGGAATTGCTTCCTATGTATCTAAGATAAAAGCTTCCTTCCTCATCAAAGACATAATCCAAATCCTGCTGATTAAATCTATAAGTTATATCTTCAAACGCTTCATCTGATGCCATTTGCCATTCGTGGTGAATTACAGCATCTGTCGTATAGGCATAAAAAGTGATTTCTGCCGGTGCCGAGCCTCCGAGCGCTGATGAATTGCCGGAATTTATTATGTTGGATTTTTCTTCAGAATCTTGATTCAATTGCTCTGCTTCAGTGCGAACATCGACTGATTTTGCACGATAGACATCACTTTCCACTGCCACCTCTTCTCTCCATGCCTTTAAAAATTGGTCACCTTGAAGCAAGAATTGTGTGTCACACAATGGTGCAGGCATAATCGTTATCGTCGCACCGAAATCTTCAATCTGCTTTTTACATTCTTTTTGCATCCACAGTTTTGATTCGGCATTCCATTCCAAATCATTATATACTACCTCGATTTTTCTATCGAGATTTCGTTGCTGACCATTGATTGTGAAATACTTTATGGCATCTCCGTAACCATCCACTACTATAGAAGTCTCACCACATTCATCTTCATTTGAAAAAGACAAACTATTGACGCTCAATACATGTTTGGAATAATCGACCACCCAAAAATAGTACCTACTATCACCCGTCTCAATGATATACCCCATATCACCCTCTATGGTGCGCAATGTCGATACTGTCCCCGACTGCTCCACACCCTTAATCTCTTCTGCATAGCCTCCACCAAGGTTGCTATAACGATACCATTTACTCTGAACGACATCACCGGAGTCAAACGACATCTCGACATCGACAACGTCAGACAAGACATAAATAGCATCCAATCCTGTATTTTTTTCAGGCGTCACCTTAACCACCGATTTCGCATTATTCGAAAAAGCGACATCCTTAGCATTTATATTGCCATAACCTATTGTCGCCAACAGCAAAAGTGTCAGCAGACATGTTTTCATTTTGCTCATAGACATGATTTCAATAAATAACTCCCTATATAACGTAAGTTTCGCTAAATTTATTGTCATGCCTATCCTCCCAAACATCGTTTTACAACTATTTTAAGAATTGATTTGCCGTTATAATCAATTCGTGTGCAACAATAGCGAATGTTGGCACGATGTTTGATAGATTTTGCAAAAAAATTTATAACACAATTACAATGACAGAAAATCAAACGAAAACGACAAGCGTCGATCTTACAAATTTAATTATTGAAGCAATGCAAGATCGCAAAGCAAAAGATATCACTATAGTCGATATGAGCGGCATCGAATCTGCAAGTGTCGGCAAATTCATAATTTGTCAAGCGACTTCCACAACGCAAGTCAGCGCTATCGCTGATAATATTAGAGAACATCTTAACCAAACAATAAAGCGCAAACCATACGGATACGATGGTTATCGCAACTGCCAATGGATTGCTATCGACTATGGCGAAGTTATTGCTCATGTGTTCTTACCTGAATTCAGAGAATTCTATTGTCTCGAACAATTATGGAACGACGCCGTTATTACTGATATAGAGAACCTCGATTAATCAACAAAATTTAAAATAATGCAACCAACTAATAAACCAAAAAGAAAATTTGCTCCCGGCATTTTTTGGCTTTACTCTTTGATATTTTTGTTCATAGTCGGATTGTACTTTTCACAAGACAATTCTGTGACAAAGTCTGTCGATTGGACTGAATTTGAGAAAGCTGCTGTAAATGGCGACATCGAATCAATCATCGTCTTTGGTGAGAATAAAGAAGCTGAAGGTATTTTGACCAAACAAGGAGAAAAAAACCAAAAGGTCAACGACAGCCAAAACACCCAAAAGAAACTTAAGACCACAATTCCATCGTCCGACAAATTAGACGATAAAATCGATGCTTGGAACGTCATTCTTGAGAAAGAAGGTAAGCCTGCGATCTCTGTAAAATACGAAAAAAGCTCCGAGTTTACCAAAGTATTGTACTACTTCGGTCCAATACTTGTCTTCATCCTTTTCATGGTTATCATCTCCCGACGCATGAACGGTGGAGCCGGTGGTGGTGGCGGAATTTTCAATGTCGGCAAATCAAAACCTAAAGTTTTTGACAAAAACAATGCTAATAACAACGTCACTTTCAAGGATGTAGCAGGATTGGCTGAAGCAAAAGTTGAAATACAGGAAATCGTAGATTTTCTAAAAAATCCTGTACGTTACACCGAACTTGGTGCAAAAATACCGAAAGGAGCCTTGCTTGTCGGACCTCCGGGAACAGGTAAGACATTGCTTGCAAAAGCCGTTGCCGGCGAAGCCGGTGTGCCATTCCTTTCAATGTCAGGTTCTGACTTCGTCGAAATGTTTGTCGGCGTCGGAGCGGCACGTGTCAGAGACCTTTTCAAACAAGCCAAAGAAAAAGCTCCGTGCATCGTATTCATTGACGAAATCGATGCCGTAGGTCGCGCTCGTGGTAAAAATCCAAACATGGGTTCTAACGATGAACGCGAAAATACCCTCAACCAAATGCTTACCGAAATGGACGGATTTGGCACTAACAATGGGGTAATCATACTTGCTGCAACAAACCGTGCCGATATGCTCGATAAGGCTTTGCTTCGTCCGGGACGTTTCGACCGTCAAATTTATGTTGACCTTCCGGAACTTCCTGATCGTGTTGAAATTTTCAATGTTCACCTTCGTAATATTAAGGTCAACGCAACTATCGATATTGAGCATCTTGCTCGCCAAACACCGGGCTTCTCAGGTGCCGACATAGCAAACGTGTGCAACGAAGCAGCACTCATCGCGGCACGAAACAATAAGCCTGAAGTTAGCATCGACGACTTCAGAGCTGCCATTGACCGAATAATCGGCGGATTGGAAAAGAGCTCTAAAGTATTCACCAAAGACGAAAAATTTGCTATTGCCACTCACGAAGCAGGACATGCCACCGTCTCTTGGATGCTTGAATATGGCGAACCTTTAGTGAAAGTCACTATCGTCCCTCGTGGTCGCGCTCAAGGCTACGCCATGTATGCACCGGAAGAGCGTCAGTACTATCCTACTCAGGCATATATCGACAAGATTTGCAGCCTTGTGGCAGGTCGTGCTGCAGAAGACCTATTTACAGGTCAAATCAGCCTCGGAGCATTCGACGACCTCGAAAAAGCAACTAAGGCAGCACTATCGCTTGTGGCATACTACGGCTATAGCGACAAACTCAAAAACATCAACTACTACGACTCCAACGGTCAGACATACGGCTTCACTAAGCCATATTCTGAACATACAGCACAACTAATCGACGAAGAAGTGGCACGCATTGTCAACGAGCAATACGAACGCGCAAAAGACATCTTGCGTCAATATGCCGAACAGCATAATAAGATTCGCGACCTCCTTGTCGAACGTGAGTCTGTATTCACAGAAGACGTCAAATCGATACTTGGTGAACGCCAATGGAAATCACGCACAGATGAAATCATGGAGATAAAAGGAAGCGAAGCAAAACCACAAAATTCCTATACTTCTACATCAACGCCGGACAACACTCCTACCGCCGACAATGCTCCTGTCAGCAACGACGACGATGATGCCGGAACCCCTCCTCCATTCACAAAGAAATAACCATCTACATCCTAACACATATCAACGAGGTCTGAACTTAAATTCAGACCTCGTTACTTTTTCTAAACCTTAATTTAACATTATTGATATAAATTTGCAAAATTCAATTTTTATATTTACATTTGCTATCTAAAATATTACATCTCTTAAAATAATGTATTATGGACTTAAAAAACATAATAATTTCACATATCAATAGCAATGGAGATCTTCAGTCAAATGATGATCACCAACTCGGAGTCGCAACCCTTGCATCGCAATTTGCAAACGATTTTGGAATGTCCGAATGGGGCAAAGTCATTGGATTGCTTCACGACAAAGGCAAAGAAAAAACTGCTTTCCAACAACACATCATGAAAGAAAGCGGCTATGACCCTAATATCAAAGTGGAAGGAGATTATAGTCATGCCTATGTCGGTGCACTAATAGCCAAGAAATTATTTTCCCAACCACCATATTACCAATTGATTGATAATATCATTATGGGACATCATCGTGGACTATACGACTATGGAGAAAAACAAGAAAATCTCAACAAAGAGATTCCTAAAGAAGTCTCAGATTGCAATCTTGACGTAGATCTAAAGTTACCCCCATGTCAAAGTTCGAAAGACTTACACCACGTAATTCGTATGCTTTATAGCTGCCTTGTTGATGCAGATTATCTCGACACCGAAAAATTCATGATGCCCGAGCAAAGCAATCTACGAGGAGGAAAATCCTCTATTGACGAACTTATAGACATGTTCTCAGCTCACATGGACAAACTGAAAAAGAATGCCCCCGATACAGAAGTCAATAAGATCAGAAACGAAGTTCAGCAATATTGCATGAATGCAAGTAATGGAAATGTCGACTTTTATAGTCTCACAGTACCTACCGGAGGAGGCAAGACTTTAGCGTCTGTGTTATGGGCATTACACCATGCTAAACGCAACAATCTGAAGAGAATTATCATTGCAATCCCTTATACAAGTATTATTACGCAGACAGCACAAGTTCTGCGCAATATATTTGGTGATGAAAATGTCTTAGAGCATCATTCTAATATTGACCCAAATGAAGCAAACAAAAAGCTCAAACTTGCGACTGAAAACTGGGACTACCCTATTATTGTGACCACTAATGTGCAATTATTGGAATCTCTATTCAGCAATAGGCCATCCCACTGCAGAAAGTTGCATAATATAGCAAAAAGTGTTCTCATTCTTGATGAAGTACAAACACTTCCATTGGACTTTCTGCAGCCAATAGTTGATACATTTAATACCTTAAAAAGTTTATTTGGCACATCAATCCTATTTACTACAGCAAGTCAACCGATTCTAAATGGAGAAATAAGAGGAACGATTCATAAATTTAAAGCACTACCTAATATAAATGAAATCATACCTACAAAGGCTAATCTACATCAGCGTCTGAAGAGAGTCGAACTATCATTTGACACAGAATCATCGACACATGAAGATATTGCAGATAGAATGCTGAAGCACGATAGAGTCCTTTGCATTGTCAACACACGCAAAGATGCGTTCGAAATATACAAACATCTTTCAGAAAAAAGTGAAGGTATCACATTGCATCTCTCCCGAATGATGTGTTCTGCTCATATCAAGGAGACAATTGAAACGGTTAAGAGACATCTTTCGGACCCTGCTAAGATCGTGCGTGTAGTAGCAACACAACTTATTGAAGCCGGCGTAGATGTTGACTTCCCGGTTGTATATAGACAAGAAGCCGGATTGGATTCTGTACTTCAAGCAGCTGGAAGATGTAATCGTGAAGGCAAATTGGGTGTAAGCACCACTTATGTATTTAAGCTCAATAGACCCCTACCTCCGGGCATGATGACCAAATCAAACAATGCACGCCTCAATATGGGCACAAATCATGATTGGTTTTCTCCAAATGCGATGACTGAATATTTCAAACAATTACACTGCCGGACCGAAACTTTTGACAAGGAACAAATAAGTTCCATGTTATATGGCTCTCAACATCAATTTGAGGAGGCATCAACGAAATTCAGACTCATTGATGATGCTACGATTGGAGTTATCGTATATTGGAATGATAATTCAAAACTAATCGAGCAACTTAGAAACTTTGGTCCATCATATCGATTGATGAGAGAGATATCTCAATATAGCGTTAATATTCGTAAGTACGATTTTGACAAGCTTGTTCGCAACAAAGCTATTGAAGAAATCTATGAAAATATATATGTCATATCGTCTCCATATCAATATAACGAACGGATTGGATTGACAATTGAAAACGCATTATTAGAAGAAACATTTATCGTATAAATTATTAAAACCACATAATATGAGTTACAACAACAAAGAATTTTGCATTGAAGTCTGGGGTGACTATGCATGCTTCACTCGACCCGAACTGAAAGTCGAGCGAGTCAGCTATGATGTCATTACACCTTCTGCTGCAAGAGCTATTTTCGAGGCAATATTTTGGAAACCCGCTATTCGATGGCAAGTGACCAAGATAGAAGTATTAAATCCGATAAAATGGGCATCTATCCGCAGGAATGAAGTTGGAGCTGTCGCGTCCAAAAATTCCATTTTCATTGAGGATAAAAGACAACAGAAAAACTCCCTGATTCTTAAAGATGTACGCTATCGCATCTGGGCTCAACTTGAATTCATACCTCAATGGAAACGAAAAGACTCTAAAAATCCACAGATTGACAATGAAGATTCAGATCAGTTGCGCAAAGACGAAAACCCTGGTAAATACAACGCCATGTTTGAACGCCGTGCTCGCAAAGGACAATGCTTCAATCAGCCCTATTTGGGTACGAGAGAATTTTCTGCCTCTTTTAGATACATCGACACCGAAAATGAAACATTGATAGCTCCAATCTCAGAAGATAGAGATTTGGGTATAATGCTCTACGATATGGACTTTGAAAGCAATCCTTCAAGTCCCGACGCAATGTTTTATCGTGCAACGATGAAAAACGGAGTCATTAATGTTCCACATATTAATAGCGAGGAGATTCTACGATGATACTTAAAGCATTATACGATTATTACCAGCGTTGTGATAATCTGCCAAGATATGGCATGGAATTCAAAGAAATTGGCTTTCTATTAGTAATAGACAAGAATGGTAGATTCATTCGATTCGAAGACAGACGCATTGACAAAAAACGAGCGCAACAATTTCTTGTCAAAAAATCCGTTAGTCGCTCTTCTAATCCTAAAGCAAATTATCTATACGATAATAGCGCATATGTTTTTGGCTATTCCAACAAAGGAGAGGCTAATGACAAAAGGTGTTTTGAAACATTTAAAGCATGTGTTGAGTCTATCCATAAAGTCCACTATGACAATGATGACTTAAAAGCTATTTACTCTTTTTATCAAAATGATAGAGAGTCGATTATTGAAGAATTAAAACAAGATCAACTGTGGGAGGAAATAGAAAAAAATCTAAATAAAAAGTTTTCGTTTTTCTCTTTCTTGATAGAAGGTGATGATCAAATTGTGGCAGAAAAAACACATTTGATTTTAGAAAACGACACAAACGAATCTTTTAATGAGAAAATATGCATAATTTCCGGAACACGGTCACAAATTGTTGAAACAACTTCGGCTACAATGATTCCCAATAGTCAAGCAACCGCTAAACTTGTGTCTTTTCAAATTAAAAGCGGATATGACTCTTATGGAAAATCTCAAGGACAAAATGCACCAATTGGAAAAGAAGCAGAATTTGCATATACTACAGCTCTTAATCACCTATTAAGACCAGACTCTCGCAATAAGTTTCTTATAGGCAACCGAACTTTTGTATTTTGGGCATCAAGCAATAACGAAGCAGGTCAGAAATCAGAAGATAGCTTATTCAACTTATTTACTTTCAACGATGTTCTTGCCGACAATCCCGACCAAGGGGTCGAACAAGTTCGCAAAGTCTTTGAAGCTATTTACAGCGGAGTCCTTCAGACATCACTCGACGACAAATTTTATATATTAGGATTAGCACCAAATTCGGCAAGAATCGCAGTGGCATATTGGGCAGAAATTCCTCTCAAAGATTTTGCAGAACGCATTATTCGACATTTTAATGATATACAAATCTTTGACGATCGCAAAGACAAAAAGCCATATATGGGTCTATATGCTATTCTTTCGGCTGTAACTCTTGGAGGGAAAGTTTCTGATGTTACTCCCAACCTCCCTGAAGCCACTGCAAAAAGTATTTTCGAAGGGATACAATACCCTTATCCATTGTATTCAGGATGCATCCGACGAATACGTGCCGAACAATCACTTACAATCACACGCGTTGCAATTATAAAAGCATATTTAAATAGACTAAATAATAACGAACAGAAAATAAAAATTATGTTAGACAATCAAAACACCAATCAAGGCTACCTTTGCGGTAGACTGTTTGCTGTGCTTGACAAAATTCAGCAGGAAGCAAACAATCAACACTCCATCAAAGAACGCTACATGAACTCTGCCAGTGCTACACCAGCCTCAGTGTTTTCTACAATCCTAAACCTTTCGTCTCATCACTCTGAAAAACTGAACGAAGGGAGAAAGATATATTTTGAAAAGCTGAAGCAAGAAATCATTGACAAAATTGACGCAGATGGATTCCCATCACATCTTGATCTTCAAGATCAGGGTCGATTCTTTGTAGGATTCTACCACCAACAAAAAGCATTCTACACAAAAGAAGAAGAACAAAACGAAAGTAATAACAACTAAAAACAACATATAACTATGAGTAAAATTAAAAACAAAATCGATTTCTTGTACATTTTTGACGTACAAGATGGTAATCCAAATGGTGACCCTGATGCAGGTAATCTTCCACGCGTAGACGCAGAAACCGGTATGGGACTCGTAACCGACGTTTGTCTAAAACGCAAAGTTCGCAACTATGTGCAAGTAGCAAAAGAATTGACATCAGGATACGACATCTTCATAAAAGAAAAAGCTATTCTAAACAATTCAATAGATGCAGCTCATGAAGAAGAATGTGTCGTAACTGCCACTGATAGAACAATGGCTGCTCGAGATGTGATGTGTAAAAAATTCTATGACGTACGCACATTCGGTGCAGTTATGTCAACAGGTAAAAACGCAGGACAAGTACGAGGACCTATCCAGCTCACATTTGCTCGCTCAGTTGACCCGATAATGACATCTGAACACTCAATCACTCGTATGGCGGTCGCCACAGAGAAAGAAGCAGAAAAACAAGGAGGCGACAATCGTACTATGGGACGCAAAGCCACTATTCCTTATGGGCTCTATGTATGCCATGGTTTCATCTCTGCCAACCTTGCTAAGCAGACCGGATTCAGTGAAGATGACTTGCAACTCTTCTGGGAAGCACTGAAAAACATGTTTGACGTTGACCGTTCAGCAGCACGAGGATTGATGAGTGCACAAAAGTTGATTGTATTTCAGCACAACTCAATGCTTGGCAATGCCCCTGCCAACAAACTTTTCGATCGAGTTAAAATCGAAAAGACAACTGAGATTCCACGCTCTTTCTCAGACTATTGCGTAACTATTGATAGAGACAATCTTCCTGAAGGAGTAGAAATCATTGAAATGATATAATGTACAAAGAAGACGATATGCTCATGCTGTCGGGGATACAACATTTTCTATTTTGTCCCCGACAATGGGCACTCATTCATATCGACCAACAGTGGAATGAAAATCGCCTCACCACCGAGGGACATCTTCTACACACAAATGTAGACAATCCATCGTATCGACAAAAGAATGGCGATACTATCACCCTGCGCTCAGTCAGTATTGCGTCAAAACGACTTGGACTTTATGGTGTCACTGATGCCATAGAGTTGCTACCGACATGTGACGGTAAAAATGGCATCAGGCACAAATTATACCCGGGCATTTGGACACCCTACCCAATAGAATATAAGCGAGGAAAGCCCAAGCAAACAGAAATCGACAAAGTACAATTAGCCGCACAAGCCATGTGTCTTGAGGAAATGCATGACATAATCATCAATGAAGGAGCGATTTTCTATGGAGAAACACGACATCGCGAAATAGTCTGCATTGACTCCGAACTTCGGGAACTAACTACTAAATGCGCAGAAGAAATGCATCGCATATTTACCTCCGGAAATATCCCAAAGGCTCATAAATCCAAACAATGCAAAAGTTGCTCTTTGATAGATATATGCATGCCGGAGATAGAAAAGTGTTCGAACGTAACAACTTATCTTAAAAGCAAGCTATATGAGGAAACTCCTTAACACTCTTTATGTGACTACTCCCGAAGCATATCTTAGCAAAGATGGGCTTAACATCGTTGTGTCTGTAAAAGAAAAAGAAATCTTTCGTATTCCGATAATAAACATTGAAAGCATTGTAACATTTGGCTATGTAGGTGCATCACCAGGTGCTATGAGACTATGTGCAGACTATAATGTCTCTCTAAGTTTCCTTTCGCCTAATGGCAAATTTATCGGCAGATTTCAAGGTCCGATCAAAGGAAATGTACTACTTCGGACAAAGCAATGGGAGCTCGCTAAAGAATCTAACTTCGCTTTAACAATTAGTCGAATAATAGTGGCCGGAAAGATACAAAACTATCGTAATATTCTATCAAGATTTTTGCGAGATAATGGCGACAATGATGCAATAGAGTCTACGGTGTCGCACCTGAAATACTGCAAACAGATGGCACTTAATTCTCCGGATTTGGAAAATCTTAGAGGTATTGAAGGTGAAGCAGCCAATCGTTACTTTGAAATATTTCCTCACTTGATACTCCATCAGCGTAAAGATTTTCAATTCCATGGACGCAACAGACGACCTCCAAAAGATGCAGTAAATGCGATGCTATCGTTTGTGTATACTCTAATATCATCCGACATGACCTCGGCATTGGAAACTGTCGGATTAGACCCATACATAGGATTTCTTCATACACTACGACCTGGAAGAGCATCGCTATCACTCGACATGATGGAAGAATTAAGAGCATATCTCGGAGATAGATTAGTCCTTTCACTAATAAATAGAAAACAAATCACAAGCAAGGATTTCATCATTCAAGGAGAAGACCAAGTAGTAATGACAGACGAAGGAAGAAAAATAATATTATCAGCATGGCAGAATAGAAAAAAAGAAATCATCACGCACCCATACTTGGGAGAAAAAATCTCAATTGGACTGTTGCCTCATGTGCAAGCAATGCTCTTGGCTCGCTATGTAAGAGGCGATATCGACAACTATCCTGTATTTTTAATGAGTTAACAAATGATGGTATTAATAACGTACGATGTAGAAACCACTACACCTGCAGGAAAAAAACGCTTGCGTAAAGTGGCCAAAGAATGCGTCAACTATGGTCGCAGAGTTCAAAACTCTGTATTCGAATGTCTTCTGACCGAATCACAATTTTGTATTCTAAAATCAAATATTGAGTCTATTATCGACTATGATATGGACAGCATTAGATTTTATTTCCTTGGAAAAAATTGGAACAGAAGGATTGAAAGTATAGGAAAAAACACTACCTTTGCAATTGATTCGGAATTGATAATATAATTCTATCTGCGTATATAATGCATTGCACAAAACTCAGCATTTTCGCAAAGCCTGAAATACAGACACTTACACTCGCAAATCCTTAATCTGCAACGTATTATCCTAAGAAAATTTTAAGTTCGCGCAATCTGCAACTAAAGAGATTGAAAATCAACAGATTATGAAAGCACAGTCGCACCCCGTGTGGGTGCGTGGATTGAAACATGGAATAATGTTTTATATTATAATCTACCTAAAGTCGCACCCCGTGTGGGTGCGTGGATTGAAACAACAACATTTTTAACAATAAATAATAACATTTTTGGTCGCACCCCGTGTGGGTGCGTGGATTGAAACAGTTGCAAAGATATTATAAAAATCATAACTTTGCAGTCGCACCCCGTGTGGGTGCGTGGATTGAAACATTTAAAAGTTAATAATTAATTTAATTGTACAAGTCGCACCCCGTGTGGGTGCGTGGATTGAAACATTTAAAAGTTAATAATTAATTTAATTGTACAAGTCGCACCCCGTGTGGGTGCGTGGATTGAAACGTTTTTTTCAATTGCACCTATGTTAGCAACAATTGTCGCACCCCGTGTGGGTGCGTGGATTGAAACTACAAATACTTAATTATAAACATTATCCCATGATGTCGCACCCCGTGTGGGTGCGTGGATTGA
>JAZTZN010000006.1:0-11299 GCA_045637445.1 Muribaculaceae bacterium
GAAGAGGTCAGCATTGTTGATATTGGCGGTAATGACGAAGCTTTGCAATTATATAGCACTGATGGCAAGCTTATGACTCTTGCATCAGGTGAGGACTGTGACCACTTGCCCCTATTACTTAATAAAGAACACGCAGAGGGCCCGGAGTCCGAAGCGTCATTTAATAATCAAAATAATAACAACAGAATGAACAAAGAGATTTTGCAACTGCTCGGTTTGACGGAGACCGCGAGCGAGCAGGAAGCAGTAAACGCATTGCGTTTGCTGAAAGAAAAGGCGGACAAGGCTGAAAGCCTGCAGCTCGCCAGCATTAACGCCCTTGTTGATGGTGCGGTCGCCGACAAGCGTATCACAGCGGATAAAAAGGAGCATTTCGTAAATCTTGGCAAGTCCTCAGGCATTGAGGCTTTGCGTACCACATTGGAGCTGATGCAGCCACAGCGTAAGCCGACAGAGGTAATCCGTCAGACAACGGACCAGCCCGCAGGAGGTGAGCACAAGACATACTCAAAGCTATCGGAAGTACCGGCGAGTGAGGTAGCATCGTTGAAAGAGAGCAATCCGACGGAGTACGCACGCTTGTATAGAGCCGAGTATGGCATAGAAGTCTAACTAATTAATTAACCTTAAACAATTATTAAACGAGAAATGAAAAGAATTTTAATGGCATTAATGAGCCTTATTTGTGCCGTAGTATTCAATAGTGCAGCCGGCGCAACAGTTGCCACCGTATTAGGTGGAAGCCCTGCTATTGGAGCAGTGATGGGCAATGTTATTACACTAATTGCAGGCAGTTTTATTCCTGCCGGAGTACTCCCTGCCGGAGTCTTTACCGAGATATGGACAGGTGAGATGATTAAGGCGTTCCGTACGGCAGCCGAAAGTCTTGGCTGGTATGACCGCATTAAGAGTTATGACCAGTATGTAAACAATGATGTAATCCACTTTACCGAGTTGGGCGGAGATCCGACTGTGCTTGTGAATAACAAGACCTATCCGCTGAATATTGAGGCATTAGAGGATGCAGATAAGCCTATTTCATTGGATTACTACGATACAACCGCAACCCCTGTAACCGATGACGAGCTTCACGCTTGCAGTTATGATAAGATGGCAAGTGTACAGGAGAGACACCGTGAGGCGTTGCGTGAGAAAATACATGAGAAAGCAATCCACGCCATTGCTCCGAGTGCACACGCTGCCAACACCCCTGTATTGCTTACAACGGGTGAGGCGACAACTGACGGCACGCGCAAGAAGATGACCTTTGCGGACTTGTTGGCAGCGAAGTCGGCATGCGACAAGATGAAGATGCCAAAGAATGACCGCATCCTTGTGTTGTGTAGCGATCACGTCAATGACCTATTGGAGACAGAGCAGAAGTTTAAAGATCATTACAATATCAATCAGACGACAGGTAAGATTGCACGCTTGTACGGCTTCGATATTTACGAGTATGACGGTACGCCATACTACAAGGTTTCGAACAAGACAAAACTTGCGTGGGGCGCAGTACCGTCGAGCAGTACCGACCGACAAGCTTCGGTGTTCTATTTCAACGGACGCATGATGAAAGCGAACGGCTCAGTGCAGTTCTACCACAGCGAAGCTTCAAAGGACACTTTGTACCACCGCAATCTCGTGAACTTCCGCAAGTGGGGCATTTGCTTACCTTTGAAAGCAGAGAACAGCGTCGGAGCAATCGTAAGTGCATTGAACGCCTAACAGTAACTAACCGATGGCAAAGAAATTGAAATATCTTGTTATCCATTGCACAGCCACCCCTGAGGGGCGTGAGGTAAGTGCCGCCGACATTAAGCGGTGGCACACCTCACCTGCTCCTTCGGGACGAGGTTGGAAGCAGGTAGGCTACACAGACCTTATCCATCTTGACGGGAGGGTTGAGCGCTTGGTCGCCAATAACGAAGACGCCAATGTGGATCCTTGGGAAATAACAAACGGAGCAGCAGGTTACAACAGCATAAGCAGGCACATTGTTTACGCCGGCGGGTGCGAGGCGCACACCCAAAAGCCTAAGGACACCCGAACACCTGCGCAGCGTGAGGCAATGAAGCGCTATGTGCTGGACTTTCACCGTAAGCATCCTACGGTAAAAATTGTGGGGCATAATGAACTTGCGGCGAAAGCGTGTCCGAGTTTTGATGTACAGCAGTGGCTAAAGGAGATATTGTAAGGATAGAATAATAGATACTATAGATATTATAGATGCTATAGATGCAATAGATGCGATAAATAAATATGAATGAGTGGAGAGATAACAACCATAATAGTGTCGGCGATAGTTGCAGCCATATCCGCCCCGCTGGGAGCATGGGTAAACAGTAAGATACTGCGGCAGAAATACGACATTGAGATCGGCAAACTGCGTGCCGAGATGGAAGAAAAACTATCTGCGGTGAAGAAGAGTGAGCTGGATAATGTGCGTGAAGCGAGTCAGATACTGATGGAGAATATTGTTAAACCACTCAAAACCGAAATACAATCATTGCGTAGAGATGTCAACAAATTCAGTAAAGCGGTGGAAAAAAGACTCTCTTGCCCTATGGCTGACAACTGCCCTGTTTCTAATGAGCTGCTCATCGCAGAAGCAGGTCGAGAGGCTCGACACCCAAGTGGAGACCGTGATAAATAAGGATATTCAGACGGAAATTGACAGCATGGCACGCCTCGCAATAGAGGAACACGCAGAACGCCTGTTAAGCAGTCTGGAAGAAAAGCAAACCACCATAATACTTTTTGATACGGACAAACCGGTCAACGACAGCACGGGGCTGCCTCCTGTTAAAACAATCGTCAGTCAGGAAACGAAGCGTGAGGAAGTCGAGAGGCTCGAGGGCCGAAAGGAGGTGCAAAGTGAAACTGAGTTGAAAGAGGAAATGATAGACAAGAGGTGTGAGGCACACTCCCAATATATAGAGGTTGAAGAAAAAGGCTCGTGGAGGGTAAAGTTTCATGAATGCTTGGGGTGGATATTGACAATTCCGGTCATGATTATCTTGATTTATGGATTATATAAACTAATAAAATTTTTTAAATAATGGGAAATAAAAAAGAGAAAACCGGTGAAGTTCAACCGGTAGCAGAGAACGAAAAGCAACAGGCAGCACAACCTGCGACCGGTAGCGAAACCGATAAGACTGCGACCGACAAAACAGAGGGAGTCAGTGTATTGGAAAAGGTCGGCAAAGCAGCCATCAAGGAGCATGGGCTGAAAGAGGCGTTTGTTGCGTCTGACGGCACAGTGTTCAGAACGGAGAATGACGCAAAGAACTATGCGTCGAATCTGATGAAGAAAGAAGTGTTGAGAGTTAAGGGATAGTAGCTATAGTACTTATAGTGATTATAGTAGCTAAAACAGATTAAAAAAAAGTAAGATGCACAAAATAGAGATTAATAGAGAGAACGGCAATGTTCCTAAAAGTCTTGCAGGCGAGGACCACGTTACAGGTCTTATTGCTTATATGACCACTGCGGAGATACCGGGAGGTTTTCAGGCGGAGCATGTGCATGCAGTATCGACGATAGACGGAGCCGAGGAATTGGGTATTACAGCCGATGCACAGAGCTGGGCAGTGAAAGTGCTGCACTATCAGTTGTCGGAGATTTTCAGAGTGAACCCTGCCATATCGCTATATGTAGGGGTGTTTGCAAAGCCGACGACATATAATTTTGCAGAGATAAAGACAGTGCAGAATTATGCGGGTGGTAGGATTCGCCAGATGGGTGTTTGGTGTGGTGACAAAGCATTTGCAGCTGATGATGTTGTGGCAATTCAGGGAGTTGCTGACGCATTGGACTTAGTGAATGCACCGTTATCGGTGTTGTATGCACCGAAGGTGGCCGATGTCACCAAGATGCCGACAGATGTAGCCGGTGCCAACCAGTGCCGTGTAAGTGTTGTTATCGGTCAAGCCGGTAGCGGAACAGGTGCAGAACTCTATGCAGCCGACGCCAACAAGACGTCAAAGTCGAGTGTGTCGTGTCTTGGAGTGATGCTGGGCTTGTTGTCAGCGGCAAAGGTTCATCAGTCTATAAGCTGGATTAAGAACTTCCCCACAGGGGTTACATTACCGGCCTTTGGAGACGGAACGCTCTATCGCAGTCTTGACAGTGCTCTCGTCGAGCAGTTAGATGCGGCTCGTTATATGTTCCTGGTGACACAGATCGGACAATCGGGCAGTTATGTTAACGACAGCCACACGATGGACGCTGCCACCAGCGACTACGCAATGATTGAGAGTGTCAGGACGATGGATAAGGCAGTGCGAGGAGTGCGCACGTATCTGACTCCGGAGCTTGGCGGTAATGTGTATGTCGATGCCGAGACCGGCAAGATGCAGGCATTCAGCGTAGCGCACCTTGAAACAACGGCTAACAAGGCCCTTGAAGATATGGAGAAAGCTGGCGAACTGAGTGGCTATAAGGTGGAGATTGATCCGGAACAGGATGTGCTGAGCACCAGCATGGTGGAGATTGTCATCAAGCAGGTGGCAGTAGGCGTGATGCGCAAAATAAGAGTAAGAATCGGTTTTGCCAAATCAGTGTAGTCGGTAATAGTGGCTATAGTAATTATAGTAATCATAACAAAGTAAGTTGAGAATATATAATGGCAAGTATAATCAATAACGGCATTCCATTGGTGAATGGAACGCTCTATTCGTGGGCAGATATTGTAGCAGCGATCAGCGGAGTTCCAGTAACGGGCATTACGGGCATAGAGTATGGCGACGATCAGGAAGTAGTGAACAAGTATGGAGCAGGTCGCCACCCCGTAGGGCGAGCAAAGGGTCGTATCACCCCGACGGCAAAAATCACCCTCTATCAGGAGGAGGTCGAGGCATTGCAACGACAAGCCCCAAATGGCAGGCTACAGGATATAGCACCTTTTGACATAATAGTGACTTATCTACCGGACAGCGGCATAGTGACGGTTGATAAGATCAGGAATTGTCAATTCAAGGCAAACAGCAGGAAGTGGAAAGAGGGCGACACCGGTCAGGAAGTAGAACTTGAACTTGTGCCATCGCACATCGAGTGGAATCGATAATTAAGGTCTTTAGAGAATTTAAGGAATTTAGGGAACTTAAGGAGTCGAGAGGGTCGAGAGGCTCGACACCCAAGATGAGCAAGGGCTAAAGGGCCAAAATGGTCGAGAGGCTCGACAGCCAAGATGAGCAAAGTCTAAAGAATAAAGGGAAGTTGGGGGATTTTTAGGACTTGACTTCCCTTTTAAGTAGGTATTAAGTAACGATTAAATAACGATTAAAAAGAGATTAAAACAATGGAAAAAGCATTAAAAGAAGTCGAGAAATCAGACAACGGAATAAAAGAAACATTTGACGGCGGAGTAACAGAGGAGCAAATCAAGGCATGGAAAGGGAAGCATGGCAAGGTTGTGCGTATTGATGTCGTCGATGACGGAGACTTGCACGTGGGTTATTTTCATCGACCGAGATTGGAAACGATGTCAGCTATTACCAAAATGGCAAAGACAGATGAGTTGAAAAGTTCGGAAGTGATGTTTGACAACTGTTGGTTGGGAGGCAGCCCGGCGATGCGTAGCGATGCGGTTCTCTTTTTAGAGGCTACGAAGCAATTGGGAGCGATGCTAAACAGTTGCCGTTCGAGCCTAAAAAACTTGTAGAGGCGCAGCTGCTTTCAGATAACGACAACGAAGACGGATTTGAGAAAGGTTGTGCCTTAATACGGTCGAATTTGGGTATCGACCCAATGATTGGGGACTATGAAGATTGGGCAAGGAACTATGCACAAGCTTTATGGCTTGAGCGATGGAGGTTGAAAAATACAGCCGATATGTTGGCTAAAATGATTGGAGGTGAAAGAAATTAAAAATAAATTATTCCCAAAACCAAAATCCTCCAATTCTATTACTTTTAAATATGCAAAGAATTATGCAAATTAACCACCATAATAAACCTATCAAAGCTAAAGTACCAAAAGAGTAACCTATTACTTTCCAAAATAAGAGAGTCCAAAATCCAGTTTCCATAATGTTCTAATTAGAATTATGTTCCAAAGTTAATAAAAAAATTGATATGTCAAACGTTTTTGATTATTATTTTAACCTGAAAGGCAACATTGTTGGGAAAATCGATGGGCTTATAGACAAGACCATTGAGTTTCAGACTTCTATCAGTAGATCACAAACTTTATTAGAAGGTTTAGGGAAGGCTGCGATTGGAATAGAATCAATCGGAAATGTAGTCAGAGGGGTAAGTGAAGCCTTCAGTGGCATTACAGAAGCGGGAGCGGCAGCTGAATTGCAGTTGATGAATCTGAAGACCTTGTTTGGAGGGAATGCCGAAGCCGCCGATGATATGTATAAGAGAATTTCGGAGTATGGCAAGGTAACGCCCTACGACAAGGCAGGATTATTGGAAGCACAGCGAACCATGATGTCGTTTGGCATGTCGGGTGAGGCAGCATTTTCGACCTTGCAGCAGATCGGCGACATTGCCATGGGTGACAGTCAGAAGCTGCAATCGTTGGCATTAGCCTTTGCACAGATGCAATCGACCGGCAAACTTATGGGTCAGGACTTTAATCAGATGATTAATGCCGGATTTAACCCGTTGAATGAAATCAGCAAGGCGACCGGCAAGAGTGTCGGCGAGCTGAAAGAAGAGATGAGCAAGGGGAAGATTTCGGTAGAGATGGTATCGGAAGCCTTCAGGAGTGCAACGAGTGAGGGTGGCTTGTTTCATGGAGCGATAGAAGCCGCGTCAGAGACGACAGCGGGAAAGATGGCATCGATCCAGGATTCAATCGAAGAAGCAAAAGTATGGATATTCAATGCCTTTGGCGATTTAGGTCTATGGATAAACGGTTTGAGCCAGGTAATGGTACCATTATCACAGCTTATGCCTGTGATAATGGGCATAGGCAAAGCGATGTTGTGGGTAAAGAACCTGCAATGGGGGGCAATGTGGTCGAAGATACGAGGCTTTTTGTATGCCAGCCGAATACAAATGCTTATGATGAACAGGGAACTAATAACCGGGCAATTTGCGTCTAATGGTTTCCTTGTGAATATTGGGCGTGCCACCTTGGCTGTTGTGCGATTTGCCACAGTAGGGCTGTGGAATGCTATTAAGGGAATGGCTGTATTTATATTGGATATGCTTACCGGAGGAGGCACGATAAAAGCATTCGGAACGATTGCAAGTGCATCATTTTCTACATTTGCGACAACAGCGACGACTGCATGCCGAGCCGTTGGCGTGGCGATAAAGAACATTCCTATTATCGGATGGGTAGTGGCAGCGATAGCAGCATTGATAGCAGTCGGGACATACTTTTGGAACACCTCGGCGAAATTCAGGGCAGTATTGAAAGGCTTGTGGGCTTCGTTCACGACATTTTTCAAGGAGTTGGGAAGTCTGGCAAGCACAGTGTTCGGTGCAATCGGCGACTTGATAAAGGCGGCATTCAGTCTTAAGCCGGGAGACATGGAAAAAGCCTTAGGGAAATTAAAGTCGGGCTATGCTAACTTTGGAGGCCAGATAGGTAAAGCGTTTAAAGAGGCTTACGATGCAGAGATGTCGGCGTCGGAGGAGGGAGACGACCCTGAACCTAAAAATGGACCTACCGACATTCCAGTAGGAGATGGGCTTGTTGTGCCACCGGCAACTGATCCGACGGGGGGCAGTCTTGGCAGTGTGAGAGGAGCGACGAGTAGTGGAGGCGGTCAGGGCGTGAAGAATATCAGCGTCACGATCGATAAATTGGTAGAGAAATTCGAGATCCACACCACCAATTTGCAGGGTGATGTCACGAAAGTCAAGGAGATGGTGGGCGAAGCCTTGCTATCGGCGTTGAATGATGTGAGTCTATCGGTGTAATGGATAGATACTATAGATATAATAGATAGAATAGATATGGGACCGATAAGTTTTCAGTTTGTAGCGTCGGGGATGGCGACGCAAGTGAAGGGATCGCTATATGGTTTTAAGCCGAGTCGCACGGGACAAAGTCCGTCGTGGGATGGTCGCGACAAGAAGATAACCACGCATGATCTGTCAAGTCCGATAACGGATAAGAGTTATTGGGAGGGGCGATATGCGCTTTGTGAGCTGACCTTTGAGAACTCCAAAGGTGAACGCCTTGTGATGAATGACGCCGTTGTGGCGATCAGCCGAGCGAAGAATATCGTCAGCACGCAGATGGTGGGTATGAACGGAACGGTCAAGGAGTATATCAACGACGGCGATTATAGTCTGAATATTGTTGTTGGGGTTGCGGCAGTCCGGGACGGTGTTATTGTCGATGAGTACCCGACGGAGGGACTTCGCGAGCTTCGGAGTTTTTTGGATTCAGCCGAGGCTTTGAGCGTACATAGCGAGTTTTTGGAAGTGTTTGACATCAGCAGCATTGTGGTGAAGAGTTTTTCGGTGTCGCAGGACACAGCGAGCAACTATCAGAGCGTAAGCATACAGGCAGTGAGTGATGAGGAATACAATATTTACAGCACGGAGTATTAGGCCGTACGCCCAAAAAGGCTAAAAGGGCAAAAAGGGCTAAAAGGAGGATAGATATAATAGATGCAATAGATGTTATAGATATTTAAAGGGCTAAAAGGGCAAAAATGGCTAAAAGGCACATAGTCGATAAATTACAAATAGAGAGAAAAAGATGTATAGATTAACTGCAAAAATAGAGATAGAGGGTTCAAAGACATGGACACTTGACAAGGTTACAGAGGTGGAAATCACCCTCGACACAGAGCAGCTTACCGATACTTGCAAAATCACCTTGCCCAAACGCATAAAATGGGACGGAGCGGCCGAAATACCTGTGCATCGTGGTGATGCTGTCAAGGTGTGGCTTGGTTATGACGGGGAATTGGAGTTGGCATTTACGGGTTATGTTCGCGATGTCGGCATCAAGACCCCTGTTGTGCTTATGTGCGAGGATGAAATGTTCAAACTTAAACAGTTGCCGGCAGTCAAGAAAGCCTATAAAAGCGTAACCATTGAAACTTTGCTCAAAGACCAGGGCATCAGTTACAGTCTCAACGTCATGGGTGAACAGAGCCTTGGGCAGTACAGAGTGACAGCTGACACCGTAGCCTCTTTATTGGGGCACCTAAGAGAGAACGGCATCAGGAGTTTTTTTCGGTATGAGAATGGAGAGCCGGTGTTGTATTGCGGTGTATTGTTTGAAAAAGAGGACAGCCCGACACAGGTGTTTGCGACGGGAGTTAACATTATCAGCGATCAGAGCCTGGAACAGCAGAAGGCAGAAAATATACGATTGCGGGTTAAGGCAATATCGCTGATGCCCGACAATAAGAAAATCAAGGTGGATGTGGGTGATGCCGACGGAGAACACAGGACGCTGCACACCTACAACAAGACTGAAAGCGAACTTAAAGCGTGGGCGGAGCAGGAAATAAAACGCTTGAAAGTCGATGGATTGAAAGGCAGTTTCAGCACATTCGGGGCAAAACTTGTCGATAAGCTCACGGCGATAGGGATAAAGATAGACGGCGAGAAAAAAGGCGTTTATCAGGTGAAAAAGAATGTAATCAAATACGGCACAAGCGGATTCCGTCAGGAGATAACGTTAGGAGCCAAAATCGGATAATAGAGATGAATAATATAGCAGAATCAATCAGGAGAATGGCACAGGGAGGCAGGCAGACTGTCAGCCTTATATGCACAGTCGATGCAGTGGATAAGGATGCCCGTACTGTGGATTGTACCCCGCTTGATGAGGGAGCCCCTTTGCTTGGTGTGAACTTGCAAGCCAATCAGGAGAGCAAATTCGGCATTGTTGTATATCCACGTGTCGGCAGTTATGTTGTGGTTGGTTTCGTGGCCGACGGGAGTGCGGGCGTGGTGTTGGCGACTGATGATATTGAGAGCATTGAGATAGTAGTCAGCGACAAGACCAGCCGTGTGCTAATCGATGAGGAACGGGTGCGTATCGATGTGGATGAGGAAACCAGTGCAGAACTCACAAAAGACGGTGTGGTGTTAAATGGTGGCAGTCTTGGTGGGCTTGTGAAGATTGCAGAACTTGAAGATAACCTAAACCAGTTGAAAAGTTATGTTGAGACCTTAAAGAGTGCCACAAGTTCAGGGATTGAGGCTGTAGGTGTTTCCACTGCTGCGAATGGTGCTACCGGAGCTAAGGCGTTTGACGTGGCAATGGCATCTGCGAGTATAAGCTTTAAGAATATGGAAAACGAAAAAGTGAAGCAATGAGTTTAGGGAATTTAGGGAGATTAGGGAAAGGCCTTTTGGGGCGGTAATGTTTAATGATAAGAAATAAAATAGACGGAGATGAAAGGAATATTGATAGATAGAGCGACGGGCGACTTGTCAGTGGTCGGCGGCAGCATGATTGTCGGCGAGAATGATGCACAGGTGGCTGAGGAGTTGTTGCTGGCCAACCGAGGGGACTTTAAGGAGTATCCATTGCTTGGTGGCGAGGTCGGACGCATGCTTGGCGGTGAGCGCGATGTGATGTGGGCATCGAGGGTGAAGAAGATGCTTAGGGCATGCGGTTTGGAGGTGAGTAGAATCAGAGTAACGGAGCAAGAAATAATGATAGAATAGGAATGGGAACGATAAAGATTAAGGACAGGCAGACGCTACTTGATGTTGCGTTGGAGTCGAGCGGCAGTGTTGAGTCGGTGATGGATTTAGCGATACTTAATGGTCGCAGTCTGACATCGGAGTTGGCAGATGGCGAGGAATTGATCAGTGTCGGAGAGACAGAATCCAAGGTAGTGCAACGCTACAGGGCAGAGGGCGTGAGTCCGGCGACTGAGGCGACAGTCGAAGACCGGATGTCGATGCCCTACGCAGGTATAGGTCTTATGGCAGTGGGAATAGATTTTGAAGTCGGATAATTAAAAAGAAGTATATCAATGAGAAGTATATCGGAAATCAAGCGAGAGATAGCAGATGAATTTATGTCAAACGAAGCAGTGGCAAATGTCTATAAATTTGAGGTCGGGTCATCGTTTGAGAGAGTGTTCAGCGCGTTGAGTGTTGAAAGCGTACTGATGTATGTCTTTGCAGTGTGTGCGTGGAGCGTAGAGCGTCTGATGGCAGAGCATAAAATGGAAGTCGAAACAAGACTTAAGAATACCAAGGCCCACAGGCCGAAATGGTACAGGGACAAAGTGCTGGCATTCATGCCGGACAAATTGTTGGAATCGGACAGCGACGAGTATGACATCGAGGGCATGAGTGACGACGAGATTGAGAAGTTGCGAGTGGTGAAGCATGCAGTGGCAGTGGAGAAT
>JAZTZN010000007.1:0-2575 GCA_045637445.1 Muribaculaceae bacterium
GAGGTCGGCAAATGGAGAGGCCGAGTCAAGCAGTTCGATTACTTCGATCTGCTCACGGCTTGCGATATTGTTACGCCAATTTGCATACAGCACTTTGTCGATTTTGCCCTCATTGTTTGCAGGAGCAAAACGGCAGTAGCAAGCCTCTTTGCGAAGCAGTCGCACAATCTTGTTGCCGTCGGGATTGAGAATGATTACCGAGACAGCAAAGCCGAAGTGCTTGAAGTCTTGCGACACACCGAGGTAGTAGCTCGCTATGTCGTTATCGAGGAAGAAATCCTCAATCTGCTCTTTGTGTTGGCGAGAAGAAGCGTCGGCATTATATACCAAGCCTGAGCCATAACACACTTCGGCATTAAAGATTTGGCAAGTGGAAAGCGTTTCGTCACTCTCAATCAGATTGAGAATGTCGAACGGCATTTGATTGTCGCCACCCCACGGCATATATGAAGTGCGGTCATCGACAATCGTAGGCACTATGTCGCCTTGTTCACGGAACACAGCCGAGCTATCCACTTGGAACGCTGCCTGAGCATTGAGTATCGGTATGTTCTCTACGGAGTTAAATTGTAAGTTGTTCATAGTATATGAGATTTATAAGAATACTTCCATTCCATTGATACGGAAAATGCAGACATCACGCACTTGGCGTATTTGTCGGCTTGTAAGGAGTTTCATCCGACGCACACCCTTATAGAAATCATATCGAAGCGGAATACAATTATTCCAATGCTGTATTTGGCCGTCTTTCGTCCAAAGCGATATGTTTACAGGGTCGCCGGCTTGAAGCATTTTTCGTAGCGTACTTATGTGTATAGAATTAGCCATTAGTTAAATGTTTGATTGTAGGGTTCGGTAAATATTCTGCTCTCGTCGGTTTTAGCCGATGTCTGCAAGTGAGGGCAATGGTCAACAAACTGCCATGTGAATTTCACTTGATGCAGTTTTTCATCATTATCGTCAATCTCGCAAGTCGATTCCGTGATGATAACTTCGGGCAAGGTATCAGGGTCAGACGCTGTACCGAGCCTCACGGAGTGCGACATAAACAGTTGCTCCACCCATTCGGCTTCAGCCTGAGACATAGGTGCAGTTTCCACCTCGTATGTTTTATCGACCGATTGGTCATAAAACGATTGTCGCCCTTGCGAGATAGCCATTGACCGATTGACCTTTGTTTTGGTGGTAGTGATAGCATTGAGATAGATTGTTTCATACACATTGAAGCAATTCTTGAAACTGAACACCACATTAGGCATAAAGTCCTGTGTGTAGTAAGTCATGTTTCTGCCGTTGAACTCCATTCTAAACGAGAGCAGCGTTTTCACATTTTTGCCTTTCACTTTAAGAGCTGCAATGATATTTTGTGAAGTGAAAGGTCTAACCATTACACCGATATCGTTACCATAAAGGTTTATCAATGGGACAGTAGCATTAGCCACTTCGCCATTGATGTCCTCATATACACAATGCACCTTTACCTGAGCACTCTCTTGACCATGGAGAATGGAAAGGTGTTCGGTAAACTCGCGAGGCACACGCTTCGCAGTCAATGTCGATAAGAAATTATATGATCCAAATAGTCCGGGGTTCGTGTCAAGTTTCAGCGAGCAATACTGAGTATTGAGGTTGAACGAACCTATATAAGCACCCTCGGCAGTGTTGTAATATACCGTGAACGCGGTAAACACCTTGTCGTTTGCCAACATATAATTTTCCAGCACCTCTCCGATATTGACAATCGTCACCTTTCCATTATAGGCATATAGCATTGTCTTGAACATCTTTGTCAAGCCGTCTTCCACCACGATTTCGATTTTTGCCTGGTCGGTAGATAGTTCGATGTCGCCAATCTGCGACGAGAATACAAAAATTGGGATTTCAGTAATTAAACTTGTTGCCATAGTAAATAAGTTTTATTTACCACGAAGTTACAGCGACGACTGCGAGTATTAAAAGACACAATTTAAGGCAATCTTTCGACTGCCTTAAAGAGAAAGTGAGAAGAAATTATCTCACCGGGAATTTCATGACGGTGTGAATTTCTTTTTCGGTAACGAAATTCATCTTGATAGTGTATTCGGGGAATACATTCATCAAGGTGCTGAAGCGAATATAAGCAGTAACGATATCATCGCAACGCTCACGGCCACATTCGTAGCCGTTAGCGTCATTCTTGATGATTTCGTAGAAAGGAAAGTCAATCTTGTTCATAGCTTTCGATATCAAATATGATGTTAAACACTTTTTGATATGCACTAATCACTTCGATGTATGACTTCACCATTGGGTGATGAGACATGCAATAAGGAGAAGTGCTGAACTCGATGATTGACTTGTTCACTATCTCGGATTGCTCCGAGATAGCTTTTAAGTCCTGAATTGAAAGAGTGATTTCTTCCATAATCATTCTGATTTTTTGATTGGTGTTAAGATTCTTTTCTTCCATTCGCCCATTACCAGCTGCACGAGCAGGAAATTGTGGCGATAGATTTGATTGTCGAGAATGAGATTACGCCAATTGTCGTATCTCTCCATAATTTCTTTGACTTTGAACGACGCTTCAAAAAGTTCG
>JAZTZN010000008.1:0-115134 GCA_045637445.1 Muribaculaceae bacterium
ATCAATCAAAGAGTTTACAGTGACATTCGAAGGCGTACAGAAGATTGACTTCTCAACTGAAGCATGGCATGCTTGGGCTCAACTTCTTGACGAAAGTGGCAACCCTGTGCAAGACTTCGGTGCTGAATGTACAATGATTTCTGAAGTTTCTTACAAAGCAACACTCATGGATACTCCAACAGAATTGGGTACATATCGTTTGACTATTCCTGAAGCAGCAGTCATCGTTCTCGACAACGCCGGTGTATCAGGTCCTAACAAGGAAACAACATTCGACTACGTAGTGACATACTCAAGCGTAGAAGACATCCTTGCAGAAGCAACAGAATTCAATGTCTATAGCATCAACGGTGTATGCTTGCTCACAAACGCTAAGGCTGAAGATTTGAAACAGCTTGAACCGGGCATCTACATCATCAACGGTCGCAAAGTAGCACTTCGCTAATCTCCGTAATTTAAGTACAGTCTGTAGGCAGAGATGTGATTATTTCAACAGCGTAAAAACTGCCTACATACCCTCATACAAGAGCCGACTCCAACACTCGGAGCCCGGCTCTTTTTTAATAATCCCTCAGATTCAGATTTTTACCCATGATGCTATAGATACTATAAATACTATAGATGCAATAGATGGGATAGATGCTTTAGAAATTTTAGAAATATAATCTGTATCTGGAGGTTAGAGGTCTTTAATGTTATACTTTGATAGTAATTCTTTAAGGTGTGCTATCTCGACTTTCTGGCTTGCAACTTTTGCACGCAACATCTGTAGCTCTTCATCTTGTTGGCGTCGATAGCCGGTTCGAGCCGTATGCATTCTCTCCTTAATTCCACCTTGCTCAATAAATATTTGCTCTAATCGCTTAAGTTCATTATTGAGTAAAGTATCTGTCATAAAGCATAGTGTGATAGCGATATTAGCCATTTCTTCATCGCTCCATCGTTCAAAATAAGGTTGATAGTCATTGATTATATTGTGTGTCCTGCAAAACTTTTGCATTGAGGCATAACGCTCATGAGTATTACTCCATACTGTAAGTTTACGCGACTCAAGATAGTCTTTGTAGTCTGCTTTCAATTCTTGTAATGAGCTGCGAGCAACGTTTAGGAGCTTAAGTTGCATTTCTGTAGATGTGACACCATCTTCGGTGCCCTCAATTATGTTTTGTTTACCGCTACGTGCTGCTTGAATCATCTGGTCAACAGTCCTATCTCCATACTGTGATAGAAAACGTTGACAAAAACTATAGGTCATTTGATAGAGTGTTTCTGCCTTCTGATAATAGAACGCATTTTGCCAGGGCTTTTGCTTTCGTAACACCTCTAATCTATCTTTAGTCATAGGTCTATTTTTCTTTTTGACAAAAGTACTTAATAAATCAGAAAACTCAAAATATTTTTTGGACATCCAACAACAAGTAGTCTCTTCAATATGGCTGTGTATTATTTCTATTGCATCTATTATATCTATAGTATCTATAATCTATTGAGAGGTTCAGAAAAGTCGGTTGGCTTGGGTGAGGGTGTCGGGTTTGCCGATGTCGATGAGGTTGAGGTCGTTGCAGCAGAATCCTTTGATGCCAATTTTGGCGGCTTGGGATATGTCGATATTGCCGGCTTGTGATAGTTCGGTCTTGCCAATTTGGGATAGTTTGATTTTGCTTGCTTGTGATAGGTAGAAATCCATAATCGGGAATGAGTCTGAGAATCCGGCAGCAGTCATCAGTTCGAAACATCGTGTGCTCATGACGTGAATGCCACTGAATGCCAATTCGACGTCGCTTTCACTCATCTCTAATCCTTGTGGTTTAAATTCATCGGTCGATAGGTTGTGCCAGCCTTTGAGGTTAAGGTCGTTGTCGAAAATGAGTTTTCGCGATGATGTGCGATTGCTAACCAGAAGGGTAGCATCGACGTTATGGTCGCAGTGGGCTTGCATGAGTTCGGCAAGGTCGGCATTACTGAGAATATCGACGTTGTGAATCAAGAAAGGTGCGTTGTCTTTTGTGAGTAGTTGTTGTGCGTGAAGAATGCCACCACCCGTATCAAGCAATTTGCCTCGTTCGTCGCTGATCTTAATCGATACTCCAAACTCTTTGCTACCGACAAAGTCAATGATTTGTTCGCCGAAATGATGAATGTTGATAATGATTTCGGTGAAGCCTTGCTTTTTTAAACTCAAAATAACTCTCTCTAACATCGGAACACCACCGACCGGGACCAATGCTTTGGGGTGTTCTAAAGTCCAAGGCTTCAGACGTGTGCCAAGCCCTGCCGCAAGTATCATCGCTTTCATAGTGTGTCGGTGTGGTTAAATAGTTTTGTAATGCCTTGTTCTCGATGAACTAATTTTACGATAGCATTCGGATATTTCTCGGCTATATGCTTAGCTGTGTTTTCTGCTGAATAGACCGAACGATGTTGCCCTCCGGTGCATCCGAAGCCGATTTGAATGTTGGTGAAACCTCGTTGCATATAACGCTCGATAGCCGGGTCGGTAAGTGACCAAGCATTTTCTAAAAACACTTGTATTTCGCCTCTCTCTTCAAGAAAATCTATTACAGGAGCATCAAGACCGGTGAGACTTTTGTATTCAGCGTATCGACCCGGGTTGTGCATCGCTCGGCAGTCGAACATAAAACCTCCACCGTTGCCCGAAAAATCATCGGGATAGCCTTTCTTGTAGGAGAAGCTGAACACCTCGACAGTCAGCGCTGACGACTCTTCTTTCTTGAATCGATTGCTTTCAACAATTGTGTTAATTGCTGATTTTAAACAAGGGTATTCGTCAATTATTCCTTGCTTTAAAAGTTTTGCGAGATTAGAGATTGCCAATGGTATGCTTTGGATGAAATGAGCTTTATGTTGCATCAGCCCTCTGAAACCGTATGCACCGAGGACCTGCAACGTGCGAAACAACACAAACACCGGAATCAATGTCCTCATTCCGGAGCAATCGGTGTTTCTCTGTTTGCTAAATTCCTCAATATATAAATCAATCATTTCATCTCTTAAGCTGTCAGAAAAATCTGCTTTTGCTTGCCAGAGGAAAGAAACGATATCATAAATGCAAGGACCGTATCTGCCACCTTGAAAATCAATCCACCATGGTTCTTCGTCTTTTATTATGACATTTCTGCTTTGACAATCGCGATACATAAATCCCCATAGGCTTTCAGGTGTTGACAGAAGTTTGTCGGCTAATCGGTTGAAATCTACTTCTAAATCAGACTCATTGAAATTTTCTACTGCAATTTTGAGAAAACAATACTTGAAGTAATTCAAATCCCACATTATCAACTTGCGATCGAATTTTGCTTCCGGATAGCAGACGGAATAGTCAATGCCGGGGACAGTTTGCAATCGAGCCAATGCAGAGATGGTTTTTGCAATCAAATCGGGCGCTGCATCTGTTCCCAAAATCGAGAATAAAGAAGTGTCGCCTAAATCTTCTTGTATATAAACCGACTTAGACTCGTTGTAACCTATTATTTTAGGAACATTAATATCGTGTGAGTAAAAATGCTTTGCCAACTCAATAAACGCATTGTTTTCCTCGTAAGAATTGCCGACGGTTGCAATGACGCTTTTTCCGAGCGAGTCACATACGCGATAGTATTTGCGATTAGACCCTCCCGCAGCAATTTCTTCAATAGAGGAAGGATCAGTGCCGAACACATTATAGTATATATCTTTGATAGCTGATGTCATAACAAAGTAGAAAACATAAATTATTAAATACAAAATTACATAAATCAACCCGAAATAGCAAAAAATCAGCTCTGAATGTCGAAAAAAAACAAAAAAATGCTAACATATCGTTTTCATGTTTGTTTTATCAGTTAAATTTAGTAACTTCGCAACATGAATTTTTCGTACGTATATATTCGTATGGATATTTGTAGAGTAAAAACAGTTTAACTTATAAATTTTTCAGACTATGGTTAATATTGAAAATTACAATTTTGCCGGAAAAAGAGTAATCGTTCGCGTGGACTTCAACGTTCCATTGGATGACAACGGTAAAATCACAGACGACACACGTATCAAAGGAGCACTTCCTACACTGAAGAAAATTCTTGCCGATGGCGGTTCACTAATAATAATGTCGCACATGGGCAAGCCAAAAGGTAAAGTAAATCCTAAATATAGTCTTTCTCAAATCAAAGACGCTGTGGCTCAAGCATTGGATGCAGAAGTGAAATTTGCACCCGATTGTGGAAAAGCATCTGAAGAAGCCGCCGCTCTTAAACCGGGAGAAGTGTTGCTCCTTGAAAATCTTCGATTCTATCCGGAAGAAGAAGGTAAGCCTGTCGGAATAGAAAAAGAAGATCCTGCATACGAAGATGCAAAGAAAGAAATGAAGCAAAGACAAAAGGATTTTGCCAAGACATTGGCAAGCTATGCTGATGTGTATGTAAATGACGCATTCGGTACAGCTCACCGTAAGCACGCTTCGACAGCTGTAATCGCTGACTACTTCGATGCTGACCACAAGATGCTCGGCTATCTTATGGAAAAAGAAGTTAATGCTGTCGATAACGTATTGAGCAACATCAAGCGTCCATTCACCGCTATCATGGGCGGCTCAAAGGTGTCAACAAAAATCGGTATCATCGAAAACCTTATGGACAAGGTTGATAACTTGATTCTCTGCGGTGGTATGACCTACACATTCTCAAAGGCAAGAGGTGGTAAGATCGGTCTCTCTATCTGCGAAGACGATAAACTTGACCTTGCCCTCGATATTATCGCTAAGGCTAAAGAAAAAGGCGTAAACTTGGTGATTGGTGTTGACTGTGTGGCAGGTGATGCATTCAGCAACGATGCTAATCGTCAAATTTTCCCAACCAACGACATCCCTGACGGCTGGGAAGGTATGGATGCCGGTCCTAAGACACGCGAAATGTTTGCCGATGCAATCAAGGAAGCTAAGACAATCCTTTGGAATGGTCCTGCCGGAGTATTCGAATTTGATAACTTTGCAGAAGGCTCACGCGCTATCGCTGAAGCAATCGTGGAAGCAACCGACAATGGTGCATTCTCACTTGTAGGTGGTGGTGATTCAGTTGCATGTGTTAACAAATTCGGATTGGCTGATAAAGTGTCATACGTATCGACAGGCGGTGGCGCTTTGTTGGAAGCAATCGAAGGAAAAGTCCTTCCGGGCATTGCTGCAATAAAAGGATAATATAGACGTTATAAAAAGAGGTGCGTAATGAAGGGATTGAGTGAATAAACTCAAACTCTTCATTACAAACTTTGCTTTAAAAAATTATTTTAACGTAAAATTTTCAAGTTCAATTATTGTATTTCACAAAATTAATTGTAATTTTGCGTTGATTTTGGGTAAACTTATTTAAATGTGAATAAAAGTTTTATTATATTTGAATAAAGGGTATTTAAAATTCATTAAAATAAGAATAAAAATAGATAACTAAATATTAACAAACTAATTAATTAAATTTTATGGAATCTCAAAAACCAGCTGCAAAACCAGCAGCAAAAAAAGAAGAAAAAATCAGCAACGTACGTGGTATTCGTAGTGCATTCGCAGTTATCTGCCTTTGCTTTGTAGTTGCTCTTTGTGTGTTTATCTTTGTTCTTGGTAACCCAGACAACTTCGAAGGTGGTGACACAGCTAATCACCCACTTAACCTTCTTGGTACTATCTACCACGGTGGTTTTATCGTGCCAATCCTTCAAACATTGTTCCTTACAGTGATCGTTCTTTTCGTTGAACGTTGGATCGCTATCTCTTCAGCTCAAGGTAAAGGCAACACATCTAAGTTCGTTGCTGACATCAAAGGTTTCCTTGCTAAAAACGAAATCGACAAAGCAATGGCACGTTGCAAAGACCAAAAAGGTTCTGTTGCATCTGTAGTTTACAACACATTGGTTAAATATAAAGAAATGGATGCTAACACTCAACTTAGCAAAGAACAAAAACTTACTACACTTCGTAACGAAGTAGAAGAAGCTACTGCTCTTGAAATGCCATCTCTTACACAAAACCTTCCTGTTGTAGCATCTCTTACAACTCTTGGTACACTTGTAGGTCTTCTCGGTACCGTTATGGGTATGATCAAATCATTCCAAGCTTTGGCAACTTCTGGTTCTCCAGACTCAACAGCTCTTTCTGCGGGTATCTCTGAAGCGCTTGTAAATACTGCATTCGGTATCGCAACAGGTGCTCTTGCGGTTATCACATATAACTTCTATACAAACAAAATCGACAACTTGACATACGCTATCGACGAAATCGGTTTCTCAATTGTTGCTACTTTCGCTGCTACTCACTAATCAGCAATGTAAACAATCTAAATAATTAATTTTATTTAAATCGATTAAAATCATAGCAATATGGGAAGAGTACAAATGAAAAAGAAGAGCACATTCATCGACATGACAGCGATGAGTGATGTTACTGTGCTTTTGCTTACCTTCTTCATGTTGACATCTACTTTCCTTGCAAAGGAACCTACAACGGTGATTACACCGGCATCTGTGTCAGAAGAAAAAGTTCAAGAAACTAACTATGTACAGGTGCTTGTAAGTCCGGAAGGAAAAATTTGGCTCACAATGCACAATGACACCTCTGCACAATGGTCTAACCAAAACATGAGAATGGCATTGCTCGACAAAGTAGCTCAAATCTACAATGAGTCGCATAAGAACAAAATAAGCTTTACACCGGAACAAAAGCTCGCATTTAGTAAAGTCAACGCTTTTGGTGTGCCTTTGGCGCAAATGAGTGAATTCCTTGACTTGGATCCAAGCGATCAAGACAATTGGCTACAAGGTAAGGATGGTAACCCTAACCACGTTTCAGGTATTCCAATTTCGATGAACCAAGAAAATGAAACTGAATTTCAAATGTGGATGAGAGCAATTCGTCAGTCTGACAATGAGACATTGACATCTGCTATCAAAGATGGTACCGGTGTTGCTATCAAAGCAGACCAAAACACATCATTTGAAGTTGTTCACACTGTAATGGACAATCTCCAAACAATCCACATGAACAAATTCACATTATTAACAGCATTAAAGAATGAAGGAGAATAACACATGGCAGAAATAGCACAAGATAGTGGCAATGGCAAAGGCAAGAGCCACCAGAAAAAGATGGAGATCCGTGTGGACTTTACTCCGATGGTTGACATGAACATGTTGCTTATCACATTCTTCATGTTGTGTACTACAATGATTAAATCGCAAACTCTCAATATTGCACTTCCTTCAAACGAAAAGGTGGATAATGTAGAGAATATGTCGCAGGCTTCTGCTGACGATGCGGTTACTATCATCCTTGATGCAAAACGCAAGAAAGGCTCTTTCGATGTTGATACTGTCAACGGTAAAGTAGTCAACGAAGTGTACTATTTCTTCGGTAAACCTGGTGGTGATGCGGGTATGTTTGATGAAGGTGGTAATATTCTTTCTGCAAACAATAACTTGCAAAAATCAGAGTTTCTTGCTAATAATCCTGATGGAACAGCACAAGGTATCCGTGAAATTATCCAACAACGTAACAAAGAAGTACTTGTTGAGATTAATAAGTTGAAAGAAAAGTTCCGTAAGGAGGAAATCAATCAAGCACAATTCGACAGTCTTGCAAGAAAAGTACGTCGTGACGATAAACTTAAAAAGCCTGTCATTATTATTAAGTCAACAAATCAAGCTTCATACGGAAGTCTTGTTTCGATTCTTGACGAGATGCAAATCAACTCAATCTCGAAATATCAGATTGACAACATGACACGTGTTGACTCAGTGATGCTAATTGATTACCAAAATAATCATCGCGGTGAATGATGTTAGATTTATTAACCTTTAAATGTAGAAAAGAACTATGGCAAAGAATGTAGATCTAACCTCGAGAGAATGGCGTGACCTTATTTTTGACGGCAAAAATAAAGAATTTGGTGCATACGTTCTCCGTAAGAATAGTGAAAGCCGTCACACATTGGCTTCGGTTTATGTATTAATTGGTCTTTGTGTTGTAGCAGGACTTATTTATGCATGGTCTTTGTATTCAGACTATCAAGCAGAACAAGCTGCTATCGAAGCTAAACAAAGAGCGGAACAAATGTCACAAGCTCAACTTGCTCAAATGGAAGAAGTTCCTGAAGAGGAAGAAGAGATTGAAGAACAAAAATTTGAACAACCTGAAATTGAAGTGCCTCAAGAAGTTCTCGCAACTGTGCAAGTAACACAGATTGCAATCGTTGACGCTGAAGAAGTGAAAAACGAAATTATGGACCAAGAGGCTCAACAAGAAGATAACACTGCACGTGGTGTTGTAAACCAAGAAGGTTCAGACGATGCTGATAAGTTCCAAGCTATGGCAGAAGTTGTTGTAGTAAAAGAACCGGAACCGGAACCTGTTAAGGAAGAAGAAATCTTTGTTGCTGTGCAACAAATGCCTGAATTCCCTGGTGGTCAAGCAGCATTGATGAAATGGTTGAGCAACAACATTCGTTATCCACAAATTGCTCTTGATAACGGTATCTCAGGACGTGTAGTTGTGAAGTTCGTTGTTGAAAAAGACGGTTCAGTTGGTAATGTTCAAGTTGTTAAGGGTGTAGATAAAGACCTTGACAAGGAAGCAATGCGCGTTGTTAGAGCAATGCCAAAATGGCAACCAGGTAAGAACAATGGTCAAGCCGTACGTTGCTACTACAACCTTCCTGTGACATTCAAAATTCAAGAACAATAATTTGTAATTGATACTTAATAAAAGGTCAGGCACTTGTTGTCTGACCTTTTTCTATTATATTATTTTCTTTTATGAATTATTAATTCAAACAAGTTGGGTAATCCAAATAAAATTACTACCTTTACACGAAATTTTACGCAATCTTGAGTTAAACTAAATAATTAATTGCGTGTTGAAATTTATATTTAGCAATTATTATTAGTATTATGGAAAGTAGAAATAGAAAAAATAACCAATTGCCAAAAGGAGCACGAATAATATTTGGCATATTTATGGTTTTGGTGTATCTCGGAATGGGAGCATTATTCCTAATGGGCTACTTTAAGGAAATATTGCCCGAAATGATTGGAAATATAGTCGGAGTATTGCTCGGAATATATGGTCTATGGCGTGGTTATAGATTATTTAAGGGTATGAATTAATTGTAATTAACATGAGTATAAAAAATTCAGTACTTCTTATTTTTGCATCTATTGTATTGTCTGTATGCAGTGTGTCGTGTGGACCAATAGAAAAGGGCGATTACAGCAAGGGTAGTACCACGATATATTGTGACGAGGGTTTTAAAAATATTCTTGAGGAAGAAATTCAAGTCTTTGAATATCATTATCCCGAAGCATCAATAATTCCCTATTATGTCAGTGAAGTTGAAGCAATCGATGCGTTGCTTGAGAATAAGACAAGCTCGATAATAGTTACTCGTGAGATGACGCAGGAGCAAAAGGATTATATTAAAGCTAAACATCGTTTAGTCGTTAAGTCACATTGTATTGCTGTCGATGCAGTAGCTTTAATAACAAACAAGGAAAATCCAATCAGTCAATTGTCAATGGATGATATAAAACATATATTGAATGGTAGAATATTGAATTGGCGACAAGTCGGATGGGATAATTCTGATACAATAAAAATAGTATTTGATAATCCGGGATCATCCACTTTGAAATTTATGAAAGATAAATTCATTGGAGAAAACGGATCGTTCCCAAAGAATGCGTATGCGCAAAAGACAAATGGTCAAGTCTTTGACATTGTTAAAAATGACAAAGATGCGTTAGGAATCATCAGTGTTAGCTGGTTGGCATCGGATTTAAAAACAGCGCGTGAAATTCCAATCGAAAAGCGAGTAAACAATCTAAAGAATGGTTCGGACACTATTTCAACAGTTTTGACTGATGATGTAAAGATTTTAAAAGTCTCAAAACCGGACGAATTGGAAGGATTTAAGCCTTATCAAGCATATATAAATAGTGGAGAGTATCCATTATATAGAAAGGTCTATATGATTAATACCGGTTCGAATGCCACATTGACACATGGATTCTATTCGTTTGTCACAGGGTTTATCGGTCAGAAAATCATATCGCAAACAGGAATAATGCCATATCATGTGCATACAAGATTGGTTGAACTTAAATAAACCAAGCCGAAAAATAATTGTCAGTAAATAAAAACTAATAACTAAAATCAACAATAAATAATATGAAATTTAAGTCATTACTTACGCTCTGCTTAGCAGGAGCTTCAATTACTGCAGTGGCTCAAGGCTACAAAGATGGTATTGAATATTACAAAGCAGATCAATTCAAGAATGCTAAGGAACTTCTAATCAGAAACATTAATAATGCCGATACAGATAAGGCTGCATCGTATTATTATCTTGGTTGCATTGCAATGAAAGAAGGAAACAATGCAGAGGCACTTGAATTGTTCAACAAGGGTATTGAGTCAAATGCCAACTATGCTTACAACTATGTAGGCCTTGGCGCTATCGATTTAGCAAATAATCTCCCAAAGGCAGCAGAAAAGCAGTTTAAGGCAGCGGAAAAGTTGGCAAAAAAAGATTTGTCAGTGTATGTAGCTGTGGCACGTGCTTATTACAATGCTGATCCTGTGGCATACTCTGCAGAAATTGAGAAAAAACTTGATAAAGTAAGAAAATCATCTGATAATTTTGCTCCAAAAGATGCTGACTTCTATATGTTGATTGGCGATATGGCGGCAGATCAGAGTGATTGGGGTAAAGCTGCATCACAATATGAAATGGCTACATCATACGAGCCTTCAGCAACAGAAGCATACGTAAAGGGTGCATCAATGTATTTGAAGCTTAATCCTACTTATGCTATCGAGATGTTGAAGAAATTGCTCGCAATGAATCCTACTTCGGCACTCGGTCAACGTGAATTGGCTGATAAGTATTACGATACAAAGAACTATAAGGAAGCTGTAGTGGAATATGCTAAATACGTAAAAAATCCTAACCACTTCAAGCAAGACGAAGACCGCTATGCTTTCCTATTGTTCTTCAGTGGTGACTATAAAGCCGGTTATGATTTTGCTACTAAACTTTTGACTGAAAATCCTGCAAACTTTACTGCACAACGTTATCAATTCATGAATGCTGCGCAGATGCCGGAGATGAAGGACCAATTGTTGCCAATGGCTGAGGCTTTGGTTGCAAATCATAATGAAACAAACAGATTTGCTGCAATCGATTACACATTAATCGCAGACGAATTCAAAAATGCTAAGCAATATGACAAAGCAATAGCTGTGTTGGAAGAAGGTATTAAAGAAATGCCTGAAAATGCGTCTTTCTATAAGAGCTTGGCAATGCTTTATGTAGAGCAAAATCAAATTGCAAAAGCGGCTGACACATATAAGGGTTATATTGCAAATCTTGCAAATCCTGGATTTAATGATAAATCACAATACGCTACATTCTGCTATTACGGAGCTATCGAAGCAAAGGCAACAGATGCAGATCGCTCTAATGCATTGTTTGATGAAGCTACTGCCATTGCACAAGAATTAGCTGAAAAATATCCTACAGTTCCACGTGGATATAAGATGCTTGGCGATATCAAAGTTCAACGTGCAAACGAAGCTGAAGTTGCAGTAATAGCATTTGATGAGTACAAAAAGGCTTGTGATATAATCGTTAATGAAGGAAATGCAGCTCAATTTGCTTCTGATGCAAAAGTTGTGTTCAACTATCTTGGCAACTACTATCTTGAACAAGGTGATGTAGAAACAGCTAAAGTTTACTTCTACAAATATCTTGAGATTGATCCTAATAATAACGCTTATAGATCATTCGTGGAAGGCTTGAAATAATAAATAAAAAATTTGAATAAAAAATCAGACATCTGCTTTGGTAGGTGTCTGATTTTTTTTAATTTTGTAAAATAAAGAATAGCCAACAACAAATTTAGGAAGTAAATTGTTTTGCTTATATACTTAATTATAGCTAATAGAATTTTATGGCTGAAGTAAAAAGAATAAAAAAAGGATTGGATATTCATTTATATGGTGCTATTCCCAATTCTGAAGCAGAAGAACTTTTTGCCTCAGAATTTGCAATTGTGCCTGATGACTATCATGGATATATTTGGAAATTGGATGTTAAGGTTGGTGACAAAGTGCTAAAAGGAGCGCCAATTTTGCATGATAAGGATTTTGCAAAGATAAATATATGCTCTCCGGTGAGTGGATATGTTAGGGATATTGTCCGAGGAGAACGTCGTAAAATCGAGGCTGTCATTATAGAGAAGGATGATTCAAATGATGAGGTGTTACACGTTAAGCCGACTACGGATTCTGAAATTATCGATTTGTTGTGTCGAAGTGGTCTTTGGGCCATGATGCGTCAGCGTCCGTACGATATAATACCAAATCCGGAGATTAAGCCAAGAGATATTTTTGTTACAGCATTTGATTCGTCACCACTTGCGCCGGAAATTGTAGCATCGAGCGATACTCACATTCTTGAAGTGGGACTTAAGACCTTATCAAAATTGACAGACGGGAAAGTCTATTTGGGAGTAAAATTCGGATCGGGAATTTCATCAGCTGTTGCTAATGTGACAGAATATTCCGGACCACATCCTTCGGGTAATGTCGGTGTTCAAATAGCTGCGATAAAGCCCGTTAATAAGGGCGAAGTTGTATGGTGTCTTGATGCACGCACTGTTGAGCGAATCGGATACCTGGTTGAAAATGGAAAGTTTGACTCGTCGGCAGAGGTAGCAATTACAGGCGAAAAGGTTTGCCGACCACATTTGGTTAAGACAAATATTGGCGTATCGATGTCTTCATTATTGGCAAATAACATAAATGAAGATTGTGATGTTCGTGTCATATCGGGCAATGTCCTAACAGGTTACAAAGTAAATCCTAAAGGTGGCTTTTTGCGTTATCCTTATCGTCAGGTGACAGTTATCCCTGAGGGAGATAATGCAGACGAATTTATGGGGTGGGCATCACTTAATCCTATGCGTTATAGTGTTAAGCATTGGTTTCCGGCTTTCTTAAGAGGATTGTCAAAGCAATTTAGTTTTGATGCGCGACTCAAAGGTGGGGAGCGAGCAATGATAGTCAGTGGCGAATATGATAAGGTGTTTCCTATGGATATATATCCGGAGTATTTGATAAAGGCTATATTGGCTTTTGACATTGACAGGATGGAGCAATTGGGAATATATGAGGTTGCTCCTGAGGATTTTGCTTTGGCAGAATTTGTCGATACATCAAAGTTGGAATTGCAAAGGATTGTAAGAGAAGGGCTCGACAAATTATATAAGGAACTAAGTTGATTTAATATCAAAAATAAAAAATGATGAAATCAATAAAGAAAAAAATAGATGAGATAAAACCTCAATTCGAAAAAGGTGGAAAGTTTGAGAAACTACATTCCGTCTTTGATGGTTTTTATACATTCTTATTCACACCAAATGATACATCGAAGTGTGGGGTTCATATTCACGACGGAAATGATTCAAAGCGCACGATGATTATGGTTGTGATATCATTGCTGCCATGTTTGTTGTTCGGAATGTATAACATCGGATATCAACATTCGTTGGCAGTAGCGGCTGATATGTCATTTGTCGAAATGTTTTGCTACGGATTGTTAAAAGCATTGCCACAGATAGTTGTCGCGTATGCAGTCGGGTTGGGTATTGAATTTATAGTAGCTCAAATTCGTGGCCATGAAATCCAAGAAGGATTTTTGGTGTCGGGTATTCTTATTCCGATGATATGTCCGATTGATACTCCACTATGGATGATTGCAGTGGCAGTAGCCTTTGCTGTGATATTTGCCAAGGAAGTGTTTGGTGGGACAGGCTATAACTTCCTGAATGTGGCATTAGTGACCAGAGCATTCTTGTTTTTTGCATATCCATCGAAGATGAGTGGCGACGGAGTTTTTGTGTCATTAGGCAATTCAACAGCAGTTGATGCCTTTACCGGAGCAACGCCTCTCGGTCAAATTGCGTCATCGACTCAGGGTGCAGTGCAATTGACCAACGTATTGGGTGAGCCATTGACATTTTGGGACACTTTCATCGGTTTGATTCCGGGTTCATGGGGTGAAACATCAACATTGTTCATATTAGTCGGTGCTGCAATATTGTTGCTGACAGGAATAGCAAATTGGAGGATTGTAGCCTCGGCTGTGGTTGGTGGATTTTTGATGTCATGGGTTGCAAACAGTTTTGCATCGCCGTTATATCCTGCGACGTTTATCTCTCCGGTTCAGCAGTTGTGTCTTGGTGGATTTGCGTTTGCAGTGGTGTTTATGGCGACAGATCCCGTTACAGCATGTCGCACAAATGTCGGCAAATATATCTACGGATTTTTAATCGGCGTGGTGGCAATACTAATCAGATGCTACAATACGGGCTATCCAGAAGGGGCTATGCTTGCCGTATTGTTGATGAATTGTTTTGCGCCGCTGATTGATTATTGCGTAGTGGAAGCAAATATTCGCAAACGCTTAAATAGAGCAAAGAATAATTTATAACAAAATATATTTGGTTATGAATAGACAAGGCAATGGTTATACGTTGATTTATTCGATTGGATTGGTCGTTTTGGTAGGAGTATTGTTATCCGTTGTTTACCAAGCATTGAAGCCAATGCAGGACGAGAATATCGCAGACGATAAGAAAAAGCAGATTCTTGCAGCAGCATTGATTGCACCACAGGAGGGAGAATCTGTTGCAGAATTATATGATAGGTATGTAAAGGAGAGTTTTAATGTCGGCTCGACCGGCGAAAGAATATCGACAGATATTGCTCCTTTTGATGTGAATATAGCCAATGAGGTTCGGAAAACCCCTGACGAGCGAGTTTTGCCTGTTTTTGTGGCAGAAACGGACAAAGGTCGAAAATACATCTTGCCGATTTATGGCGCGGGATTATGGGGCCCGATTTGGGGTTATGTGTCGTTCAATGCCGACGGACAGTCCATCTATGGTGCATATTTTGCACATCAAGGTGAAACACCGGGACTTGGCGCAGAGATTGAAAAACCTGATTTTCAAAATCAATTTATCGATAAGTCGGTCTTTAATGGCGACGAGTTTAAATCAGTCGCAGTGGTTAAGGTGGGACAAGAACCGACCGACAGAGAATACGTCCATGGCATCAGTGGTGGCACAATCACAAGTCAGGGAGTCAGTGAAATGCTTGAAAACTCACTTGCCCCGTATGAAAACTATTTAAAGAATTTACAAACATCAGAAAAGCAATAGTTATGGGAATTTCAAAAGCATCAAAAATGGCATTTTTTAACCCATTGTCAAAGGATAATCCTGTAATTGTTCAGATATTGGGTATATGTTCAGCACTTGCTGTTACAGCCAAATTGGAGCCGGCATTGGTCATGTCGATATCAGTTGTGGCAGTATTGGCATTGTCGAATGTGATAATATCATTAATGCGTAAGACCATTCCTAATTCGATACGAATTATTGTTCAGTTAGTGGTGGTGGCGGCATTAGTAGTGGTTGTAGATCAAATATTGAAGGCATACACATACGATGTCAGCAAGCAGCTATCGGTGTTTATCGGATTGATTATCACCAACTGTATATTGATGGGACGTCTCGAGGCGTTTGCTCTCAACAACGGACCATGGCTATCGTTTCTCGACGGCGTTGGCAACGGATTGGGATATGGCATAATTCTGACAATAGTCGCATTTTTTAGAGAATTATTGGGCTCAGGCACATTGTTGGGCTATCAAGTCATCCCTCAATCATGGTATGATGCAGGATATATGAATAATGGTATGATGATTCTGCCACCGATGGCGTTGATAACAGTTGCTTGTATCATCTGGGTTCATCGTTCAAAGAATAAGGACTTGCAAGAAAAATAGAAAGGATAAAAAATAGAATGATATGGAAAATCTGAATCTCTTTATACGTTCGATTTTTATCGACAACATGATATTTGCCTACTTCTTGGGGATGTGCTCATTCTTGGCTGTTTCTAAGAATGTAAAGACATCATTTGGGTTGGGAATTGCAGTTTTGTTTGTGTTGATAGTATCACTGCCTATCACATGGACAATCAATGAATATGTATTGAAGCCGGGAGCTCTTTCATGGTTAGGTCCGGAATACGCATCGACCGACCTCAGCTTCTTGGGCTTGATAATGTTTATCGCAGTCATAGCTGCTTTGGTGCAGATAATCGAGATGGTGGTCGAGAAGTACGCACCGTCGTTGTATAACTCATTGGGTATCTTCTTGCCATTGATTGCTGTCAACTGTGCAATCTTGGGTGCTGTGTTGTTTATGCAGCAGCGCGACTTCCCGGATGCGTGGGCTGCAACTGTTTATGGAGTCGGCTCCGGTATCGGTTGGTTGTTGGCAATTACGTGTATAGCGGCGATCAGAGAGCGTCTGAGTTATTCCAACGTGCCGGCACCATTGAAGGGCATCGGTATTACGTTCATTATCACCGGCTTAATGGGTATCGCATTTATGAGTTTCTTGGGTATTAAACTATAATTAGGATAATCGTATGTTTTCAAATATAGATTGGAATTCGGTCCTTGCGGCAGTCGGCATATTTGTCGCTATCACATTGGTGCTTGTCGTCATACTATTGGTGGCTAAACGATTTCTCGTGGCTTCAGGTCAGGTCAAAATCAAGATTAACGACTCGCAAGAGATAACGACCGATAGTGGCAAGACATTGCTCGCGACACTCTCCGACAATGGTATTCACCTTTCGTCGGCATGTGGCGGAAAGGGTAGTTGTGCGCAATGCAAGGTGCAAGTGCCTGAAGGTGGGGGAGAGATGTTGCCTACCGAATCGGTGCATTTTTCTCGCAAGCAAGCCAAAGACCACTGGCGTCTCGGTTGCCAGGTGAAAGTCAAGGGAGATATGTCAATCGAAGTCGATCAGTCGGCGTTGAATGTCAAGGAGTGGGAGTGCGAGGTCATCTCCAATCGCAATGTCGCTACATTCATCAAAGAATTCATTGTCAAGCTTCCGGAAGGCGAACACATGGACTTCCTCCCCGGCTCATACGCTCAAATCAGAATCCCGAAATATGACATCGACTACGACAAGGATATCGACAAGTCGCTCATCGGCGACGAATACTTGCCTGCATGGCAGAAGTTTGGGCTCTTCGACCTTAAATGCAACAACGACGAAGAGACTATTCGCGCCTACTCTATGGCCAATTATCCGGCTGAAGGCGATCGCATCATGCTGACTGTGCGTATTGCGACGCCTCCGATGAAACGCGCCCCGCAGACAGGCTTCATGAACGTGCCTCCGGGCATCGCATCGTCCTATATCTTTACGCTCAAACCGGGCGATAAGGTGCTGATGAGTGGTCCTTACGGCGACTTCCATCCAAATCTCGACTCCAAGGCAGAGATGATATGGGTGGGTGGTGGTGCCGGTATGGCTCCGCTCAGAGCGCAGATTATGCACTTGACACGCACGCTGCACATCACCGACCGAAAAATGTCGTACTTCTATGGTGCTCGCGCGCTCAACGAAGTGTTCTATCTCGAAGATTTCCTCCAACTTGAGAAGGATTTCCCTAACTTCAAGTTCCACCTTGCGCTCGACCGTCCCGACCCGGCTGCCGATGCTGCCGGAGTGGCATATACGCCGGGATTTGTGCATCAAGTGATGCACGACACTTATCTCAAGGATCACCCTGCGCCGGAAGATATCGAGTACTATATGTGTGGTCCGGGCATGATGAGCAACGCAGTCAATCAGATGCTTTACTCGCTTGGTGTCGATCCCGAAAACATCCACTACGACGACTTCGGCGGATAGATAATAGTGCTGAAAATAATAGAGCCACGACATTATGTAAATTCATTTTGTCGTGGCTCGTTTTCTATATCAGTTATGCTATACTGAAAATACAAGAGAATCGTGGGCGAGGGTTACGCCGTCGGGCAATTGTGAGACGACTTTTTGGTGGAAACCCATGTCGTGATTGATATGTGTGAGGTAGGTCTGTCGAGGCTTTACTCGGTTGATGATGTCGAGTGCTTCATCGACGGTGAAGTGTGCGAAGTGATCTTCGTAGCGTAGTGCGTTGATTATCAGTGTATCGACACCTTTCAGTTTGAGCAGTTCTTCATCGTCGATGCTCTTGGCGTCGGTGATGTAGGCGAAGTTGCCGATGCGATAGCCGAGGATTGGCAGACGACCATGATTGACCACGATAGGCGTTATTTTCACGCCGTTGATTTTGAGGTCGTAGTCGGGATTGATGATGTGCAGCTTATAGGTAGGCACGCCGGGATACAGCTTCTCGCGGAAGCAGTAGTCAAGGCGCTGACGCAGCTCGTCAGCCACATCGCCCTTGGCGTATATAGGCATGTCTTTGCCGTCGCAATATGGGCGAAGGTCTTCGATACCACCGATGTGGTCGAAGTGGATGTGGGTGAGTAGCAGAGCGTCTATGTCGGTGATTTCGTTGCGCAAAGCTTGCTCCCGGAAGTCGGGAGATGCGTCGATGAGTAGGTTGAGACCATGGGTCTGCACCATGATGCTTGCTCGAGAGCGTCGGTCGAGAGCGTCGGTCGATTGGCACACTTTGCAACGACACGCTGCTTCGGGCACTCCTTTCGATGTGCCACTGCCGAGCACAGTCACCTTCACTCGTGAGTCGATGAAGTTGACTTCGGGGTGGAGAATGATGTTGAAAGTGTCGTGGACGGTGTGGCGTATGTGCTGGCAAAGGTCGGCTATCTCCTGACCTGTCGCTCCACCGTTGTTGACGATGACAAGCGCTTGATTTTCATGCACTTGTGCGTTGCCGAGTTTGAATCCTTTAAGGCCTGCTTTCTCGATGAGCCATCCTGCCGGCACTTTGACATGGTCGTTATCAACATCGTAGTATGGGACGCTGTCGCCGTAGGTAGCGAGTAGGTTGCTTTCGAAGAATTTGCGACGCACGACAGGATTTTTGAAGAAGCTTCCGGCACTGCCTCTTTCCGAAGGCTCAGGAAGTTTCTGCTTGCGAATGCGAGTGATTTCGTCGCGAACGAGGCTGATGGTGCAGTCGCGACCATCTTGCTTGAGAGCCTTTAGTGGTCCGTAGTCGAGGTGCTCGGCGAGGGTAGCCGGCTTGAGTCGGAAGCAGACGCGCAGCACTGCATAGCGCCCGCGTGCTTCATTTTTGAATATGCTGTCGCGGTAGGCAAATCGACATTCGTGGTTTTCGAGCGTCACGACGCGATTGGTGGCAAAGTCGTAGCATTCCACCTTGTAGATAACATCTTTGGCTTCCACTCCGTAAGCTCCGACGTTCTGAATGGCTGACGCGCCGACTTCTCCCGGAATGTATGCCATATTTTCCAGCCCTGCATATCCATGATCCACACACCAATCGACAAACTGTGCCCAGTTTTCTGCTGCTCCGGCGATGACATAGACCGTCTGATCGTCCTTGCGATAGTCGGTGATGCCACGGATGGCAGAGTGGAGTATCAGTCCGTCGTAGTCGGAAAGGAATAGGAGGTTGCTGCCTCCACCGATATGAAATATCTCGCTTGACTGAAATTCGTCGCTGCGAATGATTTCGCGAAGCTCTTTGACTGATGAGTATTCGGCAAAATATTTGGCTTTAGCCGGAATGCCGAACGTAGTCATTGATGTAATATCCTTATCGTATTGAATCATGATAATATAAGTTTTATTGGCGATAGTTTACCAATAGCCCGTCTTGAAATTGCAGATACACACCATCGGTGTATTGCCACAATTCGAGAGTGCTGCTATAATTGTGTCCCTTGTTGACTTCTTTAGGCGAACCGAGCGAAAGACGACATTCTTCTTTGGTCATTCCGTTTCGGATTTGTCCGTTCTGAATCAAGTTCCAAATCTCGCTATCGATATGAGCATATTTTTCGTAAGGGTCGGATAAAGAGAAGAGGTTGGCAAACGAGCGACTGTCAATGCCGCTATTGCCGACATTCATCAGCATGGAATAAGTATTCTCCGAGGAGTCTTTGAATATGACTTTGATTGGAAACACTTTGTCTCCCGGCAAAACATCAATAATGCTGATAGGAACAAACTTTTGTCCTGATGTCTTTTCTCCATTTACGTCATACCATAACGAAGACATAGTCCATAGTTTTAATCCCACCAAAATTTGTTTTGCAGATTCTACCATGTCAAGGTCGATCATAAGGGGGATTTCAGAGCTATAGAAAAGTTGTCCGGCATTTTGTTTTGTGTTGAAAATAAAGATGTTGCTGCCGTCTGAAAATTTGAGGACAATAGATTTAGAGCCGTCAAGCATGGTCTGAAAATCAGTGCCTGCAAATGTCAATGTCTTTCCACCTAATCCTAATTTTTCGTAGTCGGATGTAATGTGGTTTGTGTTGAAAATCAGTGCTGTCCTATTGTCTGTCGCAAAAAATTTCTTGCCGATTTCCCACTCAGTGTGAGGCGTCGGGATGATTTGATTAAGAAAAGTATCTTCCGGCGTATCTTTTATCTGCCTGATGTCCTCTTTGCTTAATTCTATTTTTTTAGTGCTTTCAACCCCTGTGAAGCAAGAGCTTAGCAGAAGTAAGACTAATACCCCGACTGCAAGAGCCGGGGTATAGTGTGGAAATGATATTGAAAAATATTTTTTCAAGAATATTGATTGTTTATTTTTTGTTTTCTTCAATCCATTTGCGGGCATTTACAAATGCAGTCAACCAAGGAGTGATTTCGTCGTTGCGACGAGTTGACGGATAGTGACCACATTGCCATGGGAAGATAGCTCTTTCGAGGTGAGGCATCATCGCGAGGTGACGACCATCAGCGCTGGCAATACCTGCTACAGAGGCGTATGAGCCGTTAGGGTTGGCAGGATATTGAGAATATGCGTATTTAGCGATGACGTTGTATTCTGAGAGCTTTTCTGGAAGTTGAAATTTGCCTTCGCCGTGAGCAATCCAAATGCCAAGTTTAGAGCCTGAAAGCGGACCAAACATCACGCTGTTGTTTTGTGGAATGACAACAGAAATAAAGCCTGATTCAAACTTGTGAGAGTCGTTGTGGAGCATCTTTGGACGGCGAGAATGTTCCGGACAAATGAGGTTCAACTCTTGCATCAATTGACAGCCGTTGCAGATACCGAGTGATAGAGTGTCTGTGCGTTTGTAGTAATTTTCAAGAGCTTTCTTCGCTTTTTCATTATACAAGAAACCTCCTGCCCAACCCTTAGCCGAACCAAGCACGTCGGAGTTAGAGAAACCACCACAGAATACAATCATGTTGACGTCTTCAAGTGTTTCGCGACCGGATGTGAGGTCGGTCATGTGAACGTCTTTCACATCGAAGCCTGCAAGGTGGAGGCTGTATGCCATTTCGCGGTCGCCATTAACGCCTTTTTCGCGAATGATAGCTGCCTTGATGCCGGTCTTTTCCGGACGATCGAAGCTCAAACCATAGTCGGAAAGTTTGCCACTGAAGCCTTTAGGGAATGTGTAGCGAACCGCTTGGTTGCGATAGTTGTCAAAACGCTTGCGTGCGCAGACTTCACCGCTTTGTTTGCGATCGAGAAGATATGATGTGCGATACCATACGTCGCGCAAGTGGTCGATGAAGAACATCTTTTGATCGTCGCCATTGTTGATTGTCAATGTGCGTTCGTCGATGATTTCACCGATGTTCTTGAATGCCACGCCGTTCTTGTCGAGCACTTCTTTGACAGTCTCAAGTTTAGAATCTGCGATTTGAAGCACGATAGCAGGGTTTTCAGCGAAGAGCACCTTCACCATGTCGGCATCGTTGAACTCGTCGAGGCAGATGTTCATACCACCCTTAGTGTTGGCAAAGTTCATTTCGAGCAATGTAGTGAAGAGACCGCCGGCTGAAACGTCGTGTTGAGCGAGGATGAGGTTGCGACCTACGAGTGTCTGAATAGCATTGAATGCCTTAGCGAAGTATTCAGGGCATTTCACTGTCGGAGCATCTTCGCCAAGCTTATTGAGCGACTGGAAGAATGCAGAACCACCGAGTTTAAGCTCATCGCAACTCATGTCGATGTAGAGCAATTGAGAGTTCTTCGGTTGAGCAGCAGGAGTCGTAACGCGACGAATGTTTTTAACTTCGCCGGCTGCAGAGATGATCACTGTGCCCGGAGCATATACTTTGTCCTGACCATACTTTTGAGTCATCGACAATGAGTCCTTACCGGTAGGGATGTTGATGCCGAGAGCGCAAGCGAAGTCAGAGCAAGCTTTCACAGCCTTGTATAGAGCTGCGTCTTCACCTTCGTTCTTACATGGCCACATCCAGTTGGCAGAGAGTGATATTGATTTGATGCCGTCTTTGAGTTGTGCGCCGGCGATGTTGGTCAATGCTTCAGCGATAGCCATCACCGAACCCTTGGCAGAGTCGATAAGAGCTACTTGTGGCGCATGACCGATTGATGTCGCGATACCTGATTTGCCGCGATAGTCGAGTGCTACGACACCGCAGTCGCTGAGAGGCAATTGGATTTCGCCTTGGCATTGCTGACGAGCAATCTTACCTGTAACTGAGCGGTCAACCTTGTTTGTTAACCAGTCTTTACAAGCTACGGCTTCCAATTGGAGCACATTTTCGATGTATTTATCTAAATCGTTTTGTGTATAATCTGCTGATTGATAAGTGCGTTCGACAGTGTTGTCTGTCATGACAGTCTTTGGAGAGTTGCCAAACATGTCAGACATGGCAAGGTCGATAGGGCATTTGCCGTCTTTTTGTTCAAAGACGAAACGATTGTCGTTAGTTGTTTCGCCGACAACATAGAATGGAGCACGTTCGCGTTCAGCGATCTTACGAATGTTTTCGATATGTTTTTCATCCATAAGCAGACCCATGCGTTCTTGGCTTTCGTTGCCGATGATTTCTTTGGCAGAAAGTGTTGGGTCGCCGACAGGGAGAGCATTCATGTCGATTTTTCCACCTGTAGTCTCTACCAATTCAGAAAGCGCATTGAGGTGACCGCCTGCGCCGTGGTCGTGAATGCTGACACATGGATTGTTGTCCATCTCTGCAAGTGCACGCACTACGTTGCTGACGCGCTTTTGCATTTCAGGGTTGGCACGTTGCACAGCATTAAGCTCGATAGAGTTGTCATATTGACCTGTCTCAACCGATGAAACAGCGCCACCACCCATACCGATGCGATAGTTGTCGCCACCCATCACTACGACCTTCATGCCCGGTTTTGGATCGCCCTTGAGAGCGTCTTTCTGTGTGCCGAAGCCGACACCACCGGCAAGCATGATCACTTTGTCGTATGCTAATTTGCGATTGTGCTCTTCGTGTTCAAACGTGAGAACAGAACCACAGATTAGTGGCTGACCGAATTTATTACCGAAGTCAGACGCACCGTTAGAAGCCTTGATGAGGATTTCTTCCGGAGTCTGATAGAGCCATGGACGTGGGAGTGGAGCCCCATTTTCCCATTCTCTGTTTTCTGCAATGCGAGGATAAGATGTCATATAGACAGCCGTACCCGCAATTGGCAATGATGCTTTACCTCCGCCGAGACGGTCGCGAATTTCACCACCTGTGCCTGTCGCTGCACCATTGAATGGCTCTACAGTAGTAGGGAAGTTGTGAGTCTCTGCCTTAAGTGAGATGACAGTCTTTATATCTTTTTCTTTGAAATAGTCGGCTTGTTGAGGATTGCATGGCGCAAATTGTTTTGCTTTTGGACCTTTGACAAATGCCACATTATCCTTGTATGCCGAAACCAAACTGTTCGGATTTTCTTGTGATGTCTTCTTGATTAATTTGAAGAGAGAAGATGGCATTTCTTTGCCGTCAATGATAAATGTGCCATTGAAGATTTTGTGACGACAGTGTTCAGAGTTTACTTGCGAGAAGCCAAACACTTCAGAGTCGGTCAATGGTCTGCCGATGCGTTCTGAAAGTCCGCGAAGATAGCCGATTTCTTCTTCCGATAGAGCCAAACCTTCTGAAATGTTGTAGCTTTCAAGGTCCTCAATGTGGATTATTTTTTCAGGCTCATGTGTGATTTTGAAAATATCGGATGACAAACCATCGTATAGGCGTTGTAGCATTTTGTCGAGAGTGGGAACTTCATCTGTGGTTAAGATGTATTCTTCGATACGTTGGATGCCTTCAATACCCATGTTTTGTGTGATTTCGACTGCGTTCGTACTCCATGGAGTAATCATTTCGCGTCGAGGTCCTATGAATTTGCCTTTAAGGCGTGTTGACTTAAGAGCTTTAGCACCATCGAAGAGCCATTGCAACTTCGAAATTGTTTCTTCGCTTAGTTTTTTTTCGCTTTGAACAGCAATTACAAGCGATGTTCCTTTTTTGAAAAATGTTACCATCTTCTTTTCTTGTTATGTTTTAATTGCACAAAGATAATACTTAATTCATAATTTTCAAAGCACAATACTGACTACTTTGATATGAAATGCTAAAAAAGTGTGTGCGCAAATAAAAAAAGAGATGACTTTGTTGAAAAATCATCTCTTAATATTTCCCTTAAATAGTTAAATATCGCGATTCTAAAAAAATAAGCCGGAGCATTTCTGCATCCGGCTTATGATTTCTTTGTTACTCAGCAGCAGGAGTTTCTTCAGCTGCTTCAGCGTTTTCAGCTTCGAGTTCAGCTTTAGCTGCTTCTTCTTGTGCAGCGAGGAGCTCAGCTTTCTTCTTAGCAACTGCTTCTGCTTTTGCTTTGTTCTTTTCTACTTCTGATTCCAAACGAGCTTTTGCATCTTCTGCTTTCTTAGCTGCGTCTTGTGCTTTACCTGCTTCTACAGTCTTGTCATGTTGTGCTTTCCAAGCGTCGAAACGGCGTTGAACTTCTTCTTCGCCAAATGCGCCCTTCTTAACACCACCACGAAGGTGCTTCATGAGCAATACGCCTTCACGTGAAAGGATAGTGCGAACTGTGTCTGTTGGTTGTGCACCTGTTTCTAACCAATACAAAGCACGATCGAAGTCTAAACTTATTGTAGCAGGATTAGTGTTCGGATTATAAGAACCTATCCTTTCAATAAATCTACCATCACGTGGTGCCCTGCTATCGGCGATTACGATTGGATAAAACGCGTAGCGCTTGTGACCGCGGCGTTGCAATCTGATCTTTACTGCCATAAACTTGCCTTTTTAATTTGTTTGTATTTAGTTGATTATTAATTTGTTATGCTCCATCCCGGGTTGTCCCTTGATTTTGCGAGTGCAAAGTTAGTGATTATTTGTCGAATAACCAACGTTTTTGCGAAATATTTTTTGTCTTACCGATTGATTTTGTGCGTTTTAGTCCGTTTGTCGAATTTGGTTGCGTCGGAATCGAAGCGTTTAGAGGTCGGCAACGATGATGAATTGGCTCCAATAGGGGTATGCATTATAAGCGTGTTTGCTGCCTGCCGGCACGTGGAGAGTGATGCGTTCGGGGCAGCCGTTCATGACGATAAAGCTTGCTTCCGGTGGCACCGGTGCATGGAGATAGATGGTGTGGAGATTGGTGCTTGCGAATGCAAGGTTTTCGATTTTGCTCACAAATTTGTCCATATGGACCACTTCCAAGCCGCTATATTCGAAGGCTGATTGGCGAATTGTGCGTACGGAGCGGGGCAAGGTGATCTCTTTGAGCGAACTGCAGAATGAGAAGCAACCGGCTGAGATTTCGATAATCGGGCTTTTGATGCTGACTGAGCTTAAAGATTTGCAACCATAGAAAGCCCATTCGCGAATCGAAGTCAACTCGTCGTAAAGTTCGACGCTCTGAAGACTTTCGCAGTTGCGGAAAGCATGTTCGCCGATAAGTTTCAGACTTTCAGGGAATACGAATGTCTCAAGACTTCGACAGCCATTGAAAGCGTTGTTTTCGATGAATTTCAAACCTCGTTTGGTCTTAACGCTTTTCAGACGTGTGCAGTCGTAGAAAGCCCACTGACCGATGGTGCGAAGTGCCGGCGAGAGTTCGACGCCTGTGAGCTTGCAATTTTGGAAAGCATATTCGCGGATGGCGGTAATTTTCCAGTTGGTAAGGCTACGCGAAACGTTGTAGGGTATGGCGATGTCGCCTGTAATTTCTTGGGTAGTGCTGTGAACGATAGCTTCACGCTCTTCAAAGAGTCCGAGAAGGCCTTCCGTGGGTACTTTTTCGTATCTGATAGGACCACTGGTGAATGCATTGGCAGTGAAAGCCATGATGAGAAGGCAGAGGGAGATGAGTGTGGATTTTGTGTTGATGTTATACATAGATTCTATTGTGTGTTTGATAGTGCAAATTTATATCAAGTTTCTCAGATATCAAAAGCAATTGTGCTAAAAACTATAGTCGGAAAGCGAAAAGAGAGCGAAAAACGCCCCACAAGTTTGATTATTTCGTCGCTTTGCATTAATTTTGCACCTTAATTTAAGAAAATATGGCAGCAATATCATTACTTGAGCGCTTGGATGGAATAGAGGGCAGATTTGAGGAAGTCGGTACGTTGATCACCGACCCAAATGTCATTTCCGATCAGAAGCGCTATGTCAAGTTGACAAAAGAATATCATGATTTAGAGTTGATTGTAAATGCTACACGCAAGTATAGACAATTGCTTTCGAATATCGAAGAGGCACACGAGGTGTTGAATTCTGAAAGCGATGAGGAGATGCGAGCATTGGCAAAAGAAGAGCTTGATGTTGCTAATACAGAAATTCCAAAATTAGAAGAAGAGATAAAATTGCTTCTTGTGCCGGCAGATCCTGATGATGCGAAAAATGCTATCGTTGAAATTCGTGGCGGTACAGGTGGCGATGAGGCAGCACTTTTTGCCGGCGACTTGTTCAGAATGTATCAGAAGTATGCAGAGAAGAAGGGCTGGAGCCTTGCTGTGACAAGTTTCTCGGAAGGTGCAGCCGGTGGGTTTAAGGAAATAATCTTTGCACTTTCGGGATCGGATGTCTATGGCACGATGAAATACGAGAGTGGGGTGCACCGTGTGCAGCGTGTCCCTGCGACAGAAACACAAGGTCGTGTGCATACATCGGCATCGACTGTGGCAGTCTTGCCGGAAGCTGAAGAGTTTGACGTGGAAATCCACGAAGGAGAAATCAAGTGGGATACGTTCCGAAGCGGTGGTGCCGGTGGTCAGAATGTCAACAAGGTGGAATCGGGTGTGCGTCTTCGCTACAATTGGAAGAACCCTAACACAGGCGTTGTGGAGGAAATCCTCATCGAGTGTACCGAAACTCGCGACCAACCGAAGAATAAGGAGCGTGCATTGTCGCGCCTTCGCACATTTATCTACGACAAGGAGCATCAGAAGTATCTCGACGACATCGCATCACGTCGTAAGACAATGGTTTCGACCGGTGACCGTTCGGCAAAAATCCGCACATACAACTATCCACAGGGTCGTATCACCGACCACCGTATAAACTATACGATATACAACCTTGCCGCATTCATGGATGGCGAAATTCAAGATTGCATCGATCATTTGATTATCGCTGAAAATGCAGAAAAGCTTAAGGAAGCAGAATTGTAATAAATGAAATAATAACCTAATAATATGACACGTAAAGAGTTAATAGAAAACATCAAGGCTCGTCGCTCATTCCTCTGCGTCGGTCTTGATACAGACTTGAAAAAAATTCCACAGCATCTGTTGTCGGAAGAAAATCCTTATTTCGCATTTAATAAGGCAATTATCGATGCGACAGCACCTTACTGTGTGGCTTATAAGCCTAACACTGCATTCTATGAATGTCAGGGTATCAAAGGATGGGAAGCTCTGGAAATGACAGTTGATTATCTTAAAAAGAACTATCCAAATCATTTCATCATCGCTGACGCAAAGCGTGGCGACATCGGCAACACCAGCAAGATGTATGCTGCTACGTTTTTTGAAGAAATGGATGTGGATTCAGTGACTGTCGCTCCTTACATGGGAGAGGATAGTGTGACTCCGTTTCTCGGTTACGAAGGCAAATGGGTAATCCTTCTCGGCTTGACAAGCAACAAGGGTTCGCACGATTTCCAATTCATCAATGACGAAAACGGAACGCCTCTCTATGAGCATGTGTTGCGCAAATCAGCGCAGTGGGCGGGCGACGACAAGATGATGTATGTCGTAGGTGCTACACAAGGCTCAATGTTTGCTGAAATTCGCAAGATTGCTCCGACTTCATTCTTGCTCGTGCCGGGTGTCGGTGCGCAAGGAGGAAGCCTTGAGGAAGTGTGCAAATATGGTATCACATCAGAATGTGGTCTTCTTGTCAACTCATCGCGCGGCATCATCTACGCATCAAATGGCGAAGACTTTGCAGAGGTGGCAGCAGTTGAGGCTGAAAAGCTCCAAAAGCAAATGGATGCAGAATTAACAAAAATCGGAATATAATAATTAAATCAATATCATGACACAGAAAGCAGCAGTCTATTTAAATGACAAAGCTTGGGCGCGTTGGACAGCCCTTATTTTGATTTCGTTGGCAATGTTTTTTGCCTACATGTTTGTTGACGTAATGTCTCCACTTCAATCGCTCGTAGAGTCATCTCGTGCTTGGAACAGTGACACATTCGGTACATACGCAGCGTCAGAGTTTATACTCAACGTTTGTGGTTTCCTCATTGTCGCAGGTATTATTCTCGACAAGATGGGTGTTAGATTTACAGGTATCCTATCGACATCATTAATGGTGATCGGTGCTGTCGTTAAGTACATCGGTATCTCAGACGGATTTCAAGAAAGTGAAATTTGTCTATGGCTCAACTCTTGGTGGCCTGAATTCCCGGGTAGCGCCAAGATGGCAGCATTCGGCTTTATGATCTTCGGTTGTGGTTGCGAAATGGCTGGTATCACAGTTTCAAGAGCTATCGCTAAATGGTTTGAAGGTAAGGAAATGGCATTGGCTATGGGTCTTGAAATGGCTATCGCACGTCTTGGTGTGTTTGCAGTGTTCTCTTCATCTCCTGCTATCTCTAAAATGTTTGCCAACGCAGCAGGCGACCCATCAATCGTTGCTCCGATTGCATTCTGCACCGTTCTCTTGATTGTTGGTCTTCTCAATTTCATCATCTTCTCTGTAATGGATAAGAAGCTTGATAGCCAAAAGGGTGGTTCTACAGCCGGTGCTTCAGAAGAAGAATTTAAGGTTAGCGACTTGGGTAAAATCCTCAGCAGCAAAATGTTCTGGCTTGTCGCATTGCTTTGCGTTCTCTACTACTCAGCTATCTTCCCATTCCAACGTTTTGCTACTAACTTCCTTGAAGTGACACTGAATATCCCTAACCAAGAAGCAGCCGACCTCTTCCGTTGGTTCCCAATCCTCGCTATGGTGTTGACTCCATTCCTCGGATCATTCCTCGACCACAAGGGTAAGGGTGCGACAATGTTGATGCTTGGTGCATTAATCATGATTTGCTGTCACCTCAGCTTTGCTTACTTGCTACCTCTTTATCCGAGCAAGACATTGGCAATGATTCTTATCGTAGTGCTTGGCGTTTCGTTCTCTCTTGTGCCTGCAGCATTGTGGCCATCAGTTCCAAAGATTATCGATCCTGTAGTGCTTGGTAGTGCTTACTCATTGATTTTCTGGATTCAGAACGTAGGTCTTTGCTTGGTGCCACTCGTAATCGGTAAAGTGCTTCAGTCAACAGGTGGTTACACAGCTCCGATGACTATCTTTGCTTCATTCGGCGTTGTTGCTCTTCTCATCGGTATCTTCTTGAAGATCGAAGACAAGCGCAAGGGTTACGGTCTTGAACTTCCAAACATCAAGAAATAATACGTCGCTCACGTAGCGCAATACATTATAATATTGCGAGGTTGTTTAACTTAGGTGTTGAGCAACCTCGCAACTTTTTTGTCCCTATATATTATATGTATAACCCCGTTCGGGGTATCTACGTATCTGTGGTGTTGAATGTGGTCGCCTTTAGTTCTGTTAGTCCTTATACGTGTTGGTTTAATGAGATAGCCTTTATGTCCTTTTTGCCCTTTTGGGCGTTTTAGGCTTTTACAGGGAGTATAATTTATTGCTAACTGCATAAATATACTGTAATATAATGGGTATATACTTGTCGGGATGAGGTGCTGTTGGTTGTCATGCTATTGGCTAATGAATTGCGCCGTATTATAGGTAGACATGGTAGATTGTATAAAAGTTTGTGGGATGGAGCTGTCGGGGTGCTTTTGTAAAATATTGTAAATCAACAAAGTAAATAAATTTTCAAAATTATTAACATTTATTAACGGGGGGGGTGATGCTGCGCATAAAATTTTACGTATATTTGCAATTGAAAAGACAGATTATGGCATAAAATGACCCAAAAATCCAAATCTTGAATTTTCACAAACAAAGAATACTGAAAAGAATAAAAACAAAAGATATTATGTAATATCGAATAATTAAACAATCGATATTGCATACTTGTTGATTGAGATAAATAATAGTAACATTATAAATTATAATTTAAAGGAGTTATGAAAAAGTATTTATTCCCGGCTCTTGCATTAGGTCTCGTAATGACCTCTTGCCAAAGTGATGAGCCATTCGCACCCGGCGAAGGTGGCGAAAAACAGGTGACTTTCACCCTCAACGTACCGGGTGAACTCGGCACACGTGCCGCAGCAGGTTTAAACCAATCAGACAAGGGTGGTGCAACAAATCAAGGTGCTGACCAAATCAAGTACACATTGGTGTTGCAAGCAAACAACGACACGCAGATTTTAAATCACGATCAGGCAACAGTTAGTGGAACAACAGCTACATTTAAACCTACTGTTGTACTTGGTCGCGAATATACGATTACAGCGTATGCTTCTCTCAAGGATGCTTGGAATGGAGAGAACCCAATAGCGATTACCAATAGCTTTAACGACGAATCAAAGGACGCTTATTTCAAGACATTGAAACATAATTTTGCAAATGGCGACCTTCAACCTTTGACTTTGACTCGTCCATTCGGTAAGCTTCGTCTTGTCGCAGAAGACTATGATCCTGCAAAGACTAAAGTAGAGTCAGTAACAATTACTTACGCAAATCCACAGGAAGGTACATTCAATGCAACAACAGAGGCATTCACTATTGCGACTGAAAATGTTGAAGGAACAACTAAGCCATTCGGTTATTATGAAGCTGCAGATGCAACAGGCGCACATACTGTCTTTGCAGAATATCTTCCGGCGCCAAAAGAAGGTGAATATCCTGTGACTTTCACTGTATTAGTGAAATATGATGGCAGCACAGAAACATATTCACGCACATTCAACGACATTCCTGTACGTCGTAATGCGTTGACTACTCTTAGCGGTAACTTCTTTACTGCTAACTCTGAAATCAAGGTAGAGGTTAAGGATGCTTTCGAAGGTCAAATCCCAGGAAATGATGAAGAACAATTGATTATCGCTGCTGCTATGGGTGGCGAATATACATTGGAAGGTGATATTGTGCTCTCAAAGCCTTTGAATATTACAAATAACATGACACTCAACCTCAATGGTAAGACTATCACAGCTGCAAACGCAAAGGGTAATGGTGCAGCTATCGAAGTTGCTGAAGGTGTTTCTGCTAAGTTGATGGGTGGTACTATCAAGAATACAACTCCTAATGGTGACGCCACTATCAATAATACCGGTGAACTTGTTTTGGATGACATCACTATTGAAGGTGCTCCAATTGCTGAAGGAAGCTATCCTAATTATGCTGTTTACACTTCAGGCAAATTGGTAGTAGAAGAAGGAACTACTATCACTTCCGATCGTGGTGCATTATACATGAACAATGGTGCTGATGTAACTATTAATGGCGGTAATATATCGGTAACTGATGCTCTCGGTAGTCGCGTATTAACTGCTCACGTTATTTATGCTTATGGCAACACATCAAAGTTGACAATCAACAATGGTAATTTTGCTCTTAATTATAATGCAGCTGGTGGTGTTGGTGCAAGTGTAATTTGCCCTGCAGGTGCTACAATTAAAGTATTTGATGGTGACTTCAGATATTATGGTGTACAAGGTGGTCAAAGTGGTATTTTCCAAAACTATATGGGATACGGAGCACCTGTTGATGTTTATGGAGGTACTTTCAATGATAACACTGTTACTAAGAGCGGCAATATAGCAGATGGCTACGAAGCAGTAGAAAAGGATGGATTGTATTATGTTCTCACTACAAGCGTCTCAACTGCTAATCAACTTTGTAATGCTCTATCTGTTATGGCAATAACAGGCTCGACAGAAGAAATTAAGTTAACTGATGACATCAATTTATCAGGTGTCGAATGGAGTCAAATTGGTACATCTGAAAAACCTTTTGCAGGCACATTGAATGGTAATGGCAAGAAAATATCCAACTTAACTATTGCTAATACTGAATATGCAGCTCTTATTGCTTACACTGCTGAAAATGCACAAATTAAAAATCTTACTCTTGAAAACGTAAATATTCAATCAGACAAACATGCTGCGGGTGTTGTTTGCGTTGCCGGAGAGGGCTTGACTATTGAGAACGTGAAAGTTTCAGGTGTAATCACAGCTGCTTCTTATGCAGGTGGTATAGTTCATAACGCAGCAAATGTTACAATTAAGGACTGCGAAAACAATGCTACAGTAAGTGCAAATAGAGCCGGTGGTATTGCTTCTTGGGTTACAGTTGGCGCTAATATCGAAAATGTTATTAATACAGGCGATATTACTGGTGAAGTAGGTGCTGCCGGTATTGCACACGGTTTTGCAGGCTCTATAAAAAATGCGGTTAATAGAGGTGATATTAAATCAAATAATGTCGAAGCTGCTGCAGGTATTGCAGGTGTTCAAAAAGCTGCTTCAACATACGAATACTGCTATAATTATGGTAATGTAACATCAACTTACGATAATGTCAATGCATCTGCGGCTGGTATTCTCGGTCAATCAGCAGGCTCTGCATCAACATTAAAATATTGCGCAAACTATGGAAATATCACAGCAGTTGCAAGCCACGCAGCCGGTATCGCTTATAGTTTGTATGGCACAATTAATGCAAGCTATTGCTACAACGAAGGTGCAGTAAATGGAGCAGATGGTGCCGGAGCAATTGCACCTAAAGCACAATATGGCGCAGGAGATAAGGCAAGCTATTGCTTAAATGCAGGAACTATTACATCGTCTAATGGCATAGTATATCAAGGCTCAAACAACAATACTTCATGCTACTACTATGATGGCAATGTATTGAAGAACGTTTCAGGAAATACTGAAACTACTACAGAAACTGCAATGTCTGTTCTTAATGGTGGTACAGATACAGAATTCTTCAGTGTTGAGAATGGTAAAATATGTGTGAAATAATTTATTGACTACATAGGGCAGTGGAGGGTGAAACCTCCACTGCTCGCGAAGGACTTGTTTCTTCATATAAAAACGTGTGTGGAGAGTATGCCGGGTGCATGCTCTCCTTTTTTTATTAAAGGTATGTCATATTTTTGAGGGAAAGAAAAGAAAGAACAATATTGAGGTGGATTTTGTGGATTTATTTTTATTTTGTAATTTTGTGTGATTAAATGCGTTATAATATATAGATGAGATTAATTTTGAAATTTAACATATTAAGATTAATGGTTGTCTTTTTGGCGATGATGGCTGTGGGGACTATGCACTCGGAAACTGTCAGTCAGAAACAAGCCAAAAAGATAGCAGAAATGTTTTTTAACGAGGCAAGAGGCATGAAGATGTCTGCTCCGGAGTATGTCTATAATGGGAAATCATTATCTACCGGACGATTTATGACGCCGTTTTATGTGTTTAATCACTCTTCGGGAGGTTTTGTCGTAGTATCGGCAGAGAATAAGTCGTTTCCTATTTTGGCGTATGATCTGGAGAATAAGTTTGATACAAAGAATATAGGCAATCAGCGTCTTTGCCTTTTCGGTTTATATGCCAAGCATATAGAGTATATCAGATATGACAGCAGCATACCGGAGGAAGCCATAAAGGCGTGGCAAAATCTTCCACAACACATTTATGACATTCTGAATGCGACGGAAGTGGTAAGTAGTGCTGCAAGGAAGAGCGGCATAGAGGTGCGTAATGAATTGGATTTGATTTTGGCGTTGGATGATAATTCGATTAATTCGCAATTGTCATCGACTTATTATCCAAGTCAATGGGAAGAAATGATTGCAGATGAATTGTATCGTTCGAATGTATCGTTGGGGTTGATTGATAATGATTTTATCGAACCGATAATCGTCTGTGGCAAACGTGGTAATATGTATCGATTGGCAATGGATGGTAAAGAATCGGGATGGTATCGATTAATGCCGACGGAAATAATGAGTTTCGGACAGATTGCATTATTGGAAAATGCACCGAACAGCATTGAAGAATATGCTGAGGAGAAACCATTCAGCTATTATGAGTCATACGTTGCAGAATTTGAAGCAGAACGCCGAAGAAAGCAGTCTGCCATAGAGAATGCCAATATTGTCACATCTCCGATAATAAGAAATAATGGTGGCGGACACTATATGATTGATATGCCGGAGGATATAAGCATGGTTAGAGTCTTTAACCTCAGTGGGGCTGTCGTTTGGCATGCGACGTACAATTCAGCAAGTAGTGTTTCAATAAATCTTTCCTCAGTATCGACAGGCTTTTATTTTGCTGTCATGAGCTCGAAATCGGGACAAACATATTCAGTGAAATTATTCAGATAAAAAATTAGGTATAAGATATGGTTAAAAAGTTGTTGACATCAAAGTTGTGGGCAGTAATATATTTATTGATAATTGTCGTAGTAATTATTGCCACATTTAAGATGCGCACAGAGTGGTGGAGCTATTTTGATATATTCTTTGCATTTATGGCAGCGTTTTGTCATTTCATAGCGACATTGTTTGCGAGAATTATTCCTGCCGAATCTCGTCGTTTGGACTTGATTGCATTAGGAATGTTGGGATTTATGGTAATTTCGTTGATTGGAGAATTAATTGCACTTTTCGTCATTAATTAATGGATTTGAATAGTCGTATATTAGTTAGGACATCGGTAGAATTGTCAAGAATATTGACTGATAGGATAGTCTATGTCCATTCCGATGGCAACTATTCTACGTTTGTTATAGCTAATGGCGAGGAGCGAACCGTAACTCTTCAATTGGGCGAAATAGAGGAATTGATGTCTGAGCAATTGGAGAGCAATGGCAATAATTTTATTCGCATAGGGAGATGCTTGATTGTAAATTATAATTATATCTATCATATTAATGTGTCGCGTCAGCAGTTAATATTGTCGGATAATGCAACTTTCACATATACCTTGTCAGCTTCGAAAGAGGCTTTGAAAAAGTTGAAAGAATATGTGGAAGAAAAGCACAAAATAAATTGATTAATGTATGGGAAAAATATTGCCACCTCAAAATAAACTCAATGATATATGCGATGATGATATTCGCATCGTTGGCGGCACAAATTCTTCGCAATCATCGCAAACATCTGAGAATGAATCTATGCCTGAAAATTCTAAACAGTCGGAATTTTCTATATTCAATAATGCAATAATAACAGGAAATCAAGGTGACGACTTGAAGAAAAGAAAAAAGAAAAACAATATTCTTTTATTGAGTTGTATTCTAATTGCGTTTATAGTTGTCACGTTGTGTTGTTGGTCGTTTTTTGCAAAGGAAAAGGTGCAGGAAGTGGTCACAGTTAATTCATTGGCGTTAAATGATAATGATGATGATAGATATTCCTATCAATATTGTGATGAAGAGGTGATAGATGTCGATGGATTGAAATTGAGAATTGTTACTCCGCATAATTCGGTGCCGAGTCTTGAGATAGGTCATGATTGTCTGTCGGACACCACGTCTGTGTGCATAGTGCAAGCGGCATCTATAGCAATAGATAAGGACGGAAACAGCAGTGTGGTCGGCGCAATGGTGAAGGACGGCAAGCCTATATCTTGGGGACGCTCAAAAGCAGGATATTGTGCCATTATCGAAGACTCGATACATATCGGCGCATCAAAACACACTTATCTTTTCGAACAAGCAACAGAGCGAGGGGGAGATTTCTTCCGACAATTTTCTTTAGTGGAAAATGGTAAGCTGTCATCAATGAAGAATCAAGACCGATATATTCGTCATGCGCTATGTGTCAGAAATGGCAGATTGAGCGTTGTTGCATCAGTGGATAGCGTTGTGATTAATGATTTTACCAATGCTTTGATAAAGGCTGATGTGGTGGAAGCAATAATGCTTGAAGGAGGAGACCCGATTTTTGAGCATGTCGATTTAGAAGGCAAACGTCATAATTATGGTGTCATTGACTATCCTTATTCAAATGCTGTTTCCTATCTTGTATGGAGGTAAGTCTTAAATAATGATTTGGATTTAACGCTACAATAGGTTATAAAAAAATGCTGTCGAGAAATTATTGTCGGCAGCATTTTTTTGTGAGTTAGATATGATATTAATTAAATCATTTCCAAAGGTAGTGACGCAATTTTATAATTGTGGTCTTTGACAAATTTAACGATAGCATCTCTTTCAGGGCCCGGTTTTACGTCTGCTTCGATACGTAACAATGCGTTGAAGATTGATGTGTTGCATTGATAAATGTGGCGATAACATTTTGCAATTTCATCGATAGTATCTTCATCTTTACCTTCTTTGCGCAAGATGTAGGCATTCACGCCGAAGTAAGATATAGGGTTGTGGGCCATAATGACGAAAGGAGGGATGTTGCTGTTGACACGGCAACCACCCTTGATTAGCACCCATTCGCCGATGTGACATTTCTCATGGACAAGGGCCATGGATGAAAGTATTGAGCAATTGTCAACGCGACAGTCGCCTGCAATTTTTACAGCGTTGCCAATCACGCAATGGTCGCCGATGCGTGTGTCATGACCGATATGACTTTGCGCCATGATATAGGAATTTGAACCTATAACAGTGGACTCTCCTTCGCGAATACTGCGATTGATAATCACTTGCTGATAAATGCGATTATTGTCGCCAATAGTGCAATAGGTCTTTTCTCCTTTCCATCTGAAATCTTGAGGGTCTGCACCGATAATTGCGCCATGATAGATGGTGTTGTTTTTACCGATACGTGTTCCTGAGATAATGCTTGTGTGTGACATTATGTGGCAGTTGTCACCAATTTCTACATCATCATCGATATAAACAAAAGGATCGATAGTGACGTTGGAACCTATTTTTGCATTCGGGTGAACGAATGAAAGATTGCTGATATTTGACATATTACTTAGATTTATAGGTTGATATTTATCTGCCACCGCCAAGCGATTGGTAGAGATTTATAAGAGCAGAAACTTTTGAGTGCCAGCAGTCCAGACTTGAAATTTGAGCAGATAGCAGACTTTGTTCTGCAGAAAGGACTTCAAGATATGTTGCTTGTCCCAAAGTTAGGAGCTCTTGTGTATATTCTACTGATTTTTCGAGTTGGTCAATTTGCTTAAGGAGCATCAAGCGTTTTGCTTCATTAGTGTTGAATTGCATCAACGCATCGCTGACTTCCGAAGCAGCATTCAATATTGTGTATTCAAAGTTGTTGAGCGCTTGTTGTTGTTGAGCTTTTGCAACTTCGAGTGTGGCAATATTGCGACCTCTTGAGAAAATCGGTGCTGTTAGAGATCCTGCCAATTGAATAAACCAATCACCCGGATTTGTTATTATGCTACCAAGGAGATTTGTAAATCCTCCCTGAGCAGAAATGACAAGGCTTGGGTAGAAGTTGGAGCGTGCAATGTTGGTCGCATAATATGCTGTTGCAAACTCTTTTTCTGCCGCTTTTACGTCAGGACGAGCAGCAAGATAATCAACCGGAATACCTTCTGTGAATATCACAGGGCTTTCTACGTTGAGCGATTTTGTAACCACCCATTTGTTGTAGTGGGTGTTAAGTAGAAGCGACATTGTGTTGTTGGCTTGATGAATCGCATTTTCGAGATCGGGGATTGTCGAAAGGATATAGTAGTAGTTTGCACGACTTTGCACAACTGCTGCTTCATTGACTCTGCCTGCCTCTTTCATCAATACCATTGACTCTACTTGCTCTTGCCAAAGTTTGGCAGTAGTCTGAGTGATGCGTAATTGTTCGTTTAGCGACACAAGAGCATAGTATGTGTTAGCCACGGCTCCGATAATTTGAGAACGAACAGCTTGAGTGTAGGCTTCTGTTTGCTCTAACGCCACTTGAGCTTTGCGCTTATTATTGAGAGTCTTGCCAAAGATGTCAATTTCCCAACTTACAGCGAGAGGCAAAGAGTAGGACCAAGACATCGGTGAGCCGGCATAACTTGCACCACCACCATTTGGGTTAAATGATAATGAAGGAAGATAGCTCAACTTAGCACCTTTCAATTGTGCATGTGCGATGTCGATATTTAACTTGGCATTTTTGTAGTCCTTATTGGCATCAAGAGCTGTGTTGATGTAGCGTTGAAGTATTGTGTCGGTAAATACTTCTTGCCAAGCAAGATTGCCAAACGCTGATGAATCTACCGGGCTTTCAGTGGCTTTCTGATATTCGCCAATGATGGCATTGTCCTTAGGTAGCTCATATTTGTTGTAGATGTGGCAGCTACTCATGGTAGCCACCAACATCGTTGATAATATGATTTTACTTATATTTTTCATGATTGTAATTAATCTTTAATACTGTACTGTTCGATTTCGGCACTAATCTTACTGTTGTCTTTGTCGGTCCATTTGTATGGAGAAATCTTTTCGTGAATCTTTTGGAAGATAACGAAGAGAGCAGGAACGACAAGCACTTGGAGAATCATACCGATAAGCATACCACCGATAGAACCTGTACCCAATGCATTGTAACCGTTAGCACCCGCACCTGATGCAATCATCAAAGGTATAAGACCGATAATCATAGCCAAAGATGTCATCAAAATCGGACGAAGACGTGCTGTTGCCCCTTGGATTGCGGCATTAACGATGCTCATGCCTGTCTTACGACGATCTAAGGCAAATTCGACAATCAAAATGGCATTCTTAGCCAAAAGACCGATGAGCATAATCAAGGCAATTTGTAGATAAACGTTATTGGTAATGTCCATCATTTGTGCAAATACAAATGTACCCATCAGACCGAATGGAATAGAAAGGATTACAGCCAACGGCAAGATGTAGCTTTCGTATTGTGCACTCAATAGGAGGTAAACGAATAGGAGTACCAATACGTAGATAACACCTGATGAATTACTTGATGATTTTGATTCTTCACGAGTAAGACCACCAAATTCGAAACCATAACCGACAGGAAGTGTCTTTTCCGCCACTTCGTTTACTGCAGCAATCGCATCACCGGTTGAAACACCAGGTGCCGGACTACCTGTAACTGAAATTGCTGTGTACATATTGAAACGGTTGATGATGTCAGGACCATAGACACGTGAGAGTTTCACAAAGTTGTCGATTGGTGCCATTTCTGTACCGTTTTTTACTTTGATTTGTTTCAAAGTTTCAGGTGATACACGAGCCTCAGGATTGGCTTGCATCATTACACGATAAAGCTTACCGAAGCGGTTGAAGTTAGAAATATACATACCACCATAGTAGCCTTGGAGAGTTTGAAGGATAGCATTTTGAGTCAATCCGGCTTGTTTTACCTTAGCAACATCGATTTCCACAAGATATTGAGGGAATGATGGGTTAAAGGTAGTGTATGCCATCTGAATTTCAGGACGCTTATTGAGTTCTGCAAGGAATCCTTGTGCAACTTCAAAGAAGTTGTTGAGGTCACCGCCGGTCTTGTCTTGGAGCTTGATATCAAGACCATTAGTAGCAGAATAGCCGCTAATCATAGGAGGCTTGAAGAACATGATGCGACCGTCTTTAATGGTGTTGTTAACCTTCTGACTCAATTGTCCGATAATAGCGTCTGCACTTTCTGTCTTAAGGTCGCGGTCGTCCCAGTGGTTGAGTTTGATAATCATAGAGCCATACGAGTTACCTTGGCCTGCAATGAAACTGAAACCTGTGATGGCAGTACGATTTTTGATAGCCGGGATTTCTGCCGCAATGCTATCCACAGCGTCGATGACTGCTTGTGTGCGTTCTTGCGATGTTGCCGGTGGCATATCGACCACGCCCATGATAGTGCCGGTGTCTTCATCTGGAACAAGTGCTGATGGAGTAGTAGCCATGAGCCACATCATCAAAGCAATAGATCCGGCTACAGTAGCAAGACTGAGCCATTTACGCTTGATGAAAAATTCTGTTGCTTTCTTATATTTGGCGAGCAAAGCTTCAAACATAACGTTAAACCAATAGAAGAAACGTTTCATGAAAGACATCTTTTTAGCCGGTTGAGCTTCAGCGCCTTCATGATGTTGGTCATGAGTCTTTAGGAACATTGCACATAGTGCAGGGGTCAATGTCAACGCGTTTACGGCTGAAAGACCGATTGCCATTGCCATTGTCAAACCGAATTGGCGATAGAAGATACCTGATGTACCACCCATGAATGAAACCGGGATAAACACAAGCATCATTACAAGAGTAATTGAAATCAAGGCACCTGCGATTTCACCCATTGCGTCGATAGAGGCCTGTCGAGCCGACTTGTATCCTTGGTCAAGCTTGGCATGGACAGCCTCGACGACGACAATGGCGTCATCGACCACAATAGCAATAGCCAATACAAGAGCTGCAAGTGTCAAAAGGTTAAGTGAGAAACCGAACATCTTCATCAAGAAAAACGTACCAATCAATGCCACAGGGATTGCGATGATAGGAATGATGGTAGAACGGAAATCTTGAAGGAAGATGAATACCACTACAAACACCAAGAGGAATGCTTCAATCAAGGTCTTGATTACTTCGTGCATAGATGCGAAAAGGAAGTCGTTGACGTTCATTGATATGCCGATATTAAGACCTTCCGGTGCATCTTTTTGGAATTCAGCAAGTTTTGCTTCGATATCACTAATTACTTGGGTAGCATTACTGCCGGCTGCTTGATAAACCATTGCAGAGCAACCATTCATACCATCAATTTTGTTGGAGAAACCATAAGAGACGCGACCCAATTCAATGTCTGCAACATCACCAAGATACAGGATTTTACCATCACTGTAAGCACGGATAATGATATTTTCAAACTCTGTCTCTTCGACAAGACGACCTTTATAGCGCATTACATATTGGAAACTTTGGTCGCCATTTTCTCCAAATTGACCCGGAGCAGCTTCGATGTTTTGTTCTGAAAGTGCCGTAGAGATGTCGCTTGGCATCAAACCATATTGTGCCATAACCTCCGGCTTAAGCCAAATACGCATAGAATAGTCTGCCCCAAACATCATCGCATCACCAACACCTGAAACACGTTTAATCTGTGGCACGATATTGAGAGACATGTAGTTCTCAATAAAGTCTGTTGAATACTTATTGTTATCAGAGTTGAGGGTGATGACCATAAGTGTTGAAGACTGACGTTTTTGGGTGATCACACCTACTTGATTAACTTCCGATGGGAGATAACCTGCAGCCTTGGCAACACGGTTTTGCACATCGACCGCAGCCATGTCAGGGTCTGTACCTTGTTTGAAATAGACTTGGATTTCAGCCGAGCCGTTATTGGCTGCGGTAGAAACCATGTAATCCATGTTTTCTGCACCATTAATCTGCTCTTCCAATGGTGCAATCACTGAATTCAGCACACTTTGTGCGTTCGCACCGGTGTATGTCGTAGATACACGGATTGTCGGCGGTGCGATGTCCGGGTATTGCTCAATAGGCAATGTGGTCAAACTGATGATACCGAATAGCACGATGAAAATCGATATCACTGTCGAAAGTACCGGACGATTTATAAATCTTGATAAATTCATAGATTATTATCTGATTATAGGGAAATATACTTCCTTTGATTTATTAAACGTTGACAGTTATTTCGCTTCAGTTTGATTGTTGTGCTTTGGCTTGATAATCATGCCTTCTTTGACAGTGATACCTACACCCTCGACAACAACTACGTCGCCTTTATTAAGACCTTTTGTGATGATGAAATTTTTACCGTCATGTTGGTCAGCAACTTCGATAGCTCTTGATTGAACTTTGCTTGAGTCGCCAAGTACGTAGCAGAACTTGAGGTTTTGGATTTCGTATGTGGCCTTTTGTGGAATTTGAATAACGCCTTCAGCCATGTTTGGCAATAAGATTTGTCCGGTGCTTCCACTGCGAATCATGCCGTCAGGATTTACAAAAGCAGCTTTAACTGTGGCACTGCCTGTCGCTGCATCTATAACTCCGGAAACAGAGATGATTTTTCCCTTGTGAGCATACTCTTCGCCATTGGCAAGTCGCAATGATACCTCCGGAAGTGAGTCAAGAGCTTGTTGGAGTGAGCGAGCACCATTGTTGGTGAGGTCAAGCACTTCTTTTTCGTTCATTGAGATGTATGCTTCAATGTCGGAGTTGTTAGAGAGAATAGTGAGTAAGGTAGATTGTGACACCAATGCTCCCTCTTTGTATGAGATTGTGCCGACAACACCTGCAACAGGAGCTGACACCACAGTGTATGAAAGGTTCTTCTGTGCAGAAGTAAACTGAGCTTTTGCTGCGTTGAGTTGTGCTATGGCTGAATTGAGATTATCGACAGATGTCTGATAGGCCGATGCGCTGATAATGTTTTTGTCCAAAAGCAACTTATTGTTCTTGGCATTCGTTTGTGCAGTGTTTACATTAGCTTCAGCAACTGCAACTTGTGCTTTGGCAGCATCTACAGCTGCTTGGAGTTGAACTTGATCAATTGTGAAAAGTGTTTGTCCTTTGCTGACTTTTTGTCCTTCTTGAACGTGTACCTTTGTTAAAAATCCGGATATTTGCGGACGAATTTCGACGTCATTTTTACCATGCAGTGTTGCTGGATAGATGTGATGAAGAGTTGCATTTTCTTCTCCAACAGTGATTACTGCTAATTCCGGAGCAGGAGCGGCTGCCTGCTGTTTGTCTCCAGAGCATGATACAAGTAGAAGAGAACCTGTTATCAAGCTGATGGATAGATTTAAAAACTTGTTTAATTTCATAAATTTATGTATTTTATCGATTATTATTAAATGTTGATAATATGTATTATATAATTTATGCTACTTTTTCTAATATAGTCTAAAATCTTTCAAAATTACAAAAAAAAATGATTGGAAAAAAGGTTTTGGTAATTAAAAAAACTTAATGACTTAAATTCAAAAAAAATAGAACATAAAAGTTGTCGCAATTAGTGAAATGAATTGTAGATGTCAACTAAAATTTTTAACTTTGCAATATAAATTGATAAATTAAAATATAAATATATGGTAATTCAACGTTGGCAATCGGCAATGCTACTACTTGCCGGAATTTTATTGGGAGTCTCGATGTTTACTCCTGTGGCTGTTGTGAATGGTGATCTTCCACAGATTATCACTCCATTGGATTCAGTGGTGACTATAGTTATGGGTGCGCTCGCAACAATTTTGTCGTTCATCATCATCTTTCTTTACAAGAATCTCCGTCAGCAAATCAAGACTACATATCTTTGTGCAATCCTAACATTGGCTTATGCAGCGACTTGCTACATTATGCCATGCTCAATGGCAGAAGCTGTGGAATGCAAAGTTACAGGTGGTCTCTGCATAGTAGTGGCTGCTTTGTGGCAGGTGTTGGCAGCATTGAGAATGCGAGCAGATGAAAATAAACTTAAGAGTTACGATCGTATCAGATAATAAACGAATACTCAATAAGTTAAGAACGAATTAAATTAAAAAAAGGACTCTGATCCGGTGGGATTAGGGTCCTATTGCTTTTTTTAAGCTAATGTTCTTAATGAAAATCCTTTATAGTTGATGTCTTTTTTAACGATAATCCTTTAAAATATTTTGTAAACGTTGTCTGGCAAAGAAAATACGACTTTTAACTGTACCTAACGGCAAACCTAATTTTTCTGCAATTTCGTGGTATTTGTATCCTGCAATGTGCATTGCAAAAGGGATACGATAGTCATCAGAAAACGAATTAATCGTTTTGTTGATTTCCTTGACAGAATAGGCTCCGTCGGGGGTGCTTAAACCGGATTCTTGTGAAATGTTCAAATGAAACAAATCTTCGGTTTGGTCAACGATTGTGGCTTGTCTTACAGACTGTCTGTAATTATTAATGAAGATGTTTCGCATGATTGTGAAAATCCAACCTTTGAGATTAGTGTCTTCTGCAAATTTTTCTTCATTGGTCAAAGCCTTGAGTGTTGTGTCTTGCAATAGGTCTTCAGCTTCTTCCTTGTTGGATGTGAGTTGGAAAGCGAAACTGAAAAGATTGCCTTGCAATCCTAACAATCTCTGTTTAAAATTTTCTTTAGGTTCCATATTAAAAAGGATTAAAAAAAGGACTTTTGTCTTTTATACAACTACAACATCAATAAGTTTAAAAAGTTTTCTTGATACCAATAAATTTTTTCAAAAAAATAAATATTTTTAAAACTAAGGTCTTAGTCTTGTTGTGAAAATGATAAATTATTTAAACATGAATAGGTTGTTAATGAGGTGTGTTGCGGTATAAATACAAACACTGCCACCCACTAAATTATTGGGTAGCAGTGAAATAAGTTGATTTAATCTATCCGTTTTATGCTATGCTTATGCGAGCGTTAATGCATTCGGAACTTTTTCTTCAAGTAGAGCAAAATTCAATACTTCGCGAATTGTGTCAACATAATGGAATTGCAATCCTTTCAGATATTTTTCGTCGATTTCCTCAATGTCCTTTTTATTTAGAGAACAAAGGATTATATCGGTAATTCCGGCGCGTTTTGCAGCAAGGATTTTTTCTTTGATACCACCGACAGGGAGTACTTTGCCGCGCAATGTGATTTCTCCGGTCATAGCGAGTTTTTCTCTGACTTTGCGTTGTGTGAAAAGAGAGGCAAGAGATGTTGTCATTGTTATACCGGCAGAAGGTCCGTCTTTAGGTATTGCACCTTCCGGTACGTGGATATGAACATCGTATTTTTCAAACACAGAATAGTCTATTCCAAGTTCTTGGTGGTGAGCCTTAAGATATTGCATTGCAATAATTGCCGATTCTTTCATCACATCGCCAAGGTTGCCGGTCAAAGTGAGTTTGTCTCCTTTGCCTTTTGATAGCGAAGATTCGATGAACAATACGTCGCCTCCGACTTGAGTCCAAGCCAATCCTGTGACTACGCCTGCAAAATCGTTGTTTTCATACATATCCGGGTTTACCTCAATCGGACCGAGAAGTTCTTTAAGCATATCCGGTTTGATTGAAGTCGGATAGTCTTTGCCGATAGCTTTAAGTCGAGCGAGTCTGCGAAGCACTTTAGAGATTTTTTTCTCTAATAGTCTGACACCTGATTCACGTGTGTAGTAGTCAACAATCTTTGTGAGAGTGGCTTTGCTGAAGTCTATTTCTTTCGGTTCAAACCCATGCTCTTCAAGCAACTTTGGAACTAAGTGACGGCGAGCAATCTCGACTTTCTCTTCTGTTATGTAGCTGCTTAATTCGATGATTTCCATTCTGTCACGCAAAGGGCGAGAGATGGTGCTGAGGTCGTTGGCAGTAGCGATAAACATGACTTTCGACAAATCGTAATCTACGTCAATGTAATTATCGTGGAATTTGCAGTTTTGTTCCGGGTCAAGCACTTCAAGAAGGGCTGTCGAAGGGTCGCCTTTGAAGTCTTTACCGATTTTGTCTATTTCATCCAATACAATCACAGGGTTTGAAGTCTTCACTTTTGACATTGCAGAAATGATTCGTCCCGGCATAGCTCCTATGTAGGTTTTACGGTGACCTCTGATTTCTGCTTCGTCATGCAGACCACCCAATGAAATGCGTGCATATTCTCTACCTATGGCGTCAGCAATGGAACGACCTAATGATGTCTTACCAACTCCCGGAGGTCCGTATAGGCAGATAATCGGAGCCTTCATGTCCTCACGAAGCTGAAGCACAGCCATGTGCTCGATGATTCGTTCCTTCACGTTTTCAAGACCATAATGGTCGCGATTAAGTGTTCGCTCTACTTTATTAAGAGATATTTTACCTTTGGTCATATTGTCCCAAGGCAAATTTAATAAAGTTTCGAGATATGTGTATTGAATAGAGTATTCAGGGCTTTGTGTGTTGAAGCGTTCAAGTTTTCTTACTTCTTTTTCGAAATGCTCTTGTGCATATTTAGGCCATGCCTTAAGTTCAGCTTTGTTGCGTAATTCATCGACGTCTTGCTCTTCTACGGAGCCACCGAGTTCGTCTTGAATTGCTCGCATTTGTTGATGAAGGAAATGCTCGCGTTGTTGCTGTGTGATGTCCTCTCTGGTACGCGATTGGATATTTGCTTTGATTTCCATCAATTGACAAGCTGTGTCAAGATGATGAGTCAATTTAAGCGCACGTTCTTTGAGATTGGTCTCTTCAAGCATTGATTGCTTGATATTAGTTTCGAGAGGAGAGTTTACACAAATAAAGTTGATTAAGAATAGAGGGTTGTCGATATTCTTAATGGCAAACTTGATTTCTTGTGTTTCTTGCTCTCCGAATGATGCCAACATACGGGCAAACACTTCTCTCATGGCAATGATTACAGCAGCCATTTCTTTGTCGCTATCGACCGGAATGACTTCATTAATCTTGCTCACTTTTGCTCTGAGGAAAGGCTCTGTTGCGACGATGTCGTCAAGGTGTACTAACTCCTTAACTTGCAATATGGCACTTGTTGTGCCGTCAGGAAGTTCAAGCACCTTTATAATGTTTGCAGTCACACCGACTGAGAACATGTCAGATAGATATGGCTTTTCTACATCAGCCACTCGTTGGGTGACTGTGCATATTGTCTGTTTGTTTCGGTATGCTTGATTGATAAGTGCCAAAGAAGCCTCTCTGCCTATTGAAATAGGAGATGTCACACCCGGGAATAGCACCATATCGCGTAGTGGCAACAAGGGAATGTTGTCAAAATCCGTATGTTCCATTTCAGTGTCGCTGACGTCTCTAATCTCGGTAATGATTGGCCCTATGGTTACTTTACAATCGTTGGAGTCTAAAAAATTATCGTTAAATATGTTGTTCATACAATGTTAAAAATACAATTACCAAAATAGTATGCAAAGTTACAGAAAAAATCATAATCTGCAAAGTCTTTTTTTGATGATGAATAAATTTTGCCAACTAATATTTATCGCTGAGATTTTGCAGTCTGAATAGGGTATAGGTCAGAACAATTATTTTTGTAATGTCGGCAGATAAGCATGGAAATAATTATATAAAAAAATCGCCTTGAAAGTTTTTATGCTCTCAAGACGATTTTCGTATTAACTCCTAATTATTATGGTTGTGTGTTTGATTACCAGATAATAACTTGTTCGCTTTGAGGACGGAACATTTTGTCGCCTTCTTTGATGCCGAATGCATCGATGAATGGCTGGATGTTCTTAAGTGTTACGTTAACGCGGTTGATACCGAGTGAGTGAACGTCGCCTGATGTGAGTGAACGAATTTCAGCTTCACGGATGTTTTGTGCCCAAAGGTTTGCGTAGTTCATGTAGAACACTTGCATTGGAGTGTAGCCTTCAATCTTAGCTTCTTCGCTATTGATGTTCACACCTTTATTCTTTTGAGAGTCAAGGAATGCAGTGCGAGATACGCGAAGACCACCTTGGTCAGCGATGTTTTCGCCTAATGTATATTCGCCGTTAGCGAAGAGACCCGGGAGGATTTCTACTTGGTTGAATTGATCAACGAGTACTTGAGACAACTTCTTGAATGCTTCAGCATCTTCTGCTGTCCACCAGTTCTTCATGTTGCCTTCAGCGTCGAAGTTACAACCTTGGTCGTCAAAACCGTGGATCATTTCGTGACCGATTACAACGCCGATACCGCCATAGTTTTCAGCATCGCTTGCTTCAGCATCGAAGAATGGTGCTTGAAGGATACCTGCAGGGAATACGATTTCGTTAGCCAATGGGCTATAGTATGCGTTGACTGTTTGAGGAGTCATGCCCCATTCTGATTTATCAACAGGTTTGCCCCATTTAGCTAATTCTTTCTTTTGGTGCCACATAGAAGCATTGTGGCAGTTTTCGTAATATGAAAGGTTAGGGTCGATTTCCATTGTTGTGTAGTCTTCCCATTTGTCAGGGTAGCCAATCTTCACAGTGAATGCGCTAAGTTTTTGGATAGCTTTGAGCTTAGTTTCACTGCTCATCCATGGGAGTTCGATGATGTGCTTGCCGAGTGCATTGCGAAGGTTTTCGACAAGCTCAAGCATGTATTGCTTAGATGTTTCAGGGAAATATTTTTCTACATAAAGCTGACCGATAGCTTCACCCATAAGACCTTCAGTAGCGCTAAGAGCACGTTTCCAACGTGGTTGTTGTGCAGAAACACCACTCATTACTTTGTTGAATTCGAATGAAGCGTTTGTGAAGTCGTCGCTGAGTTTGCCTGCAGCTTGGCGTACGTATTGCCATAGGTAGTAGTCCTTGATTTCACGGTCTGTGAGTGTGCCGATGAGATTGTTGGCTTGAGCCACAGAGCTGAGTTCAGTTACGATTACAGTCTCAGGACTTTCGATACCCATAGTTTCGATGAAGAAACGATCCCAAGGGATGTTGTTGTACATTTCTTTGAGTTGAGCGAATGTGCGCACATTGTACATTGCCGGGAGGTTGCGGCTTTGTTCGCGAGTCCAAGCAGAGTCAGCGAGAGCAGTTTCGATCTTCATGACGTTCTTCATGATACGGTTGGCTTCTTTCTTAGAGTAGCCGGCGAGTCGCATGTTGTCGATGATGAGTTTCTTGTATGCTTCGCGCACTTCTTTGTTGCGAGAGTCATTAGCGAGATAGTAGTCGCGATCGCCAAGTGTCATGCCACCGCTTGAAACGTACATAGCATAAACTTTGCTATTGCCAAGGTCTTCCATCGGACCGGCACCAAAGAATGGGCTTGCATAGTTGGCATGAATCCACAAGAGAAGGTCTGTCATGCCTTCGTGAGTTGTGTTTTCGATTTTAGCCAAATCTGCTTTAATAGGTTCAGCACCTTCGCGGTTACGGCGAACGCTGTCCATAGCTTGTTCGTAGATTGTTGCTACTTTGTAAGCAACAGAACCTTTTTCCGGATTGCTTGCAGCGAGGTTGAGAACGATGTTCTTGATACGGTTGTTGCTTGAGTCTGTAAGGATGTTGAATTGACCGTAGCGAGAGTACTCAGGAGTCAATTGGTTGGCATCCATCCATCCTTGGTTGACAAACTTGTAGAAGTCTTCACCTGCTGACGTAGTCTTGTCAAAGAAGTCAGGGTTGAGACTCTTCATGTGCTCTGTAGCGTAGGCAGTAGAGCCTGCACAAAGTGCAGCGAGTGCCAAAAGAGCTGATTTGAATAGTTTCATTTTGTTTGATTTGTTTTAATTTATTATTGTTTAGTTTTGTTATTGTCTCAGTAGTTATTCGATGTCATCATCTTCCTCTCCCGGCATTGGAGGACGATATTCAAGTATGTCGCCGGGTTGGCAATCAAGTTGTCGGCAGATTGCGTTTAGTGTCGAAAATCTGATGGCTTTTGCTTTACCTGTCTTTAGAATTGAGAGGTTGGAAGGGGTGATTTGCATTCTTTCGGCAAGTTCTCCGAGGGAAATCTTGCGTTTAGCCATCATCACGTCTAAATTTACTATAATTGGCATGGTGTCAACGATTTAGATTGTCAATTCTTGTTCTTCTCTCATTTGTATGCCCTTAGCCCAAATTTGTGCCATAAGGAGAGAAACCAATCCGATTAGGATGTGTCCCCATGGAAGTTGCCAATAGTAGCTGTAGCTGTAGCCTGATAGTTCGTATGGAAGTCGGGCTACGATGATTTCACCATAAACGCCTGATATGATGTTGACCAATGCGAGTGACAGCATCAGTATTCCAAGTTGGCGTAGTAGTTTGACATTGCAGCGTTCAAACACTTTGTTACGATTGATGTTGTTGATCAGTCGGATAAACTTGATTATCATTATTACTACGATAGCCAAAATTATCAGTCCACAGATTAGGTTGGCGATGATGTATGATTGTGGGACCATGTCTTTAGGTACGAAGATGGATCCTTTGTTAATTGTGAATTGGAGCACATTGCCGTTTGTTTTGTCGAGTAGAGAGTCGGGAGCATTGGTAATCTTTTCGATTGATGGAGTGAACGCCAATGCCAATGGTGTGTTTTCTTCAAGAATTTTGTTTGATAATGTATCACCATCGGCAGATTGCAAGCCTTGATTGAGACCGACACCGAAATAATAGCCAAACTGGTAGGTTGGTAAGATGATTGACGCCAAAATCACGCTGATAATGGCAATACACAATATGTTGATTACTTTTTTCATCGATGAAATATTAGAATTTGTGATTTATTTGTTGCAAAGGTATATAAAATATTTTGATATCGCAAATATTTTATTGTTTTTCGATATATTTATGTTGTGCGAATGTCTGAGGATGATGCGAAGAAAGGCGAAAAAAGGTTTGTCGTAGAAAAAATAATGAGACCACATCGTCTGATGTAGTCTCATTGGTATAGAATTTAATATATTTTATATTCTAATATTATTTGAGTGCTGCTTGCACTGCATCGTTAGGAACCATTTCTTCTTTGAAGATGTAAGCGCCTGTCTTTGGTGATTTTTCCATAATGATCACCTTGCTATAAGTACGACCTTCACCTTTCTGCAACGATGCGACGGTTTTCTTTGCCATAGTTAAGTATTATTATTTGATTTCTTTGTGAATAGTGTATTTCTTCAAAATAGGGTTGTATTTCTTCAACTCCATTCTCTCGGTAGTGTTCTTTCTATTCTTTGTAGTAATATAGCGAGATGTACCGGGCATACCGCTTGCCTTGTGTTCAGTGCACTCAAGGATTACTTGAACTCTATTACCTTTAGCTTTCTTTGCCATAGTTTTACCTTGCGTTTATTACATTAAAATGATAATACTTTAATATCTCTGAAATCGATGTATCCCTTTGCTTCAGCTTGTTTAAGAGCTGCATTGAGACCGATTTTGTTGATTGTGCGAAGACCGCGAGCTGATACGTTCAACAAAATCCACAAATCTTCTTCTACCCAGTAGAATTTCTTAGTAAACAAATTCACTTGGAATTTGCGTTTAGTGCGACGCTTAGAGTGAGAAACATTGTTTCCTGTCATCGCTGTCTTGCCTGTGATTTGACAAATTTTTGACATGGCTGTTGTTAATTTTCTTTTATTAATTCCTTTGAAGTGTTGTGGCCGCCATCTCAGTTCTCATATCATCGCTAACTGCATCATTTTCAGCGACTTTACAGGATGTGCCACAAAACAAGCGCAAAGTTACTGATTTTTTTCTTATTGAGCAAATCTTTTTGATGTTTTTTTATTATTTTCTTCGAATTGTAGTGTCTGTGTAGTGCCCGACAGCAAATATTTTTATTACATCGATGCTCTTTTGTAGAGGATTATTCCTATTATTAAATATATAATATTGGGTATCCACATTGCTATAAATGGTGTTGTCGCTCCGGATATTGCAAATGAAGATGTCACTGTAGAAAACAGAATGTAGCTGAAACTAAGTAATAATCCGATGCCGATATTGATGCCCATGCCTCCCTTTACTTTTCGAGATGACAACGACATGCCGATAAGTGTCAGGATAAATGCTGCTGCTGTGTTGGCATAGCGCTTTTCTTTTTCGATCTCAAAGGCTTTGATATTGGCTACACCTCTCATTTTTTGTTTTTCTATATATTGGCTTAGTTCGGGTGTTGTCAATGTTTCTTGGTCATTTTTTGAAATAAGGAAGTCTCTCGGCTCGATTGGTATTATTGTGTCAATGGTAGAGCCACGTCGGATAGTCTCTTTCATACCAACAAAATCGCGTATCATGTAGTCGCGAGCTTTCCAATTGTATAATGTGTCATAACTTATAGATTGTGCAGTCATTCTTGAAACCAATGTTTTGCCTTCAAAACGTTCCAGAGAAAACCGATAACCTAATTTTGACGAAGCATCATATCTTGCCATATAAGCGACTACACCCGGCTGTACCATTAATTGGATGTTTGTGCCGGCATCGATTTTTTTATTCTTTACGTATTTGTTAGTGTAATTAATACGATCGATGTTGGTGGGTGGAATTATGTAATTGCCTAAGACGAAGGTGATTGCGGCAATAACAGTCGCTCCTATCATGTATGGTCGTAATAGTCGGCGAAAGCTTACTCCACTCGATAATATTGCGATAATCTCTGAATTGTCAGCCATTTTTGAGGTAAAGAAAATCACAGATATAAATACGAATAGAGGGGAAAACTGATTGGCAAAATATGGTAAGAAATTGAGAAAGTAGTCTAAAATGGTTTCTTTTAAAGGTGCTGTAATAAAGGCATCAAGTTTTTCATTGATGTCAAACATTACTACAATTGCCAAAAACAGAATAATAGCAAAGAAATATGTGCCAAGAAATTTCTTTAATATGTATTGATCTAATTTTTTTAGACGAAAAAAACTTATAATTTTTTTTGCAGACTCAGTCGATTTGATTTTTGAGAGACGCTGTTGCTTTGTTTTATTAGGCGTTTCCTCTGTTTCGATTGCTTCTGAAATTAATGTTTCATCTTCGAGTTTGTTGTTTTCTGTGTCATCAAGAACAATGTGCTCTTCTGAAATATTTATCTCAGAAGAGTGAATTTGATTATTTTTTTTGCGAAATAGATTCTTGATAAACTTCAACATCGTCGATTGGTTTATAATCTTTGAGTTACACGTTGCACCATTTCAGTTTTCCATGCTTTGAAGTCGCCGGCAATAATGTGTTTGCGAGCTTCTCCGACGAGCCATAGGTAGAAAGCAAGATTGTGGATAGATGCAATCTGCATAGCCAGCAATTCTGAACTGATAAACAAGTGACGCACGTATGCTCGTGAATAGACTTCGTCAACCCATGCAGCTCCACCTTCGTCTAATGGGGAGAAATCGTCTTCCCACTTCTTGTTGCGCATATTCATAATGCCATTGCGAGTGAAAATCATGCCATTGCGGCCATTTCTTGTCGGCATAACACAGTCCATCATATCGACACCACGGTCAATAGCTTCCAATATGTTTGCAGGAGTTCCGACACCCATTAAATAGCGAGGCTTGTCTTTTGGAAGGATTTCATTGACAACTTCTATCATGTCATACATTTGCTCAGTCGGTTCGCCGACAGCCAAACCACCGATGGCATTTCCTTCAGCACCAAGGTCAGAAACAAATTTTGCCGATTCTCTTCTCAAATCAGGATATACACATCCTTGAACTATAGGAAAGAAAGTTTGTCGGTATCCATATTTCCCTTCGGTGGCATTAAATCTGTCCCATCCTCGTTTGAGCCAACGATGAGTCAATCCAAGTGATTGTTTTGCATAATCATAATCTGCAGTGCCCGGAGCACATTCATCAAGAGCCATCATGATGTCAGCCCCGATAGAACGTTGGATGTCAACCACACCTTCGGGAGTGAATAGGTGCTTGCTACCGTCGATATGACTGCGAAAGTATGCACCTTCTTCTTTAAGCTTTCTGTTTGATGACAATGAGAATACTTGAAAGCCACCACTATCAGTAAGGATAGGGCGTTCCCATCCGTTGAACTTGTGAAGACCACCTGCCTTTTCCAAAATTTCTATACCGGGACGTAAATACAAATGATATGTATTGCCTAAAATGATTTGGGCTTTTATGTCATCACGAATTTCGCGCGTATGTACTCCTTTGACAGAACCAAGTGTGCCGACTGGCATGAAAATCGGAGTTTCTATTTCTCCATGGTCTGTTGTTATGATGCCGGCTCTGGCTTCACTTCCGGGTGCTGTGGCTTGTAATTTGTATTCCATAAATAATCATTCTATAAATGAGACTGCAAATTTAGTGATTTTTCTGCGATATATACTAACTTAGATTTAAATTCACCAAGTAATTTGGAAAATAGAATAAACAATCATGCTGATGCAAGCTAATAATTTAAGACCTGTGCCGACAAAAAACGACAGGAATGCTCCGAGTGCTGCCGTAAATGCTATAGATGTTTTGCTTCGGTTGAATAATAATTCTCCGACGAATGCACCAACAAAAGGTCCCAATAGTGCTCCTATCGGAAAAGGAAGGAATAATCCGGCAACAAGACCAATCATTGCGCCCCAATTTCCGGCTTTGCTGCCACCAAATCGTTTTGTCATCCATGGTGTAAGCCAAAAATCTATTATTGTCACAGCAATTGTTATCAATCCGAATATTATCAACGAAGTAGTGGAAAGGTCGATATATCCACTCCATTTTGATAATAGCATTGCGATAAATGCCAATGGTGGTCCGGGTAAAGCCGGAATGACACAACCTAAAATGCCTCCAATAAATAGCACGATAGCCAATACAATTAGTAATATATCCATATATAGCGATAATTATAATATTTTTAATATTCGATATCCTTTGTAATAGGTAATATCTTTGACAAAGGTACAAAAAATTATCAAAATAACATAAATCACTTAAATGGTAATATAGTTGGTGAAATAGCGATTAGATAAATCTTATGATAATATTAATAAAGGAAAATCCCACATAACTTTTTGAGCTATGCGGGATTTGTATTACTGATTGATGTTTGTTTATCAAACTTACTTCACTTCTTCGAAGTCAACGTCTGTCACGTTGTCGCCACCTTGGTTGCCTGCATTTGGTTGAGCACCCGGTTGAGGACCTGCTTGTGTGCCGGCTTGTTGTTGTGCTTGATACATTTCTTGAGATGCAGCGTGGAATGCTGTTTCAAGTTCTTTCATAGCAGGTTCGATTGCATCAACGTCTTGTGCTTTGTGTGCTTCTTTAAGCTTTCCAAGAGCAGCTTCGATTGGAGCTTTTTTGTCAGCAGGGAGTTTGTCGCCAAGTTCGTTGAGGCTCTTTTCTGTTTGGAAAATCATAGCATCGGCTTTGTTGATAGTGTCGATGCGTTCTTTCGCTTTTTTGTCGGCTTCTTCGTTAGCTTTTGCTTCGTCGCGCATACGTTGGATTTCAGCATCGCTAAGACCACTTGAAGCTTCGATGCGAATGCTTTGTTCCTTGCCTGTCGCTTTGTCTTTAGCCGATACGTTGAGGATACCGTTTGCGTCAACTTCGAAAGTCACTTCAATCTGTGGTACACCACGTGGAGCCGGAGCGATGCCACCAAGGTTGAATTCACCAAGAAGTTTGTTGTCGGCAGCCATAGTGCGTTCGCCTTGAAGTACGCGAATTGTCACTTCCGGTTGATTGTCGGCAGCTGTTGAGAAAACTTGACTTTTGCGAGTAGGGATTGTAGTGTTTGCGTCGATGAGTTTTGTCATTACGTTGCCAAGTGTCTCAAGACCGATTGACAATGGAATAACGTCAAGAAGCAAAACGTCTTTAACGTCGCCACTAAGCACACCACCTTGAATAGCAGCACCGACAGCAACTACTTCGTCAGGGTTTACGCCTTTGTTAGGTTCTTTTCCGAAGATAGCTTTTACCTTTTGTTGGATTGCAGGAATACGAGTAGAACCACCGACGAGGATTACTTCGTTGATTTCAGAAGCACTCAGACCGGCATCCTTGAGGGCTTGGATACATGGCGCTTCAACTGCGTTGATGAGTCTTTCTGCAAGCAATTCAAATTTTGCGCGAGAAAGAGTCTTAACCAAGTGCTTAGGACCTGTAGCAGTTGCTGTGATATAAGGAAGATTGATTTCAGTAGATGTAGAGCTTGAAAGTTCAATCTTAGCTTTTTCTGCCGCTTCTTTGAGGCGTTGCATAGCCATTGGGTCTTGGCGCAAATCTACGCCTTCATCGTTTTTAAATTCATCTGCAAGCCAATCGATGATTACGTGGTCGAAGTCGTCACCACCGAGGTGAGTGTCGCCGTTTGTTGATTTAACTTCGAATACGCCGTCACCAAGTTCAAGGATTGAGATATCAAATGTACCGCCACCAAGGTCGAATACTGCGATTTTTTGTTCTTTGTCTGATTTGTCAAGACCGTATGCGAGAGCAGCAGCAGTCGGTTCGTTGACGATACGACGAACTTTAAGACCTGCAATTTCGCCGGCTTCTTTTGTTGCTTGACGTTGAGAGTCATCAAAGTAAGCAGGCACTGTGATGACAGCTTCTGTAACTTCTTGACCGAGATAGTCTTCTGCTGTTTTCTTCATCTTTTGAAGAATCATAGCAGAAATTTCTTGTGGAGTATATTCGCGAGAGTCGATATCTACTTTTGGCATGTCATTTTGACATACTACTTTATAAGGTACGCGAGTGATTTCGTCTCCGATTTTAGAGCATTTTTCACCCATGAATCGTTTGATAGAATAGATAGTGCGAGTAGGGTTAGTGACAGCCTGACGTTTAGCAGGATCTCCGACTTTACGTTCGCCACCATCAACGAATGCTACAACAGATGGAGTTGTGTTTCTGCCTTCGCTATTAGGAATTACAACAGGATCTTTACCTTCAAGTACTGATACACATGAGTTTGTTGTTCCTAAGTCTATACCAATAATTTTACCCATAGTTTAGAATATTTTATTGTTGTTATTAATTTCGTTTTTAAACTTTTGTAATTTGTTTTTAAATTGCTGACATCGTATAAACAAATCGTATGCTAAATGTATTTGTATAGTTGCAATGTTTTAGTAATTTTTAATCTAAAATATTGAAAATCAGATGAAATGTTATGATTTTTTTAAAATTAAAGATTAAAAAATTATATATGACATACATGACACAAATAGGAAATAATGTCAGTTTTATATGTTATTATGTGGTGAAAAAGGAGTAAAAAATTGATAAATCGGTAATTGGATTTGCGAGGGTATTATAAATTGATTATTTTTGTAAAAAATATTATGTTATGAAAAATTATTTAAAGACATTGTTAATTAGCGGGCTAATAGGAGGCTCGATGATGGGAATGGTTTCTTGTGATAAACAATCAAATGAAGATATGAAGTCGGAAAATGCAGTGATTGAATGTATAATGTCACGTAAGAGTGTACGTCAGTTTGAGAATAGAGAAGTTGGGAATGATACAATTGAGAAAATTCTCAAGGCCGGCATGGCAGCACCAACGGCAATCAATAGTCAGCCATGGAAGTTTGTAGTGCTTAGGGATAAGAATTTGCTAAAGACATTGGCTGATACGATGCCTAACACTCGAACACAGACTGCAACAGTGGCAATTGTTGTATGTGGTGATATGACAAAGGCATTAGAAGGAGTGGCTAAAGAATTTTGGGTGCAGGATTGTTCTGCTGCGACTGAAAATATCTTGCTTGCAGCACACTCAATGGGTTTAGGTGCTGTATGGACAGGATTTTACCCCAATATGGATAAAGCTAATTATTTGAATGACTTGTTGGGGTTGGAAGAAAGATATGTGCCTTTATGTGTAATTCCAATAGGTTATCCGGCAGAAGATCCGGAAGTGAAAGATAAATGGAAACCGGAAAATGTAATCTATAAATAAGCAAAAAGCGCTCCATGAGGCGGAGCGCTTATTTTATGTCTTATTTGATAATAAGTTCTTCGAGAGGGCGTTTCGGAACGTAGTGTTTACCGTTGATGTCTCTATAATATTTAAAATCAGCATCAGGCAATCCGTTCATATCGACTATTTGAACTTCTTCCACCGGATGACCTAAAGCGAGTACATAACGAGGAATCATGCCTTTAGGCAAGTTTAGTGATTCAGACAATTTCTGTGCTTTAAATGATTTGATGATGCATCCGCCCAAGCCTAATGCAGTAGCACCGAGAGTGATAGCTTCTAATTGTATGCCATCACAGCAAAGGCAATTTTGACCATGGCGAGAATCCAAGCATTGGATGATGTATGCCACCGGGCGTTCTTCCGGGATAGGACCATCCCAATCTTCCAAATAACCTGCCCACCATAGAGTTGGGAAGATAGCATCACATTCTTCTTTGCTTGTCACAATTCTGTATTTCAGAGGTTGTGCATTTCGTCCTGATGCACAATATCTTGTAAGGTTGACTAAATTACGAAGAGTCTCTTCCGAAATCTCTTTCGAAGCATCAAATCTACGATAGCTGCGATTATGTAGTAGTAGGTCGCTTAATGTTTCAAATGTATTCATATCGATTAGATTTAAAAATTTGGGACTAAGTTAACTAAAAAAAATGATATTTCAATAATATTTTCGGAATATTTAATGTAAATAATAAAATACGGCAAGAATCCGGTGGTCCTTGCCGTATATATTTAAGGTGTATAGATACGATTACTGATTAGAAGTCTCCTCTGCTGTGTCGTTGGTTTTTTCTTTGATGATGCTGACGCAGAGCGCACCGATTGCAAGTGAAATACCGGCAATAATCATCATGATATATTGAGGTGCAAGTTGTCCCGGAGTGCTGAACAAAGAGAGGATCCAACCACCTGCCAATGCACCAATGATTTGTGGCAAGCAGATAGAGCAGTTGAAGAGACCGAGATAAGCACCGATGTTACCACCCTTCAATGAGTTGGTGAGGATTGTAAACGGCCATGCCAACATTGCAGCCCATGCGCAACCAATAAGGAAGAAAGCGATGAACAACATGTATTGATTTTGTATCAAACCTGCAAGTACAAAGCCGACTGCACCAAGAACGAGACTGAGTGAATAAGAGAATTTACGGCTACGGAAACGTGGAAGGACGATAGCCCAAAGCACTGAACCGATAGCTTGAACAGCAAACAAGATACCTACCCAGTCACCTGCTGCATTGTATTGTGGAGACGCTGTGTTAAGGTCGATTTTTGTCTCATATTTGCAAGAGTTTGCATCTGAAATTTGATGAACTTCTGCTTCTTCTACGACAGTCTTGCCTGTCTTTTTGTCAACGGCTACGATGCCTGCGGTTGTCAAACGGAAGCCACCTTTAATTTGAGAGAGATAATCTTTGATAAATACATCGCCTGTCACAGGTGTGTCAACACCGTCAATCACAAGTTTATCGCTTGGTTGAGCCACCTTTTGACCGAATGTGGCGAGAGGCTTACCGGTTGCAGGATTGAATACCACAAGATGATTGTTGACGATAGTGTCGCCGTTAAGAGCTACAGTAGAAGCAGGGTGGAATACACCACCAATTTCGACACCTTCCACAAGTGCTTGACCATTTTCCACAATCTTCACAGTGTCGTTGATGAGAAGGTATTTAGCTGAATAAGAATTTGATCCGTCGTTGATAGCTGCAATCTTTTCGATTTCAGGAGTGTCAAAAGCGTTCTTTGCAACGGTGCCATTAGTGTAAGTCCACATGAAAAGGAATGCAAACCAGCAGAAGAATTGCACAAGGCCGACTGTCCAGAATGTCTTAGGAGCATTGACAAGAAGCTTGATAACATTGGTTTTTTCCTTCTTTTCTTGGTTGATACCATTGTATTCAGCGTATAGTTGCGGAGGCCATTCTTTAATTTTTGCGAGAGAATATAGTACGCATACCAAAAGAATTGCCGCACCTATATAGAATGAGTAAATCACTGTTTCAGGGACAACGCCATCAGGGGCAGTCGATTTGAAACCAATCCATGTCAATACGAATGGGAAAATGTAACCGACGATACTACCTGCGTTGCACAAGAAGCTCTGGATAGAGTAGGCAAGACCTTTCTGCTTTTCGTTTACCATGTCGCCGACAAGCATCTTAAATGGTTGCATAGCCATATTGATAGAAGTGTCGAGGAGCATCAAAGCAAACAATCCGACGAGGATAGCGCTTGAAATAGTCAATCCAAAGCTGCCGGCATTAGGAAGCAAGCACATCACTAATACAGCGATTGCGGCACCAAAGATGAGGTAAGGAAGACGACGACCAAATCTGTTCCATGTCTTATCACTCAATGTGCCAACGATAGGCTGAACGATAAGTCCCATTAATGGAGGGAGAATCCAAAAGTAACTCAAATCGTGTGGGTCAGCTCCGATAGTCGCAAAGATACGAGAAACGTTTGCGCTTTGTAGAGCATAAGCAATCTGAACACCGAAGAATCCAAAGCTGAGATTCCATAGTTTCCAGAAGCCTAAATCCGGTTTAGTTTTCATGCGTAAAGAATTTTATTTAGTTATTTATTTAGTTTTAATCTTTTATCACTTAAAGTGTCAATTTAATCTATCTGTATAAATTAATAATTTGTGATAATTTTATAATCTCAATTATTAATATATAACTTGAAAAACTGTACAAAATTAGTAAAAAATTTTTGTATTTGAGAAAAAAGCTATACCTTTATTGCAGAAATGGAAATATCAAAGGCTAAAATTAAACTTTTCTCTTCATTATCAAATAAAAAACATAGAAAAGAGGAGAATTTGTTCATTGTCGAGGGCACAAAATGTGTTCTTGACACTATAGATTATTTCACTCCGTACGCTATCGTTGCAACGAAGCAATGGGCTGAAACGCATCGTGACAAAATCAGTGAAGAAGTCTTAATGACAGCTACACCTACTCAGATTAGTCAGATTTCATCACTTTCTACTGCCTCTGATGTTGTGGCTATCTATCAACTTCCGGAGTGGGAATTGGATAAATGTCAGTTGGAGGACAATCTGACGTTGGTTCTTGACGGAGTTCAGGATCCGGGAAATTTGGGGACAATCATACGAATAGCCGACTGGTTTGGCATCCACCAAATAATCGCATCGCATGACACTGTCGATGTGTTCAACCCAAAGACAATTCAAGCTACTATGGGAGCCATTTCACGTGTGAAAGTAATATACACAGATCTCAAGGCGCTGATAGAGACGTACTCAAATCTTCCGATCTATGGCACATTGCTTGAGGGTGAAAATATTTATGAAAAGAGTCTGAAATCTCCTGCGTTTATCATCATGGGCAATGAAGGCAAAGGGATTACTCCGGCAATAAGAGAGCTAATCAGTGAAGGTCTTTTTATACCATCGTATCCGGGAGATGTCGAAACAAGTGAATCATTGAATGTCGGTGTGGCTACAGCGATAACAATAGCAGAATTTCGACGTCAAGAAATTGTTAGCAAAAATGTCAAATAAGGTAAAGAATATATTTTTCTGTAGCAACTGTGGTCATGAATCAGCCAAGTGGCTTGGAAAGTGTCCTGCGTGTGGCGAATGGAACACGTTTGTTGAAGAAAAGGTTGTAGTCAGCAAGAAATCGACGATAAAGGGAAAGCAAGGAGGTCTTGTTGAAAGTTCAAGTCCGATAAAAATTTCTGAAATAGAAATTAATGATGAGGTTAGAATTCACATGCCAAGTGAGGAACTCAATAGAGTGCTTGGTGGTGGTTTGGTAGCCGGATCGTTGACGTTGATTGGAGGCGAACCCGGTATCGGAAAATCGACATTGATACTACAAAATATTTTATCGATAAGAAACAAGACAATTTTGTATATATCCGGAGAGGAGAGTGCAAGTCAATTGAAATTGCGAGCTGAGAGGATTGGCAAAGTCGCAGACAATACCTTTATTTTGTGTGAGACAAATCTGGAATCAATATTCAATCATATAGAAAATCTTCAGCCGCAAATTGTCATCATAGATTCGATACAGACAATAGCAACGCCTGATATTGAGTCTGCAGCCGGCAGTGTGAGTCAAGTCAGGGAGTGTGCTGCGTCATTACTCAGATATGCCAAGCAATCGGGTGTGCCTGTAATATTGGTCGGACACATAAACAAGGAAGGCTCAATTGCCGGACCAAAGGTCTTAGAGCATATCGTTGACACAGTGTTGCAATTCGAGGGTGATAGACAATATTTGTATCGCATACTCAGAGCCATAAAAAATCGTTTTGGGTCAACGTCGGAGATTGGTATCTATGAAATGGTGCAGAAAGGCCTTCGCGAAGTCAAAAATCCGTCGGAGATGCTATTGTCGCAGAATAGAACGGAGTCAATGTCGGGAATTTCAATAGGCGTGAGTGTGGAGGGTGTTCGTCCGTTTTTGATAGAGGTTCAGTCGCTTGTCAGTACGGCAGCTTATGGGACACCACAACGCTCTGTGACAGGCTTCGATCCACGCAGAATGAATATGTTGCTTGCCGTATTAGAAAAGAGAGTCGGATTTAAATTGGCGCAAAAAGATGTGTTTTTGAATATAGCGGGAGGACTTAAGGTGTCGGATCCGGCATTGGATTTATCCGTTGTTTCAGCCATATTGTCGTCCAATTTTGATATTATAGTGCCGGATGGAGTCGCAATGGTAGGCGAAGTAGGTCTTTCAGGCGAAATTCGTACAGTCACAAGAGTAGAGCAACGTGTTGCCGAAGCGCAGAAATTAGGATTTACGACAATATATATACCTAAGGGAAATCTCAAAGGAGTAAAGGACACGTTCACAATAGAGATAAAAGAAGTGGGAAAAGTGGAGCAATTATTCAGGGAATTATTTTCATAATATGCTATTATGGTAGAGCTGACAGAAGATATAGATTTAATCAATCCGGAGTTTTTAGCAGCATGGAATTTGATATGCAAAACGTCGGAATCAGTGTTTTTGACAGGTAAAGCAGGAACGGGTAAATCGACATTCCTGAAGTATATCTGCAAGAATACGAAGAAAAACTATGTCGTATTGGCTCCGACCGGAATTGCTGCCATGAATGTGGGAGGTGTCACACTACATTCGTTTTTTCAAATTCCTATGCGTCCTGTTCCTCCTGATGATGAAGAATACAGTGTAAGAAAGATTCGTAGCAAACTAAAATTCAGCAAGGAGAAGATTAAGATTATCAAGGCATTAGAGCTGTTGATTATTGATGAAATATCAATGGTCAGAGCCGATGTCATTGATTTTGTCGATCGTGTATTGCGTAGTTATTCCGATAGGAAAAATGAGCCATTTGGAGGGAAGCAATTGTTGCTCGTCGGCGATATATTTCAGCTTGAACCGGTAGTTACGTCTGACATGAGGACAATACTGAGCAGATACTATGAGAATTATTTTTTCTTTAATGCGAAAGCATACGAGAAAGTAGATTTAGTCGCAATAGAACTTAAAAAGATATATCGTCAAAATAATCCTCATTTTGTTGAGATTTTAGATAGAATACGAATAAACAAGGCTTTGGATGCTGATTTGAGGGACATTAATTCTCGATATGCGGCAAGGAATAATCTCAGTAATGAAGACTTTACGATAACGTTGGCTGCACGCAAGGATACTGTCGATGCAATCAATGATGCAAAATTAGAGGCAATTCCGGGAGATGAATATACATTCCATGGAGAGATTGAAGGTGATTTTCCCGAAAAGCTGTTGCCGACGGATATGGAGTTGGTGTTAAAGGTTAATGCTCAGGTGATATTTTTGAAGAATGATAAGAATCATCGTTGGGTAAACGGAACAATCGGAAAGATTCACAGCATATCGCATAATGCAGTAATGGTGGAGCTGGAATCCGGTGATATTCATGCGATAGAACCATTTACCTGGCACAATATCAAATACACGTATGATGAAGCAAAAAAGCAGATTAAGGAAGAACTGCTTGGCTCATTTACTCAATATCCAATCAAGGCAGCATGGGCACTGACAATTCATAAGAGTCAGGGTTTGACTTTTAATCGTGTGGTGATAGATCTCGGAGGGGGAGCTTTCAGCAGTGGTCAGACGTATGTGGCATTGTCGCGATGCACATCATTGGAAGGTATAACATTGAATTCTGTGTTGTCGAGACGTGATATTATAGTCAATAAGACAGTCGTTGATTTCAGTAAAAGATTTAATGACAATTTGTTGATTTCGAGGAGTCTTGATAATGCAAAGGCTGATATGCTTTATCGTCAGGCATTGAAGTCGTTTGATGAGTTGAAGATAAATGATTCGGTTAGGCAATTTTCGGAGGCTGTCAGTTTGCGAAACGATTTGGCAGAGTCAAAAATACAGCGTTTCATATCGATGAAATTAAATATTATTCATAGGCAGAATGATGAAATTGCCCGACTTCAAGGAGTGCTGAAAGATCTTGCCAAAGAATATATCGATATGGGAGGGGAGTGCCTGAATATTGCAGACGCATCGGAAGCAGCGATTGCTAATTTTGACAAGGCATTAAAATTGGATGCAGATAATGTCGATGCTATGTATGGCAAGGCGTTGGCTTTGAGTGATATGTGTCGATATGAAGATGCAATGGAATGTCTTAACAGGGTGTTTAAAATCTCGCCCCGACATTATCAATCAAGATGTCTGTATGGAACTTGTCATTTCAGTTTGGAAAATTATGATAAGGCATTAATGGCATACAATACGGCTTTAAAGATTAAGCGTACGGATCCTGATTTGCATTTGCGATTTGCCGAATGTTGTGATAAATTGGAATTATACGATATTGCAGAAGAACACAGAGAGTTGGCTGTAAAGTATCGTAAAAGAAAAAAATGAGCGACATTTGAATTATGCCGGCTCATTAAATGTTACATTGTATGTAATTATAAAACTTAGATGTCTTTGGAGTCTCTTTCGAGATATGATTTGACTTCCTTAAATAGATGTGAAGCAAAGACGAAATCGTTTAGCGATTGGCTTTTGCTTTTAAATATTGTTTTGTTGTCACCAATCCAGTCGCATTTTCCTTTGTTGATGAACACGATATTTTCACCGATACCTAATACAGAGTTCATGTCATGAGTATTGATAATGGTAGTGATGCCATATTCGTGAGTGATGTCGGAAAGGAGCTCGTCGATAAGGATTGAAGTGCGAGGGTCAAGACCTGAGTTTGGCTCGTCGCAGAAAAGGTATTTTGGATTTAGAGCAATCGCACGAGCAATGGCAACACGCTTTTGCATACCACCAGATATTTCCGAAGGATATTTGTTGTCGGCATTTTCAAGACCAACTCTTCTGATGCAGAATTGAGCTCTTTCGATTTGCTCTTTTCGAGTCATCGGGCTGAACATTTTGAGAGGAAACATAACGTTGCCTAGAACTGTTTCGTTGTCAAAAAGCGCAGAGCCTTGGAATAGCATACCGATTTCGGTTCGCAGGGCTTTTCTTTGGTTGGCACTCATTCGAGTAAATGGTCGGTTGTCATAGAAAATTTCGCCTTGTTCAGGTGTGTGGAGCCCGATAAGACATTTCATGAATACAGTCTTTCCCGATCCACTTTGACCGATGATAAGGTTAGTCTTGCCGGATTCGAATGTTGCAGAAACATCGTGCAAGATACGAGTTCCATCAAAATATTTTGATATGTTTTTAGCTTCAATCATATTGACAAATCATTAATGATTACATTAAAAGTTTTGTTAAGACAATGTCTAACAATAGTATAAGAATAGAACTTGTCACGACGGCATTTGTCGATGCTTTGCCGACTTCCAAGGCACCACCTTTAACGTAGTAGCCAAAGTAGGCAGCAACGGATGTAATTACAAAGGCAAATACGTAGGTTTTGATTATACCGTACCATACGTACCAATCGTTGAAGAAAGCCTGAATACCAAGCAAGTATCTTTCGACAGAAATCATGTCGGTGAATTTAGCAATAAACCAACCGCCGACTAACCCCATTGACATGGATAATATAGTCAGAACAGGAACAAACAGCACAAATCCGGCAACTTTAGGCAGAACGATGTAGTTAGCAGAATTGACGCCCATAATGTCCATTGCGTCGATTTGTTCAGTCACTCTCATTGTTCCGATTTCAGAAGCGATGTTGGAGCCTACTTTACCGGCGAGGATCAACGCCAAGATTGACGATGAAAATTCGAGCAAAAGGATTTCGCGAGAAGCATATCCGACGGTGTATGCCGGCATGAATGGGGAGGTGATGTTAAGCTCCATTTGGATTACAATCACAGCTCCGATAAATACAGATATAATTAAAACCAAAGGTATAGAGTCAACCCCTAATTTGCTGATTTCAAACAACATATTTCTGAAGAATTCTCTCCATTTGTCAGGAATTCTAAATACCTGTGTCATAAACAGACAGTAGCGTCCGAATGATTTTATTGATGATACTAACATAAAATTCTATTTTATGGTTGCAAAGGTACGAAAAATTTTGATTAAATTTGCACTTTACAATTGTTGAAATGCTTTTTGTAATCAATTTTTAGCAAGCAGATAAATAATTATGATAATTATAGGCATAGCCGGAGGAACGGGCTCAGGCAAAACGACAGTGGTCAGAAAAATAATAGAGTCGTTACCTAAGGATAAGGTAGCAGTGATACCCCAAGATTGTTACTATAAAGACAATCATCAAATACCACTTGAAACTCGTCTTAAGATGAATTATGACGAGCCGGATTCTATTGAATGGACATTGCTGGTGCAGCATCTCAAAGAGTTGAAGTCGGGACGTTCTGTCAATGTGCCTACCTACGAGTTTGTCACATGTTCAAGGTTGAGCGAGACAAAGGAAGTCCTTCCGAGCGAAGTGATAGTCGTTGAAGGTATTTTAGTTCTTTGCGATCCGGAGTTGAGAGAATTGATGGATGTCAAAGTGTTTGTCGATACTGATGCTGATGAGCGATTGATACGCGTGATAAATCGAGATTGTGTGGAAAGAGGTCGAACTCCGAAAATGGTGATTGATAGGTATCAAGAGACCCTCAAGCCGATGCATGAGCTTCATATCGAGCCGTCGAAGAAGCATGCCGATATTATTATACCGCAAGGTGGTGATAATATTGTGGCTATCAAATTGTTGACAGATTATATTAAATCAATGATTTAAGGTTGAGGTATGAAAATATTTCCATTGTTCAAAAAAGGTAAATCTGACGCTTCGATTGATGTCGTGAATGAGCAGGTCATCGAAAAAGAAGGTGAGACGTCGGATAAAGCAAGTTTGGGCGACGATTTGTTGCGAGCAGAGGGAAAGGGCGTTTTAAGACCTCAAAATCTTGTGAAGAAGTATGGCAAACGCACGGTAGTAAATCACGTTTCAATCGAGGTGACGCAAGGCGAAATCGTCGGATTGCTTGGTCCGAATGGTGCAGGAAAAACCACTTCTTTCTATATGACGGTCGGTCTTATCACTCCAAACGAAGGAGAGATTTGGCTTGATGACCTCAATATCACTAAGATGCCCGTTTACAAGCGTGCTCAAAAAGGCATTGGTTACTTAGCCCAAGAGCCAAGTGTCTTTCGTAAATTGAGCGTGGAGGATAATATTCGTGCTGTGCTTGAAATGACAAACAAATCCAAAGAGTATCAGCGCTATAAGCTTGAAAGCTTAATTCAAGAGTTTAATCTTGAAAAAGTCAGACATAATCTTGGCGACAGGCTTTCCGGTGGCGAGCGAAGACGCACCGAGATTGCACGATGCTTGGCGATAGACCCAAAGTTCATAATGCTTGACGAGCCTTTTGCGGGTGTTGACCCTATAGCCGTAGAAGATATTCAGTCGGTGGTCTATAAATTGAAGGAGAAAAATATCGGAATATTGATAACGGACCATAATGCTCCGGAGACTCTCAGTATTACCGATAGAGCGTATCTACTCTTTGAGGGAAAAATTCTATTCCAAGGCACAAGCGAAGAGCTTGCAGAAAATCCTATTGTGAAGGAAAAATATTTAGGACGCAATTTTGTGTTCAGAAGAAAACATTTTGATTGATAAATTTTATGGTAAAGAATAGCAATGCAATGTTTTTGCAATTGAGTTATGGAAAGAGGTTGATGCTTTTGGCATTGATGTTTCTTGTCATGGGGATATTTGCTTCGTTTGCAGCTTCATTTGCAAAGCAAATATTTGACGCAGACACAAGGGAGTATATGTTGTTGGCGTCGGCTTTGCAGGCGATAATCATGTTTGTAGCTCCTGCGATTGGTACAGCCTATTTCTTGTCGCCAATGCCAATGAAAATGTTGGGTTTGAATAAGGGCGTCAGTGTAATGAATGTCGTCGGCATCATATTGGTGATGATTGTTGCGATGCCTGCGCTAAATCAAGTTATTGCATGGAATTCACAATTGTCGTTTCCGGATTTTTTGAGCGATTTGGAAGTGTGGATGAGAGAGATGGAAGCTAATGCTGCCCAGATGCAAAATCTGTTGCTATCGTCAAATACGATAGGAGGTTTTGTTATGTCGTTGTCAGTGGTCGCAGTGTTGACGGGATTTGCTGAAGAAATCTTCTTTAGAGGAGCATTACAGCGAGTTTTGGCAAGCAACGGCACTAATCACCATGTAGCAATATGGGTCGCTGCATTTGTTTTCAGTTTGCTTCATTTTCAATTTTTTGGATTTTTTCCACGCTTATTGTTAGGTGCATTTTTCGGATATATCTTTTATTGGACAGGCTCTATTTGGGCGTCGGCAATTGCTCATGCCATAAATAATGGTATAGTCGTAGTTTCGATATTTTTGATAAATCGAGGTTGTGACATCAATGCAATCGAGCATTTGGGAGTGCAGGATAGTGGCTTCCCAATGATTGCGTGCATAAGTGCCGGAATTACAATATTAATATTAGCGTTTTTCAGAAAGAAATTTTTTGCAACAACGAGGCGATAGAAATGGCAAAGCAGGAACACTCGTCTTACAATGAGATATTAAAGAATATACGCAATAAGCAGTTTGCTCCCATTTATTTGTTGATGGGAGAGGAACCGTATTTTATCGATGAATTAACTGATCGGTTGCAGGAAACGGTAGTTGCCGAGGATGAGCGAGATTTTAATCAAACGATTCTATATGGAGCCGATACGTCGATAGAGACAGTGATAAATGCTTCGCGTCGATTTCCTGTGATGGCAGAAAGGCAAATAGTCTTATTCAAAGAAGTGCAGTCGGCAGCAGATGCAAAGCGCAATATAGAGAAGTTGCTTCCTTATGCGTCAAATCCGTCGAAGGCTACGGTGCTTGTCATTACGTTTAAGGGAGATGTGTTGAGCGCTACGTCCGGATTGGTGAAAGAAATCAAGAAAAACGGAGGCGTCGTTTTTGATAGTGCCAAAGTAAAAGATTGGAATTTAGATGGTTATATCAAAAGCTATTGTAAAGAAAAGTCGCTAAATATCGATGATAAATCTGTTGCGATTTTAAGGGAATTTATCGGTAATGATTTGAAGCGATTGTTTGGAGAAATCGACAAATTGATTGTGTCGTTGCCTGCAAATTCTCGTGATATAACTCCTGATTTGATAGAGCGAAATATCGGTTTCAGCAAGGATTTCAATAACTTTGAGTTGATAAGAGCATTGATTAATCGGGATTATGCCAAGTCGATGCAAATTGTAGATTATTTTGAGCGCAATCCCAAGCAAAATCCTGTGGTCGTAACTATAACGACATTGTTTAATTTTTTTGTAAACATCCTTTTGGCTCATTATTCGCAAGATAAGTCGGACGATGGTCTTATGCAACAGTTGAGGCTCAAATCGTTGTATGCTTTGAAGGACATAAAACCGGGAATGGCGATATACAGTGCCAAAAAGGTGATATTTATAATTGAGGCGATACGTGAGTTGGACTGTAAGAGTAAGGGTATAAACTCGATGCAGAAGGATTATTCGCTATTGAAGGAGTTGATATATAAAATATTTACAATTTGATTTTTGCTATATGATATACTATTTTTCCGGAACAGGAAATTCCAGGCATATCGCACAAAGTTTGGCTAAGGCGACAGGAGATGATTTGAAGTTCATTCCGGAGTGTGAATTTCAAGGTTATACAGATGTGTTGGGTTTTGTTTTTCCGGTTTATTCATGGGGCGTTCCGACTGTCGTTTTGGACTTTATCAGGGCGTTGCCTTTGTGTGACAAAGAAGATATGTATGTCTTTATGGTAGCGACTTGTGGTGATGACGTCGGGCTGACAGACAAAATGCTTGAAAAAGAGTTGCGTGCAAAAAATATAGAGTTGGATTTATCGTTTTCGGTAACGATGCCTAATACCTACGTTCTTTTGCCCGGTTTCGATGTTGATTCAAAGGATGTAGAGCAATTGAAGTTGGAAAAAACGAAGGCTCGACTATCGGCTATAGCAGAAAAGATTAACTCACGAGTTAAGGAAACGGATGTAGTCAGAGGGGGCATGGCATGGTTGAAGACAAAGGTGATATATCCGTTGTTTACGAAATATGGGATTAATTCAGCCAAGTGGCGAGCAGAAGATTCGTGTGTTGGTTGCGAATTGTGTAGCAAAGTTTGTCCGGTTTCTAATATCGACATGGACTGCGGCAAGCCGAAGTGGGGTCGGCAATGTATCTCATGCACAGCGTGTTATCATGTGTGTCCCAAGCATGCAGTGCGTTATGGAAATGCGACAAAGAAAAAGGGTCAATATCGAACGTTGTTGAAAAGATAAAAAGAAGATAAGCGTCATTGTAGGCGAGATGAAGAATCCAAATAGAAACGCAACGTTTTTCGTATATAATATAATTTAATAATATGAAAAACACCGCGGGATTGCCAAGCGGCTGGGGCGCGTAGCCCCAAAGAGCGTCCTACAGCAATACAAAAATAAAAAAGGAGACCGAAGTCTCCCAAAGATTAATTAATTTTGTGTTGCTTATGTCAAATCAACTAATCGAGGCACAAAGATACGAAATTTATCTTGGTCTCAAAAGAAAATGGAGCAAAACTCGTATCGCCAACGAGATTGGAGTATCAAAATCAACAGTAAGTAGAGAGATAAAACGAAATTCCAAACAAGATGGCGAATACGTTTGGAGTATTGCGCAAGCAAAGTGCAATTCTCGCAAACATGGTCTTAAAGGCAACCATCGCAAGCCGGAGGAATTGTGGTGGCGAATAGAGCAGATGATACTCGAAGAAGATTGGTCTCCGGCACAAATTGCCGGTGTTCTGAAGAAAGAAGGTATTCACATCTGTAAGCAGACCATATACAATCATGTACATGCCGATGCTACAGGCAAACTGGCCTCACACATGCCTCACGAGTTGAAATACACAAAGAGACACAAGGTTTTACGTCCTACCAAAGCGACAAACATAGCCAATCGCACCAGTATCCATTCTCGCCCCATAGAAGCCGATGGGAAGCGTTTTGGAGATTGGGAGATGGATACAATCGTGGATTCTTTCGGGCATGCAATCCTTACTTTGACCGAAAGATCAACAAACTTTCTGCTTATGGAAAAATTGCCTGAGGGGAGGAAAGCTCTCCCAACAGCAAAAACAGTTATCAGATTACTTTATCCGTACAAAAACAGTGTGAAGACAATCACAACAGATAACGGCTGTGAGTTCGCTGCTCATCTTGAAATAACAAAGAAGCTTAGCTCTAAAAATTCTGATAAAGTTATTGTTTATTTTGCAGATTCGTACTGCTCTTGGCAAAAAGGTGCAATCGAAAATGCCAACAAATTAATCAGAAAATACATTCCTAAAAAAGCTAATTTCAACAACTTCTCTGACAGAAAAATCATGGAAATTCAGAAGAAACTAAATCGAAGACCAAGAGAAAAATTAGATTTTAACACACCTAAAAATCGGTTTTTCTCAAACTTTTACTAATTTTGCATTTGCTGTTGGACTCTACACATTGTAGGCGAGAAAGATAAATGATAGAAATATTTTCCGAGAGATTGTTGGATATTGTTCTTTTTATTGTATCTTTGTAGTCTTGAATAATAGAAATGTTATAATGGAACAATTGGATCTAAGAGGAATGGGGGTGGCGCTTGTCACACCATTCAAATCAGACAAATCAATAGACTATGATGCGTTAAGGGTGCTAATAGAGTATCTGATATGTAATGATTGTGACTATTTGGTTGTGCTTGGTACTACGGCAGAGACCCCGACATTGTCGAAGGACGAGCGACAGGATATAAAGGATTTTGTCAGGAAGCAGGTGGCAGGACGTGTTCCGTTAATAGTTGGTCATGGAGGTAATAATACCATGGAATTGGTAGAAGAGCTTAAGACCGGAGACTTTGAAGGCTTTTCGGCAATTTTGTCGGTAGTGCCATATTATAACAAGCCGTCGCAAGAGGGTATATATCAACATTATAAAGCTATCGCAGAGGCATCGCCATTGCCGGTGATATTGTATAATGTTCCGGGAAGAACGGGAGTCAATATGTCGGCAGACACTACGTTGCGATTGGCTTATGCTTTTGAAAATATCATTGGAGTTAAGGAGGCATCGGGCAATATCACCCAAATGGATGATATAATAAAGAATAAACCGTCGAGATTTGATGTCATATCGGGTGATGACGGGGTGACATTTCCTTTGTTGACACTTGGAGCTGTCGGTGTAATATCTGTCATTGGTAATGCTTTTCCACGTGAGTTCAGTAAGATGGTGCGTTTGGGGTTGAATGGTGAGTATGAAAACGCACGTGCTATTCATCACAAGTTTACTGAATTATTCAGCCTGCTGTTTGTCGATGGCAATCCTGCGGGAGTGAAGTGTGCGTTGCATCACATGGGATTCATAGAGAATGAATTGCGTTTGCCGCTTGTTCCGACACGCATTGCGACCAATGAGAAGATACATTCGGTGTTAAAAAGTTTAAGAGGCTAATGACTCCAAATCGGCATTTGCTATGATAGATAAAGCCACTGTCAAACGAATTATTGATGTTGCTGACATTGTAGAAGTTGTCGGTGACTATGTTCATTTGGTCAAACGTGGCTCCAACTATATGGGTTTATGCCCATTTCATAACGAGAAGACACCATCGTTTTCGGTCAATCGTCAGCGTAATATATGCAAATGTTTTTCTTGTGGCAAGGGTGGCAGTCCTGTCAATTTCATAATGGAGAAGGAGGGCGTAAATTATCATGATGCCCTTTTGCATTTGGCAAAGAAATATGGAATTAAGGTAGAGGAACGCGAGCTGACTGATGAGGAACGTGAGCAGCAGAGTGAGCGCGAGAGTATGCTTGTGGTCAATGAATGGGCCATGCGTCAGATGGAGAGCAATCTTACAGAGAGCGAAGAGGGCAAGACTGTCGGTCTGCAATATCTCTATCAGCGAGGAATTACAAAAGAGGCTATCGCAAAGTTTCATTTGGGATATGCGATAGATAAGGGACAAGATTTGTATGACAAGGCAATCAAGTCGGGTTATGATATAAAGCATCTTAAGAGTGTCGGTCTTTGTGGCGAAAGTCAGCAAGGGCGTTATTATGACAGATTTCGTGGACGTGTAATATTCCCGGTTCATAATCCTGCAGGAAAGGTTATAGCTTTCGGTGGTAGAGGAATAAAAGGCGAGCCGGCAAAGTATATCAACTCACCGGAGTCGCAGATTTATGTTAAGAGTAATGAGCTTTACGGCATCTATCAAGCCAAGACGTCGATAATACGGCAGAACAAGTGTTATCTTGTGGAGGGATATATGGATGTCATCGGCATGTGGCAGTCGGGCATGGAGAATGTCGTAGCATCGAGTGGTACATCGTTGACTGACGGTCAGATAGCGCTTATCCATAGATTTACGGAGAATGTTACATTGATTTATGACGGTGACGCTGCCGGGATAAAGGCTTCGATACGAGGCATCGATTTGCTATTGTCGCATAATTTGAATGTCAAGGTCTTGTTGCTTCCTGATGGTGAGGACCCTGACTCATTCTCACGTAATCATACGCCGGAAGAATTTCGTGAATATATTGAGAATAATGAGACTGACTTCATAAGATTTAAGACACAGACGCTTCTTGAGGGTTGTGGTAATGATCCGATAAAGCGAGCAGAAGCGATACGCAGTATTGTGAAATCGTTGTCGTCAATCAGCGATATGATTAAGCGTTCGATGTATGTTCAAGAATGCAGCCGACTGCTTAATGTCTCGGAGAATATATTGATATTGGAGGTCAAGAAGGCACGAGGAGAGGTCGTCGAAGAGCAGCGAAAAAAGAATGAGCGTTCAAGCGCATCGACTGATAATGCAACTGCTTCTGTTTACGAAACAATTGCATCGGATAAGCCGGCTGCTGAGAAAGAAGACAGATCTTTCCGTTCGATACTTCGACCGTTAGAGAAAAACGTCATAACGTATTGTGTCAGATATGGGATGTCGGATTATGCTGCGACAGATGACGACGGCGAGATAGTAAATCTGAAGGTGTTTCAAGTCATTGCTGATGAGATGTCGTTGGATAATTTAAGGTTTACGACGCCGGTCTATGAACGTATTTTCCAGCGAATAAATGACATGTATCCCGAGTATCTTGCTCAACGAGGTGAATTTCGACAGGAATTGGATGCAGAGGTTCAAAATCGGTTCAGACTTGGATTGGATAAGATTGCATCGGAGCAATTGAGCATTGAGGATATAGCTCATAAAGAGGAATTGCTGAAGCGAGATTTGGACGAGTTCAGCAGCAGTAGGGAGTCGGAATTTGACAAATTGTATGTCAGCAAAATATTGAGCAGTGATCCTGATGATGAACTCAGAAATGAGGTTTTAAATCTGATAACTGAGAAGTATAATCTGAGCAAGTATCATTTTAAGACAACAAGAATCGAAGTCGAATCCGACAAGTTAAGTGAGTTGATACCACGCGTTATAGATGAGTGGAAGGATGGAGTGTTGTATGTCAAGATAGAGCAGGCGAGAGCTGAGTTAAAGCGAATTACCGCAGAGAATACCGAAGAAGACATCTTTCCGATAATGGAGCAAATCCAACGATTGGCACAAGCACGTCAGCAATTTGCAAAGCAGATAGGCGAGAGAATAATCGTGCCTAAGAAATAATTTTTTACGGTTTGGTAAAGTACCATATAAGAGCTAACCGTATATATGTGGCGCATATCGAAGGATACAAACAATTTTAAAATCTTTTTTCATTTAATGAGTGTTAATGTCAGATGTGTCTTTTTGTGATTATAATTAAGAGACTATGCCATTTCCTTTTCGAACTTTGACACAGTCTCTTATTTATTGTATATGCCTTATTTAAATTGCTAATAGTCTTTTTTTATCAAATCGAAGAAACTACTTATTTCCTGTTGATCTATAGCTTGTCTGACATTAAATCGCTTGACTTGATCCATATATCCTGGTCGGCTAAGTTTAATTTCGATTTGTACATCTCTTGAATTCTCGTATGTTAATCCAAGGATATTAAAAGAGCGTGTTTCTTCGTATGGTGTAGTTCCCAAATATAACTCATTAGTGTTTTTTACGATTGATGGTATGCTTGAAACGATTCTCCAATACAAGCGAGCGCCACGTGGTTCAGAGTCAAAATACCATCGAATTATTGTTTGTTCTAACGCAGTTGCTCCGGGTGTATCACGTGATACCATATTGTTATCTTCGCCTTCTACAATTGTAGGGTCCTTTTTATTATTTGTTTTCTTCTCCAATATAGCACTGAATGTTTTGGGATAATCTATAGCAGCAATACTTGCAAAATAATTTTCTGTTTTGGTCACATGTGGAGCGAAGACTGCATTTGTTATTTCATAACCATCTTTTACAAATGTAAAATTGTAGCTATATTGTGTTTTTATTTCTTCAATAGAGAGTTTGTACTGATTTAAATCAATTATTGATTCATATTCGTTTAATTTAAAAGTACAAGGAGTTGTGCCAATAGTTTTACCATTATGTAATACTGTTGCCCCTTCCGGAGTACTATTAATTGAGATAGCATTGCCGGATACTTTTGAAGTAATTGTTGTATTAATTTTTTTTGTAGAGAAGCATGATGGAAGACTTGACAGAATTAATCCAAACATTACTAATGTTCCAATCTTTTGTAAAATAGATTTTTTCATAATAAAATAATTTAGTTTAGTTCCCAAATCCTCAAAAGAAACTATAAATAAAATAAAGCGTGAGGACTTCATTTATTACTAAGATTGTGGCTCTGGACTGCCAAGTGGAAGTAATAAACAATGTCTCACGCCTATGACATATTTTGTCCTCGCGGATCTTATATGCGTAGACGTGAGCGCCACTGTTCATTATCTCTCCACTTATGAATTGTCCAGATTCCTATCTTGAGATAATTTATGACGCTCTTTATAAAAACAATGATTTCACTACTGAAATCATTGCAAAGATACTAATAAATATTTAAATACCAAAATTTTATTTATTAGAATTGTAATTGATGCCCCCAAAGTCTTTGTAGAGGATAAAAAGTTAATGTTTAATCAATTTTATCAAATAACAATAATTATATTTAACTTTCGAGAATCAATTTGTCTTTGCAGTAAAGCACCTTGGCAGGAAATTCGTCCACAAGTTGAAGGTTGTGGGTAGCCATTAATATGGTGTGTCCGTTTTCAGCCAATTTGTGAAGCAGCATAACGATTTGCCACCCTGTCTGAGGGTCGAGGTTTCCTGTCGGCTCATCAGCAATGATTAGTTCCGGCTTATTAAGCAGAGCGCGAGCGATAACGATGCGTTGTTGCTCACCGCCGCTAAGCTCGTGGGGGAATTTGTAGCTTTTGTTTTGCATGCCGACTTGATTTAGGACGCTTTCAATGCGCTCGTCGATTTCGGCTTTGTTTTTCCAGCCGGTAGCATCTAAAACGAATTTTAGGTTTTCATAGACAGAACGGTCTTGGAGCAATTGGAAATCTTGAAATACGATGCCTATTTTTCTGCGAAGGAAGGGTATTTGCTTGCGTTGTATTTTATTGAGATTGTAGTCTAAGACGTTGGCTTCTCCGTCGCTGATAGGCACTTCGGCATACATCGATTTCATTAAGCTGCTTTTTCCGCTTCCGACTTTTCCCACGAGGTAGCAAAATTCACCTGATTTGAGTTGGAATGATACATTTTGGAGCACAAGATGCTCAGCGCGTTCTATGCTTACGTTTTTAAAATCGACTACTATACCCATTTATTTTTAATTTATATTTCTGACAAAAGTAGCCAATTTTTATGAAACGACAAAATCTTAGAAAGAGAATTGAACGAGCGCGTCGCATCTTTGAGCCGTAGCGCTTTGACCGTTGAAATTGGAGCGTTTGCCGATAAGGTATTCGATGCCGATTTGAAATCGTGGGTTGATGTCCCAAAAGATGTTTGCCGCTCCATATAATCCGTATTTGTATTCGTTGCCATCGACTTTGTGCTGAGGGAGGTATCGCATTTCGCCGAGAGCAAGGCAGGCATAGACGTTGTCGGTAAAATTATATTTGATGCCGGTCGTTATACCCATTGATAATGGTGCATACATTTTGCCCTTGTTGTTTGGGTCGGGGATTAAGTCGTAGTTGCCGATTTGGAGGTCGTTGGTGTAGCTGCCGATGCCTTGTCCGAAATTTACAGAACCGAAGACAGTCAGAGGTTTAAGGACTTTAACGACATGGCTTAATTGCAGCCCCCAAGCGAATTTGTTGTGGTCTTTCATTTTGACCAAATCACGATAAGGAGTCATTCGCAGTAGGTAGGATAGTCTGATGTGTTGGTTGCTGTTGTCCCATTCGTATTGAGCAAATCCGGTAATGTCGGGTATCCAATCGCTAATGGTTTTGGTTGAGACATTGTCGGCATCGACGTTGCTTTTGGGGATTTCCAAAGCAGACGAAACAATCCAATTTTTATTGAATTTGTGCATCCAACGCAACATGACTGCGGATTTGTTGATTTCACCATTCGGACCTGCTCCGTCGATTGTTGGAGGGTTAGCCATAGGGTCGCTGAACGTCGTCAGAGTGTATCCCACTGTCCAATCGTTGACAGTGACGTATGCTTTTTTGAGTTTGAAGCCGACGTTGTTGTAGCCGTCGAAGTTACATTCGATGTAGCCCAAGAAGTTGCCCAAACGAGAGTTGCGACCGATTATTTTGAAGAATAGTGCAGTACCGGCAGGGGTAGCAGCGAGTTTGTGTTGTTGTGCAGGGTCGGAAGGCACCGGGATCAGGTAAGGCACAAAACCGTTTGCCGGGATAGACCCATTCCAGTCAGCCCATGCTCTCATGCGCACGACGCCACCGATGCCCATAGCGAGATTTGCATCTTTGCTCATGAAAAGGAAGTAGGGAGCGCGAGGGTCTTGAAAATGACGGAATTGGTCGATATAGAAGAGGTCGATCATTGAGCGGATGGAGTCGTCTGTTGCTTGGACGTTGGCGTTCTGCCCTGTGTAGATTAAGCGATGACCGAGTTGGTGGTCTTCTAATGAAGGGATGCTGTCTGAGTTTTGAGCATAGCTGACGGCAGGGAGCAAAAGAGTCAGCGTGAGTAGCGATGTGTGTTTCATAGGAATTTAGATTTATTGCAGTGAGTAATAGTGTTTTAGCTTGCCTGTCGATAGGCTTCTTGTGAGTGGAGATACGAAAGATTGGCTACATCCACTTTTCGAGTTCTTTTATGAGGTCGCTTGCTGCCTGAACTCCTGATTGACGGAATTTGATTTCTCCGTATTTTACGATGACGATAGTCGGCACAGAGCGTATTCCCCATTCGGTGGCTAATGCTTTGTTGGTGTCGATGTCGATTTTGATTACTTTGGCTTTGTTGCCAACGTGTTTTTCCACTTCGTCGATGACGGGGTGCATCCTTTTGCAAGGGCCACACCATGAAGCGTAAAAGTCGATGAGTATCGGACGACTGCTTTTCATTGTTTCTTCTAAATTTTTCATAGTATCAGTGTGTTTTTGTGGTATAACGTCTCAGCGATGAATGTTGTTCAACGATGATGATTTTCGCGTTGATGCAGAGGTCTATAGCACAATGCCGGTGTATGGATTGGTCAAGGCATGAAATTCGGTGTTAGGGTTTAAGAGCGAGATTGTGTTTTTGTAGGCAATGACATCATCGATGCGCTTTTGTCGCAGTGATTGATCGCAGTTGGCAAAGTGCATGGGGATAAGATGTCTGATGTCAAATCGGTTGAGAAAGATGTCAGCGCCCATGGTGTAATCGCTGCCTATTCTGCTGTCGATAGGGAACATTGCGAGGTCGATTGTTTCGCTTGTCTTTGCGATATGGGATAGTATGCTTTTGAAATTCGAAATTTCCTGTGCTTTTTCGGAAGGAGTCTTTTCCTCCAAAATCCAGGCGTTGAGGTCGCCGGCGTGGAAGATGCGTTTTGATGAGTGGCTGATGAGGTAGCTGCAACCGATGTCGGTAGAGCCGTAAGCGTTTACGGAGATTAAATCGTCGCTGAAATCGTCGCCTTCCGACATGATTTTCACTCTCTCCGGGTCTATTCGCAATTTGCCTTTGTAGGTGCTGCGAGGGGAAAGCAGATGCTTTATGAAACGTGCAGTGTCGCTGCTGATGATGTATGAAATCTTGTTGTTCAGCTGTGATGACCATGAGAAAATTTCCTTGCAGAAATGGTCTTTATGGTGGTGGCTGACAAATATATACACCGGCTTGTCGTGCGTGATAAAATCAAATATTCGACCATCGGGGTCTGCCCAATAGTCGAATATCAATATGCAATCATTCAGCTCAACGACAAAGCAATCGTGCCAAATATATGTGATTGAGCAGTTCACTGTCAAATCGGGGTTATAAATCTACGCCAAATACGATTTGTATGGCATTGGTATCGACTGTGTCGAAAGCGTGTGGCCAATAGTCGGGGTATTTAAGTTCGTAGATATCATGGATGCGTTGCATGTCGAAACCGGCACCAACGCTGAATCCTAATTCTTTTCCATTGACTTTTGTCGAAATGCGCACACCGATAGTGGTTACGAAGTAAAATCCTGATTTGTCGGCGATAGAGTATCCGATTTTAGCATCGACGTAGGGCGAAATCCAACTCTTGACAAATTCGGAGCGCAGATGCGCAAATATCGGCAGGCTTAACGGGTCGCCTTGTCCCATAGTATGGATATGGTTTTTCCATTGGTTGTTTGGGTTGTAGCGATCGTAGATGTGCAAGCCGACGCCGGCTCCTGCGAAGAAGTAGGGGCAAATCTGGTAGCCATGCGAGGTGGTAAATCCACCGCGAGCAAGCCCCCAATCTCCGATAGGGAAAGAGTGTGCTATATCGATAAATCCACGATAGCCTTTTGCGGGCAGACCGTTGTAGAGTTTTATTCCGGCATCCGGATTGGTTTTTCTTATGTAGGTGTCTTTTTGTTTCGCTTCGTCGGTGATTTTGTCGATGTCGTCGTAAGAGCAAGAAAAGATGCCACCGTTGTTGAGCTTGATGCGCAGGTAGTCGCCTTCGACGTCTTCTATGATATTACCGCGATATGTTTTGCCGTCTTTAGTGTAAACGACATCTTCAGCCATTGCAAAGAAAGCCATTAGCAATGCTATTGAGAGTAGAAATATTTTTTTCATGACTTCTGAATTTTCAGCAAAGATAGATTAAAACAATGTATCTGACAAGTTTTTGAGTGATTAAAATCTCTCGTTGAGCAGATTGATTATTTCGTTTGGTGTGGAAATGATATGGTCGGCGTAAGCCTGACGAAGCTCCGAGACGGTTCTGAATCCCCAAGTGACGCCTACCGAGGTGACGCAGGCTCTGCGTGCTGTTTCGATATCGACAGCGGAGTCGCCGATGTAGATTACTTCAGACTTTGGCGTAGGGCATTGGTTGAGGATTGCAAAAATAATCGACGGGTCGGGTTTGATCGGGCGACCTTCTTCTTGACCCATAATTGCAACAAAAGGTATCGACTCGAAATAGTGTCGGACGATTTGCTCTGTTGCTGATTGATATTTGTTGGAGGCGACAGCGATTTTAACTCCACGTTGTGTCAATTCGTCGAGCAATTCCGGTATGCCGTTGTAGGGCGTAGTGAAGTCGGTGGAGTGAGAGTCGTAGTATTCTTTGAAATCGCTTAGCAGTGTATCGACCATTTGCTCGTCGGCGTCGGGTTGGGCGCGTTGAATGAGTTTGCGTACTCCGTTGCCGACCATAAAAGGATATGTCGATAGCGAGTGTCCGGAGAAACCATGTTTGTTAAGAGCATAGTTGCAAGCAGTCCCAAGGTCCTTTATTGTGTTGAGGAGAGTGCCGTCGAGGTCAAAAATTGCGAGTTGCTTCATTGGAGATTTTGTGTTTAGAGTTTAGGGATGTTTAGAATGGGTAACCGATAGAGAAATGGAAACTTCTGTCGCGTCCCCAACGAGGGTGAATGAGTGGCCATTTTTCTTGTCCCTCGGCAGGGTTGTAGGCTTTCATACCCATATCCAATCGAAGGAGGAAGTAGTTGAAGTCTAAACGTATGCCGAGCCCGTATGCGACAGCCAATTCTTTATAGAACGAGCTGAAACGGAACAAGCCTCCCGGTTGGTTTTCGTAGTCTTTGATTGTCCATATATTGCCGGCATCGATGAATGCCGCCATTTCGATGACCCAAAAGAGTTTGGCGCGATATTCCAGGCTCATGATAAATCGTATGTCGCCACATTGGTTGATGAAACTGCTCACCGAGTTTGAGCCGTTGAATTTTCCGGGGCCCAAAGTTCTGACATCCCAACCTCTGACGCCGTTTGCACCACCGCCATAGAAACGTTTCTCGAAAGGCAGGATGCCGGAGTTGCCGTAAGGGTAGGCGACGCCCATGCCGACGTGGAATGCCAGCGAGTGGCGTGGCGAGAAGGAGTGGGTCAATGAATAATCGCCGTCGAATTTGAAGTATTGCGAGTATTGTATGCCAAACACCTTGTAGGGGTCTTGTGATGCGTTGGGGTGATAGTTGAAAATGTTGTTAATGGCATAGAGTAAATTGCCTGCTATTTCGGTGTTGATTCTGACAGTCGAGACGTTGGTGCGATTAAAGCGTTGCCAGACGTTTTCGCTCGGCTTGTTGGTATAGTAGAACGAGTAGCCCATTCGCATGATGAAGTGGTCCTCATAACTATAGCGCAGCAATGGGTTGTCGGGAGCTATTTGGTCGATAAAATCGTTTGTGCTTTCCGGCAGATAGACATAGTTGATGTCGATCGGAGTGAATGTGTGGCGTAAGCGATTGCTGTTTTTTGCCCAACGGAAATTCCACCCCGCAGTGGTGATAATTCTTGTGTATTCCGGTCTTTCCTGGTAGTTGATTGAGGTGTTGAAATCCGTTGTCGCCTTAACCTTTTGCTTAAACTCTTTTTTCAAGAAAGGGAACATGAATTTGGGGAACGAAATACCGAGGTCGATCGAATACTCCATGTATCGGTTGTTGATAAGCCCCTCTAAGTTGCCCGACAGCGATTCGTAAGCACCTCTGACTTTTGCCGACAGAGTCTCGGAGCCTCTGCCGATGTTGCGATGATTGTAGCTGATGCTTGCCGCGACACCCAGATCGCCTTCGGAATTTGTGCCTTCCAATTCCACTGATGCCGATTGTGATTTGCCGGGAGAGAGCAGTATGTAGGCATCAAGCCATTCTTTGCCGTCGAAAGATGCTATGTGGTCGAATTGGATGTTGATAAATTTCAGAATTGTCAATCGGTTGAGTGCCTGATATGTCTTGTTGACATCCGATGTGTTGAAAGGCTCGCCTTTTGAGAGGTAGCAATTCTCTTCCAAGACGCTCGGACGAAGATAGTGCTTGTCGCCATAAAAGACAGTGATGTCTTTAAATGTGACAGTGTCTTTTGCAGAGAGATTGTCTAAAGAGCTGAACGTCGTCGGGTCGTAGTTGGTGACAAAGATTATGTTTCTGATATAGTGAGGCTTATGAGTTTGGATTAATGGTGCGCCGGGATGAGGAGCGTAAGGAGGGTTAATCATTACGGTCAAATCGACGTCGTAGCTGTTCTCGGTGGTGTCGGCATTAAATGTCACAAACTCTTTGGTGAAAGCATAGTAACCCGAATTTTGAAGCTTTTCGGTAAACTTGGTGCGTAGGGCATCAAGGCGTCGCTGGTCAAGGTTATCGCCGTTTCTTACGATAAATGATGATGAGTCTGCCATTATGATGTCTTTGATAGAGTCGTTTGGAAATTCGTATTCGATGCTCTTAATCTTATGTGGCAGTCCGGGGATAAGCGTATAATCGACGTTTATTTTGCGCTTTTTTTCGTTTATGGTCGTGTCGAAAGTCACCTTCGCATCGAGGTAGCCCCTGTTTTCCATTGCTTTTCTCAGGTGAACGACTGACTGCGAGGTCAACGTGCTATCGTAGATGACAGGAGCTTCGCCCAATTTGCGCACCCACTTGTTGTACCACTTGGTCGAGTCTTTGCCGCTGATGTTATAGACCCCGAGTTGCAACTTGACAGCCCAAAGTATCTTATGATTAGGCTGCTGGCGAACATAGTTAATCATCTCATCTTTATTAAACGACTTGGTGGAGTCGTCGATGTTGATGTGAATGTCATTGAGGAGATATTTGCCTTCAGGGACATGGCGAGCACTGCTGCAACTATTCAGAAGCAGCACTATCGCAGTGATAAACAATATGTAAAAAATACTTTTTTTCACGTTCAAGTTACAAAGTTAATCATTTATTTGTTAATTTTGCACCCATTATGGAGAAAGAATATAAGAAAACATATTTCTTGATACCTGGAGAAGCCAATGCGCAGCAAGAAATGCCGTTGACATTGCTCGCTTCAAAGGTGATCGAGATTGCGACTGAGCACGCTAATACGTTGAATATCGGATATGCAAACATGGACGGTATGAACTTGGGTTGGGTGTTGAGTCGCTTGACAGTTGAAATGGTGCGTTGGCCTAAAGTAAATGAGCATTACACGATAATCACATGGATTGAAAGTTGGAACAAGCATTTCTCCGAGCGTAATTTTGAGGTGCAGGATAAGGACGGTAATACGTTGGGGTTTGTGCGTACGGTGTGGATGGTTATCAACACAATCACTCACGAGAATGCCGGCACAAGCCAATTAAACTTGGCAGACGGTCTGATAAGCACCAGAGAGTGCCCGATCGACAAGCAGGCAAAATTGAAAATCGTCGAATGTGAGAATCCTGTCAGCTACACGTTTGCTTATACCGACATCGACTTTTATCGTCATGTCAACACCGTCAGATACATATCGTTGCTTGTCAACCAATTCACAATGGATGATTCCGACCGAAATATTCTTCGTCGTTTTGAAATTGCGTTTATGAGCGAAGGTAAATATGGCGACAGAGTCGATATTATGCGTCAATCGAGCGACGGAGTGACATCGTTTGCTATCAGATGCAACGGCGTACCACTCGTCAGAGCAAGATTTTCATTGATGAGTCGTTAAGAAATAATCGGGTCTGCGAATTGAGAAGTCCCCACGACATGAGATAGCCGAGTCTGTGAATGGAAACATTTGCAGACTCTTTTTTTGAAATGCCTCTCGCTTAACGCTCTCGCTCTCGCTCTCCGCTCTCGCTCTCCGATAGCAGGGAAAGGAGGGATTGCAGGGAAAGCGATTATAGGCACTATAAATACTATAGATACTATAGGCACTATAATATCTATCTCCCTGCGAGGGAGGCAAAGCCGAAGCGAAGCCTTTGCTTCCAAAGGATTGGGGATGAGCTGTCTTTCCGAAGCAGAGGGATGCAGCAGTCAGCATCCTCTAATCACTCCTAATCATTAATTTTTAGAAAGAGCGAAGCGTTTAGCGAAGCTTTAAACGAAATGTGTTTAGCGAACTTTAAGAGAGATAATTTTTAGCGAAGCGAAAGGAGATGCGTCCCTGTCCCATGGATTTATCCAACGATTGGGACTGGGACACTCGACGTCAGCGAGCCGTCAAGGAGTCGTTGAGCGAGTAGCGAGAATGACTCCTATAATATAATATATGAAAAATACGCAGTGTTTTTTATATGCACTCCCCCTCTCTCATCTCTCTGATAGATGTGAGTAACGCGAAAGAGTCGGTTTTGCTCTCTGCTGTCCCGCTTGTCCCACCCGGGGAGAACGGGTTGCCTGCAACATATTGGACATTTGGGACAAATGGGACAAATGGGACAGTGGGACAAATGTTGTGTCAGCCGTAAGTCGTCAGATGTCGGTCAGTCCGACTCGCTAATATTTTGCAAAGATACAAAATAAATTCAATATAAGGAAATAATTACGGCATATTTTAATAGAAATCACGATAAGGCTCTTCGGAGCTTCTGTTGCAGGGGTAGATACTATAGTTATTATAGATGCAATAGATACTATAGATGCGATAGGTGCTATTGGGTTATAGATAAGGTGGATAAGGTGGTTTGAGGGGGTGGTGTTGATGTTTATTAGAAAAAAGATTGAATAGTGTTTGCGAGGTTATGGGTTGTTGGAGCTTTGTGTAGAAATTATTGTTTTTAAGGATTTGAAGAAAAAATGAGGAAAATGTATCAAATTTTTGCAGATTTAAAACAAATTTAATACTTTTGTTGTATCATATATGATATGAGTGTAAAAAGTAAAATTAAAAGTGTGTGGCTTTTCTATGTCGAAGGATTTAAGAATATGACATGGGGAAGGCAGTTGTGGTTTCTAATATTTCTAAAGGTAATAGTTTTGTTTTTGGTTCTGCGCATGTTTTTCTTTGAGCCTGTACTATCCGGCAAGGATGAGGCGGAGAAGATAGAGCACGTAGGAAGCGAGTTGACAAATCATATAGACTAAATAGAAATCACAAATCATATAGACGAATAAGAGATTATTAGTGAAAATAAATTTAAAAGCTATATATTATGGATGAAATGACGTTAGTAGATTGGTCGAGGTTGCAATTTGCATTGACAGCCGGTTACCATTGGATTTTTGTGCCGTTGACATTAGGCTTGGCAGTCATCATGGCGACAATGGAGACTCTTTATGTGATAAAGAAAGACGAATTTTGGAAGCAGACGGCGAAGTTTTGGATGAAGCTGTTCGGAATTAATTTTGCTGTTGGAATTGCTACGGGTATCATTCTCGAATTTGAATTTGGAACGAACTGGAGCAACTATTCGTGGTTTGTCGGCGATATCTTCGGCGCTCCGTTGGCAATAGAGGGTATATTTGCGTTCTTTATGGAGGCGACGTTTTTTGCTATCATGTATTTCGGGTGGAATAAGGTCAGCAAGAAGACCCACCTTTTGGCGACATGGCTCACCGGCATCGGAGCTGCAATCTCTGCTATATGGATTTTGGTTGCCAACTCATGGATGCAACATCCTGTGGGCATGGAGTTTAACCCTGACACAGTGCGTCACGAAATGGTGGATTTCTGGGCGTTGGTGCTCAATTCGGTGGCTATTTCCAAGTTCTTCCACTCTGTGTTTAGCGGTTGGATGACAGGATCTGTGTTTGCGATCGGCATCAGTTGTTGGTATCTGTTAAAGAAGCGTGAGACTCGTTTTGCATTGTCGAGCATCAGAGTGTCGGCAATAGTGGGTGTGATCGGAACGTTTGCAGTAATGTTCTCGGGCGATATGTCGGGAATACACGTTGCACAATATCAGCCGATGAAGCTTGCTGCGGCAGAAGGCTTGGAGAATGGCGGACAGAGAGCACCGTTCTCGATAGTTCCGGGAGTGGAAGTTCCGGGCATGTTGTCGATATTGGCTACCCACGACATTGATGGCTACGTCCCCGGTATCAATAATCTATTGGAAGGTTACACCGATAGAGAAGGCGTTGTTCATCCGTCGGCAGAAGAAAAAATGGAGCGTGGCAAGGTTGCAATCGAATCGTTTAAGCAATATCGCAGTCTGAAGGATGAGAATCCATTGGCAGCGCAAGAAGCGCGAACACGCCTTGAAGAGAACGTAGAATATTTCGGCTATGGCTACATCGATTCGCCACAAGAGTTGGTGCCAAATGTGCCGTTGGTGTATTGGTCGTTCAGAGTAATGGTCGGATTAGGCAGCTTCTTATTGTTGTTGATGATAGCGACGTTCTGGTTTGAGTATAGAGGCAAGTTGCAGGACATGAAGTGGCTTCAATGGGTGGCATTGTTGTCGATACCACTTGTGTATATAGCAGGTCAGGCAGGATGGATTGTCGCAGAGGTAGGACGTCAGCCATGGGTTATTGAGGGCTTGTTGCCTGTCAAAGCGGCAGTTTCGAGTGTCAGCGTATCGGCAGTGCAAACGACATTCTGGCTGTTTGTGGTTATCTTTACATTGTTCCTTGTGGCAGAAATCAGAATTATGATAAATGCCATAAAGCAGGGTCCGAAAATTAACAATAACAATTAAAAGGAGAAAGTTATGATTACGTATGAATTTTTGCAACAATATTGGTGGTTTCTTATTTCGCTACTTGGCGGATTGCTTGTCTTCTTGCTCTTTGTTCAAGGCGCAAATTTCCTGATATTCATAGCGGGAAAGGATGAAAACCAACGACAATTGATAGTCAACTCAACGGGACGCAAATGGGAATTGACCTTTACGACGCTTGTGACATTCGGCGGGGCTTTCTTCGCATCGTTTCCGTTGTTCTACAGCACAAGCTTCGGTGGAGCATATTGGGTTTGGATTTTGATACTCATCACGTTTGTTTTTCAAGCAGTGTCATACGAGTTTCAGAGCAAACGAGGCAATCTGTTGGGCAAAACGAGTTTCAGAGCATTCTTGGTGGCAAACGGATGTCTTGCACCGATCCTTATCGGAACGGCAGTGGGCACATTCTTTACGGGTTCGGACTTTGTGGTCAATAAGGACGCTGTGGGCAATATTGGCGCCCCGGTCATCAGTCAATGGTGTAACGATTGGCGAGGACTTGAAGCTGTCGGCAATCCATTCAATGTGGAGTTCGGATTGATGGTCTTCTTCTTAGTCGTTTGTCTTGGTGCGTTGTATCTTATCAACAATATCAACGAATCGAAATTAGGCGAGAAACTACGCCGTTACCTCATGGTGTTCTTCGTATTGTTCCTGGTGATGCTTGTAGTCGTATTGGCTCAGCTTCTGACAATGGAAGGCTATGCAGTCGATGACACAGGCGTTGTTTCGTTGCAAGCGGGAAAATATTTTGCCAACTTGATAGAGATGCCGGTCGTCCTTGCGATATTCTTGGTCGGAGCCGTATTGTTTGTGTTGGGAGTAGTGTTGACTCTTGTGAGAAAAACGTATAACAGAGGTATTTGGTGGTCGGGAGTCGGCACAGTGTTGGTGGTCATGGCAGTGTTTATGATTGCAGGCTATAACGGCACAGCCTACTATCCTTCGTATCACGATTTGCAAAGCTCATTGACGCTGACCAACAGCTCATCAAGCGAATTTACATTGACAGCGATGTCGATAGTGTCGTTGATAATACCGTTTGTCGTGGCATACATAGCGTATTTCTGGCGTAAGATGGACATCAAGTCGCTTACTACCGACGAACTCAAAAACAACGAAAAATACTAATCGGGAAGATTTCGGTCCTCAATGATAATAAAATAGCTCGCTTTTTGACGGCGAGCTATTTTTTATGTTTGCGACGTAGCGATTATTTATTCATCGAGCATTCAGAGCAGCGAGGTTTGATTTGCTTGAAGAAATCGTTGCCTTTGTTATCGACAAGGATGAATGCAGGGAAGTTTTCCACTTCGATTTTCCAAATTGCTTCCATGCCGAGTTCAGGATATTCTACAAGCTCGACGCTCTTGATAGAGTTTTGTGCGAGGATAGCAGCAGGGCCACCGATAGAACCGAGGTAGAAGCCACCATGCTTGTGGCAAGCGTCGGTCACTTGTTGGCTGCGATTACCCTTTGCAATCATAATCATAGAACCACCGGCAGCTTGGAATTGATCGACGTAAGAGTCCATGCGACCGGCAGTCGTTGGGCCGAACGATCCTGAAGCGTAGCCTTCCGGTTTCTTAGCCGGACCGGCGTAGTAGATAGGGTGGTCTTTGAGGTATTGAGGCATTTCTTCGCCATTGTCGAGGCGCTCTTTAATCTTGGCGTGAGCGATGTCGCGACCGACGATGATTGTGCCCTTTAGCGAGAGACGAGTCGATACAGGGTATTTGTCGAGCTCTGCAAGGACTTCTGCCATAGGACGATTGAGGTCGATGCTGACAACTTCGCCTTCGCCTGCATTTCTCATTTCTACAGGAATTAATTCGCCCGGGAATTCATCGAGCTTTTCAATCCAGAGACCTTCGCGATTAATCTTGGCCTTGACGTTGCGGTCGGCAGAACAGCTGACACCCATACCGACAGGGCAGCTTGCGCCATGGCGTGGCAGACGGATTACGCGGATGTCGTGAGCAAAATATTTACCACCGAATTGAGCGCCAAGACCGAGGTTGTGGGCTGCTTCTGTCAATTCTTTTTCCAATTCGATGTCGCGGAAAGCACGTCCGTACTCGTTGCCTTCTGTCGGCAGATTGTCATAGTATTTCACAGATGCTTTCTTGACAGCGGCAAGGTTGGCTTCGGCTGATGTGCCACCGATAACGAATGCGATGTGGTAAGGAGGACAAGCGGCTGTGCCGAGTGTCTTCATCTTCTCGATAAGGAATGGAACGAGAGTCTTCGGATTAAGAATTGCTTTAGTCTCTTGATAGAGGTATGTCTTATTGGCAGAACCACCACCTTTGGCTACAAATAAGAATTTATACTCGTCGCCTTCTTCAGCGTGAATTTCGATTTGAGCAGGAAGGTTGCATCCTGTGTTGACCTCGTCATACATGTTGAGAGGTGCATTTTGCGAGTAGCGAAGATTGTTTTCGGTGTAAGTCTTGTAGATACCGAGAGAAATCTTTTCTTCGTCGTTGCATCCGGTCCAAACTTGTTGTCCTTTGTAAGCGGCAACGATAGCTGTGCCTGTGTCTTGGCAGAAAGGAAGCACGCCTTTGGCAGCCACTTCAGCATTGCGCAACATTGTCAATGCCACAAATTTATCGTTTTCGGAAGCTTCAGGGTCGGAAAGAATTTTCGCAACCATCTGGTTGTGCTCGCGACGAAGCATGAACGAATTGTTGTGAGAAGCGGCATTCGAAAGAATTGTCAATGCTTCAGGATCGACAACAAGCATTTCGTGTCCGTTCCAATTCTCAACCTTTACATAGTCCTTTGTCAAAAGTTGATATTCAGTAGTATCAGGACCTAATGGAAAAGGCTCTTGATAGTGAAATGGTTTATTAGCCATAGTGTTTTAAATTTAGGGTTTTATCTGTTAATTGTTGCAAAGTTAGTGATTATAAGATAAATCACAAAATTATTGTCCGGATTATTCTTTACGGATTTTTCCAAGTCCTTATAATCCTCGGAAGGACCCTAATCCTCGGTCGTCGGTATTAAACGAGAGATTTTGCGCTGCTTTAATAAATTGCATAAAAAAGAATCCTAAAGCTAATGTGTTAGCTCAATCAGTAAATAATAGAGGTTATCCTAAACTTTTTTACCAAAATTTGTCATTATAAAATGGGTGTTACAACCGTAAATTTATTAATTTTGTAGCAAAGAAGATAAATTGGGAAAAGACTATATAAATATAGATGAAATAAGTATGAAATTAAAAAGACTATTAAGAATATTATTCGTAATAATAATATCAATCGCATTTTCGGATGCGACAGCATATCCGTCGTCGGCAGAAAGCACTGTGTCGGCACAGGCAACAGCATCGGCTAAAAAGAAATATTCGAAGAAACGCAAATCAAGCAAGAGAAAAAGCAGTAAGCGAAAGAAACGTTCCAAGAAGAAAACCGTCAAGAAGACAGTGCCTCAGGAGCAGATACTCAACGACTCATTGACATTGTCGATAAATGCAGCCGTATTGAAGTGGGTCCCCGATAATTTAAACCCCGGAGGGCTGAGAGTCAATTCGGTAAAGCCGGATAAAACGCTTCAGGTGGCAAAGGTGGGTTTGAATGAAAACTTCACCTATCTGCCGGTGACACAAGAGTTTATTTCGGAGCTGAAAGGCGTGGTGGCTGATGCGATGCCCGACTCGTTGAAAAATCTCGCGATAAGCCTTAACGTCGGTAAGCGATCGTTGGCATACTACATCAATAAGGTTGATAAATTGCCCGAACAATATCGTAAGAATATCCCGTTTGTGTGGGCAAAAGACCAATATGCGAGCACATCGAAAGGGATGCAGGGCGATTTGATTGCTCTCTGGCATAGTCATGGTCGATACTTCAAGCCGGGTTCGAGTGGTTGGTATTGGCAACGTCCGCTGCTTTTTGAAACAGCTGAAGACGTCTTTACGATGAGCTACATAGTGCCGTTTCTGACTCCGATGTTGGAAAATGCGGGCGCCTACGTCTTTCTGCCTCGTGAGCGCGACATCAATCGCAATGAAGTCATTGTCGATAACGATCTGAACGAAGGTGGCGATTTGTTCTCTCAACCATATTACAGAGAATTGGAAGGCGTCAAGAGCTGGGAAAACGGCGAAGGTGAAGGATTTATCTACGACTTGAAAGACTTTCGCGATACAGAAAATCCGTTTGAAGTCGGCACATATCGTCAGACCACAACCATTATGTCAGGAAAAGAATCGTTGGCAGCATGGTATGCCGATATACCGGAGGACGGCGAGTATGCGATCTATGTCAGCTATAAGACAGTCGAAAATTCCACTCCCGATGCGCTTTACACTGTTTACTATTCGGGAGGCTCCCGACAATTCACCGTCAACCAGACAATGGGCGGCGGCACATGGATATATCTCGGCACATTCCCATTAGAAGAAGGCTACAGCGATGTTGAGCCTGTGGTCACATTGTCGAATATCTCTGCAAAATCGTCGGGCAAAGTCGTGACAGCCGATGCAGTGAAAATCGGTGGCGGTATGGGTAATATCTCAAGAAGCAACAGACGAAGCGATGTCTATTACGACCCTTCGACACCACAAGAATCCGACCAATTGTATAACAACTTATCACAATCCTCAGAGTCGGAAAACGATGCTGAAGAAAGCGACGAAGAAGTTGACGAAGAGACTGACGACTTAGAGACGCTTGACTCTGTGCCGGCAGAAAATCCGGTGAAGGAGACACCCGTCAAGTCAGAACCAATATTCAGAATATCAAACTATCCGAGGTATTTGGAAGGCGCTCGTTATTGGCTCCATTGGGCAGGATTTCCCGATTCGGTCTATTCTCCATATCAAGGTGCCGATGACTATAAGGATGACTACACATCGCGTGGTTTGTGGGTAAACTATCTTGCAGGCGGTAGCAGAGTGTTGCCAAATCAAAAAGGTCTCAACTTGCCCATAGACTTAGCGTTCGCACTCCATTCCGACGCAGGAAAAAGAGCTGACGACAGCATCGTCGGAACGTTGGGTATTTATTTCACCGACAACGGTGCTTCCTACAAAGACGGGACGCCACGAAGCAATTCGAGAGTGCTGACCGACATGGTGATGCGCCAAATAACAATGGATGCCAAAAACACTGTCGCTCCGGAATGGAAACGACGCTCAATGTGGGATAAATCATACGTCGAAGCACGTGTGCCCGAAGTGCCGACAACTTTGATTGAGCTTCTGTCGCATCAGAATTTTGGAGACATGCAGTACGGATTAGACCCCCGTTTTCAGTTTATTGTCAGCCGTTCGATCTACAAAGCAATGGCTAAATTCATAGCAGAAAGAAAAAACAGAGAAGTCGTCATACAGCCCTTGCCTGTGAGATCGTTTGCTGTGACAAGAGTGGGCAAAGGAAAATATCGCCTAAGCTGGAAGCCTACTATCGACTCGCTTGAATCGACTGCCGTAGCGCAAAAATACATCATTTTCGAAAGAAACGGCGAATCTTTGGGCTTCAATAAAGTCGGCGAATCGAAAACGACTACCTTCGACATTCGTGTCAACGATAACGATGTGCATAGCTTCAAAGTCGTCGCTGCCAACGAAGGCGGGATGAGCTTCCCAAGCGAAGTGCTTGCTATCAGAGAAAGTGAGGACGGCAGTATGCCGGTATTGATAGTAAACGGATTTACAAGAGTCTGTGCACCCGGCTATTTCTCTGAGGACGGAAATGCAGGATTCAAATCGGAAGAGGATTTCGGAGTGCCATATATTCGTACGGTTTCGTTCTCCGGTCATCAGACAGAGTTCAGACGAAGCGCCGGCGACGGATTTGGAAAAAGTTCTGACCGATACATCACACAAGAGATTGCAGGCAACACGTTTGACTTTGTCGCCTTGCATGGTCAATCGATAGCTGATGCCGGTTATGGCTTTGTCTCAGCAAGCATCGAAGCAGTGGAAAACGCAACTGTCAATCTCAACAACTACAAATGTGTCGATATAATCCTCGGCAAACAAAAGGAAACAATCTTGGGCAAAGGCTCTTCGGGTTGGCAATTCAAAACATTTACACCCTCAGTCAGAAAAGCGATTACTTCTTACATCAAAAACGGAGGAAACATTTTCATCAGCGGACAATACGTCGCTTCTGACATGACAAGCCAACGAGCTTCGGAGGAGGATAAAAAATTTGTGTCGAATGTCTTAGGATGCACATTGGCAGAAGGCGAGACAGTCAGAAATCCAAGATTTGATGTAGTCAGAAACCAAAACGGATTATTCTCAGAAGAACGCTACACCTACAACAATCAGCTCAACGACAAAAACTACATTGTCGAAAAGCCTGATTTATTGTCTCCCAACACTATGGTAGGCGCAGAAGTGTTCATGAAATTTTCCGACACCGATTTCGGTGCTGCAATCATAAAAAATGACGGAAACAGTAAATCTATCGTAATGTCAATCCCATTTGAAGCAATTATAGATTTCGAGCAAAGAAATCGTCTGATGTTGGAGATATTGGATTATTTTAATAATTAAAAATCGCAGATTATGTACATATTTGAAAACATAAAATCACTATATACTCACGTATTGGATTCAGTCGATAAGGACTACGTATTGGTGCAGATAGGAAAAAGAAGTGTCGCACTCGACAGTTGGGCAGAGCAACGTATGATTAATGTCGCCGAGCAGACAAATGCCTCAATCGTTTACTCGCATTACAGAGAAAAAACCGACGACGGAACGATTGAAAATCATCCTTGTATAGCATATCAGTCGGGAAGCCTGCGTAACGATTTCGATTTCGGTGATGTCGTTTTGATAAACACCGACATTTTAATCGGCGAATGTATCGACCTCTTGGACAAGGAATGGCTCGACGGAGGTTGGTATGCGATGAGATTGAGATTATCACTCTATGGCTCAATTCAATTGCTCCCCGAATTTTTATACACAGTCGAAAAAATCGACTACAGAAAAAGCGGTCAAAAGCAACATGACTATGTCGATCCTCGTAACAGACAATATCAAATCGAAATGGAGCAAACCCTGACAAATCATTTGAAATTAATCAACGCTATTGCTCCTGCCGAAAAGAAAGAAGTCGATATCGATAATGCAGAATTTGACATCGAAGCCTCGGTAATCATCCCTGTCAGAAATCGTGTCAACACAATAAAAGATGCTGTGACTTCGGCTTTGAGTCAGCATACAGATTTCGACTACAACGTGATAGTCGTCGATAATGCAAGCACCGACGGCACAAGCGAATTATTGACATCAATAGAAGACAGTCGCCTCCATGTCGTAAGACTGAATGGCAGTGAGGGAATGGGCATTGGTGGTTGTTGGAATCTCGCTGTCTTAGACTCAAGATGTGGCAGATTTGCAGTTCAATTGGATAGCGACGACGTCTATAGCTCAGACGAAACGCTGCAAAAGATAGTCGATAAATTCAGAAAAGAAAAATGTGCCATGGTCATAGGATCATACATGATGACAGATTTTGAAATGAATCCTATTCCTCCGGGCAAAATCGACCATGCTGAGTGGACTGACGATAATGGTGCAAACAATGCCCTAAGAATCAACGGATTGGGTGCGCCGAGAGCGTTCTACACTCCACTGTTCAGACAAATACTTCTGCCCAACACAAGCTATGGCGAAGACTATGCCATGGGAATACGTCTGAGTCGTGACTACAAGATAGGTCGCATTTACGATGTGCTATACAATTGCCGTCGCTGGGAGGGTAACTCTGATGCTGCACTGTCTGTCGAAAAAGTCAATGCAAACAATTTCTACAAAGACTTTTTGCGCACTTGTGAGCTCGAAGCAAGAATGCAAATAAATGATAATTTGATTAATGGATAATCTGATAGAACAATTCTTTTACGACCAAATCGACAGCTGGCCATTGGCACGTGAAAATTATGACCAACTAAGAGCCGTCGAGCAACGCACAATCATGTTTGGTGAGTTTCCGGTCGTGTTGCAATGGAATCCCGCTCGCATTCGTTCAACAGCCGCCAAGGTGGATTCTGCTTCAATCTCGCAGAGACCTTGCTTCTTATGTCGAGACAACAGACCAGATGAACAGATCGTGGATGAATCGTTGGTGCCTGATTACGACTTCCTTGTCAACCCGTTTCCGATTTTTCCGTTTCATTACACGATAAGTTGCCGAGAGCATTGTCATCAAGATAATCTCAATCTTCGTACTATGGCTGAATTTGCCATAGAGCATCCCGAATTGGTAGCCTTCTACAATGGCTCTAAGAGTGGAGCTTCTGCACCCGATCATCTGCACTTTCAAGCCGGAAATAAAAAATTCCTTCCATTGTGTGACTACATTGATTATTCGACAGCTCGAATCGACGTCGATTTCTTCCCATTGGTGGTGAGAACATATCACGAATTACCAATGAAATTTCTGCACATAACTTTGCAGTGTGACGACGACGAAGCGTTACAGGCACGATTAGACACTATCGATGCCCTATGTGCCGACAAAGCAATGAGAAATATATTTATGCTTGTCAAAAAGGAAGGCTTTCTTGAAGTCCTCTTGTTTCCACGCATTTCGCATCGTCCTTCATGTTATTTCCTGACAGGAGAAAATCAAATGCTTGTCAGCCCCGGAGCTGTCGATATGGCAGGCGTGATAATATTGCCCAGAGAAGAAGATTTCGATAAAATCACAAAGGAAGACGTTGTGAAAATCTATTCTGAAGTCGGATTTGACGATAATCAATTGCATGAACTATCACAAAGAATAATTTGACAGATTATGGGAGTGACTATGATGCCGTTTCAACCGCAAGTGCGTGTAGGAATTGTCGATGGTGGCAGTTTCGGACTGCGTCTTGAAGGCGTTTACGATGTCGATGCCTCAGAAGATTCGGTTTGCTATTGCCCGACATCAAACGATTGTTATGCCGAAGTATCCGGCATCAAAATTGGTAAAGACTTTCATTGGCAACGTGAGATGACTCAAAGATTTCATGGTCGGATAATGATCAAAAGAGTCAATGATGAAAAATCAATCCTGATCAATATGCTCCCGGCTGAAGAATATTTGGAGAGCGTTATATCGTCGGAAATGAATCCGAATGCGCATCCGGAATTTCTCAAAGTACATGCCATAATATCGCGCAGTTGGTTGCTGAAAATGCTGAGGATGCCAAGAATTAAACGTTCGCACGATTTTGTTTTCCGCAACGGAGAGATTATTTCATGGACCGATGTCGAAGCGCATAGCGACTACGACGTGTGTGCCGATGACCATTGCCAACGTTATCAGGGTATTACGCGTGTCAACGACGCTGCTATCCGGGCTGTGCGTCAAACATCAGGAATTATCCTTGCAGATGATAATGACAACATCGTAGATGCACGATTCTCAAAATGTTGTGGTGGCAGAAGTGAATTGTTTTCTTCGGCATGGCAAAATGTCGATTTTGATTATCTTCAGCCTATCGACGAAACATATTGCGACCCTGCGCAAATGACTCATGATGAGAAAGAAAAAATAATCCATACGATTCTCAACGACTTCGACGCCGAAACAGACGATTTCTTTGCTTGGACTACTGAAGTCTCTGCCTCCGATGTGAAACGAAATCTCATGACAAAATTCAACGTCGCAATCGGTGATGTCATTAATCTAAAAGCTTCAAAACGAGGTCCGTCGGGCAGAATAGTTAAACTACTCGTTGAGGGCAGCAACGGGAATATCGTGATAGGAAAAGAACTCAACATACGTCGATTGCTCAGCGACAGCCATTTGTATAGCTCCGCATTTGAGGCAGAGAAAATAATCAATGACAAAGGAGAAATTATATTCCGACTTGTCGGCAGAGGGTGGGGGCATGGTGTCGGCTTGTGCCAGATCGGTGCTGCTATCATGGCTGAAAGAGGTTATTCCTATATCGACATTTTAAAACATTATTACAAAGGAGTTAAATTAGAAAAAATATATTGATATGAATATATTAAAGTCAAAACGCAGTCCATGGTGGTGGTTGCCGACGACCTACATGGCAGAAGGTCTGCCTTATTTTGCAGTCAATACGATTGCTGTCCTCATGTATGCAAAAATGGGAGTAAGCAATGGTGATATGGCATTCTATACAGCATGGCTATATCTCCCGTGGGTGATAAAACCATTTTGGGCACCATTTGTCGATATTATCAAAAGCAAACGTTGGTGGACCATCACAATGCAGTTCTTAATTGCCATAACAATGGCGAGCGTTGCTTTCTGCATTAATCTTCCATTCTTCTTTGCGACAACATTAGCTGCCTTTTGGATAATGGCTTTCTGTTCAGCCACACACGACATAGCCGCCGACGGTTACTATATGCTTGCGCTCGATGATAGTCAGCAAGCAGCCTATGTCGGAGTGCGTAGCACATTCTATCGCATCGCAAGCGTAATCGGGCAGGGTGCTTTAGTCATATTGGCAGGATATATAGAGCAGACCACAAGCGACGTATCGTTAGCATGGAGTGTCGTATTCATCGTTCTGACAGCATTTTTCCTGATAATAGGCACATACCATATTTGGGCGATGCCAAAAGCCTCTGCCGATAGTCAGCGAAACACAAATGGCTCATGGCGTAAGATTTTGACAGATTTCAAAAATACGTTTATCACATTCGTTGCAAAGCCACACGTCTTGTCGGCATTGGCATTCATGCTCTTATATCGACTACCCGAAGCAATGATGCTCAAATTGGTGCAACCATTCTTCATCGCATCCCAGGCTGACGGAGGATTGGGATTGACAACAAAACAAGTGGGTGTCGTCAACGGTACGGTAGGCGTAATCGCATTGTTGCTTGGTGGTATCGTAGGTGGAATTTGTATATCGCGAGGTGGACTGAAGCGTTGGCTTTGGCCTATGGCTTTGGCGTTGACTCTGCCATGCTGTTTCTACTGCTATTTGGCTATGGCTCAACCATCTGATTTGTTGTTGATTAACATAGGAGTGTTTGTAGAGCAATTCGGCTACGGCTTCGGATTTACTGCATTCATGCTTTACTTGATACACTTCTCCGACGGACAGTATAAGACAGCTCACTATTCATTCTGCACAGCATTCATGGCTCTCGGCATGATGCTTCCGGGCATGGTGGCTGGTTGGATTCAAGAAGCCCTTAATTCGATTTCAATATTTGGAGGCGATGGTCCGCAAGGCTATATTAACTTCTTTTGGTGGGTTATGTTGTGTTGTATCCCGACGTTGATAGTATGTATGATTGTAAAAATTGACCCTGAATTTGGTAAAAAGAAAATAAAATGATGAGAATACTATTAGCCATATTGTTACAAGCGTTGTCAATAGTCTGCTTTGCCCAAGTAAAGACAGGAATTGACATGTTAAAAGAAAATGATTTCCTACCATTGAAAGGAAAACGCGTCGGCTTGATAACAAATCCTACAGGTGTCGATAGAAATCTGCAATCGACAATTGATATACTATTCGAAGCTGATAGCGTGGAATTGGTCTCATTGTTTGCTCCCGAACACGGAGTCAGAGGCGATGCACTCGGTGGTGAGAACATCTCACAGACCACAGATGCTCGCACCGGAGTGAAAGTATATTCGTTATACGGAAAGACCTACAAACCGACAGCTGCGATGTTGCACGACATTGATGTACTGATCTACGACATTCAAGACATCGGATGCAGAAGCTATACATTTATCTCGACAATGGGTAGCGCCATGGAGGCTTGTGCCGAATGTGGCGTGAAATTTATGGTATTAGACAGACCTAACCCTCTCGGTGGCGAAAAAGTAGAAGGTCCGTTGGTCGAAAAAAACTTTCAGTCATTCGTCGGAAAATATCCGATACCTTACATCTACGGTCTTACGGTCGGAGAGTTGGCAATGATGCTCAACGATCAAGGAATGCTCCGAAATGGAATTAAAGCAGACCTGGAAGTAGTGAAAATGCAAGGTTGGAAGAGAGATATGCTTTGGGACCGTACAGGACTGCCTTGGGTGCTTACATCGCCACATATTCCTCAGCCTATTACAGCGATATATTATCCCGTCTCCGGAATCTTAGGCGAATTAAACACAATTTCAATCGGCGTCGGTTACACATTGCCGTTCCAAATTTTTTGTGCAAGTTGGATCGATGCAATAGAGCTATGCGACAAGATGAACAGCTATGAGTTGCCCGGTTGGGAGTTTCGTCCCATTTATGCAAAACCATATTATGGACTCGGTCAAGGAAAAAGCATGCAAGGCGTACAACCTTATATTACGGATTATAAAAAGGCAAATCTGACATTGGTGCAATTCTATATAGTTGAAGCCATAGAGCAATTATATCCGTTAAACAATCCTATACGAAATGCAAAAGAATCACGATTGAACATGTTTGACAAAGTGTGTGGCTCTTCAAAAATTCGTACAACGTTCATGAACTCAAATTGCAAAGTCTCATCAATAGAAAAAATGTGGAATGAGCCTGCAGAGCAATTCAGCGAGCGTCGTAAACAATATTTCTTATATTAAAAAGCTATTACACAATCCCCAACATAATGGATAAATAAAATTATAGTATAAAAAATATATACATTATTAAGGTGATTGGCAACAAAGAATTTGGAGAACATCATATAAATTCTTAAATTTGCATTTTAAAGGCTAAGACATGACAGTTTTTCGACATATACTATTAGTTGATGCAGGTTCTACAAAGACAGAATGGCGTCTGATCGGTAGAAAAGGAGAAACAAAACTCGAAATTGTTACTCCCGGAATTAATGCACTTATCACAAGCAATGAGCAGATTGCTGAAATCTTTGATAAGGTAAAGATAGAGCTATGCGATAGTTTGACAAGCGAGGTAGTAATAAGCAAGTTGCTGAAAGCTCCATTGATGCCTCCTGCAAAAGTAGATGAAATACATTTCTATGGAGCAGGGTGCGCTACTGATGCCTCTAAACAACGTATAAAAGACGCATTGCAATTGCGATTTCCGACATCGGATATTGGCGTCGAAAGCGACCTCGTGGCTGCGGCAAGAGCTATTTGTGGAAAAACTGCCGGAGTGGCTTGCATTTTAGGCACAGGCTCAAACTCATGCCTTTATGATGGAAAACTAATCATAGCAAATACGCCTCCTATGGGATACGTATTAGGCGATGAGGGAAGTGGTACTGCCATTGGCAGACGACTGATTTCAGATGCCTTCAAACAGCTGATGCCGGAGCAGACCGCTGCACGTTTCATGGATATAGCAGGTATTAGCCTCGAAGAGATTGTCAACAATGTCTATTCTCGAACAGGTAATATAAACACTTCTCCCAACACGTATATAGCTTCATTTACTAAGATTGCATCGCAAATGATTGACGATGAATACATAAGAAAGTTAATTTTTGAAGAGTTCAAATTATTTATCTCTCGAAATGTATCGCAATATCGTAGAATAAAATCGCTTAAAATAGGTTTTGTAGGCTCGATTGCTGTCAATTTCTCCGACATATTGAAAGAAGCAGTTGAATCGTTTGGCTACAAAATGGGTAAAATAGTTGCTACTCCAATGGATGGTCTTGCAAGGTATCATTCGAGAACATCGTTTGGTAGCGAACAGCAAATTAAAGAATAGGAAAATGAAAATCAAAACATTGTTTATAGCAATAATGCTTTTCTGCGCAATAGGAAATCTTAATGCGCAAGAAAGCCAATCGCAGCCGATTACATTGTCGGCATTATTTGAATATCCGACAGTCCCCGAAGATATTGAAGATTGGACTGAACGTAATAATTGGCTGATAGAGAATTTTTGGAATAATTTTAATTTCAAACAAAAATCAGTTGGTCAAATTCAATTGAATCATGCCTTTAAGACATGGACTGTCCCAATGCGATTTGCAAGCAAAGATATTGTCATGAAGACCACAGACAAATTACTGTCAAAATTGTCTAAAAATCCAACAATGCTTTATCAATTCACAAAATCAGCCGAGGAAACACTATATTCACCTAAATCTGAAATATGGATTGATGAAGTGTATGTCAAATTCCTTGAAGCAATTACGAAAAACAAAAAGATCGATGAAATAAGAAAAGTCAGATACAAAGACCAATTGAATAAATTGAACAACTCTTTGGTGGGAAACACAATGCCTGATTTCTCTTACATCGACCGTAATGGAGAGACCATAGTTTTTAAACCGACAGCCGGCTTCAGTATCATAGAATTTGGGCATCCTGATTGCACCGATTGTAAAATATCAAAAATACATTTGGAGTCAGATGTCGTTATCGGCAGATTAATAAATGAGGGCAAAATAGATATGTTTTACATAATTCCGGATCTGGATAACGAAGATTGGCAAAATATGGTTGCTGATTATCCCGTTAATTGGAAGGTCGGAGCTTCAGAAGATGCAGAAGATATTTTTGACATACGCTTATCGCCAACATTCTATATCATAGATTCCGAGAAAAAGATAATTTTGAAAAATGCTCCCGTAGAGGAAGTGATACAAACAATTAAAAACCTTGTTGAGTAATGGATAAACTAAAATTAATGTTAGAGAAAATCTATTTGGCATCGGTCGGATACTCATATACAAACTTAGGAAGATTGTTCCTACGACTGTTTGTAGGTATAATGCTGATACAATTCGGCGTTCGTCATTTGACCTACTATTATGAAATAAGAGATGTATTTCCGATGGTGTTAGGCATGTCAAGTGAGACATCATTAATCGTCTTGATTATAATAGAATTAGTGTGCTCGCTATTCATCATGATGGGATTTTTTACAAGATTAATGTCAATACCGCCATTAGTGGCAATGATGATAGCAGAGTACTTTTTGCTTAGTGACTATACTCAGCAAGCAATCCACCTTTTGAGTTGGCATCAGCAAGGATATTTGCCGGTAATGTTCTCCGGAATATATTTCTTTATATTGTTGGTAGGACCGGGCAAAATTTCAGTAGATTATTTCCTCTCGCTTCATATTATTCACACAGAAGACAGAAGCGAAGATGAATTAGAAGAAGTCTAACGAGTCTAAATATTTGATAATGAAGATAGCAGTTCTAATATCAGGAGGCGTAGATAGTGCCGTAGTGGTTCATCGTTTGTACAATCAAGGCCACGATTTGCATTTGTTCTACATAAGAATTGGCATGGATAACGGCGAGGGCGATTGCAGTGCAGAAGAAGACATCGAAATGTGTACTTTGATAGCGCGAAAATACAACCTCCCTTTCAAGGTCGTTTCATTACACGAAGAATATTGGGATAATGTGATGCAGTATGCTTTAGATACCGTTAGCAAAGGATTGACACCGCATCCTGACATGATGTGTAACAAAATGATAAAATTCGGTTTCTTCGAGCAACGTTGGGGAAAAGAATTTGACAAAACGGCAACAGGACACTACGCTTCGATAAAGGAAAAAGACGGCAAACTATATTTGGCAACAGCCGTTGATCCGGTGAAAGACCAAACAGATTTCCTTGCGCAAATTTCCTACGAGCAACTATCTCACTTAATGTTTCCATTAGGCGATATACCTAAGAAAGAAGTGAGACAAATAGCTGAACAAGCTGTATTGCCGAATGCTAAAAGAAAAGATTCTCAAGGCATTTGTTTCCTTGGAAAGATAAATTATAACGATTTTATTCGCCGTCACCTCGGTGAGAAGAAAGGTCCGATTATTCAAATCGAAACAGGCAAAAAGATTGGCGAGCACAAAGGCTTCTGGTTTCACACCATAGGTCAAAGAAAAGGTTTGGGATTGAGTGGCGGTCCTTGGTATGTGGTCAAAAAAAATGTCAGAGACAATGTTGTCTATGTATCTAACGGCTACGGTACAACAAAACAATACGGCAAATTCATTCATCTCGACGAAATGCACTGGATCTCAGGAAATCCATTCAAGGAAAATTGCAAGGATGAAAAGATAAAATTCAAAAATCGCCACATGCCTGACTTCCTATCTGGAAAGATTACACACATTTCTGCAAATGAATATGTCATCGAATCGGATAACGACATTCAAGGAATTGCTCCGGGGCAGTTTGCAGTGATATATTCCGAAGATTGTGCCTTGTGTTATGGCAGTGGAGTGATTACAGGAAAACCGATAAATGGCAAATAGGCATGATATTTGATAGTCATGTCAGAAATTCTAATTACGTAAACATTTATTATGGAGAATCGTTGCAAATTAAACGTTGTCGGTATAACATATAGCCAAATAGAAAGAGGTGTGTATGCAATAATCTTGCAGCAAGAAAACACCAATAGAAGACTACCGATAGTAATCGGCACAAGCGAAGCTCAGTCGATCGAATGTAAACTGCAAAACATCAAAACACCTCGTCCACTCACTCATGACTTGATGATATCTTGTTTGAGAAATTATGGTGTTGAAATAACCGAAATCTACATCCGCAGATTGCCAAATGGAGTATTCACCGCCGACCTAAAACTATCAAGCGACGAAAAGACCATAATTATGGACTCTCGTTCTTCGGATGCCATTGCATTGGCTTTACGCTCGGATGCTCCAATCTATACGTCACAAGAAGTAATGGATGAAGCAGGTTTTGACGTGAAAGATACTAATAAAAAGCAAGAGAAAGCACCTGTGTCGTATTCCGAGATGTCTATTGATGAATTAAATAAAATGCTTCAGATTGCAGTGGAGAATGAACAATACGAAGAAGCTTCAAGAATTAAAAAAGAAATTGACAATAAAAGCGAATAGTTATAGATAAAAACAGCGTTTTGGGTGCGATAAAGATTAGTAATTCGGACTATTGGATAAAGTTTTTTTGTAAAAATAAATTTTTTGTGAACTTTTTTGTCAATAAATTTTAATTTTAAACAAAATTATTATTATATTTGCAATCGATATATTTTAGTGCAACAAAAAACCAAAACAATGAAAAATCGTAAGCAAAGAGTTGAATTGATAGTTGATTTGATTAAAAACAACTGCATCGGAAGTCAGGAAGAATTGGCGACAATGCTTTCTGAAAGAGGTTATAATGTGACTCAGGCAACATTGAGCAGAGACTTGAAAATGCTCAAAACGACTAAGGTGCCTACAGATCGCGGTACTTATATGTATATTTTGCCTGATACAAATACTCTTAAGGACAAACTATTAGCATCTGGACAAATCGCAATGAATACTACCTATCAAAGCGGATTTGTTTCATTATCTTTCTCAAAGAATATTGCAATTATAAAAACAAGAAACGGTTATGCTTCAGGTCTCGCATACGACATCGATATGAGTAAAGCTCCGGAAATTCTTGGAACAATTGCAGGTTCTGACACCATCTTGGCTGTAATGCGTGAAGATATTACTATTGAAGAGGCTCGTGACGTATTTGCTCGATTCTTGCCTCTACACACTAATATCCCAATGATATAATTATAAATTAGCTTTATGATAACAAAGATGGGTGACAAGAGTTTTCTTGTCGCTCATCTTAAGCATTTTCAGTAATACGTTATAAATGATTAGTGTTGGTATAGTTGGCGCCTCTGATTCTAATGCCGGTGAGTTATTAAGACTATTGGTAAATCATCCGGATGTTAATCTTGTTAAGCTCTGCGATAATATAAATCAGGGCAAAAGCATAGTAGATATTCATCATGGGCTAATTGGTGAAACAAATTTGTCAGTGTCTCCAATCGAGGAATTAGAGAATGTTGATGTATTGTTTATATCTCTTAATACTCAGGAAGCAAAAGAGTTTTTATCTGATTATATTATCCCTGACGACCAATTTATTATTGATATGTCGGGATATGCAAGAGAATACTGTGACACTAAATTTGTGTATGGATTGTCAGAATTGAATAGAAAGCCTCTTGTCAGAGGTGCTCATTTGGCAACTATACCTACACCGGTGGCTTCTGCTATATTAGTGTCTCTTATACCATTGATAATAAATAATATATCGACAACGGATATTATTGTCAACGTGGAAGGTGGTGTTGATTCGCTCTCGGGTATAGAGAGTGAAGTTAAAGAGCAGTTGCAAAAACTTCAAAAAGAATTTAATTCAAATATAAACATAAACTTATCTGAGCAGGAACACAGACGTGGAATAAGAGTCGAAACATCATTGACAACAAATGTGCCGTTTGATGAAATCTTCAGACTATATGAAGAGTATTATGATGACCACAATATGACATATATCCTTCGCGATCGAAAAGACTACAAGGAAGTTGAAGGCTCAGATAAGTGTCTTGTATCATTGATAGATAAATCAAATGGACAATTAGTGATTGACACAATAGCCGATGCTCATCTACGTGGTGGTGCAGGAGATGCTGTTCATGTCATGAACTTGTTTTGTGGGTTGCACGAAAAAATTGGTTTAACATTAAAGGTAAATAATTTTTAATATGTCGGTCAATAAAGTAATTCTTCTTGGTAATGTCGGTGCAGATCCCGAGATGAGGTATCCTGAGCAGGGCATGGCTGTGGCTACATTTCCTTTAGCCACAAATGAGAGACGAGGTGAAATGGAAATAACAGAATGGCATCGTATCGTAATGACCGGAAAAAATGCTGAAATAGCTGAAAAGTATATTCGTAAAGGAACGATGCTTTATGTTGAAGGCAAGCTTAGAACTCGCAGTTGGGAGGATAAATTGAATATAAAAAGAAGTGTAACTGAGATTTTGGTCGATAGATTTGAATTGTTAGGTCGTAAGTCCTAATTTAAAAAGGTGTATATATAATTATGAGAAAATGGCGTATTGAAGACTCTGCCGAGCTATACAATGTGACAGGTTGGGGCTTGAAATATTTTTCAATCAATGATAAAGGTCACGTGCAGGTCACTCCTTACGAAGGTAGTGCTCCTGTTGACCTTAAAGATGTAATGGACGAATTGCAACTCAGAGATGTGTCGTCTCCGATTTTGCTCCGTTTCCCGGATATTCTCGACAATAGAATTCAAAAGATTTCCAACTGCTTTAAAAAAGCCGCTGCCGAGTATGACTATAAAGGACAAAACTTCGTCGTTTATCCTATCAAGGTCAACCAGATGCGTCAAGTTGTAGAGGAAATTGTCAGCCATGGCAATAAGTACAACATAGGTCTTGAAGCCGGTTCAAAGCCTGAATTACATGCTGTATTGGCTACAAATTCACACGAGAAGTCACTAATCATCTGCAATGGCTACAAAGACGAAGACTATATAGAGCTTGCATTGCTTGCCCAAAAGATGGGACGTCGCATTATACTTGTAGTCGAAAAACTAAATGAGCTTCGCCTCATTGCTGAAGTCGCTAAGCGTATCAAAATTGAACCAAATATAGGTATTCGTATCAAGCTTTCAAGTTCCGGTAGTGGCAAATGGGAAGAGTCCGGTGGTGATGTTAGTAAGTTTGGTCTTAACTCAAGCGAACTTCTTGATGCACTCGCATTCCTTGAAAAGAATAAGATGGAGAACTGCTTGAAACTTATTCACTTCCATATCGGTAGTCAAATCACTAAAATTCGTCGCATTAAGAATGCCCTTCGTGAGGCGATGCAATTCTATGTGCAACTATCAAAGATGGGGCTCAATATCGAATTTGTTGATATAGGTGGTGGTCTTGGAGTAGATTACGATGGCACGCGTAGTAGCTCAAGCGCTAACTCAATGAACTATTCAATCCAGGAGTATGTCAATGACTCTGTGTCGGCGCTCGTTGACGTATGTGTCAAAAATGATCTCCCTCAACCGAATATCATCACCGAGAGTGGTCGCTCCTTGACAGCTCATCATTCAGTGCTCATCATTGATGTGCTTGAGACAGCACAGCTTCCTATATGGTCGGAGTCAAAGGAAATCTCTGACGATAACCATGAGTTGGCTCGCGAACTTTATGCCATTTGGAACAAGATAAATCCTTCTCGCGTGCTTGAAGACTGGCACGATGCGGTGCAAATTCGTGAAGAAGCTCTCGAATTGTTCAGCCTCGGTCTGCTCGACTTAAAGACAAGAGCTCAGATTGAGAAGCTATATTGGTCTGTCGCTCGTGAAGTCAACGATATGACACGCTCGATGAAGCATCCACCGGAAGAATTGCGCAAGATTGCGAAAATGTTGCCTGAAAAATATTTCTGCAACTTCTCTCTCTTCCAATCGCTGCCGGACTCATGGGCTATCGATCAGATGTTCCCTATCATGCCTATTACGCGCCTTGACGAGAAACCGGGACGCCTTGCTACTTTGCAGGATATTACTTGCGATAGTGATGGTAAAATCAGCCACTTTGTTTCTCCTCATGGAGTGTCTGATGCGCTGCCTGTGCATGCTCTCCGTCAGGGTGAACCGTACTATATAGGCGTTTTCCTCGTCGGTGCTTACCAAGAAATTCTCGGCGATATGCACAACCTCTTTGGTGATACTAATGCTGTTCATATCAGTGTGACAAAAGACGGTTATGAAATCGACCAACTCATCGATGGCGAAACTGTAGCCGATGTGCTTGACTATGTGGAATACAACCCTAAGAAACTTGTCAGAAACGTGGAAGCTTGGGTGACCGCTTCGATGAAGAAAGGAATTATCACTCCTGAAGAGGGTCGCCAATTCCTTAATACATATCGTGCAGGCCTTTACGGTTACACTTATCTTGAAAGAGACTGATTGTAGAGATGAGGTATTTCTTGAAACTATCATATAATGGTGCACCTTTTCATGGTTGGCAGGTTCAGCCTAATGCTGTGAGTGTGCAATCCACTATCGAGGAGGCTTTATCTACGGTGTTGCGTGAGAATATCAGTATCGTAGGTGCGGGTCGTACCGATACCGGTGTCAACGCTCGTCAGATGTATGCACACTTTGATTATGATAAAGAAATACCTGATTTCGGAAAGTTGATTAACTCGCTCAATCGACTCGTTGGTAAAGATATTGCCATATACGATATAATAAAGGTGGCTGATGATGCTCATGCTCGATTTGATGCAACGGCTCGCACCTATAAGTATTTTGTTACACATCAGAAGTCTCCATTTTTGTACCCTATGTCGTGGCATTGTCCACAAAGCCTTGACTATGAGAAAATGAATGAGGCGTGTGAAGTGTTGAAGCGTCATATCGATTTCACAAGTTTCAGCAAGCTCCATACCGATGTCAAGACCAACAACTGTCGCATCGACTATGCCCATTGGCAGCAGGAAGGGGAGATGATGGTGTTTACCATTACTGCTGATCGTTTCCTCAGAAACATGGTCAGAGCAGTGGTTGGTACGCTTGTCGAAGTCGGTCGTGGTAAAATATCAGTTGAAGAATTTGAGCAGATAATTCTCAAGAAAGACCGATGCTCAGCCGGCACATCGATGCCTCCACAAGCACTCTTCCTTTGGAAAGTAAACTACGACTATATCGCAGAATGACAACATCGTTGTGCGAATAGTCATAACATATCTGTGAAGACAGATGATGTGGTTCAATGTAAGTTAATAAGCAATAATTAAAGAAGCTGTCGAATTATACATAAAAGTAAATGGAGGTTTTAGCCTCCATTTATTTTTTATACCTATTGTAGATTTCCACGCCTTTACGCTTCGCTTGCTTGATACATTCAGGATCGTCAGGGTTTATATTATATTTTTCCTTGGAAGGAATTACTACTCTTGTTCCCGGTCGGATCCTGTCGGGATGACCAAGTATCTTGCTATTCTCTTCATATATATATGGCCACAAATGATAATTGCCATAATGCTCTCTTGCCATAGTTGTCAAGAAGCGAGTCAAAGAGATTGTGTCATACACCACTTCATCCGAAGGTTTGGTTTGTGGGATGACGACATTGCTTTCTTCAATTTTTTCTTCCTTGACTTCCGATATCGAATCTGTTAATGGCTGAGGAGTATTGTTGTTGATATTGCTTTGTTCAGCAATGACCTTTTCTGTATTCTTAACGGTTGTATCAGGGTTTAGAATAAAGAAATAAATCACAGCACAAATAGCTACCGATGCTACGATGCCAAATAAGAATCCCGGTAAAAAGCCACGTCGATTGTTTATCATTTGTGTAGGAGCATCATCACAAGAATATTCCTCGTCTATATTGCTATGAATTGGCGTCTGTTCAGCATCATCAGACTCACAATGTGCAATCTCAGAAGAAATAGGAGTGTCGTTATTTACTTCATCGGCAGAATTTTCGTTGGCTGTATTTTCTTCTGTTGCTGAATTTTCTATACATTCGATGACCTTTTCCGCAGTCGGTTTATCGTTATCTGTTGTCGGAGAAATTTCTTCTTCTTGTTTTTGTTGGGGTTCTGCTTCTGTGTCGTAGCCTTCTGCTTTAGATTCATCTTCCTCATCGTCTTCATCTTCCTCATCCCATGTAGTCAAAGGCAATGGCGTATTTTCGACAGTCGGCTTCTCTTCTTTTGCAGATAATTCGATTGTTTCAGAATCCAACATTTCATCAGTTACCGAATCTTTTAATTCAATGGTTTCAAATGCTGCAAATGGCAGATTGATTGCCTCTGCAAGCTCCTTGTCAGGAGTGAATGAAATTTTTCTGTGTTCGGGTATTTCTATTTCTTCACCGGTTCCGACTTTGACACTCTTTCTTGCATCAACATCGATAACTTTAAATGTGCCGAGCTTCTTAATCTTGACATTTTCTCCTTCAACTAATTTAGATGCAACAAGAGCGAACAGTTCTTTTAGAAACTCTTCACTAATGTACTTAGAAAAGCCTGTCGATTCAGAAATAGCGCTGACTAATTCAGGAAATGTTATTTTTTGATTCATAAGTAGTCTTTGATTATTGCTTATGAAAAAATCTTATTTGTCTTTAAGTTTTTGTTTTAATAGTGCTGACGGCTTAAACGTCATGGTAATTTTTGGTGGGACAAGAAGACGCTTGCCTGTCTGTGGGTGAACAGTGATTCGTTCAAGGCGTTTCTTTGCCTCAAAAGAACCAAATCCGGGTATTGCAACAATGTCCATATCCACGCATCTGTTTTTGATGACAGTCGATAGGCTATCAATCATTGATGATACCTCATTTTTATTTCTGTTCAATCGTTTTGCTAATGTATCTATTAATGTTTTGTTGTCCATCTCAGTTAGTTTTTGGAAACGAAGGATATATTTTGCAACATAAATTTGTGCACAAATTATCTCATAAAGCACAAAATTACAAAAAAATCTATTCAAAACAAACCCTAATCTCAATAATAGTGCTAATTTTGCGAATGTTTTATGTGTCGATTAGCTTACATCGCACTATGCGATGTATAATTACATAGAGTAATAACGTTAATAACATTAAATTATGAAGAAGATTTTAGTGCTGATTTGTTCAGCGATGTTGTGTTTTGTAGCAAGTGCACAAGTGTGCTACAAGGTATCGGGCAATGGTCTTGCAGAGCCGTCTTATCTTTTCGGTACTCATCACCTTTCTCCGTTGAAAATTTATACTGATAACGATAAGGCTAAAGAAGCATTCGAAGCGTCAAAGCAAGTTGTCGGTGAGATTGATATGACAGTCAATCAAATGGAGATGGCTATGAAAATGCAACCATATATGATTGCTCCTGCCGATAGTACATTGTCAAAGGTGCTGACAGCAGAGGAATTTGCTGCAGCCAAGAAGTTTTTCGAGGAGTATAGTCCTCAGCCTGGTCTTTCGCTTGAGATGATGGATCCGCTAAAGCCGTCAGCTGTGATGCAAACACTTGCTGTCTCATTGATAATGAAGAATATGCCGGAGTATAATCCCGCTGAGCAATTGGATACATATTTCCAAGTGCAAGGTAAAAAAGATGGTAAGAAAATTTTAGGATTGGAAACTGTTGAATTTCAAGCTGATATGCTCTATAATATGCACTCAATCAGAAAGCAGGCAGAACAATTGATGGAGATGGTCAATGATCCTCAAAAGTCTATAGACGAAGCAAATGAACTAAATAAGGCCTACTTCGCACAGGATATGCAGAAGATGTATGAGTTTTCTATCGAATGTGAGTCTGACCCTGTCTTTTTCGAAAAACTATTGCTCAATCGCAACGCCGACTGGATTACAAAGTTGCCGGCTATCATGTCGGAGGGCTCGTCATTTATAGCAGTCGGTTGCTTACACCTTGTCGGTGAATACGGGTTGATAAAAATGCTACGTGACAAGGGATATGTCGTAGAAGCAATCGGCTATTCTCAAAATTAGGATTAAAAGATTGGCTGAATTAATAAATGATTTAAATCTAAACATTTGTATTAAATAAATTATGAATAAATCATTTATTGCAAATTCTTGATGTATTTTTTAATAATAAATTTTGTATAAGTCAAATAAAATCCGTAACTTTGAAGCAAATTTAAAACTAATCATAAAATTAAAAAATATTATGGAATTACCATTCGCAGAATCGTGGAAAATCAAAATGGTTGAGCCTATTCGCAAAAGTACTCGTGAAGAACGCGAACAATGGCTTAAAGAAGCTCACTACAACATGTTTAACCTTAAGTCAGATCAAGTTTACATCGACTGTTTGACTGACTCAGGTACAGGCGCAATGAGCGACCGTCAATGGGCTGCAATGATGATGGGTGACGAAAGCTACGCTGGTTCATCTTCATTCTTCCGTCTTAAAGAAGTTATCACTCGTTTGACAGGTTTTGACTATGTTATCCCTACTCACCAAGGTCGTGCTGCTGAAAACGTACTTTTCAGCCACCTTGTAAAGGCTGGTGACATGGTTCCTGGCAACTCTCACTTCGATACAACTAAGGGTCACATCGAAAGCCGTAAGGCATTCGCTATCGACTGTACTATTGACGAAGCTAAGAACACTCAGCTCGAATTGCCATTCAAGGGTAACGTTGACCCTAAGAAGCTCGAAAAAGTGCTCGAAGAAAACGCTGATAAGATTCCTTTCGTAATCGTAACAGTTACTAACAACACTGCAGGTGGTCAACCTGTATCTATGCAAAACCTTCGCGAAGTGCGTGCTATCGCTGACAAATATGGCAAGCGTGTCCTCTTCGACTCAGCTCGTTTCGTAGAAAATGCTTACTTCATCAAGACTCGTGAAGAAGGTTATGCTGATAAGACTATCAAGGAAATCGTTAAGGAAATGTACTCTTTCGCTGATGGTATGACTATGTCATCTAAGAAGGACGGTCTTGTAAACATGGGTGGTTTCATCGCTACTCGCCACGAAGACTGGTACGAAGGTGCTAAGCGTTTCTGTATCCCATTCGAAGGCTACCTTACATACGGTGGTATGAACGGTCGCGATATGGATGCTCTCGCTGTAGGTCTTGACGAAAATACTGAATTCGACAACATCGAAACTCGTATCAAGCAAGTTCAATACCTCGCTGCTCGTCTTGATGAATATGGTATCCCTTACCAACGTCCTGTAGGTGGTCACGCTATCTTCGTTGACGCAAGCTTGGTACTCACTAACGTACCTAAGGAAGAGTTCCCTGCTCAAACTTTGACTATCGAACTTTATCGTGAAGCAGGCGTACGTGGTTGCGAAATTGGTTACATCCTTGCTGACCGTGACCCAGTGACTCGCGAAAACCGCTTCGGTGGTCTCGACCTTCTCCGTCTCTGCATCGCTCGTCGCGTTTATACTAACAACCACATGGACGTTATTGCTGCAGCGTTGAAGAACGTTTACGATCGTCGTCACGAAATCAAGCATGGTGTGAAGATTGTATGGGAAACTGAACTCATGCGTCACTTCACAGTGAAACTTGAACCAATCACAGACTAATATTAATAATAGGAATTAACAGTAAAGCGTCGCTCTTCGGGGTGGCGCTTTTTTACATATATCAAAAAAGAAGCGTATTTAATAAATTTTTGCAACTATTTTTTTGGTATTAGAGAATAGTAGTATAAATTTGTGCAAAACTAATAATATAAAGCCTATGAGATTAAAAATTTTCCCAATGATTACATTTGCCTTGATGTTGGGCGCTTGTCCGATAGCAAAGGCAGATAGTGTGATTGAGATTCATCCGTTTGGCTCCGGTACTGAAGTTGAGACAGTCGCTATTTCGACAGATCTTAAGATTGATTTTGTCGATACCGGTTTTGACTTTATCAGAGGCGAGGGTGATTTGGTCGGATCATACGAATATTCTGATGTTAAGAAGATTGTTTTCATCGCTAATAGTAGCGTAGAGTCAATTACCGGCTCTTCTGCCGATGTGATTGTAACTCCTAATCCTGTAGTCGATATGATTACTCTGAGAGGAGCTGATGCGTTTGTCGGCTCTGAGATTAACATCTATTCTATCGACGGACAGAACAAACTCAGAATTACAAATTGGAATGGAGAGTCTATCGATGTTTCAGACCTCCCTGCCGGAATCTATATTATTAACACTCAATCTAAAAATCTCAAATTCGTCAAATTATGAAAAAAATATTATTTACTTTAGTAGCATTCCTTGTTGGTTTCACAGCTTATGCTCAGTCTGATGTTAACCGTATGCTCATCGTTGACAAAAATGGTTACTTCAAGGGTTTTGCTTTGGAAAACGTTGACTACGCATCTTTTGCAAATGTGACCGGTGAAGTTAGAGCAGACGTAACAATCTCAGATGTCGCATTGGATAAAATAGTAATGAGCGTTACTCGTACTTCAGCATGCCAGGGCTTTAAACTTGTGTGCGTGCCTACAGTTCAGATTGCAAACTATACAGATCAAGGCCTTGCTCAATTTATCGATAGCGATAACGACTACACATATTATCAAGACTTCAAAGATGGCGAATTGACAGGTATTCAGTTGGAACCAAGAACTGATTATACTATCGCTACAGTGGGTATCGACGAATACAACGTATTGTGCGACATCAGCCGTGTTGACTTTACATCTCCATCAGTTCCTGTGACTGGTGCTCCATACGTAGAAGTAACATTGGAAGAGGTTACAAAGACTTCTGCTACTGTTATGTTTACACCAAACGATGACACATATCAATATAGCTACGTGTTGGGAGAAAAGGGTTCACTCCAACAGCAATACGAAATGTTTGCTTCTATGTTTGGCTTTAAGAACATCGGTGAAATGATTGAAGCTTGGGGTATCGTTCACACAGAAGAAGATGTTCACACATGGACAGGTTTGGTTCCGGGTGCAGAATATGAGATCTTTATACAGACACGCGACACTCAAGAAGTAATGCCTGAACACCAAGTGTTCTATCTCAAGACCGAATCATTGGGTGGTGAAGGTGAAGCAAGCGTTGAAGTGACTCTCGGTGATTATAAGAAGACGGACTGGGATGGTGAAATGCTTCCAAGCCAATTCGTAACTTACACTCCTAATGACCAAGCAAGTTGCTATCGTTTCGGTGTTTATTTGGCTTCAATCTACGATCCTGAAGCTGAAGCAATCAAAGACGAACTTCGCACTGATTGTCCGGAGGGTGTAACTGCCACAGCATGGTATTCATACGAATCAATCACAACCGACTATCAAATCGATCCAAATACAGAGTTTGTAGTAATTGCAGCTGCTAAGAACATCAACGGCGAGTGGGGTCCTATCACAGAAGTGCGTCACACTACTCCTGCTACTGTAAACATGCCGGCTAAGCAAACTTCAACTATCGGCAAGCGCAAAGCTCCTAAGAAAGCTAATATGCGTGGTATGCTTCCTACAATCAATAAGACTCAGAAAGCTACACTTAAGGCTAAATAAAACAGCCTGATATCTCTCATCACAGATTTATGTTGATGAAAGTGATTAAGTAATTTAGTTAAATATATGTATATAAACGGTGGTCCTTTGTCAGAATGGGTCCACCGTTTTAATTTATGGCGTATAGTCAAAATGGATGTTTTAGGGTGTTAATGCGAAATGCCTTTTGGCATGTGTAGGATTGCATATACTACATATAGCATAATGACATGGGATTTAGTTTTAGGACATTACTTATAGTGCAAAATATATGGATGAATCATTAATTTGACTCACCCATTTAATATAATCGCAAAAACGAAATGTACAACTTTCCAAAACGAAATGTACATTTTTCTCGTTTTTTTGCACCCTACTAAAAAGCAATTTAAAAGGCATTTAACCACTGTTTCAACGGTAATTAAATGCCTTTCTACTACTCTTT
>JAZTZN010000009.1:0-65830 GCA_045637445.1 Muribaculaceae bacterium
GTCTTGGGTAATGACGCACCCTCCGTTGCCTACACCACAGTCTATCCGATGAGCATGTTTGCCAGAGTCATCATAGTGCAAATAATCCTGCTCGCTCTATGTGGATAATAAAACACATTTCTTATCCAAAACTCATGAATAGTTTGCACCGTTTTTTCAAACAACTACTTTTTGCTTGGAATCTCCACTATTTATTGTCTATAACAATCGTCCTTGCAAGTTGTAAGCAAGTTAAATCGCGAATGCATAAGCCTAACAAACAGCAAATTACATATTTTTTTAACGTGCGTAGCAAGTTACCGGCAAGTTAACTATGCCCATATAGGAATATATCTCATATATCTAGGAGCAGTGTTTGGATCTAATGGTCTAATTAGTTTCTTACCTAACACTTCTTTTATCAAACGAGAAATACTACCTGCTGAAGTCTCCGGTAAGCCAAATCTTTCTCTTAGCGAACTATTAGTTAAAGCATCTCCTTCCGTAAATTTAATACATGTATGGAGATAGGTTGACCAAATCTTATCCTCCATTGGAATATTTGCAAATTCCAAATGAGAGAATAAGGACACTTTTGTTGACTCTTGGTAAATCTGTATGCGTGGTGCAGGAAGCTTTTGTACCTCACAACTGATAACCATTCTATCCCAACCACGTCCTAATTCTTCGCACATATTCAATCTTCGCATAATCGATGCTAACTTTTCGTTGCGAGATGGGACTTATACGTTTCCAAACCTAAACTAAATTAGCAGTTATAAAATGTCAAATCCGCAACCATTAGGCTTGGTTATGCGTTTATATTTGCAGAAACTTTGGGACTTGTAACAATAAAAGCGTACTTTTGTCGTTATATTATCAGAGTTATAAAGAAAAAGTCACCGTCATAGTGCCAAACTGACGGTGACTTTGATAGGACTCATGACCTTGCTGCAACAAGGTTGGAGTGTGAACAAACTTGCAAATAATTAAGGTGCTGGTACTAAAAGGTTCTCGTCCACGTAGAATGAATCCGTTCTGTGGTTGCATCCACTACACAAAGGAACAATATACATCCTTCTTGTAATGTCATGAACCTTTTGTACATGGCATCCGTCAAAATCTTTTCTATAACCTGTATTGCCACAACCTGCAGGACATTGATACAATGTATTAGTATCAAGTTTTCCCTTTTCACTTTCCCAGTACTCTAACCATGTATTATATGGGAATGAAGGTTGTAAATCAGATGTGTTAGTCGCATTTTTTATCAATACATTCATACGCATAAGATTTGATTTATAATGTTTACACCCTTGGTAACGAAGAGGAACTCCGCCATCTTAATTGTCAGGAAGATTGGTTGAAAACTGCCGTTATATCCGAGAATCGGATTTTAAGCAAAACGGAATGCCGATGGCACTACCATATACATTGCAATATCCGTGCCAATCTCCATTATCTGCCATTTTGTCTATTGCATATCAGTAAATTGTGACATAATGTGTCACAGAGTTATTACGTCCATATATAATGACGTAAAAGATAAGATTTATGGACAATACAAGGCTAACAATAGCGTGCGAAGAAAACCGAGAAGGTGGGTATGAAATTGAAGTGACCTTTGAAAGAGAATCACACACCAAGTTTAGAGAAGCATTTATTTCGTTGGATAGACCTATGCCACCATACCTTATTGAAGAGAGTGATATAAATGGCGTAGGTGCTGTAAAATCAGCAACGACAAGCATTCTATCTCATATCAAGAATGTAATCGGTAAGAGTATGAAAACCGATAGCCGTATTTTTACCGACAGAGAAATAGATTCAATGTTTGAGTTCAAAGAACTCTACACAATACGAAGATTTGCGGAAATTGCAGGTGTTAAGTTTGACGAAAGCAAATTCACGAATCGTAAAGAGTTTCAAGAGTATTTTCAAAAGTGGCTGAAGGAGGATAAGAAATGAAAATACCAATACACTCCATTGAGGATTTACGGAAAGTTTTTGAGCAAGAAAATTTTACTGAAGAAGAGATTAGAGAAGGATTTTACAATGCAAATCCTGATTTAACACGTCCAAGTGAGAAAATAGAACGAACTGTGCAAAAATTATGCAATAATCATTCTTCTACTGAAGGTGGCTGTTTATCATAATAGTGCTTACTCCAAATAGACTTACCACACTTGTCACACTCCAATATTTTGGTATCAGAATTATAAACCAATGAATGCTTTCCACCACAAGGTCAAGGCTCATTGGTCATATCATTATCATCTATTGGTATTGGTTTTTCCATATAACACTAATTTTTCTGCGAAATTACGAAGAAATTTCGTACCTTTGCATCGTCTTTCGGGACAATGTTTGGAAATAATAGAGAATGTGCCTCATTCCTTGTAAAAATTCGCCAAATCAAAAACAAAGAATACACGAGGCACGGAGCAGCTCATATACGTGGGTTGCCTACCGTGCGTGTATTCAGGTGTTTGGCGATACCTACAAGGATGCAAGGTGGCAGTCCACGTTCTTTTTTACAAATAAACATTGTATAAATTCTCCAATTGTCTGCCCACGGAGAGCCTTGTAAAATTCGCCATTATGAAAAAAGTATTAGTTGCGTTTATGGCTGTATTTATTTGCAGTCTAAGTACGTTGGGACAAACATCCGTAGCCACGATTGGTAGGGCAGTAACCCAGTGTAATGATTTTGCTTTTGCAAAGAATCTGCTAACGGGTGACGGACTTGCTTATGATGAAACTAAAAGCAATAAGAATTACGCTAAATTCTACAATCCAAAGGCTCAATATGCAGATAAAGCATTATTCGTAGAGATTTACAAATTAAGTGATAGCAATAAGATTGAGAAATGTGTAATCACATTTTATAACGTAAACTTTATATCTGATTTAAGAAAGATTGGATATAAATATTGCAATCCAGAAGATTTGTCCATTGAACCATTCCAAGAGTTATATGAATCAGATAAATATGCAATGGGCTTAAATCGTAATAAGAAAGGTTGGCTGGTTGCTACATTCTTCAGATATGACCAAGAGGTTGAATTTGAACACTTGTTAGAAAAGTAACATTATATGGTAAAAAAGAATGCGAGCAGTCTTCACAGATGGCTCGCATTCTTTGCATATCCCATAAAATTGTCATATATTTGCAGTGCATTACGAGTGCGACCGTAAATCAAATTGTTCATTATTGTCAAACCTTCTTAAAACAATTTATTTATGGAATATAGCGAATGTCTCATTAAGTCAGATGCTGAGCATCTTTCCTTTCTCAATTCTATTATAACTGCTCTTTATAACTTTGAAGTAGAGGGTGTGGTATATACAGAAAAAGAACAGACTGATATCCAATTGGAATAGGATTATTTCTTTCCTCCCTTCTTCTTGAGATTTTTCTTAGCATTAGGATTGTAGGACTTTGCTTTGCTCATAATTTCTTCCCATCCTAATGCTTTAAATTGTGCTACCTCTTCTGGCGTTAGTACAATGTCTTTTATGTTTCTATTTGTCTTCATTATGCAACTAATTCTTTGAGAGAAACGTGTCTATTGGCAAAAGTTAGAAAATGGTTAAATCTATTCAAACCATTCTCCTTTGCTACATTGTGACGGAATACATATTCGTTCATATACAAATGCAAATACTTTCGGCTCATCTTGTAGTAAACACCTACAAAACTTCTTTTGACTGTTGACCAAAAGCCTTCGATACCATTAGTATGTGCTTTGCCTTTAACATATAGTTTCTTGCTATGGTTTACTTTCTCACGCTTATAAACTTTGCCAACGAGATTATAGCCACTATATTCGTCAGTGTATAGAGTGGCGGTGCGTTTGATTGTAGTAAGAATTGGTGCGGTAAGTTTCCTTTTGGTAACTCTACCTTTGATAACACGGCATACGACTTTGCCATTTCTTTCAAGCATACCTAATACTGCTGTTCTTGTCTTTGTACTTCTGCCTTGATTATGTGGTATTCTCTTGTTTGAATGCTTACTCTTTTCCTTTCCGCCAACATACGTTTCGTCAAGTTCAACTTCGCCACTCATTTTAGCAACATTCTCCGCACTCATACACATACGGATACGATGAAGCATAGACCAAGCAGTAGCCTGTCTAATACCTATTTCCTTACTCAGTTGTACTGAGGATATTCCATTTGTGCTATTAGCAATCTTCCAAATAGCATAAAACCATTTGTCAAGTGGTACTTTCGTTCCGTGGAACAGAGTATTTGTCTTGACATTAAAGTTTTTGCCCGTGTTTCTACATCGGTACTTATGATTGCCATAGTTATACACTTTTGAGGATGGGTCAAAAGGAGAAACAGGGATATTGTTCCAAAATCTCTTCTCAAGATAACTCAAGCAGACATCCTCACAATTGAATTTACGAATGAACTCTTGTAGAGTCAAATTGATAAAATCAAACATAACACCAAACGATTATTTGGTGTTAATAACTTTGGTGAGAAAAATTGCTTGGCAAAATAAAAATCTTGCGAGACAATCAACCGATTTATCCCGCAAGATTATTTAGGTTTGGAAACGTATAACTCCCTGCGAGATTTAGGAGGGTTATCAACAATTCTCATAATATCTATCAATGGTGTGCCTGGATTTGTAACTTCCACACGATTCTCAAATATTTCAATAACTGGTCCTGTACCTGTAAGGAAAAAATCTTGATGAATCAGAGAATTGGCAATAGCCTCTCTAATTGCAGGAAGCGGGAAAGTGCTTAATGTCTTTCTCCGTATAGAATTTATATCTTCTTTCGAAGGTAACAAATTGTTGACCAATTTTACAGCATTCTCAAAACTGATGGCATATCCCTCGTTGGCAGTATCCTCTTTTAGTATTATCAATCGATTGAAATTAACGCAAATATAAGCAAAATCTGCGATATTTTATCTATATTTGCAATAAATAAAGAATAAGATAACAACAAAATAGCATTTCAATTATGAATTTAACAGGAATCATTGTGGGTCTTGCCACATTTTTAGTTATTGGAATATTCCACCCTATCGTTATAAAAGCAGAATATTATCTTGGCACAAAATGCTGGTGGATGTTCCTTGTCGCAGGCATTGTATTTTGCGCACTCTCAATCATTGTAGAAAACCTTATTGCATCGACAATACTTGGCGTCACTGCTTTCTCTTCATTTTGGAGCATTTTAGAGTTGATCCACCAAAAGAAACGAGTTGAGAAAGGATGGTTTCCGGAAGGACCGGGACATCGAAAATAAGAAAAAACTTATACTATATAATAAAAACTTATACTATATAATACAGAAGAATCATGATTAAGGGAAAACTTATCGCTATGATGATGAGTTTAAGGCAAAGGCACGTGCTCATCAATTTGCATTCAGAGAAAATGAATTGAATGATTTCTATGACGAGAAGAATCCTCAAGTTATTCTTTCTCCTGATGCAGCTAAGCAAGGACTTATATTTTGTGATATTTACAGAGAGCTGATCAAAAGCAAAGTTAAATCATTTAAGTCTTCTGTATTATTCTCCAACATGTTGCGAAGTGAGCACATTCCTTACAATATCTTTACTCCGATGGAAGATGACTTGGATGCTACTGTTGCTCTGTTTAACGAAATAATAGGAGGAGGTATATCTAAAATTAACTGCATACGTATAGAGTATGCGGGTGCTGCTGATAAAAGTGAATATCTGAATGACGGAACATCTTTTGACACATTCATTGAGTATGTATCTTCTGACGGTTCTATTGGAGGTATTGGAATAGAGGTAAAATATACCGAAAATGGTTATCCTATTGGGATTAAGGAAAAGCTCGATATTGAAAACACAAATGGATCATACCATCAGATGACAAAAAAATCAAATTGGTATATTCCAACATTAGATATAATTTCATTTATAAAGGCAAATCATTTACGTCAAATTTGGCGTAACCATATTTTAGGATATTCTATGTTGTGTAGAGGGGATATTAAGCATTTTCACCATATTCATCTTTATCCACAAGGTAATAAGCATTTTCATGAACACGCTATACCCGAATACAAGTCATTGCTGACTGATTGTGGCAAAACAACTTTTATTGATTTAACATACGAGTCCCTGTTTGATATGATAAGTGAAATTTTTATTTCAAACAAACAGCAAGAATGGTTAAAATATCTAAGAAAGAGATACTTGGTATAACTCCAAATCATGCAAAAATGTGCGTCAGGCTTTGGGTGTTCACAAGGTATAAATAATTGGGTAGCAATTCTGCTAACCACAGTTGGCTATTTCAATCATCGCTTTATCAGGCACTATTATTTCGATTTGGGTTGATTATTCCGGTGTTTTTACGTAACTTTGCCGATGTTATACTTTAAATTGCATTATCTGTTGCCTCGTCTTCAATACCGAGAAGATTTGTATTGGCAAATCTGTGCTTTTTAAGGTTTTGCAAACCAAATGTAACGATTGTGACCGACGTCTCGACGTTATTAATTAATGAAACTATTACAAATGTAAGTTGCTATGTTGAAAAAATTACGCACATCTCTTGCAATTATTTTTTTATTGCTGATAACATTGATGTTTCTTGACATCAGCGGCAATTTAGTGTGGAAGTTAGGGTGGTTGGCAAAATTACAATTCCTTCCTGCCGTATTTGCATTAAACGTCGGAGTCATCATCGCTTTGATTTTGCTGACAGTGATTTGTGGCAGAATTTATTGCTCGGTGATTTGCCCGATGGGAGTCTTTCAAGACGTTGTGTCGTGGATTCATTCCAAATTCAGCAAAAACAGATTTTCATATAAGCCTGCAGCCACTAAGACACGTTTGATTGTCATGGTGCTTTTTGTTGCATGTGCCATAATCGGAGTCAATGCCGTTGTTGGTCTGTTGGCGCCATATAGTGCCTACGGACGTATGGTCACATCGATAATGCAGCCTGTCTGGATTTGGGGCAACAATCTGCTTGCCGGGTGGTCGGAGTCGCAAGGCAACTACATTTTCAGCGAGCATGACCTGTGGTTCAAGAGCCTGCCGGTGACTATTGTCGCGTTGGCTACATTTATTGTGATCGCAATCACTGCATGGCGCAGTGGCAGAGGATATTGCAACACAATTTGCCCCGTCGGAACTGTGCTCGGCTACTTATCAAAATATGCGTTGCTTCGTCCCGTTATCGATACCACAAAGTGCAATTCATGCGGACTTTGTGCAAGAAACTGCAAGTCGCATTGCATCAATCCTAAGACACACAGTGTCGATATGACACGTTGCGTGGCATGTTTCGACTGTCTGAACAAATGTCGCCAAGGAGCTATCAGCTATGCGCCGAAATGGAAAAAAGAGGCCGCAACTGTAGCCAAGGAGGGAGAGAAAGCCTCTGAACGCCGATCGTTTTTGACAATTACAGGCTTGTTGGCAACGGCTGCGACAGTCAATGCCGTTGAAAAAAAGGTCGATGGCGGTTTGGCTGTCATTGAAGACAAAGTATTGCCCCAAAGAGCGACTCGCATCGTTCCTGCCGGCGCACTCAGCATAAAAAATCTGGCAACACGTTGCACAGGGTGTCAATTATGTATCAGCAAATGTCCTAATTCGGTGTTGCGACCATCGACAGGATTGAATGACTTCATGCAGCCGACAATGGAGTTTGACAGAGGATATTGTCGTCCGGAATGTACTATTTGTTCCGGAGTATGCCCGACAGGCGCTATCACTGAAATTACACGCCAAGAAAAGACATCAATTCAAATCGGCTATGCCGTATGGATAGAGAAAAACTGCATCGTAGCGACAGACTCTGTGGAGTGTGGCAATTGTGCGCGTCATTGCCCTTCGGGAGCTATCATGATGGTAGAGTCTGAAAAATACGATGGTCGTAAGATTCCGATCATCAACACCGACAAATGTATCGGTTGCGGAGCTTGCGAATACCTATGTCCTGCCCGCCCTATCGGAGCTATTTATGTCGAAGGACGAGAAGTCCACACCAAACGCTAATATTATCAATTCAAAAGACGCTTCACAATGAAACATAACAAAACGAATAAGACAGACAAAAATATCAGTCGTCGCAATTTTTTGAAAATCATTGGTGCAACAGCCGGCGCCACAGCACTTGCCGGATGCGGAGTAAAATCTTCTGAACCGGATAATAGTGCAGCCGATGAAATCGCAACGACATCTGCCAATGTTCCCAAATCGGGAATGACAATGAGAGTAAATCCGACGACCGGTGATGAGGTCTCTCTTCTTGGCTACGGATGTATGCGACTCCCGACCATTGAGGGTGTTTCAGCTCGCGAAAACGACTCTGAAATCGATCAGCAACAAGTCAACCGTCTTGTCGATTACGCTATCGAACATGGCGTCAACCTTTTCGACACTTCGCCGGCTTATTGCAAAGGGATGTCGGAAAAAGCAATGGGGATAGCACTCAGCCGTCACCCTCGCGATAAATACTTCCTTTCGACAAAATTGTCAAACTTTGCGCCTCAGACATGGAGCTATCAAGAGAGCGTCAAAATGTATCGCAACTCAATGAAAGAGTTGAAAACCGACTATCTCGACTATTACCTGCTTCACGCCATCGGAGGCAAAGGCGACGAAGGACGAAAAGCAATCCACCAACGATACCTCGACAACGGCATGCTCGACTTCCTTATCAAAGAGCGCAGTGCCGGAAGAATCAGAAATCTTGGTTTTTCGTTTCATGGCGAACCGGATATTTTCGATTGGCTTCTATCGATGCACAAAGATGTGCATTGGGATTTTGTACTGATACAAATGAACTATCTGGATTGGGAAAATTCGGGTGCCGAGTATCTCTATCGCCGACTTGAAGAACTTTCAATCCCGGCTCTTGTCATGGAGCCATTGTTGGGTGGTCGTCTTGTAAAGCTGCCTGATGCAGTGGTCGCCAAGTTGAAACAGCGCGAACCCAATCGCAGCGTAGCATCGTGGGCTTTCCGTTTTGCAGGCACTCCTAAAGGAATACTTTCGGTGCTCAGCGGCATGACATACATGGAACACTTGCAAGACAACCTGCGCACATATATGCCATTGAAGCCAATCTCCGACGACGAGCATCAATTCCTTATGGAGACGGCAGAAATGATTGTGAAATATCCGACAATCCCTTGCAACGACTGCAAATACTGTATGCCTTGCCCATACGGTATCGACATACCGTCTATTTTGCTTCACTACAACAAATGTGTCAACGAAGGCAACGTCACAGCATCAAGCAATGATCCTCGCTATGCCGAAGCCCGCCGTGCTTTCTTAGTCGGCTACGATCGTGCTGTCGAAAAATTGCGCCAAGCCGACCATTGCGTCGGTTGCGGTAAATGTATGACCCACTGCCCGCAACAAATCGACATCCCGGCAGAATTGATTCGCATCGACGACTATATCGAAAAATTAAAACAAAAAACCAATTTTTAAGGCATCGCCTAACAAACAATTAAAAACTCAGCAACTATGTCAATAATGCTTTTTTTAGGCAACATCGGAGCCACCGAAATCATCATTATCGCTCTAATCATTCTTCTGCTTTTCGGCGGACGTAAAATCCCTGAAATGATGCGTGGCATCGGAAAAGGCATTCGTTCGTTTAAAGAAGGAATGAAAGACATCAACGAAGAAATCAAGAAAGATTCAGACGCTTCTGCCGACGACAAAAAATGAGTCAGAAAGCGTCGGACGACATGAATTTTTGGCAGCACCTTGAGGTGTTGCGTTTCGTCATTCTGCGCATTTGCGGAGTGACATTAGTCTGCATGTTGGCGGCCTTCGTTTTCAAAGACGAAGTGTTCAGCATTATATTTGCTCCCCAAAAACCGGACTTCATCACATACGCTTTTTTCGATCGGATAGCCTTATTGATGGGTGGCACCCCGGATGCTTCTTCTTTTAATATCGAGCTGATTAACACCGGATTGACCAGGCAATTCATGGTCCACATACAAGTCGCTCTATGGGTCGGCATAATCTGCGCTTCGCCCTACATCTTAGTCGAATTGTTTCGATTTGTCTCGCCGGCTCTATACTCTTCGGAGAGAAAATATGCCGTAGGAGTGACGCTGACCGGCTACTTGATGTTTGCACTCGGCGTATTGGTGTGCTATTTCTTGATTTTTCCTCTGACTTTTCGCTTCTTGGGGACATATCAAGTCAGCCAACAGATAGCCAACCTCATCTCACTTGAATCCTACATCGACACATTAACGATGCTCTCGCTGATGATGGGCATCATGTTTGAACTGCCATTATTGGGCTGGATATTGGCAAAATTCGGACTCGTCAGTGCAGCCTTGATGCGCCGCTACAGACGCCACGCAATAGTGGCTATCCTGATAGCCGCAGCAGCAATCACCCCGACCGCCGATGCCCTGACTCTCTTTTTGGTAGCCCTACCGATATGGCTGCTCTACGAAACCACAATCCTCGTCGTTGCCAAAACAAAGAAAATCGTCTAAACTCCCCAACAGCAAAAAACGCCTCAGAAAAAGATTTCTCTGAGACGTTTGTATATGCTTTATCAGCATATCACTTGCTAAATAAATGTATCGGAAATGTTGTCCAAAGCTTTTCTGACCGAACTGCCTCCATACAAAATCTCATACACACAATTCAATATCGGCATATCTACACCGTAACGACGATTGATTTCGTAGATACATTTTGTGCCATAATATCCTTCTGCGACCATCTCCATTTCCATCATGGCGACCTTTACACTATATCCCTTGCCGATCATCGAGCCGAAATTATGATTGCGCGAAAACTTCGAGTAGCTTGTCACAAGCAAATCGCCCAAATAAGCCGAGTCGCAAATATTTCGTTGCATCGGAGCCACAAACGAAACAAAACGATCCATTTCGCGAATGGCATTAGCGACAAGCATTGCCTGGAAATTGTCACCCTTTTTCATACCGCTGATTATACCCGACGCAATGGCATATACATTTTTCAGTACAGCCCCGTATTCGATGCCATCGACATCAGCCGAACAGATAGTCTTCATCGCATCCGAACGCAGACAAGCAGCAAAAGCCTCACTCTTCGAAATGTCACGACAACCGATTGTCAGATAACTCAAACGCTGTAAAGCCACCTCCTCAGCATGACATGGTCCGCCTATAACCAAAAGATTGTCTGATTTGCAACCATAGCGTTGCACAAAGTAATCTGTGACCAAAAGATTTTCATCCGGCACAATACCCTTCGTCGCCACTACAATATTCTTCGACGATATATCGACATCGATCTTCGCAAGATGCGACTTGATATAAGGCGACGGCAGAGCGATGACCAAAGTATCAGCCTTTGTGCACACCTCATTTATGTCACTTGAAAAATCAATGCGATGCGTCGGAAATTCCACATCGCTCAAATACGCAGGATTATGCCCCGTTCTGCAAAAATCCTCAATGCGATCCGGACGGCGCATATACCATGCGATACGCTCTTCATTGTTTAGCAGCAACTTAGCAAGCGCTGTCGCCCAGCTACCTCCTCCAAGCACTGCAATTCTTCCTGGAAAATTCATCAGTTTATCAGTTTTATATAAGTTAATTGTTCTTTTCCCTACAAAGTTAAGCAAACGAGAGCAGAGAGCAAAATAAAAAACGCAGTTTTTAGATTTTGCCTATGCCGAGTGTAGCATAAATCAAATTGAAACAAGTTTCATTTGGTATTCTGCCCTCGATTGCTTAACTTTGACAGGGTCCAAGTTAGGCGGCGGTTCGGAAAAATGCAAACAAGTTTGCTTTTTCGCTCACCTTGCACTAACTTTTGATAAGTTCGGCTGCACTCGGCATAAACCAAATTGAAACAAGTTTCATTTGGTATTCTGCGCTCATTTGCCTAACTTTGTCGGGAAAATAGAAAGGAAGAGTTATGGCAGGTGTAAAGTCGTTATTCAAGGATACAGCAATCTATGGTATGAGCAGTATCATAGGCAGGTTTCTTAATTGGTGTTTGGTGCCTCTCTATGTCTATGTTTTTCCGACAGATGAATATGGAATAGTGAGCTATCTATATTCTTTTACGGCTGTGGCATTGGTGGTGCTGAATTATGGCATGGAGACGGGCTTTTTCCGTTTTGCCAATAAGTCGGATGACCCGAATAAGGTCTATACGACGTCGTTGCTGTCGGTGGGCTTTACGTCGCTTTTGTTTATGGCGTTGGCTACGATATTTATCGCTCCTTTGAGTGAGGTGTTGCAGTTGCCGATGCATAAGGATTATGTGTGGATGCTTGCTATCGTTGTGGCTATCGATGCTTTCAGTAATCTGCCGTTTGCCTATCTTCGCTACAAAAATCGCGCGATACGTTTTGCCTCTATCAAGATGCTGAATGTGGGGTTGAATATCAGTCTTAATCTGTTTTTTATATTGGCGTGTCCTTGGATTGATGATAATTATCCTTATTTGATAGGTTGGTTTTATCAGGCTGCGGGAGGAGCCGATTTCGGTATTGGTTGGATTTTTGTGGCTAATTTCATATCGTCGATAGTGATATTGCTGATGTTGTTGCCGGAATTGTGTGGAGTGAAATATCGTTTTGACGGATCATTGTTGCGACGTATGTTGAGTTATTCGTGGCCGTTGCTTGTGCTTGGAGTAGCCGGTATAATGAGCCAAAACATGGGTCAGTTGATAATCCCATATCTCTTTGATGACCAGCAGGCAGCACATTCGATGGTGGGTATTTATGGAGCCAACATCAAGATTGCGATTGTGATGGTGATGTTTACGCAGGCGTTTCGTTATGCCTACGAGCCGTTTATTTTTGCACAAAACAAGGGTGAGGACAAGAGCCAATCTTATTGCGATGCCATGAAGTTCTTTGTGATTTTCGGGCTGTTGATATTTTTGGGCGTAATGTATTTCTTGCCGTTGCTGAAACATTTTGTGTCGGAGCCTTATTGGGAAGGGCTTCAGGTTGTGCCTATCATGATGATGGCAGACTTGTTTTTCGGCATATTTTTCAATCTCTCGTTGTGGTATAAACTGACCGACCGTACGCAGTGGGGCATGTATTTCTCATTGTTTGGTTTTGTTTTGATGTTTGGTTTGAATGTGTGGCTTGTGCCGATGATTGGCGTGCCAAATGGCTATATCGGTTCTGCCTGGGCGGCGTTTATAAGCTATTTTGCGATGATGCTTCTCTCCTATTTTGTCGGCAGACGATATTACCCATTGCCATACGATTTAAAGCGCATGGGGCTGTATTTGGCTCTCGCTGTCATCAATTTCTTCTTGGGTGAATATGTGCTTAATTTCCCTTCAATGATGTGGCTTACCTACATTTTGCGTGTAGTATTGCTTCTCGACTACATTGTGGTTGTGGCGCTTCTGGAAAATGTGCCTTTGCTCTCTCCATTGGTGAAACGCCTGATGAGCAAAGTCGGTTGAAGGAGGGGCTAAACATTGCCTGTCGTGATTTTGCACAGGTCGGAAAGAGCATCGCAATATGTCGCAGCGCTTGATTTTCTTATCGTCGAACCGCAATCGGAGTGCATATCGCCACCGACAGGATGACACAGTGTCAGGCAAGGCAATTTGTATTCATCATAGAGCCACGTTTCGTCAGGCATCGCTTCATGCACAAAGCCGTATGCACCGGCATATTTTTTCATGTGTTCCACAATGTTGTGGGCAGTCAGCAAGTCGATGTTGAGGTCGTTTTCGATTGTGAATGAAAGTCCATGTTCCCAGCCGACGTTAGTGACGTCGGTAACGACGATAAATCGCACGTAGCATCCGGCTTCCGACAGGTACTTGACAACTTCCTTGGCCCCCGACGAATTACGTTCTTCGTCGCCGGTGAAAGCGACGATGACACCTTCGGGCAGGCGATTGTCAATCATCAATTTGACAACAGTGGCATTGGTCAGCGCATTGTCAAATGTCCCACGAAGCATATCGTCTTGTGTTTCCAAAAACAATTGCGAATAGACGCAATCGACGTGAGATGAAATCAAGACAATTTCTTGGTCGGCTTGAAGTTGATGACGACCATATATGTGGCAAAGATTTCCTTTGGCAATTAAGTCCCATTCGCTTTCAGCAAGCATTTCGGATATGACATCAAGACGAGATGATACGGTGAATTTTTCGCCGTCGTCTTTGCAGTCGGCACACGTCAATTTCTTTAAAAGAGTTTCAAATTCCATGGTTGTGTTGATAATTGCCGTTTAAGGGGTTTTAGATGTGTTTTAAGATGTTTTGTCGATTGTGTAGATAAAAGGATTGAAATCAAGTGAAAATACTCTGAAAACGTCGCTAAATGCGTTAAGGCATTACTCCTATTCCTATGGCTCGTTGCGATATTGATAGTCGGCGCGCAGGCGCTCGAAATCGTGAGGTGATGCTTTGAGTTTTTCTGTGTCGGATAGAGGGTTGTAGCTCTCGATAATCTGTTGTGCCGACAGAGAATTGAGAGGAATGTATTCAGGCGTTAGATTTTTGACCGGAATTTCGGTGAGCGCATCGATGAAATTATAGTCTTTGAGGAAACGAAAAGTGCTTTCGATGCTCATGCGAGTGGCACGTTGTTTTCCTTGCAGAGAGTAGCCGGCGATATGAGGTGTCGCAATATCGGCGATGTGCAATAGCTCAAGATTGATGTCCGGCTCGCCTTCCCAGCAGTCGATAGCAAGAGAAATGTTTCGTTTGGGGCAAATTGAGATCAAAGCGCGAGTGTCAACGACAGACCCTCGTGCCGCATTGATCAGTGTCGATCCGTAGCGCATCAGCGACAGTTGTCTCTCTCCTATCAGATGAAATGTCGGGTGAGCACCATTAGTCGTCAGAGGTGTGTGCAAAGTCACCACATCGCAAAGCGGAAGCATTTCTTCCAAAGTCATAAAATTTTGTTGCTCGTCCGGTTTCGCCGACTCGGCTTTCGGAGGGTCGCATATCAGGACATTGGCTCCAAGCATCCTACCCCATTGAGCCACGATAGAGCCGACGTTTCCACATCCGACGATGCCGATAGTGGTGTGCAGAGGATTTTTGTTGAGACAAAGCAGAGTTGCCCACACGTATTGAGCGACAGCCGGAGCGTTGCAACCCGGAGCATTTTGCACGTCAATGCCCACAGAGTGGCACCATTGCATGTCGATATGATCGGTTCCGATAGTCGCAGTGGCGATAAATTTAATCTTTGTGTCGGCGAGCAATTCGGCGTTGCAACGAGTGCGAGTGCGAACAATCATCGCATCGGCATCAGCGACAGTCTCTCTGCGAAATTGGTCGGGATGAAGGTATCGGACTTCGGCGTAGGGCTCAAAGCGTCCTTTGATGAAAGGAATTTTGTCTTCGATGACAATCAGCGGTCGGTTAAGCATATAGCGTGAAGCAGAACAGTGTAACATATACGGCGACAGCTGTTGTAATAAACAACGCGCCTCGACGCATGGGGTTGATGACAAAGAAATGAGCTAACTGTATTCCTGCCATAAGGTTGAGCAAAGGGATATAAGTCGCCATGTTGGCAAAGTCGAAAATAATGTACCAAAACAGGGCAAAAGCAAACAGATTGAGAATGCTGTTGTAGGCACGAGTCTGACTATTGGTAGAGAAAACTTTTATCGAGTTGCTTAACGCCAAAAGCAGAGTCAAAAGAGAAGTCAGAGCGACATTCAGCAGCATCCATATCGAAATATCATTTATGAAATCGGCAAAGAAGATGGTCTGAAGGTCGGGCATTCTGAAGTCGTTAAAATCAATCAATCCGAAGCCCAAAGCGATCCAATAAGGCGCTATGATGCCTAATATCGCGGCGCATATTTCCTTAATTCGCAATGTGTTGAGATACATGGTCGCTATCAAGAAAATCGGAATCATCAGCGCAAAAGAGTACTGAAAAATCGAACCTGCCGACAGTGTGGAAAATGTGATAAACATGCCCTCTGTGGCATTGCGTTTGCCGAATTGAGAGAAAAGCACGAATGTAGCGACCAATGTCAATGGAGTGAAGAGCGATTGAGCGCTGAAAGAGCATGTCAGCCAAGGGTTTGTGGCTGACAAGAAGATAAATGCTGTTGCAAATAGTTTTGTGCTGTCGTGGATAAAACGAAATTCTTTGTTGAGCCAAAGCACTAACAGGGCAGATATGCCGAAAGATAAAATATTGAGTGACCACGACAAAAAGTGAGGCATTTGCCAATCCTTTACGGATTTAAGACAAATGCCATAGTCGCTTTCCAAAGCAATGTCGGGCATATAGTCAAAGCTCATGACAGCCATGACCAGCAGAGCAGCCACAGCGACGATAAAGCCTGTCGATGACGTTATGCTTTGGTTGTTGTATGATGAGTTTAAAAACATTTATCGGAGCAAATCGTTGGCGATGTCGTTGCGTAGATATTTGCCTTCAAAATCGACGATTGCTGCAGCGGCTTTTGCTTTTTGAGCTGCATCGGCTATATCGTTTCCGTATGCCACAAGAGCAATCACGCGACCACCGTTGGTGAGCACTTCGCCACGTTCGTTTTCTTTTGTACCTGCATGGAAAGCAAGGCACTCTCCTATCTTATCGAGGCCTGTGATGACTTTTCCTTTCTCGTAGTCGCCCGGATAGCCGGCAGAAGTCAGCATCACAGCGACAGCTGCACGCTCATCAAATTCCACATTTTTGATGCTCAATGTTTGGTCTGCCATGCCTTCGAAGAGGTCGATAATGTCGCTTTTCAAGCGAGGCATCACGACTTCAGTCTCAGGGTCGCCCATGCGGCAGTTGTATTCGATGACCATCGGGTCGCCTTCGACATTGATAAGACCGAGGAAGATAAATCCGCGATATTCGAGGTTTTCTTCTTTCAGACCTTTAAGAGTCGGCTCAACGATGTTTTTGACCACCTTTTCCATGAAAGCCTCATCGGCAAAAGGAACAGGAGAAACCGAACCCATACCTCCGGTGTTAAGACCGGTGTCGCCCTCTCCTACTCGCTTGTAGTCCTTGGCGACAGGGAGTAAACGATAATCTTCGCCGTCAGTGACTACAAAGACAGAACATTCGATTCCGCTGAGGAATTCTTCGATGACAACAGTGGCAGATGCGCCGCCAAACATGCCTTCGAGCATATCGCTGAGAGTGTCCTTGGCATCAGCCAAAGAGTCGAGGATGATTACGCCCTTGCCGGCAGCCAAACCGTCGGCTTTTAGAACGTAAGGTGCTTTCAATGACTCAAGGAAATGATAACCCTCTTCGATAGTTTCTGCTGTCACGCTCATGAAACGTGCTGTCGGTATGTGGTGACGGAACATAAATTCCTTGGCAAATTCCTTGCTGCCCTCGAGCTGAGCGGCATCTTTCGACGGACCGATTACTTTCACCGAGTGGTCGCGGAAATAGTCGTAGATACCGGCGACAAGAGGATTTTCCGGACCGACAACAATCATGTCGATTTCGTTGGCATCGACAAAGTCTTTGACTGCTTCGAAATTCATAGGGTCGAGAGCCACATTAGTGCCAAACTTGGCAGCATTTCCCGGAGCTACGAAAAGTTTTTCAAGACGAGGTGATTGGCTTATTTTCCATGCGATGGCACACTCTCTGCCTCCGCTTCCGAGAAGTAATATCTTAACTTTTTCTTTCATGATGTACGAGTTTTTGGGTGTTGATTAATCTTGGTTATCTTCCGAGTCTGATTGCTTCTTCCATGCTTTGCGAGAGCGCATATAGACTTTATTGACTATCGTTTCAGAGTCTGCCGACAATTTTGGGGCTTTATTGACGATTTCTATTTCTTTACGGGAATTGTGGATGCTTCGAGCGTCCTTTTTCCATTCGCGTTTAGAGTCGTCGAAATTGTCATTGCGTTTGCGATCGTATGGCTTGTCTGACTTGAAGTCTTTTTTGAATTTTTTATCGTCGTGGTGCTTATCTTTTTTGTCGTCGCGACGGCTTTGTTTTTTCTCTTTAGAGTTGAATTTGCGAGCCTCTTTCGACCATTCTTCGTCGGTCATGCGACGAACTTTAGGCTTAGCTTGGCGATTGAAATCCTTGTTGCTGACGCTGCCTCCGGCGATTTTGAATTCGTCGTATTTGCCGTCGAACATGACATATTCGCGCAATTCACATTCCAATGAGCCGTTGAGGATAGGGAATTTTACCGATGGCTTAAGACCGATTTCTTTGAAGTGCTCATCCTTATATCCCAAAATCCAAGCATGGTAGCCTTTGAATACGAATTTGAGAGTGTGGCCGATTGATTTGTAAAGTCCGGCGATGTCTGTCGGGTTGATACGTTCGCCGTATGGAGGGTTTGTAATCAAAATTCCGTCGGCAGGAGCTTCTGTCCATTGGTCGAAAGGCTTACACTCGAGTTCTACCATATTTTCCACGCCGGCAGCCTTGATGTTTTTGCGAGCGGCGGCGATAGCTGCTTGAGCGATGTCGCCACCATAGATTTTATAGGCAAATTCGCGTTCTTGAGAGTCGTCGTTGTAGAGCTGTTCGAAAAGTTCTTTGTCGAAATCAGCCCATTTCTCGAAGGCAAAGTTTTGACGGAAAACGCCGGGGTTGATGTTTGCTGCGATAAGAGCCGCTTCGATGAGGAATGTGCCCGATCCACACATAGGATCGACGAAATTGCTTTCGCCTCGCCATCCTGTCTTGAGGATGATGCCGGCAGCGAGCACTTCGTTGATAGGGGCTTCTGTCTGAGCGACGCGATAACCACGCTTGTTAAGACTTTCGCCACTTGAGTCTAATGATATTGTGACACGTTCGCCTGCGATGTGAACATTCAGATTGATGTCGGCGCCATTAAGACGAATAGATGGGCGACGTCCGTATTTGTCGTTGAAATAGTCGGCGATACCGTCTTTGACACGATATGTCACAAATTTAGAGTGAGTAAATTCGCTACTGTTGACTGTTGAATCGATGGCAAATGTCTTGTCGGGCGATAAGTATTTGTCCCAATCGAAGTCGCGCACCATGTCGTAGAGTTCATCGGAATTAGAAGCCGTAAATTTAATGATAGGCTTAAGGATTCTCAATGCAGTGCGACAGCAAAGATTGGCTTTGTACATCAATTCGAGGTCTCCTTCAAATGTGACCATTCTAAGACCGATTTCGACATTCTGTGCGCCGAGAGCGATAAGCTCTTCGCTCAAAACGTCTTCAAGACCTTGGAATGTCTTGGCCACCATTGGAAAAGTTTGATTCATCGTAGTTATATGTTTTTATATTGTTATTCTATTGTATGTTTTGTGTTCAACTTCCGATAATATCGTTGCCGGCATTATTGGGAGTCTCGTTTTTTAATGTTCTTAATAAGACTTTTGATAAGGTCGATTATTATAATATTGATAGATGCGAAAGCGTTCGTAAAAGAGGTATCTTCGATGAGTTCTGTTATGGATTCGTTTTCCAAAACAAATATTTTATCGACCATATTGCGTATGGATTCTATCCCATTTTGCGCTTTTTCTATCCTATTCTCACCTTCGAATAAAAAAGGTATAGTCGCTATTGCGATAGTGGTTTTGCCGGCTGCTTTGGCAGCTCTGGCTATGGGAAGAGTGGCGTCGGTGCCGGTCTCTCCTCCCAACCCTGCGACTAAAACGACAAATTTGCAGTCGTTGTCGAAAAGTTTGGCAACTTCCTTTGCTGTGTCTTTGTCGAATTTAAAAGTGTCGTTGGAATCTGATTTGTCTTTTAGTTTTACTTTTACTTTTAGTAATTTCGAATCGTTATCAAAAAGATTGGAAATTTCTTCTATAGTGTCTTCTTCAAATTCAAAAATATCGTTTACATCCGAACTGTCATATATTTTTCTTTTGAGCAAGACTTTTTTGTCAACCTTCGCAGAGCGAATCTTCATAGGGTCGGAATCACACACAACGAGGCTTAAATTATCAATACCTCTGTTGTGCAGGGATTCAAGGACAGAGCACCCACATCCCCCCACTCCTATCACTTGCAGGACGAAGGGATTATTGTCGGTCAGCCTTGTCGTGTCGCTCATTTTGCTATTGTCGATATTCATTGTAAACGTTTTTTATCAACCAAACATTATCGGTGTCGGACCTGCTTCGTTAGACGACGGCTTCGGAGTTGTCGGAGTCGTATCTACAGTCGGAATGTCTTCCTGTAATGGTTGGTCATCGACGGTGGTCGTTTCTGTAATAATTTTTTCGCGGATGCGAGGGTCACGATTGTATGCGGGGTTGTTCTCCATGTCGAAGATGACCTCGTCGTCGTCGAATTGTGACGGACGCAACACGATATATTTAGAGCTTGCAACACTTTGGATGTGGCTTGCTACTTTGTCGGAGCCATAGACATCTTTGAGCATACGTTGGCGCTCATCGTTGTTTTTGATTGTGCGTTCAGGTTTAGCGACAGGTTCTTCTTCGAAGCCTTCCGAACCCGGGAATGTGATGGTGTCGCCGGAGTCGCTGATAGTGATGTCGAAACCTGAAGCGAGGATAGTCATCTTCACTTTCTCGCCGAGGCTTTCATCGAAAGTGGCACCCCATTTGATTTTGATGTTTTTCGACAAGTTGGCGGCAAATTGAGAAATTTCAGTCATTTCTTCCATTCTGAATTCTTTCTCTGCTTTAGGGTTGAAGTGCAGATAGAATAGCAAGCGTTTGCTTGAACGAATGTCGCTGTTTTTGAGCAGAGGAGAGTTAAGAGCATCGTTGATTGCTTTAGTGATGCGCTTGTCGCCCTCGCCGTAGCCTGTCGAGATGATAGAGGTGCTTGAATTTTTAAGCGTTGTCTTGACGTCTTGGAAATCGACGTTGATATAGCCTTCGGTATTGATGATTTCGGCAATGCTTCGAGCCGCATTGGCAAGGGTGTCGTCGGCTTTGCTGAAGGCGTTTATAAAGTTGAGGTCTTTATAGATTTCGGTCAAGCGCTCGTTGTTGATGATTAGGAGAGAATCGACGTGTTTACGCATCTCTTCAGCACCTTCAAGAGCCTTGTAGATTTTTGTTTCGCCTTCGAAGAAGAATGGAATTGTCACAATGCCGATGGTCAGCATGCCGGCTTCTTTTGCCACTTTCGCCACAATCGGGCCTGCTCCTGTGCCTGTGCCACCACCCATACCGGCAGTGATAAAGACCATTTCTGTCTTATCGTCGAGGATTTGGCGGATTTCTTCTGTGCTGGCTTCGGCTGCATCTCTACCGAGTTCCGGATTGTCGCCTGCTCCCAGACCTTTGGTGATTTCCTTGCCGAGCAGAATTTTTGTATCGACGCTTGAATTGCGAAGCGCTTGATAGTCGGTGTTGCACACAGCGAATGTGACATTCTCAATACCTTGTTTGTACATGTAGTTGACAGCGTTGCAGCCACCGCCCCCCACTCCTATCACTTTGATGAGTGAAGGAACGCCGTATTGATCGTCGGCAAATGCAGAAGCATCTGTGATACCTCCAAATATATTGTCTTGCTGGTTGTTTTGATTTCCTTCCATGATGTATTGTTTATCGTTTTAGAGTGGGTTAATTTAATTCGTCATCGTCTTTTGAGACCATATTTATCAGCCAATTTTTCACTTTTGTCAAATGTGAATGGCTGTTGTTTTGTACCGGTTTGACCTCTTCTTTTTTCTCAGGGAGAGGTTCCGGCTGATAGCTTTCATCTTTTGGGAGTTCTTCTTGTTGTGGAATGTATAGACATTCGTTGTCTTCAAGTTTTGAAGCTGCGTAAAGAATACTTATCACTTGGATATTTTCCAACGTAGAAGCGCGAGTATCCTCAAGCACCACGTTTTCCGGCGTTTTGCCTAATCTGACGTTGAGGTTGCTTTGCTGTTTGAGCAATTCGAGAAGTCCGTTTAGTTTAAAACCTCCACCGACAGCAATGATGCCACCCGGCAACTGCTTGTTGTCAAATTCGGCATAGCTGATTTGCTTGACAATGTTAGCCACGATTTCTTCTGAACGCGCCACGACAAGATTGGAAATGTCGGAGTATTTCAGTCCGCTGATGTTCAGTGTCGATGGCGAATCGGAAGCTATGGCATTTCCCGAAGTCGTTTTGATGTTCTCGGCATTCTCTTCAAGGACGTTAAGCGATGTGATGTCGCGAGTGATGTTGCGAGAGCCTAACGGCAGAGTCACCAAGTAGTTGATAGTTCCGTTTTTGTAGATTGAGACAGTAGTCGTTTCGGCTCCGAGATCGACAAGCATGCAGCCCAAACGCTTTTCTTCATTTGAGAGCACCAATTCGGCAGTCGAAAGAGGGGTGACGATATAGTCTTTGACTTCGATTTTTGTCTTTTCGGTAAACATCTTCGAGAGGTTGCGCTTGATTTGCTGACGGCAAGCGATGAGGTCGAAAGACGCTCTGATGTTGTTGCCCATTGAGCCGATAGGCGATTGAGTTTCGCTTTTGTTGACAAAATATGAGTGAGGGACAGCTTTGATGATTTCCAAAGAGCTGTCGATGTTGGCTCTGAGCACTTCGTCTTTTATCTGAGAAATGATGCTTTCGGTGATTTCTGTATCTTCCGGAAGGTTGCGATTGACTTCGTAAGGGATGTTGCGCAGCGAACGTCCCGACAGACCGACATATACAGCGTTGATGCGACGCTTGTTGAGGCTCGCACGTTGTTCGAGACGGTCGATAATTCGACAAAGAGCAGTGTTTGTCTCTTCGATATTTTGAATTATTCCATAGCGAACATATTCGATGATTTTATCTTTTTCGATGGCGATAATGTTGAGTCTGCCGTCTGCCGACAGTCTGCCGATGGCTCCGATGATTTTGGAGCTGCTTATCTCGATGGCTGCGATATATTTGTCTGCTGTCATGATAGAAGTGAATTATTAGTGCGTGGTAGGGTTGTTGTTGTTTTGTTGGCTTTGAGTTGATGCTTGGTCGAGCAAATCGATGCCTTGAAGGCTTTGCTCGTCGATGTTGACGCTGTCATCGACTTCGATCGAATGGATTTTTTTCGATTTGTCACGACGAGTGGCAACAATCTGATTTCTGAATTTCACTGAGATGGTGTCGTAGGTTTCCCACCCTTTGTGATTCATCACTTTGCGATAGAACAGAGTGAGGTTGTCAAATTTTTTTGTCAGCTCTGTGGTGTCGCCGATGTTGATGACTTGTCCTTTGATGCAAGGGTAGAGCAATATGTTTGTTGCCGATTTGACTTCAATCATCGTGATTAGATTTTTGAGGTAGTCGTCGGCAGCAATGTGTCGTGTTACGGGCAGAATGTTTTTGGCAGGGAATTTTTGGTCGAAATTACCTGTTACGACCGGCACATCCATAAAAAATTCATTGCCTGTGTCGATGCGTTTTCCGTCCTTGTTGATGTAATAGCTTTTGCCGTCGGGAGAGAACACTCTGATTTCCGGAATCATCGGTACGATATCGATTTGGAGCTTATTGTCAGAGGTGATGTAGCATTCGACGTTTTCAAAACTATTGTCTTGTGATAGTTGTCGCTCAAGCTTTTCGATATTGAGTTCTGCGATAGGGGTGTGCTTTATTTTGTCGGCAGTCTTGCCAAGTTTTTGGACCACACCCTCTTTGGTCACAAATTTAGTCGGGGAGTTTTTGTCGATGTTGATAACGATGTCGTCGAGAGTTTGCTGTTCGGCATAGTCGATAGCCCACATGGAAGCGATTGCTATGTAGGATAGCAATGCTAAGAGTATCAACCATTTAAGTATTAACTTAATCATTTTGACCGATTATTTCGTTAACAAAATCTCTTTAATATCTTCAAGCAACACGTTAATGTCCGCAGCGCCAAGCGTCATTAGGATGTCAAAGTTACGATTTTTTATTAAATCAAGCAAATCTTTTCGCTGACAAAGAGTTTTGTCTGCGTTTTTAATATCGTTGAGTATAATTTCAGAAGTGACACCCGGGATAGGCAATTCGCGTGCAGGGTAGATTTCACATAGGATTACTTCGTCGGCAGTCGATAACGCTTCGGCAAATTCCGGCGCGAAGTCGCGAGTGCGTGTGTAGAGGTGCGGCTGGAAGATGACCGAGAGTTTACGATTAGGATAAAGTGCTTTGACAGAAGCGATAGAAGCTTTGACTTCGTTGGGACTGTGGGCGTAGTCGTCGATAAGCACTTTGCCGTTTTCGCCCTCTTGACGCAACCATATTTCGAAACGACGTTTTGCGCCTAAGAAGCTCAGCATGGCTTGGCGAATTGTGTCGTTATCGACACCCAAACGATGAGCTATGGCTATTGCTGCCACCGCGTTGTCAATGTTTATGTCGATAGGCACGCCGAGTTCGATGTCTGTTATGGTGGTGTCGGGCGCCACAAAGTCGAAAAAGAGGTGTCCGTTTTCGTGGCGAATATTGCTTGCATGATAGTCGCCCTCTTCGGAGCTGCTATAACTGAAAATTTCCACTCCGTCGTTGACCCTTGGGATGAGCTTCATGCCTGTGTGCATAAGCAGAAATCCACCCGGATTGATAAGCGATGTGAAATGGGCAAAACTTTCAAGATAGTTTTCTTCATTTCCGTAAATGTCGAGGTGGTCGGGGTCGGTTGAAGTCACCACAGCGATATGTGGCGACAGATGATGAAACGAGCGATCGTATTCGTCGGCTTCGATCACCGAATAGGGAGATGTCGCACTAAGCAACAGATTGCTGTCGTAGTTGCGCAAAATGCCACCGAGAAATGCGTTGCAGCCGATTGGGGAGCTGTGCAGAAGGTGGGCGACCATTGAGGATGTGGTCGTTTTGCCATGCGATCCGGCGATGCAGATTCCCTTGCTGTGAAGGGTGATTTTGCCCAATAGAGCGGCACGTTTGATGATTTCAAAGCCGTTTGCTCGGAAATAGCCCAGGATGTTGTTGTCGTTGGGAATTGCCGGAGTATAGACCACCAAAGTGTCTTTCGGGTTGCGAAATTCCGTCGGGATAAGGTCGGCAATATCATCATAGACGATTTGTGCTCCTTCTTCGGAAAGGGCGCGTGTCAAGTCGCTGGGTGTACGGTCATATCCAGCCACATTGAGCTTGTTGGCGAGATAGTATCTGACAAGATTTGCCATTCCGATGCCTCCGGCGCCTACGAAGTATATGTTTTTGAGTTCCATTACTTTTGAGATTGGTGGTTTTTAATGATGTCCAAAATGTGATCGACGATTCTGTCGTCGCTGTTTTCCATAGCGAGTTTTCTGACGTTTTGTCCCATTTTGGAGAGCTTGGCGCTGTCTTTGACAGTGCTTAAAATTGTATCGGCAAGTCGTTCTACTGCTTCGTTGTCGGCAATCATCAAGGCAGCATCGTTGTTGACCAAAGCGAGAGCATTTTTCGTCTGGTGGTCTTCAGCGACGTTAGGCGAAGGCACAAGGATGCAGGGTTTGCCAAGCAATTCTATTTCGCTGATAGAGCCGGCGCCGGCACGAGAGACGACCAAAGAAGCGGCAGTGTAAGCGACAGCCATATCAGTGATGAATTGTGTGACGACGATGCCCTTCTTGCCTTTGGCTGCAATGATGCCTTTGTCGCCAAAGTTTTTGCCTGTCTGCCAAATAAGTTGAACGCCGGCATTTGTGAACAAGTCCAACTTGTCGCAAAGAGCCTGATTGAGAGTGCGAGCACCAAGGCTTCCGCCGACGACAAGCACTGTCGGCAGGTCCGGCTCAAGACCGAAAGATCGACGCGCTTCTTGTGGAGTCTTTGTCGATGTGAGGATTTCTTTTCTGACCGGATTGCCTGTCATTACAATCTTGTCGGCAGGGAAGAAGCGTTGCATATCGGGATATGCGACACAGATGCGCTCTGCCTTTTTAGCCAATAGCTTGTTTGTCACTCCGGCGTATGAATTTTGTTCTTGCAAAAGAGTCGGAATATTGGCGCGTTGAGCGGCTTTCAGTGTCGGCCCGCTGGCATAACCACCGACGCCGATTGCAATGTCGGGACGGAATGTCTTGACGATGCGACGGGCTTTGCGCAGACTCTTGTAGAGACGCACCAACACAGCAAAATTCTTGAATAGATTTTTGCGATTGAAGCCGGCGACATCAAGACCTTCGATGCGATAGCCTGCTGCCGGCACCTTTTCCATTTCCATACGATTTTTGGCGCCGACAAAAAGGATGTCGGCATCGACGCGACGTTTCAAAGCGTTGGCGATGGATAGGGCAGGGAAGATGTGTCCTCCGGTGCCCCCTCCGCTTATGATGATTTTGTATTTACGTTGACTCATTTCTTTATATCATTGTAGGTGAGCTGAGTAGGATTTGCCGCTTGCATATCTTCGGGCAATTCGTTAAGCTCGAGTTTGACATCTTTTTTGTTTCCGTTTTGAACGGCATATCTGCTGACACTGAGCATCATCCCTATGGCGGCGCTCATCACCAGCACCGAGGTTCCTCCTTTGGAAATCAGAGGCAACGGCTGTCCGGATACAGGGAAGACACCGGTGGTTATGGCCATGTGGACCAATGCTTGGAACACAATCAATATGGCACAACCCATGATGAGGAAGGCAGGGAAGGCTCGTGAGCAATTGCTGGCTATGCGTCCGGCTCTGGCTATCAGGAACAGATAGAGTGCCAAAAGAATGGTTCCACCGACAAATCCTGTGTCCTCAACGATGATGGCAAAGATATAGTCAGAGAATGCCAATGGCAGGCGGGCACGCTCTTCGGAATTACCCGGTCCTCTTCCGATAATCCATCCGTTGGCTTGAGCAAAGCATGAATACATCGCCTGACGATTGTAGTCATCGATAGTATCCTCCGGATGTACGCCTTCGAGGTGGCGTTGTATGCGATTGGTCCATGTGCTCATGCGCGAACCGCTTTCTTCTACGATTTCAGTCTTTTCTTCTTCATCCTCGTCTGCTAAGCTCTTGGCGGCGTACATTGTCGCTCCGGCAGCACCGAATATCAGCAAGATTAAGAACACTTTGCGCAATTGCATACCTCCGAGGAGAAACATTGCCAAAGATATTCCGAATATCAATATAGTGTTGGTCATGCCGTTTTTAATCAAAAATGCACAGAATAGAAGCACGACAAGGGCGCAAAGGAAGATGCCTTTGTTGTCCATGCCTCGTGAGATCTGATGCTTCGACATGATGGCTGATAATAGCAATACGATGGAGAGTTTGGCTATTTCAGGCGGCTGAATAGTTATGCCTCCGACGATGATAGCTCGCTGTGCGCCATTGATGTTGGCGCCTGCAAACATAGTATAGACCAATAAAGCCAAAGTTATAATGCCGGCAACCCAGGCAAGGTTTTTGAAATATTTGTAGTGAATGTTTTGAAACACGATGACAATGCCGAATCCCAAAGCAAGAAAAATGCCATGGCGAATCAGCGGACCATACACGTCGTTGCCTCTGATTTCTGTGCTCGATGCGCTGAATAGTTCGATGACAGAAACGATGAGCAATGAGATGTAGATACCCCAAATGTAAGGATCCGGACGTCGTGTCTCCGGAGCGTCAGCAAGCTTGCTCTTGGATGCAGCAGACGACTTATCGGCAGGTTGTCCGTCGATAGTCTGATTGACGATGATTTGACTTTCGTCGTTCTTTTGTTGAGTCATAATACAGAAAAATAAAGATGTAATAGTGTTATTGTTTTAATGCTTTAACTTGCGATTTAAATTGCATACCACGATCTTCGTAGCTTTTGAAAAGGTCGAAACTTGCACAGCAAGGCGAGAGCAGGACTGTGTCGCCGTCAGTCGCGATACGGTGGCATACGCCGACAGCTTCTTCGATGCTGTGTGTGTCATGAATTTCGGCTACTTTGCCCTTGAAGAAATCGAGCAGTTTGCTATTGTCTTTACCCATGCAGACGATAGCTTTGACACGATTTTTGACAAGTTCTTCGATTTCGCTATAATCGTTACCCTTGTCTTTACCTCCGAGAATAAGTACGGTCGGTGATGTCATGCTTTCGAGGGCATACCATGTGGAGTTGACATTTGTCGCTTTTGAGTCATTGATATAGCGCACGCCATTGATTGTTGCGACGTGTTCCAAACGGTGTTCGACAGCTTCAAAATCTTGCAACGATTCGCGAATTTTTTCTTTCTTGATGTTGAGCAATGATGCAGAAAGACCGGCAGCCATTGAGTTGTAAAGGTTGTGCAATCCTTTGAGAGCGAGGTCTTCGCGTGGAATTTCCCACACATCTTGCGGTGTGGAAAAATGCACCAATTTTCCATCGACCCATGCTGCGCTGTCGTAGAGTTTGTCCTCGTTGAAAGGCATCAATTGGGCTTCGATGTTGAGTTGTGCTATTTGTGCCGCAATCACAGGGTCGCCTTGCCAATAGATGAAATAGTCTTCTTTTGTTTGGTTTTGAAGAATACGGAATTTGGCAGCGACATAGTTTTCCATTTTGTAGTCGTAGCGATCCATGTGGTCGGGAGTTATATTCATGATGACTGCGATATTGGCTTTGAAGTCATACATGTTTTCAAGTTGAAAACTTGACAATTCGATGACATAGACGTCATGGTCGGCTGTCGCAACTTGATAGGCAAGGCTTTGACCGACGTTGCCGGCAAGCCCGACATTCAAGCCTGCTTGCTTTAGTATGTGGTAGATCAAAAGGGTGGTTGTCGTCTTGCCATTGGAGCCTGTGATGCAGACCATTTTCGCATCGGTATAGCGTCCGGCAAACTCAATCTCGGAGATTACCGGTATGCCGAGTTCTGTGATTTTCTGCATCAATGGGGTAGTGGGTGGTATGCCCGGACTTTTCACCACTTCGTCTGCGTTGAGGATGAGTTCTTGGGTGTGTTGCCCTTCTTCCCAACTGATTTCGTGCTGATTGAGTATTGATTTATATTTTTCTGAAATCATGCCCATATCGGAAAGAAACACATCCATTCCTTTCACTTTTGCCAATACGGCAGCTCCAACGCCTGATTCGCCACCGCCTAAAACTACGAGTCTTTTCATTGCCTTATGATTGCAAATATTATCTGATTTTTAGTGTTACAAATGTTAATACAGCCAACAAGATGCCGATAATCCAAAAGCGTGTGACAATTTTTGATTCCGGTATCGGACGGATAGGATATTGTATCAACGCATCGATCCCTGCATTGCCGGCTTTTTGGAAATGGTGGTGGAGCGGTGTCATCTTAAAGATGCGACGTCCTTCGCCGTAGCGACGTTTGGTCAGTTTGAAGTATGCCACTTGCAGGATGACAGAAAGGTCTTCGATGAAGAATATCATACACAATAGCGGGATAAGAAGCTCTTTGCGAATAAGAATGGCAAAGACAGCCAATATAGCGCCCAATGTCAAGCTGCCGGTGTCGCCCATAAACACTTGTGCCGGGAATGCGTTATACCACAAAAATCCCACTAACGCGCCGATGAATGCGGCAGCAAAGACCACTAACTCTTCCGACCCGGGGATATACATGATGTTGAGGTAGGATGAGTAGATGATGTTACCACCCAAATATGCCATAATGGCGAGTGCCACGCCGATAATGGCTGAGGTCCCGGCAGCGAGCCCGTCAAGACCGTCGGTGAGGTTGGCTCCATTGGATGTCGCTGTGACAACTAACACTACGATAAATACAAAGACAATCCATCCGGCAGTCTCTCCGGCTTCTTTGTCCATCCACGATGTAAGCCATTGATAGTTGAAGTTGTTGTTCTTCACGAAAGGTATCGTTGTCTGTGGCGATTTGACATCTACTGTGTTGTGAACGATTTCTATTTCGTGGTTGACAACATTTTCCACCTCCATGTTTTCGCGCATTACGACATCAGGACTGAGCCACATGCTTATGCCGACGATAAGTCCCAAGCCGACTTGTCCGGTGATTTTGTATTTGCCTTTCAGACCCTCTTTGTTGTGGTATTTCAGTTTGCGCCAATCATCAAGAAATCCGATTGAACCCATCCAAATGGTGGTGACAATCATCAGCATCATGTAGATGTTGGAGAGGTTGCCTAAAAGAAGACAAGGCACAAGGATTGAAATGATTATTATGACCCCACCCATAGTCGGTGTGCCTTTTTTCTGCATTTGTCCCTCAATGCCTAAGTCGCGAACAATCTCTCCAACTTGCATCAACTGCAAGCGGTCGATGATTTTACGACCGAAGACCAAGGCGATGATAAGCGATAGCACAAGAGTCATTCCGGCGCGAAAGGTGATGTAGTTCATCAGCCCTATGCCGGGAAAATCTATCTCTTGAAAGTGTTGAAACAGAGCGTATAACATTATTTCTTATTGTATTGCATTGTTCTTAAATGAGCTTCGATAAGCAACGAGTTTCTTATCGAGACTCAGTGTTTATAATTAGAAATTCGGGAGTTTACGGGTGCTCACCGGGTTCTATCGGTTAGCAGCACTCGATAGCTTTGCGAATTTCTTCCTTGTCGTCGAAATGATGGCGTATGCCTTCGATTTCCTGGTATGTCTCATGACCTTTTCCTGCCACCAAAATCACAGTGCCCGGTTTAGCCAATTGGCAAGCTGTGCGAATGGCTTCGCGACGATCGGTGATACATAGCGTGCGACGGAGTTCGTTTTCGCTCAAGCCGGCTCTCATTTCCTCGATGATAGCTTCCGGTTTTTCAAATCGAGGGTTGTCGCTGGTCAAGATGAGGCGGTCGCTGCGACAAGCGGCTTCTTGTGCCATTATTGGTCGTTTGCCTGTGTCGCGATTGCCACCTGCGCCTACTACGGTGATGATTTCTCCCGTTGATCCTACGATTTCTCTGATGGTGTCTAAGACATTGACCAACGCATCAGGTGTGTGTGCATAATCGACAATGGCTGTGAAGCCGGAAGGAGAGTGGATTGTCTGGAAACGTCCTGACACCGGTATCAGACGGCTCATGTTGACAAGCACTTCTTCGGGATTAAATCCTGTCAAGATTGCCGCGCCATAGACGGCTGTAAGGTTGTAGGCGTTAAATTTGCCGGTAAACAATACTTCGATTTCCTTGTTGTTGAGCATCAAAGATGTTCCGTCGAGACGTGTCTCAAGGATTTTTGTCTTGAAATCGGCTTCGGTGCGTAATGAGTAGCTGTATTTGGCTGCTTTTGTGTTTTGAACCATAACAGCTCCCGCTTTGTCGTCGGCATTGTAGAGAGCAAATGCCGATGAAGGAAGCATATCGAAGAATTTTTTCTTGGCATTAAGATAGTTATCGACTGTGCCGTGGTAGTCAAGGTGGTCACGAGTAAGGTTGGAGAATATACCTCCGGCAAAGTGCAACCCTGCGACACGCTTTTGCTCTGTGGCGTGGGAGCTGACTTCCATAAATGCGTAGTCGCAACCCGATTCGACCATTTCGTTGAGCAATGAGTTGAGTGTCAACGGGTCGGGAGTGGTGTGTGTTGTCGGTATAGCTCTATCGTGGATATAGTTGCAGACGGTAGAGAAAAGACCGGCTTTATACCCTTCCAATTTTGCCATTTCGTAGAGTAGGGTGGCAGTGGTCGTTTTGCCGTTTGTGCCTGTCACTCCGACAAGTTTAAGCTTTTTGGAAGGATGATCATACCATGCTGAAGCGAGTAGTCCGAGGGCTTCGGCAGAGTCTTTGACGCGTATGTAGGTGACGCCTTTTTCGAGGCTTAAAGGCATTTCTTCGCAGATGACTGCTCCGACGTGGTTGCTGACCACTACAGGGATGTATTTATGGCCGTCGGTGGTTACACCTTTGACTGCCACAAAAATGCCGTCTTTCTCTGCTTTTCGTGAATCACTTTGGAGGCTGACAACATTCTTATCGGTGTTGCCTATGACCTCAAGCACGTTTATCTCTTCGAGTAGGCGTGATAATTTCTGTTTCATTATGATGTCTATATTTTTAGTGTCAATGTAACTGTTTGTCCTTTTTTGATTTTGTTTCCGGCAGGAATGCTTTGTTGTGCCACATAGCCATTGCCTTTGACAACTACTTTCAGGCCGGATTTCTCTAATATGTTGATCGCAGAGGTGATGTCGTAGCCTTTGACGTCAGGCATCTTGCCGTCTGCAATTTGTCCGTTGCTTTTAAATTGTTTGGCTCCTTTGATGTTCAAGTTGTTTTTGACCACAGAGCCGTCTTTGCTTGTCGATGCGTAGAATGTCGGGCGATCGGATTTGGTCTCTGACGAGTAGCTGCTTGTGTTGTTGAGCATGCCTCGAGAGTAGAGTTTGAGTGCCACGTTTTTGACCACTTGGCCCGATGTTCTGTTGGCGCTTGTTCCGGCTGATGCAAGCACAAGAGCCATGCAGCTGTAGCGAGGATTGTCGTAAGGGAAGAATCCGGCGAATGCGTAGCGACGTTTGCTCTTATCGTATCCCACGTTTTTGACGTGTGGATAAGCAGTGCCGGTTTTACCTGCGATTTCGACGCGGTCGTCTTGCACTTTGCGTGCTGTGCCATGTTTGCCCCACACCACTTCGCGGATACACTCTCTGACCTTACGGGCTGTCTCCGGAGAGCAGATTCTTTCGCGTATGTAGTCGATAGGTATCACAGAGTCTTTGCCGTTTTCGTCGATGAGAGAATGGACGAGGTGAGGACGCACATATTTGCCGTCGTTGGCTATGGCGTTGTAGATTGAGAGCATATAGAGTGGCGGGATGGCTGTGTTGTAGCCGTATGCCTGGCGTGCAAGGTCGAGGTGACGAGCTGTCATTGTGATATTCTTGCCCTTTGAGTTTTGAGGCAATAATTTCCTGATTCGGGGTAATTCTTCGTCGGCAATGCCCGAGTTCATTTTATCAAAAAAGCCTATTGAAGCCAAACGGTCGTGGAATTTTGCCGGGTCGTCTTTGTAGCCACGGAAGATAACGCGAGCAATGCCGGTGTTGGACGACATTTCGATGACCTGCTTCATGTTTTTGATTCTTGGTGCGTGAGGGTCGCTTGTGCGTTGGAACGGACTGCAGTCCACTGTTTGATTGACAGAGCTGACAAGACCATCTTCAAATGCTATCATCAGCGACAAAGGCTTCATTACAGAGCCCGGTTCAAATCCTGTGACAGCACGGTTAAGAGCTTCGATATAATTTCCTTTCGGGCCCTTTTCGAGATTTGAGATAGCGCGTATTTCGCCTGTTGCCACTTCCATAATGATGGCTGTACCCCATTCGGCATTCGATTCTTGGCAGATTTTGAGCAACTCTTCTTCGAGAATGTCCTGAATGTCGATGTCGATAGTGGTGCGAATGTCGTAGCCTCGTTGTGCCGGCTTATAGACCCAGTCTGTGACGCCGCTCATCAAAGGCAGTTTTCTTGCGAGCCCCGGTTTGCCATAAAGCAGTGTGTCAAGGTCTTTTTCAAGCCCTGAATAGCCATGCACTTCATTGATGTCAAAGCCTTTGAGACGGTTTGACGCTGTGTCTATGTTGATACGTCCGATGCTTCGCTTGGCCATATTGCCGTAGGGATACATGCGGATATTCTTAACTTCCTTGTAGAGTGGCGTATTGTTCTTACCGAAATCGCGAATGAATGGGAATGACTTTATCTGGTAGAAGTCTTCGAGTGTACCTTTGTTGACAAGACGGAACACGCGAGTGCGCGTCTTAGGATCCTTTTCAAAGGCTTTTTTCAAAGCCGTATTCCACGAATATTTTTCTATAGAGTCAGGGTGTGTCAGATTTGGACGACGAGGAAAGTAGCGGTCCAATGAGTCGGCAAGGCTGTCGATAGATGCCCAGTTCAATTGCTTTTGGCGCATGATTTTAGGGTGGCGAAGGTCCATGGAGATGTCGTACAACTCTAAATTGCATGCCAAGATGCTTCCGTCGCAAGCTAAAATGCTTCCACGTATCGGGCTGATTACAGTAGTGTCGTTAAGGGTTTTCTCAGCTCGTTCATTCCACGCATTGTGATTAATAATTGTGGTTGAGAACATTTTGTAAACAATAAGTGCAGAGAGAATAAGCAAGCACATCACTATGATACCATAGCGAAGTAATGTGCGGGCTTGATTGCTGTTCAGTTTCTTCATAAGTTCAGTTAGTTTGTTATGTCATTAATAATTTCGTAAGGTGGTTGTTCTTGAAAGTACAAGTTTAATTTTTTTTCGTCGATAAGGCGTTGCATCTCGGTTTCGCGAATAAGACTCATGTAGAGCGATTTGTGATGCAGCTTGTCGCTTTCGGCGCGTTTAAGTTCGGTGTTCAACTCGTTGATTTGTTGCATTTTCGACTGTGTGCTGTAGCGCATGCCGATGAGGCTGATGACTGAGATTATGGTGATAATCAGCAACCATGCGTTTTTCTTGAAAAATTGAATGGGCACACCACGACCGGATGTCACTGTGCTGACATTCTTTTTCCAACTGCTGGTTTTTGTTGAAGATTTTTTCTTAGCCATGTGTCAGTAGTTGTTTTTTTAGAGGTTGGTATTATCTTCTGTTGCGATTAATTCTGCCACACGTAATTTCGCACTGCGAGAGCGTGGATTTAGTTCGATTTCTTCTTGGCTTGGAGAGACGGCTCCTTTGGTAATTTGTCGCCAAGGGGTGCTGACGCGTCCGAAGAAATCTTTTTCGATGATGCCGTCGGTGTTGCCGGTCTTGATGAAGTTTTTGACCATACGATCTTCGAGAGAATGATAGGTCAGTATGACAAGGCGTCCGCCGGGCTTCAACACTTCAAGGGTTGACTCCAAAAAGCGTTTCAAAGCATCCATTTCGCCGTTGACTTCGATGCGAAGGGCTTGGAATATTTGAGCCAATTCTTTTTTCTCTTGTTTTGGATTGACAAGAGGATGCACGATTTCAAGCAATTGACCGGTGGTGGTGATGCTTTGTGCTTGGCGAGCTTTGATGATGGCTTTGACGATAGGCATCGGACGGCGCATATCGCCGTATTCGCCAAATATTTTTGCCAGACCGGCTTCGTCATAACTGTTGACAACGTGTGCCGCATCGATCATTGCTGATTGATTCATGCGCATGTCCAACGGAGCATCTGCACGAAATGAGAAACCTCGTTCTGCTTCATCAAAGTGATGAAACGAGACGCCCAAGTCGCCGAGTATTCCATCGACTTTGCCGGCATCGTGAAAGCGTAAGAAATTTTTTAGGTAGCGAAAATTACTGTGTACAAATGTAAATCTTGGGTCATCGATACGATTGGCATACGCATCGATGTCCTGATCGAATGAGTATAGGTGTCCTTCGCTGCCTAATTCGGCAACGATAGCGCGTGAATGTCCGCCCCCGCCAAAAGTAACATCAACGTAGGTTCCATTCTTGTCGATACGTAGTCCTTCGATACATTCTTGAAGCATCGCAGGGATATGATACACAGCATTTTCCATCGTTTCGTAATATAGTTTTTACGGTTGTGAAATCGGATAGTGGCTACCTTATCCAATTTCGGTGTAAAGTTAAGAAATTTTGCAAAGAATTTACATATCAAAATTCCATTTTTTTAATCTTTTTTGCAAAAAACTTATCAACAACCTTTTTCTAACTTTCAAAAGTTGTGATGATTAGCATTTGCTGATTATTTTCAAGGATGAAGAAATCCACCGATTTCTATCATTTGGAATTGTTAATTCGTAATTTTCAATTGCATTTTTGATTGTCGCCAAAGCCGATGTGTCGATGATGATTTGCCGTCGTAGTGGGTGCTTTTACGGCTCTTTCTGGGTAGCACGAGAGGGCGAAAATCAATGATGATTTCGCCCTCCGAAATGATGTTTTGTTGTGTGCTGTTTTGGTTGTTATACGATTGAGTATCAACGCTTTCTTTTGCCTTTTCTTTTTGATGATTTCTTCTTTGATGACGACTTCTTTTTTGATGATTTTCCTTTGCTCAATTTAAGGTCTTTATAGGCATTGTTGAGCGTTTGATTTGTGATGTCGATTTGGGTGTTGACATAGCGAGGCGAGTCGGTGAGCGAATGGCTCATAAGCCATGTATATGTGTCGGCAAGATAGAATAGGCGTGCGAGGCGACCATGATTGACACCTGCCCATTCGTCGTAGCGAAGTAGTGGCGTGTCGCCGGATTCTTTCATTGCTTTGACAACCTTGCGAGATTCGCCTACGCCGACAGCGCGGTCGGCTGTGCCATGAATTATCCATAGAGGGACTTTGCATAGCCCGCTGTAGTCTTTTACTGTTCCTCCACCGCATAGCGCCATTGCCGCTGCTATACGATCATGATATGTTGCGACAAAATCGATTGTGCCGTAGCCGCCGAGGCTCATTCCCAAGACATAAATGCGATCGGTGTCGATAGGGTAGTTGGCTATCATCCAATCCATTATGTTGGCAATCTTTGAAGGCTTCCATGACCCTCCCGGATTTTGTGGTCCGACGACGTAAGCATCGACTTTTCTGCCACCTTTGAGTGCTGCCATGGTGCCATAGCTCATCACTCGATTGAGATTGGTGCCGCAAAGACTCTGACCATGCAAAAAGATTATCAACGGTTTCAGATTAGGGTCTTTTTCTTTTTCAAGGCATTTCACATTATGAGCATCGAAGCAAGAAACGTTTTCTTCCGGTTTGGGCAGATATTTCCATATCGTAGTATCTGCTTTTTGAGTTGTGTCAACGACGTTTTTTATCTCCGGCTCATGAAGCCAAAAGTTGTAGCCGTCTTTCACTTTGCCTTGCATGGCTGTGATTTTTTGGCCGGCAGCCATTGAAGCGAAAAGACTTAATATAAATAGAATTGATATTGCTTTTTTCATACTTATTCGATTGATAGTTTAAAAATTTCGTTGCCTCGGGATCCGACGATTATCTTATTGTCAATCACGATAGGCGATGACTCGAAATTGTTGCCTATCTGTCTGGTTGTCAATATTTTGCCGTCGCGTCCTCGGATGACATATACATTGCCGTAGGTGTCGCCTGTGACGATGAACATTTCTTCTTTTTCGTTGATTAATCCCACCGGCGATGACCAGGAATAGAACTTCAGTGGAGTGCGATATTTTACTTCGCCGGTCGCTTTATCAAAGGCGATAAAATTGCCCCAATTACCCGGCTCCATAGGACTGATATTACTGAAAATCAACCCCTCGCAGTCGCCGCTTCCGATCAGAGGAGAAGCAAACATTCCTCCTTCAGTGGTTTTGCCAAGCTCGGCTTTTTTGCCGGCAATTTTTTGCTCCCAGACGACTTCGCCATTGAGTCCGTTGAGCTTGATGAAATAGCAGAAGCCACTCTCGCCTTGCTTGTCGATTTCGCAGCCTGTATAAATCATTGGGATGCCGTTTTCTTCTTCTACGACGATAGTTGCGTCAGTGTCGTCATGATTGCGATAGTGCCACACAGGGCGCATGGTGTTGAGGTTTACGGCAATGATATTGCCATGATTATCAGATATATAACCATAATTGCGACTGACAGCCATCGATGCTTCCATGCCCGGTGATGCTCCATTGACTTTGTAGCGAAGAGTGCTGTGAATTTCCACTTTCTTGTCGGTGGTGAAAAGTTTGTAGAGCGTGCCGTTTTCTCCCGGTCGGAACATAAATCCACCTACGGCAATAGGCGAAGAATCGTATGCTCCCCAGCCGCGCCAAGCCTTTGCATCTCGCCCGAAAGTGCTCACTCTGCTATGGTCGAAAAGGTTGACAATAAGTGCGCCGAATGGTTGACGAGCCGGCACGCCATGTCCAACGTATAGATTGCCGTTATAGGATGGATCAAACGACATCGTTCCCTTAATCGGGTTGCCGACATCGTAGGATTTACGCGATGCCTTGCCACTTACGTAGTCAATAAAGTAGATTTTTCCGCATAGAGAGCCGACGATAACTTCTCGGTTTTTCAGACTGTCTTTAACATATCCGGTCGCCTGATTGCGTATAGTGGCTAATTGCTCATCGCTCCATTCCACCATGAGAGGTTGTCCCGTCCAGCCTGTTCCTCCGCCCCATACGCCGTAGTCTGTCTTTGTGGTATCGACATCAGTGTGGAAAACCCAATCAACAGTTATTTTTGACGGTTCGCCATTGACCTTACCTATAAAATGCGGAGTACGCGAGAGTGTTCCTCGGAAGGTCAGTACCCCCGGAGTATCGGCGTAACTATCGACTAATTGAAGCAGAGTGCCATCGACATTTTGCAGCATAGTATCGACGCGAAAATCAATCTTCTTTGCTGATTCATATATTGTGTCGGGGTATGCAAAGACGATAGGCTCTTGAGTAGTCATGACACTCACCGAGTCAACTGAAGAATCGCAAGCCGAGGTATCGTTATTGCCGTTGCTCTTACCTCCGCATCCGACAATCAAGCAACTTGCGGTCACGACAGAAGCAATTACCCAACGGTTGATATTTATTTTCATTTGAACCCTATTATTATAATTTTTGCAAAGTTAGTGCAAGGTGAGCGAAAAAGCAAACTTGTTTGCATTTTCCGAACCGCCGCCTAACTTGGACCCTGTCAAAGTTAAGCAAGCGAGCGCAGAATACCAAATGAAACTTGTAAAGAATGGTACACCCCTCTTGGCTCTCGCCCTGCGAGTGCCGAGTGCCGCCAAACTTATTCAAAGTTAGTGCATGGTGAGAGAAGAAGAGCAATACCCCGAATGGGGTATTACCTCGATAACAGGTGGTAAACGAGTCGTAAGGTTGCCTTTTAGCCCTTTTAGCCTTTTTGGGCGTACGGCGTGCGAGAGACGGAGAGTGAGGGCATTATCCGATACCGGCAGAGAGGCATGATTAGAGAGTGATATGTGATTGTGAAAAAATCTTAAATTTGTCTTTGCGTGCTTGCAGAAATTGCGATGACTGTTTCGTGTTTGCAGAAATATTCAATTCTCAAAGGCTTAAATTGGTGGTCATGTAATTGTAATAGTCTGAAAATCAAAATTATACCCTATTATTGAATTTGCTACTAAAAATGATGCTGAAAAATTTAGAAATACTGATATTTGCTTGTGATGCGGTCGTTGAAAAATTTTTGACCACTCTTGCAGTCTGTTCCACGAAAAATTTGTATTTTTGTCAGTTAAGTTAAAAAGTAAATTCAATGATAGATTTTCAGACACATAATGTTGAGATGCCCGCAGTGGATTTCGATTTGGTCAGACGCTGGATTGTGAAGGTTGCAGAAACTCACGACCGAATTGTCGGTCCGTTGACTTATCTCTTCTGCGACGATCCGCATATCATCGAGGTCAATCGTCAATTTCTCGACCATGACTTCTTTACCGATATTATCACCTTCGACTACACTCGACGAAGACGTATATCGGGCGACATGGTTATTTCGCTCGATACGGTTGCTTCAAATGCTGAAATGCTTGATGTTGACTACATGCGAGAACTCCACCGCGTGATCATACATGGCGTTTTGCACCTTTGTGGTATCGACGATAAAGGGGAGGGCGAGCGTGAAATAATGGAGTCGCACGAAAATGCCGCATTGGATTTACTTGACAAAATTAAGGCAAACACAGAACAATAAACACATCTTATAATGAGATTTGATTACGATATAATTGTCATAGGAGCAGGCCATGCCGGATGCGAAGCGGCAGCAGCTGCTGCGCGTTTGGGGTCATCAACATTATTGATAACCGGAGACATGAATCGCATCGCTCAAATGTCGTGTAATCCCGCTGTGGGTGGAATCGCAAAGGGGCAAATTGTGCGCGAAATTGATGCTTTGGGTGGACAAATGGGTGTTGTGACCGACCTTACGGCAGTGCAATTCCGTATGCTTAATCGCTCAAAAGGTCCGGCTATGTGGAGCCCGCGTGTGCAGTCGGATCGCACTCGTTTCATTGATGAGTGGAGAAAAATTCTTGATTCCACTCCAAATCTGTATCTGTTTCAAGATATGGTCACAGAGCTTGTTTTTGAGGCATCAAACGATTGTGAAAAGCCTCGTATATCGGGTGTTAAGACTGCTCTTGGAATGACGTTTTCGGCTCGTGCTGTCATTCTTACAGCCGGCACTTTCCTTAACGGATTGCTGCATTTCGGTGAAACGCAAATACCCGGAGGGCGTATTTCAGAGCCGGCTTCTTACGGCATAACTGAGCAATTAAAGGAGATTGGTTTTACGGTTCAACGCATGAAAACCGGTACGCCGGCACGCATTGACGGTAGGACTGTCGATTATTCTTTGGCGCAGTCGCAGTCAGGCGATGATGTCGTTGAAACAGATGAAAACGGCGTTAAAAAAGTAGTGTCTCGCGATTTCCACAAGTTCTCTTTCTTGCCGAATGTCAAGCGCAAACTCATGCCGAGAGAGTGCTGGATTGTTCACACAAACCCTGCCGTTCACAAAGAATTGCACGACAATCTTGACCGTTCTCCTTTATATAATGGTCAGATTCAGAGTATCGGACCACGTTATTGTCCGAGTATTGAGACTAAAATTGTCACATTTGCCGATAAAGAAAGTCATCAATTATTCCTCGAACCTGAGGGTGAAACGACACAGGAATACTACATCAATGGCTTCTCTTCGTCTTTGCCATGGGATGTGCAAATTGACGCTTTGAAGAAGGTGGAAGCGCTCCGAAATGTCCATTTTTATCGTCCGGGATACGCGATAGAGTATGATTATTTCGATCCTACACAGCTTACTCATGATTTGCATACAAAGCTCGTGGATAATCTTTATTTTGCGGGTCAGATCAACGGCACGACAGGTTATGAAGAAGCTGCCGGTCAAGGTTTGGTGGCAGGCATAAATGCCCATAGAAGGATTAATAATCTTTCGCCATTCATTCTGCGACGCGATGAAGCATATATAGGTGTGCTTATCGACGATCTTGTGACAAAGGGAGTGGATGAGCCATACAGAATGTTTACCTCACGCGCCGAATATCGTATCTTGTTGCGCCAAGATGATGCCGATATGCGATTGACTCCTCGTGGATACGAGATAGGACTTGCTACCGAAGAACGCTATAATTTCATGGTTGAGAAGCGTCGCCAACGCGATGATTTGATACAATTCTGTCGCGACTTCTTGGTCAAAGCTGATAAGATAAATCCATATTTCGAGCAAATAGGGTGCACTCCGTTAAAGGCTTCTCAGCGTCTGTATGATCTCTTGTTGCGTCCACAACTTGATTTCTCTAATTTGGCAGTCGCAATACCGGCGCTTGCCAAGAAGATTTCGCAGATAGAGGAGACGCGTCGCGATGAGATTGTGGAATCTGCTGAGATTTTAATAAAATACTCCGGATATATTGAGAGAGAAAAACTCCTTGCCGATAAGATTCAGCGTCTCGAAAATGTAGAGATTGGTAATAGGATAGACTATTCAAAGGTAATGTCCTTATCGACCGAGGCTCGTCAAAAGCTCGACAAGATTCGCCCGGCTACAATTGCTCAAGCATCGAGAATACCCGGTATTTCCCCGGCTGATATTAATATATTGCTTCTAATGCTCAATAGATAATTCTTTTTGTAAGTTGCGAATATTAAGAGAATTAAGTATGATTTGTTCCACGTGGAACATTTAAAAACAAAAAAATAGAACTATAAATTTTATATATAAATATTATGGAAATAGAAGTATTGAAATCAAAAATCCGCGACATTATCGATTTTCCGTCAAAGGGCATTGTCTTTAAGGATTTGACAACTCTTATCAAGGATGGTGAGGCTCTTCGTGAAATGGCTGATGCTATCGCTGATATGTATAAGGACAAAGGTATCACGAAGGTTGTCGGAATTGAATCTCGCGGTTTCATCACAGGTTCAATCCTTGCCTATAAGTTTGGTTGTGGCTTTGTTCCTGCTCGCAAACCGGGCAAATTGCCTGCTGTGACTATCAAAAAATCGTATGCGAAAGAATATGGTGTTGATACTATCGAGCTTCATAGTGATGCGATTACAGAGGATGACGTAGTATTAATCCACGATGATTTGCTTGCAACAGGCGGAACTATGGCTGCTTGTGCTGATTTGGTGAAAAGCATGAATCCGAAGAAGGTATATGTCAATTTTGCTGTAGAACTTGAATTTTTGGAAGGTCGCAAAAATATCCCTTCTGATTGCGAGGTGACAGCGTTGATGAAATTCTAAAATTACAAACAGGGTAGTAAGATTACTCATGAGGTGAAATTTGCCGTTTTCAACGGAGATTTCTTCTTGAAAATATTACACAGATATATTTTGTGTCGAAATAGGGTGGTGGAAAGTGATATTTCTGCCACTCGCAATTACCGATGAAAATGCTCGATGAATTCAAAGACATATCATCGACAAAAAATGCCGATGAAACCGTTGCTCCGGTGTCTTCTCCGCTAATGGCAGGAGAGATACACAGTCGTGGCGTCTCGTTAGAGGTTGACAATGCTCGCTCTGACGAGGATTTATGGTATAACCGACCGAGCCCCGAACTTCGAGAAAAGATACTCTCTTTGCCTGAGGATCCGGGTGTCTATATGTATCTTAACCGAAGTGGAAAGGTAATATATGTCGGTAAGGCAAAGCGTCTGAAGCGTCGTGTTTCTTCTTATTTCAACAGGCGTCATGATTCGACCAAAACAAATCTTTTGGTGCGCAATATTGCCGACCTTCGTTTTATCGTTGTTGCGACAGAAGAGGATGCTTTGCACCTCGAAAACGCGATGATAAAGGAGTATCAGCCTCGCTACAATGTTTTGCTAAAGGATGACAAGTCGTATCCATGGATTGTGGTGTCAAATGAGCCGTATCCTCGCGTGTTTATGACTCGTAACAAGGGTGAGGTGGGAGGTCGCTATTACGGCCCGTATTCCAATGTGCAGTCGGCACGTCTTGTGTTGGAGCTGATCAGGGAATTGTTTCCTATTAGAAGTTGTCGCCATTTCATCGATAAAAATTCCATTCGCAGAGGGAAAATGCGACTTTGTCTGGACTATCACATAAAGAAATGTGAGGGCGCATGCGTAGGCTATGTTTCTGAGGAAGATTATGCCAAGCATATAGTCAATACGCGTCAGATTCTGAATGGTGAGACACGTCAGCTATCGCAATATTTACGCGATGAAATGGGGCGTTTGAGCGAGGAGTGGAAGTTTGAAGAGGCTCAATTGGTGAAAGATAAATTGGAATTGCTCGATAAGTACAATTCCAAGAGCATGATTGGTGGAAATTCTGTGTCTGTCGCAGACATATTTTCTTACGATGAAACCGCCGAATCCGGCTATGTCAATTTTATGCACCTTCAACATGGAGCTGTCGTTCAGAGTTTGAATTTGGAATATCGACGCCGACTTGCCGAGCCGAAGGAGGAGTTGCTCAGTATGGCAATAGGAGAGATACAACGTCGTTTTGAACGAAAATTCCACGAAATCATCGTGCCTTTCTTACCGGATGTCGAATTTGAGGGCGTAGAATTTGTTGTTCCTCAGAGGGGTGACAGAAAGAAATTGTTGGACGTGGGGACTAAGAATGTGCGTCAATTTATGGCAGAGCGCGAAAAGCAGGCAGAGAAACTCGATCCTGAGCGTGGAGTCAATCGATTGATGCAACGCATGAAGGAAGATTTCTGCCTCAGTGTCGAACCTCGTCACATAGAATGTTTCGACAATTCGAATATTCAAGGGACCAATCCCGTATCGAGTTGTGTTGTGTTTCGCAATGGGAAACCGTCGAAGCGTGATTACCGTCATTTTAATATTAAGACTGTAGTTGGGGCGAATGACTTTGCATCGATGAAAGAGGTGCTTCATCGACGTTATGCACGTATGATTTCGGAAGGTGAGGAGTTGCCGCAACTTGTCGTTGTCGATGGAGGGAAAGGGCAATTGAGTGCCGCGGTAGAGGCTTTCGACGAGTTGGGAATACGCGGGACAGTGGCTGTGGTCGGAATTGCCAAACGTTTGGAGGAAATATACTTTCCGGGCGACAGTCTGCCGCTCTATATCGATAAAAAGAGCGAGTCTTTGCGAGTGATACAGGCGTTGCGCGACGAGGCGCATAGATTTGGCATAACGCACCATCGCAATCGTCGTTCGAAATCACAAGTTGTCAGCGAACTTGATTCGATAAAAGGCATTGGTGAGCAGACATCGCGTGCGTTGTTGAAGCATTTCAAGAGTGTCAAGCGTGTTCGGAATGCTTCTTTCGAGGAAATCGCACAAGTCGTAGGGGTGGCTAAGGCTCGCATCGTTGTCGAGGGATTGAATAAAGGGGACAGCGTGAAGGGCTAAAAGGTCCAAAAGGGTAACAAGGGCAGAGTTAAAGCAATAATCCAACACAAAAGGAAGCTCCCCATAAGTTAAAGCATTAACCCAATAATATATGCGCAGTTAAAGAAATTGCTCAATACCGGGGAATTAATAGAATTTTCATTTAATCGAAAATTTGTCGTAACACATCAAGCGAACGCATTTTTGCCATGCCCGGAATGTGGATTTCGTAATAGTTCAGAATACCTTCTATTATACGATTGCGCTCGTTGCGCGAGAATTTCCAAAGGTGCATATTCGTATAGTTCATTCTTTCAAGTATGACCGGAATTTTTGCGTCTTCTCCACCGATGTATGCTTTGTGTGCCGGCAATTTAGAGGTGTAAGTTCCGGCTTGCATGTCGAAGAAATGATTTTCATCATAGTTGCTGATGTCGGGAGATATTCCGCAGAAAGTGGCCATCGAATGTAGGAATACGATATGGAAATTTGCTATCCCGTTTGGCAGGCGGTCGAGCAATTGGAGCGAGTCGGCGATAAAGGTCCACATTTTTCGGTCGGCAATGGTGTCACGCAGCAAGCGATTGAGAAATTCGGCAATAAAAATCCCTAATACATTTTTAATAGGGTTGTAGTATAAATCGCGATAGACCACAACGGGAGATACTTGAGTGAAAGAGTGAAGTTCCTTGCCGTTTTTGATGCGAGCAGTCAATTCCACTATCGACAATGGTTGCAATCGGGCATTGCGAATACGTGTCGCTTTGCTTCCGGCGGCAGAGACGATGAAAGAGATTCGTCCGTGGGTCGGAGTATAGACCGACATGATGTTGTGTCGGTCGGAGTGTTTGACTGTATTTAAGACAATGGCTAATATTTTTTCTTCCATTTTTTTGACAGCTTTAACGCCATGAGGCAGACGCTTGCTATTGTGTTTGCAAATGTCTTGAAAACTCAAGCGATGCAAAATTAAGCACCAAAAAGAAATTTGCCAAATTATTTGAGGGATTAATGGAGCAGTAGGCAAATAAAAAAATAAAAAAGAATAGTAATTGTATAAATGTGTAACAAGATGTCGGTTTATGCAATTTTGAATGATTGCCCGTTTGATAAAAGAAATAAGTTGTGGTGGTGGCAAAAAAACAAAAAAAGCAAAAAAATAATTAAAAATATTTGTTTAGTATTAAAAAAACACATATATTTGCCACTCAATTTGTATCTTGCAAATGGATTGCGCCTGTATTCAATTTTAGATTATTATAGAATATAAAATGAAATTAGGATTTTTATGCAGAATATTTGCTCTGATATGAATTTTTATAAATAATGCGAAGATTAAGAATAATTAATATAATGTTTAACTAAAATCTTTTATTTATGAGAAAGAAAATTACAGCTTTAAGTCTTTTTCTTCTTGCTATGATAGGTTTTTCTGCTAATGCAGTGACCTATACTTGGAGTATCGATGGAGAGGTAGTCCAAGATGGAGCAAGTTTGCAAAGTTTCTCGGAAGTGACCCTTACTGTCTCCGATGTAACAGGAACATTTGATGGAGGTTTTGGAAATGTCTCCGATTCAGGTGTTTATACTTCTGAAGGTAGATTTGTATCGGGTTTTGGTCATTCATGGTTCTACGCTGAAAAGGTAGATGATACAACCCATAAAATGGTTCTTCCGATACAAAGTGATGCGGTTTATCCCGACTATCCAATGACTGCGAAAGGAAACTATTATGTTTGCATTCCAGCTGGAGTATTTATCTTTGACTATCAATACGATTCCGCAACAGGTCAAGTATTAGGCGACCGAAATCCGGAATTGCGCTTCAACTTCTCTCTTGACCCGGTTTCTGGTTATGTGTCAAAAGACAACGTGACAGTTGCTCCTGAAGAAGGCATCATGAAGTCTCTTCCTGAAATGTGGGAGGTTGCTCTTAACAACGAAGACCTTACTTCTATTGAATTTGTAGGCACACAAAAACCAATGTTCTACATGAACAGTGGGACAAATTTTGAACTTGACGTTCAAATCGCAGATAATACTATCTACTTGATTCCAAGTCAAGATCTCAAAGATGAGTTTGCAGAACTCTACGATGGCGATTATCGTGTAATCATCTACAAAGACTCATTCAAGTTCAACGGCGATGACGCTAAGACTAACGACTTGATTCAATTGTGGTACACTATTCCTGAAACTGTAGATTGGAATAAGAATATGACATATCCACTACCTGCACAAACTCGCTATGACATGGCTACAGACAGTAATATCTTAGTTCCAAGTATCGTTTCAAGCCTTGGTCGCATAGATTTATATTTCTATGAGAAAGGAGAGGTTATTATTAATGAAGAAGCTTCTGATTGGAGCAATGTTCCATACGTAGCCTACTTAGAAGAAGTTTCAAACACTTGGACTCCAATTGCATTCTATAATGCAGAAGTTATTCCTTCAGTTGAAGACGAATATGGCGATATGTCATATCCGGGTGTAAGACTTTCATTCAAGGATGACTATGCCGGTATGGTATTCCCTGAAGCTACTTATCGCGTGATTGTTCCTGGTGGTGCATACACAGTAAATATTCCTGAATCAAGATATGGTGATCCTGCTAAGACTCTTGAGTCAAAACTCTTGTCTTTGGAATATCAATTGAAGACTCGTCCTGAAGTGTCAACTACTCCTGTATGGGGTATCGAACAAGGTGCTGAGTTGGAAAGCTTCGAAGGCACAACTGTTGCATTCGCAGGTCTTAAGAATGTAGCATTGGTTGACGAATATGGCATTGCTGCTATGCTCTATAAGAAGAATGCTGACGGCTCAGAAACAGAACTCGGTAGTATGACAATCGGCGTTAATGATGAATCAACTATTACAGTTGATGAAAACGGCGCATTCCCTGTGACAATGGATGAGGACGTATTCGAACCATTCTTCCCACTTGATATCGACGGTGAATACTGCATCCGTATGCCATTCAACGTACTCAAACTTGAAGGTTTCAACGACCTCGTGAACGAAGCTTCTGAACTCAACTTCACAATCAATAACAACTCATTGATTAAGACTGAATACTGCACAATCGACCCTGCTCCATGTGAAATTTCAGCTTATCCTCAAAAATTGACTATCACTATTGATAACGAAGCTATCGAGACATTGGAACTCGGTACAATGAAAGAATTTAAATGGGGTTATGATGAAAACAATAATTACTACGAAGAAGAAGTAGATGTTCCTGCTAAGGCCGGTATTATCGCTGACCAAGGTGACTATGCTTACCAAGTGGGTAGCTATCTCATCGAAATCAACCCTGAAAATCCAAAGCAGCTTATCCTTACTCCGGATCCATCTTCAATCTCTGCTGATGCAGTTCTTCAATATGGTTCTTACAAGTTCCGTATCCCACGTGGTGGTTTGATCGCAAACAAGGGTACAGAAGCAGAAAGCACATGCTCAATCCTTGACTTCGGTAACTACGACTATATCCAACGTCACGTTGGTGAAATCTATAGCCCGGATGCAGATGATGAAGAACTCACAGAACTCTATGACTTCAAGATTAAGTATCGTGATGCTCAAGGCAACGATGCTCAAGGCGAACTTCGCGTAGGTGATGCTACAGCAGTTCTTTATGCATTCGATGCTATGGCAAACGACTGGGTACACTACTCTGACCTCGTTTCTGAAATCGTAACAGATAAGACTATGGGTATCGCAGTGGCTACTGTACGTCTTCCATACGAACCTGTATTCGCCGATGGTCTCTACAAAGTGGTTGTTCCTCGCAATACATTCTATTTCGAAGACTATTATGAATCAGTAGTCGGTGACGCTGTAGAAGCAGAATACGTTCTCAATACAGGCGTTAAGGCTTACGACCTTGCTTTGAATCCTGCTGAAGGCGATGTTCCATACATCGACGATATTACATTTACATTCAACGACTGGTGGATGTCATCAGCATGTGTTGAATGGGATGAAAACTGGAATATGCGTAAAGAAAATGCTGCAGTAGCAGTGGATGAAGAAGGCAACGTACTTGCAACTGCAACTCTTACTACTGAATACGGTGAAAACTGGGCAATGTACCAAAAGATTGACTTCGAACCTGCTATCCGTCAAGAAGGCGTATGCAAAGTAATCGTAGGTTGGAACGTATTCGATACAGACTCCGACGGCATGGGTGACTCTGAAGGCTTCATGCTCAACTACAACATCGTTCCTGGTGCTCCTGAACTCGTTGTAACTCCTGCTGATGGTGAAACTGTTAAGGAACTCGTTAACTTCACTCTCACTTGGAATGGTGCTACTGAAGTGGTAATTAATCCTGAAATGATGGTGGCTGCTGCTAAACTTTACCGTGTGACTGAAGAAGGCAACGTACTCCAATCAGACCTTATCTGCTCACCGGCAGGCGACAAGTCAGTAGTTCTTGACATCATGAATCTTTCTACTGAAATGCCAAACGGTCAATACATCCTCGATGTTCCTGCAGGTATGTTCACAGCTAACGGCTACGCTAACGAAGCGTTCACAGCTACTTACGAACTTGCTGCTGTTATTTATAACTTCGAAGTTCTCGAAGCTCCATTCAACAAGATCAAACTTACAGTTGAAAACTGCGAAGAACTCAAGGTTAGAGAAGACTGTCCTGATAAGGCTACATTGTGGTACATGACAGGTGGTGAATCTAAGGTTGGTGAATACGCAGTGACATTCGCTGAAGGCAACGTAGTAGAATTCACTCTTGCTGAAGCTGTAGAAGTAATGGATGGTGACTATGTAATGTGGTTGCCGGAAGGCTACTTCTGGGTTGGCAACGATCAATCTAAGGACGTTAAGTTTGCTATCGAAGGTGTTGTTTCAGTTGAAACTATCGGCGAAGATGCTAACTTCGACATCTACAGCGTTAACGGTATGATTATCAAACGTAATGGCAACAAGGCTGATCTTAAGGCTCTTGATCCGGGCGTTTACGTAATCAACGGACAAAAGGTGCTTGTGAAATAATCAAGAATAAACCTTGAAATAACTCAGCGGGTGGGACATCAGTCTCACTCGCTTTTTTTCATCCAAGCGCGTGGCAGCCTCCTATCGCCTCCTATCGTGCTTATAGTATCTATAGTATCTATAGTATCTATAGTAACTATAATATCTATAATTATGATTTTTATCGCATCTGTCGTCTTTTCTCTCCTTTAGGGTTGTTTTTGAGGGTGTTGAGATTTAAGATATATTAAAAAATGCAGGAAATAAACGCTAAAATTGCGAAAAATCGTGTGAATTTTGTAAAACTCGGTTAAAAGTTGTATATTTGCCCACTATTCAAATCTACATACCCAAATAAAGCCAAAATAAAAGAATATTAATTATATTATTGTTTAACTAAATTATCAACTTATGAGAAAATTAACAGCTCTATGCTTGGCACTTGTAGCGATGTTCTCAATGTCGGTGGCGTATGCAGACGTCACTGCGAAGTGGGAAGTCCTTACAGGTACTGACGCATCAGGTGTTGAGGTCTGGACAGAAGTTGCCGACCCTATCGACACCGGAATCACAGTGTCTTCTCTCTCAAAGCTTCGTGTCACTTTTGACGGCGTTCATGCAGTGGCAAATGCGTACTCAGCGTATGAGTATTTGTACAAAGAGGATTTGGAGACAAAGGCAGTGGCAAACTCACTCAACCCTACAATCTCAAACTTGAGAACAGCGGTGTTTGACGTGACATCAGGATATTACACTCCTGACAAACCATTCACAACTGAGGGTACTTACTACATGTTTATCCCTGAAAAGGGTCTCAATTTCTATGTGACTGAAGCAGACTACACTTCAAGTCCAAAGGTGTCAACACCTTCTCCTGAGGTGTATGCATGTAAGGTGACAATCGACAATGATTTTGCTATTCAGCAAGACGCATGTTCAATCGACGTACAGCCTACATGGTTCAAGCAATTCCCTACAGAGTTTAATGTGACTATCGACAATGCCGACATCACATCATTGGCTATCGCTGAAGGTGCTCAAATCGCAATCTACAAGAGCTCTTCAAAGGTGGTTGATTTGACTCCTACTATTGACGGCAAGAACATCAAGCTTGTTCCGGCTGAGGCAATCCCTGCTACAGCTACAGGCGACCATTACATCTATTTCATAAAGGGTGCGCTTACAGTGAATGGCGATGTTGAGAAGACCAACAATCACCTCAAGTTTGGTCCTTACACATTGCCTAACGGAACAACATTCCGCGACAACTATCCTGAAAAGGACAGCAAGGTATTGTCGTTGGATAAATTCTATATCAACGTAGGTTCATCAACAGGTACTTTCTTCTTTGAAGAATCATTGCCTGCAGTGCTCAACAAATACAACGAAGAGACTGCTGCATGGGAATATTTCTGCGACCTTACTGCTAAGCAAGTGGATGGTAAGACATCACCACTCAATTATGACTATATCACTATCGAATACGCTCCTGCAGTAACTCCTGAAGGTGGTTTCGCTCTTGGCAAGTACCAAGTGTCAATCCCTGAAAAGTCAGTATTCTACGAAAAACCGGGCTCATCAAGCACTACTTATTATTACCTAAAGGCAAAGACAATCGACTACGAATTGGCAACAGCTCCTGTGGTATCGACTACTCCTGTGTGGAGCATCGAAAATGGTGCAGCTTTATCAGAACTTGCTGAAGTGACTTTGACATTCGAAGGCGCTACTTCTGCTAAGTACTATTCAATGAAGCCGGCTGAAATCTACAAAAAGATCGGTAATAGCTATACATACGCTTCAAGCGTGTCATTCGCAGATTTGACATACTCAAAATTCACTGACCTTGCAGAAGTGGGTAAGGTGAAACTTACATTCGAAACGCTCAACCAAGAAGGTGAATACAAGATCGTGCTTCCTGCCGGTGCATTGGCATTCGATGGTTTCGCATCATTGACAAACGAAGCATCAGAAGTTACATTCAAGATCAACTCTAACGCTCTTGCTAAGAGTAGCAATGTGACTGCAAGTCCTGCTGCAGGTTCAACAATCAACGAGATCCCTGAAACATTCACATTGACACTCGACAATCCTGAAATCACATCTGTCGAAATTGGTCAAATCCAAGACTACAACGAAAGTTGGCAGCTTGTATGGATGAATCAGACTGCGTTGTTCACTTCTACAGACAGCTACGTATCTTACAAGTATGACATCGCTGTAGATCCTGCCGACTGCAAGAAGCTCACATTGACAAAGAAGAATGGTTATGGCGAACTTGATCCTACTAAGGAATATTATCTTCAAATCCCTACCGGTGCGTTGGTAATCAATAAGAACGCTGAGACAGGCGAATACACTGTAAACGATGAAATCAACATCGGTACATACTACGCTCCTTACGAATATGTTTGGGAAGTAAGAACAGGCACAGACGCTAACGGTGCAGACGTATGGACTAATGTGGCTAACCCTCTCGAAGAAGGCATCACAGTGTCGGCTCTCGACAAGGCTCGCCTCACAGTAGTAGGTGCTCACTCAGTGAAGGCTGCTTGGAACGCTTACTGCTACCTCTACAAGTCTGACCTCGAAACTAAGGCATTCAGCAATGGTGCAACTAAGACTGTGACCGACAATCAAATCGTATTCGACTTCACAGGTGCTTACTACACTCCTGACAAGCCTTACACTGTAAACGGTGAATATTGCGCTTTGATCGCTGAAAACCTTATCGAAATCTTCCGCACAGCTGAAGATGTAACTGCTAAGGTATCGACTAAGAACCCTGAAGCTCTCGGTTGCTTCATCACAATCGACAACCAGAGCCTCGTAAACGTAGAAGACTGCTCTATCGACGTTGCTGCAGGTTGGTACAAAGAAATGCCTGCTGAATTCAACATCACAATCAACAACGACGAAGTCCTCAAGACAGCTATCGCTGACGCATCTAAGGTGGGTCTTTACTCAAGCTCAACACTCAAGTCAGCATGCGACGTGACTATCTCAGAAGATGGTAAGACACTCAAGCTTACTCCTACTGCAGCTATCACATCATCAGGCGACTTCTACCTCTATATCCTTGCAAACACATTGACATTCAATGACGACGCAGCATTGACCAACAACCACCTTAAGTTTGGTCCTTACACATTGCCAAGCTCAACATCAATCAACGAGATTGCACCAAAGGCAGGCGGCAAGGTGACTAAGTTGGATTCATTCCGCGTTGATGTTCGCAAGACAAGCGGTACATTCATCTTCGACGAAGTAAATGTGGCAGTACTCAACAAGTACAACGACGCTACAGCAGCATGGGAAAAGGTTTCTGACCTCGTTGCATCTGAAGCTGAAGGCTACAACTACAAGACAGTCAACTACACATTGCCTGAAGACTTCGAAGGCGAACTCGCATTGGGTAAATACCAAGTGTCTATCCCTGAAAAGTCATTCTTCCTCGAAACAGTATCTGCAACATCTACATCAGTAAGCTACAACAAGGCATACACAGCTGAATACGAATTGTGCGAAATGCCTAACGTAGAGTTGCTCCCTGTATGGGACCTCGAAGATGGCGCTACTTACACTTCACTCGCTGAAACATACGTTACATTCGCAGGTGCATCTTCTGCTACTTACAACTCTATGAACGCTGTTCAAGTGTTCAAGAACATCGGTGGTCACTACACTTACTTCACTGATGCTAACTGTGCAGAATATGACTACAGCACTTACAAGTATGTTGTAAACATCGAAGCAGGCGGTCGCATTAAGCTCTCATTCTACGACGAATTGAAGGAAGAAGGCGAATACAAGATCGTATTCCCTGCAGGTGCATTGGCATTCGAAGGCTTCACAGACGTGATGAACGAAGCATCAGAACTCAGCTTCAACATCGAGTCTAACGCTCCAATCCGTCCAAGCAACGTGACTATCACTCCTGCTGCCGGCGGTATCACAGACTTCCCTAAGACATTCGAAATGACTATCGACAACGCTGATATCACTTCAGTAGAAATCGGTCAATACCAAGACTATGATTCCAACTGGGATCTCGTATGGATGAACCAAAAGGCTCGTTTCGTATCAACAGACAACTATGTGGCTGTCAACTACAACATCGCAATCGATCCTACAGATTGCAAGAAGGTGACATTCACTATCGATCCTAACAACTACTACACATTCGACCCAACTAAGCAATACTACTTCGAGTTGCCTACAGGTGCACTCCTTGTCAACAAGGATGCTGAGACAGGCGAATACACTCAGAACGACGCTATCGCTTACGGTCTCTATGAAACAGTGGCAATGACTGTATCTCCTGCTGTAGATGAAGAACTCTACTCAGTGAAGGACTTCGTTATCACTGCTAACACAGCTCTCACATTCGCTAACAACGATGAGTTGATGCCGGTGCTCAACTATGAAGACCCTGAGTTTGGTATGGTATCTCCACTTCCTGTGACAGTGGTTGCAGTGGAAGGCGTAGATAACCAATACGTGATCACTACAGGCATGGAAGCTAAGACTCCTGGTGTCTATACACTCTACATCCCTGCAGGTGCATTCCTCTTGAATGGTACAATCCCATCAGAAGAAGTTGTTAACGTTTACAACGTAGTGGCTGAGCCAATCGACGCTGTGACTACAACTCCTGAACAAGGCGAAATCGACATCGATGCAGTAGGTGGTACATTCCGCTCTGTAAACGTTCTCTTCCCATCGACAGTCACTCCAAATCCTGACTTCGTGGGTGAAATCACACTCGCTATCAATGGTGAAGTCGTTACATCTGTCAACAGATATTCTTCAGGTGAACTCCACAACGAACTCGGTATCATCTTCCCTGAAAAGTTCACTCTCAATGGTACTTATGTTGTGACTGTTCCTCGTGGTGCAGCTATCTACGCAGATGGTCGTCTTTCATCTTCACAAGTGTTCACATGGAACGTGACAGGTGGCTTCACTCCTGGCGAAGGTGTGACAGTTGACCCTGAAGAAGGCAGAGTACAGTCACTCTCTATCATCAACGTGACATTCAACGAGCACGAAATTGCTTCTAAGAATATCTTCTACAACAACTCTGCTCTCGCTGCTAACGGCAACATCGTTCTCCGTGACGCAGAAGGCAACGTAGTAGCTGAATGTGGCACAGGCGACATGGCTAACGCAGAAGCAGGCTTCAACGTAGTGGAAATCAAGCTTTGCGAACCGGGCACTTCTACAGCTGTCGAAATCACTGCTCCTGGTGTTTACACTATGACTATTCCTGCAGGTATCGTCAACTTCAACAAGAATGGTGCTAACCCATGTACTTGCGGCGAATGTTATGCTTGCAAAACATCTCGCACAGGTGCCGGCAACGGTAACTACAACGAAGAGTTGACTATCACTTGGACAATTCCGGAACCTGCTACTCTCGTAGCTACTCCTGCCGATGGCTCAGTAGTGGAATCACTCGCTAACATCGTTCTCGAATGGCAAGGTGCAGAATCTGTAGAAGTTAATCCTAACCAAATGGTAGGTGGCGCTAAGATCTACAGAATCCTCGAAAATGAAGAAGAAGAGCTCGTTTCAGAACTCATCTGCTCTCCAATCGGCGAAGGTAGCAACACAGCTGTTCTTGATATCCTTAACATCCCAACTCAAGATGGTAACTACCACGTGAGAATACCAAAGGGTATGTTCACAGTCGATGGTCAAGCATGGGAAGGCGTTTCTCTCTACTACACTATCGAAACTGTAGAGGTTGCTCTCGAACAAATCAGCGCTGAAACATTCGTAGAAATGTTGATGACTGTGACTCCATGTGAATCTATCGAGCTTAACCCTGAAGCAACAAGCAAGGTAACTCTCGCTTACCTTGACGAAAATATCACAGAAGTAGGTCACTACGAAGTGGAAGTTCTTTCAGGCAACACTGCTAAATTTACATTGTCAACTAATCGCGAACTCGTGAACGGTGACTATGTAATCTGGATTCCTGACGGTCAATTCCTCTTCGACGGCAAACCAAATGCTGACGTTAAGATTTACTACGAAGGTGTTAACATCGTAGGTATCGAAGGCGTTGACATGGATGCTAAGAACCTCAACATCTACAGCGTGAACGGTATGCTCATCAAGCGTAATGGTAGCCTCCGCGACCTTAACGAACTTGAACCTGGCATCTACGTTGTAAATGGTCAAAAAGTGATGGTTAAATAACTTTTAGGTAAATAATATTTGGAGAATGGGTGGCGCGTGAAGTGTCGCCCATTCTTTTTAGTGTGAAAATGGTGAGATTATGGCATAAAACATAAAAATCAACAAATTTTATGATTTTGTGAAATTTTTATTGCTATTTTTTTGTGTTTTAATTTTTTTATCGTAAATTTGCTCTCAGATAGGTGAAGCAAAAGGAATTGTTGTAAAAATGATTTTTTCGCTTATCGACAGACAAATAAAACTCTCGTTAATTAGGTGGAGACCTAATTTAGGATATAATTTTATAAAAAGGTTATGGTTAAAATGTAGTGGGTGGCGCGTGATGCGTCGCCCATTTCACTTGTAGGCGTAGTCGCTCTCCGTCTTTCGCATGTTGTAAGCACAAAAGGGCTAAAAGGGCAAAAAGGCACACTTTCACCGGGGGTATCGGGCTATGCTCACAATCCTCGGCTATTTATGCGCTTTCTTCTCCTTCGGATGTCGCCGTCGATACCTGGATTAACCATGTCAAATCGTCGCATAAAGCTAAAAACACACAGTTTTGCACATCGAGTGGCGATAGATTGCAATAAAAGTTGTATATTTGCAGATTAATACCGAGGCTTTCAGTCAATAGAATGGTTCGGTCAGACAACTCTTAAAAGCATGAAATAAAAAAGCGTATGAAGATCAGAATTTGGTTGATATTATTGATGACAATGGTGTCAACGCATTGGGTCGGTGCGTTGACGATAGAGACATCGTCGGGCAATTTGGCTTCGCTGACAAGCGAGGAAATGCGTTCCGAAGAGTCGTTGACTCTCGTTGGGACAATGGATGTTCGCGATTTTGTCGCTATGCCCGATTTGTTCCCTTCGTTGCGCACGCTTGATATTTCGGCGGTAGCAATAGAGGAGTTTGTCGCTATCGATCGATTGCTTGGAGGAAAGACGTTTTTTGAGGCAGACGCACTGCCTGCGCAAGCATTCTTCGGCATGGGATTGACATCGGTCGCTTTGCCCCAAGGACTTAAAAAAATCGGCGAAGGAGCATTTACGGCAGTGCCATTGAAAAAGATTGACATCCCGACATCGGTCGTGACGATAGGTGACTACTCGTTCTATGATTGCGATGAGCTTGAAAGCATAACTCTCACATCGGAGATTGAGACAATTGGCAGCTATGTTTTTGCCGGATGTGATAGATTGGCGACAGCGGATTTGTCGTCGGCTCGATTGAAGAGTGTCAGCGAAGCGGCGTTTGCCAATTGCGTATCGCTTAAGGAGGTTAAATTCTCAGCTGCCACGACAACAATCTGCGACATGACATTCATGAATTGCGTCGCTTTGGAAAGCATTGCATTGCCGTCAGAATTGCGAAAAATAGGAGAGAGGGCATTCTATGGTTGCGCTCTGACATATATCGAATTGCCTGTCGAGGTGGAAACAGTGGGAGAGTTTGCTTTTGCGGCATCTCCTAAATTGGAGTTGGTCATCATCAAAGGAAATACGACAGAGTTGTGTGATGGCGCTTTTTTCTACTGTCCGAAGTTGACAAGCATCGATGCGCAAATCAGCAATGTTGCCGACTATCTTTTTTGCGGAGATGAGTCTCTCAGATTCGAGACAGACGATTTTGCCAACGTAGAAGAGATAGGCGATTATGCGCTATACAACAATAAGTCGCAAAAGATTATCGTCGGCCCGTCGGTGTCATCATTAGGCGATAAAGCAATGGCAGGGATGAATCGATTGACATTGATTGACGTTTCTGCATTGGAAGAACGTGTGCCTCAACTTGGCGAGAACGTTTTCGAAGGAGTGTCGCAATCGGATGTGACTTTGAGGGTTGCCGACGGAACGGAACAAGCATGGAAATCGTCGTCGCAGTGGAACGAATTTAAGATTGTGGACTATTCATCGGTGGTCAAAATCGATAAGGAGAAGAGCGACATAAAAGCATGGTTTGGCGAAGGCGGGCTCAATATCCAATCGACCGACGTCGTACGCAGAGTCAGCATATACGCATCGCAAGGCATACACGTCGCAACATTGTGTCCAAATCAGACATCGGCAGAGTGCCAAATTAATGAACTAACAGAAAAGATATATATCGTAGTAGTGACTACCGACAATCAAGTCGCTACGTTCAAATTGATAAGATAAGCATAAGAAATGGGCAAAAATAAACTGAAAAAATTTGCAGAAATGCAGTCATTCTCTTGCGTGTTCCAATATCCATGGGCAGTGCTTGAGAGAGAGGGTTTCCCTCTCATTGGCAAATGGGGTGCTGAATACTTCGGCAACGATAATCCTATAGTACTTGAATTAGGTTGCGGCAAGGGCGAATACACCGTAGGTCTTGCGCGCAAATACCCCGAAAAAAACTTTATCGGCATCGACATCAAGGGTGCACGCATCTGGACCGGTGCGAAAGCTGCCGAGACAGAGGGATTGAAGAATGTGGCGTTCCTACGCACCGACATCGAGATGATCGACCGTTTCTTTACAGCCGATGAGGTGTCGGAAATATGGATTACATTTCCCGACCCGCAGATGCAGAAGACACGCCGTCGCTTGACATCGACTCGCTTCTTGGAACTCTATCGCAAGATACTTCGTGCGAATGGTCTTATCCACCTCAAAACCGACTCTCCATTCCTTTACACCTACACATCACGTTTGGTGAAGCTCAACAACTTCCCGACCGAAGCCGACACCGACGACCTTTACGGTAGCGGCATGGCAGACCCTGTGCTCTCTATAAAGACTTTCTACGAGCAACAGTGGCTTTCGCGAGGAAAGACGATCAAGTTCATCTCGTTCAACCCACTGCGCGACACAGCACTCCAAGAGCCGGAAGAGGACGACATCGAGCGTGACGACTATCACTCTTACCCTCGCGGCATCGTACAAGGCATGAATCCTGCGACCGACTGATTTATAGAAGTGCGCTTAAGAACCGAAAACGGGGCTTCGATGTTTAATATTAATGGCATCAGCTGTTAAATACATAAATTCCCGAATTTATAGATATAAAAACTATTGTAAAATTATCAAATTATAACACAACAATGACACACGATCCTATATATCCGGCGCTTATCATTGAAGCGCTAAAGACTGTCCGTTATCCGGGCAATGGAAAAGACCTTGTCGAAAACGACATGATCGAAGACGACATCCGTATCGACGGACGCAAGGTGACTTTTTCTCTCATCTTTGACAAACCGACCGACCCATTCATCAAAAGTGTGGTCAGAGCGGCTGAAACAGCTATCCTCACCTACGTCGGCGCTGATGTAGAAATCAAAGGCAACATTGCTGCCAAGGCTCGTCGTCCGCTCCCTGAAAAGCCGGCTAATCCGCTTCCGGGCGTTAAAAACATCATTGGCGTATCATCGGGCAAGGGTGGCGTAGGAAAATCTACTGTCGCTTCCAACCTCGCTGTCGCTCTCGCAGCTAAGGGCTATAAAGTCGGTCTTCTTGATGCCGACATCTTCGGTCCGTCAGTACCTAAAATGTTTGGTGTCGAAGACGAGCAACTCTACATGGAAGAGGTCGATGGCGTCAATAAGATTGTGCCTATGGAGAAATATGGTGTCAAGTTGCTCTCCATCGGTTTCTTAGTCGATAAGAATAGCGCTGTGCTTTGGCGTGGTGGTATGGCAAGCAACGCATTGCGTCAGCTTATCACCGATGCCAACTGGGGCGAACTCGACTACTTCCTCATCGATATGCCTCCGGGCACATCCGACATCCACCTCACTCTCGTGCAGACACTCCCTATCACAGGCGTCGTAGTGGTCAGCACTCCTCAAGAAGTGGCTCTTGCCGATGCTCGCAAGGGTATCGCAATGTTCACCGGAGAAAAGGTCAATGTGCCTATCTTGGGACTTGTCGAAAACATGGCATGGTTCACTCCTCTTCAGCACCCTGAAGAAAAATACTTCATCTTCGGCAATGGTGGTGGCGTGCGCTTGGCTGAAGAAATGGGCGTTGACCTATTGGCACAAGTGCCATTGGTGGCCGACATCTGCGGCAATGGCGATGCCGGCACTCCGGCTGCTCTCGGATTGACTGCCGAAGGACAACCTGCCGGTCCGACTCCACAAGTTGATGCTTTCTGGAATCTCGCCGACAACGTAGTCAATGCCATCGACCGTCGCAACGACACCCTCCCTCCGACAAGCGTAGTCAAAATGAATAGCTAAAGAAAGCTCTTTAAAGCTAAATGTATAATAACTAAATCTCGGAAATTTCTTAAATTTCCGAGATTTCAACAACAATTAAACATCCTCTAAAACCACTATGAATAAGTATCTTCTTGTATCATTCATCTCGCTTGGAGCATCGCTCACGGCAAGCGCACAATATCTTCGTCAGGGACAGATTGACCAAAGTCCGGGTGGAACAGAGTTTCGTATCGCTGATTGGCAGAAAGGCACCCCACAATCAGATGACGATAATTTTTTCATCTCACGTGTGAAACCGAAAGCGAGATTTGTCAACGCAGCAACCCAAATCAACACCAAACTCATCCCCTGGTGGGAATGGGACACTAACAGCGTCTATAGTGAATACAAAGACTATTCGCACTATAGCAAGAAGATACTCAATTGGTTTCCATACGGATTCAGTTATAGTTACTCTACCAAGTCACCGTTTGAAATCCTGCCTAATGGCTTGTTCAATAGCGAAGTGTTCTCGATGTGGCAATACATATCTACATGGGGGGCATGGAGTGACCATTTTATGCGCTTGCCGGGTAATTTTGCCGATGTGGCTCATAAGAATGGTGTCGCTGTAGCCACTCAGTCAACGCCTGCTTTCGGTGCCGACATGGCAAGCAACGGCTGGGGCGACCTCTACATCGAGCTCGGTGCTACCGAAGAGAGCCGCAATAAGGTTATCGAATATCTTGACTACTATGGCATCGACGGCATCGGTTACAACTCGGAATATGCCGGTGGCTACAATGCTCATGGCATCCCCGAAGTTGTGGAACTCAACAAAGCCATTACTCAGCACTTTGAGCGTAAATATACAGGCGACATGAAGTCGTTTTCTGCCGAAAACATCTGGTATGACGGCGAGACACTGACTGCCGGACCGACTTTCGACAACGGTGTCACCCCGGAGACAGAAATTTTCTTCGGCGATGCCGACAACAAGACTGCGTCATACTTCCTCAACTACAATTGGAACGCCAATTTCAACAACGGCAACGTAGAATATCTCCCGGCGTCTATTGAATACACCACAAACACGTTGAAGCGTAATCCGTTTGATGTCTATGCGACGTTTGACCTCCAAGGCGGTTATCCTGTCTTGACCGGCAACGGTGAGCTGAATGGTCGTTGGCAATATCTCTACGACAAGGCTGTATCTATAGGTATGTGGTCGGGCCACGATTCCAACACATTCTGGGAACGCCGATTTGCTTACGGTTCACAACCCCTCGAAGTGCAACACACCTATCAACGATTGCTTGAACGTTGGTACACCAATAGTCACTTCAACCCTGTCCACGCTCTCGACGCATCACTCGAAATCAACGAGAATATCGACAACTCTCTCGACACCGAATTCTTCGGTCTTTCTAAAATGGTGGCTGCACAAAGCACTCTATGCTGGGACCTCAGCGAAGAGCCGTTCTATAGTGCGTTCAACCTTGGTAACGGTCAGTATTTCAATTGGCAAGGCATCCGTCAGCACTCTAAAGAGTGGACTAATATAGGTATTCAAGACTATCTGCCGACATGGCGTTGGTGGTGGGCGGCATCACCTCTCGGCAGAGACTACTCATCGGCTCCGGTGGGACTTCGTGCAGAGTTTGATTGGAACGAAGCATGGTTGGGCGGCTCGTCTCTTCGTATTCGCGGTACAGAGTCGAAAAGCGCCGTATTGCACTTGTTTAAGACTCGTTTTGACCTCCAAGCAGGCGACATCGTCACTGTGCGCTACAAGCTCGCAAAGGGCTCTGCCGACGTGGCATTGATGCTCGGATATGGCGAAGATTGCTCGCAATGGACATCTGCACAAGACCACATCGTGCTATCTGCCGATCAAGCCGCTACGCCTGAATGGATTGAAAAGAACTTCACAATCTCCGAAGCCAATCAACTGGCTCTTATCGCATTGCAATTCGACAATGCATCTGACCTTGATGTCAACATCGGTGAAATCTCTATCCGTAGAGCCGAATACGCAGCGCCGGACACCCCTACAGTGACGTCTGCCACGCTTCTCGCTGCTCACAAAGACGGTCTCGACGCTAAGGTGATATTCGACCTCAATCTCGCTGAGGGCAACCGTCAAGGTCATTACAACATCGACCACAACGCTTCGCTCTATAAAATCTACGCTCGCATCAATTATGCCGAGTCGGAAGAAACTACTCTTATGGGTGCTACAACTTCGTGGGCAGCACTATTCTTCTCTGCTCCTTACAACCCTGTAAAGGCAAAAGCTGAAGGCGCTACACTCTCTGTCGGCGTTACTGCTGTCAGCCTCGATATGCAGAGCGAATCGACTATAGCATGGAGCGAACCGATAACTATAGACTTCGACGCAGAGACATATATCGTCAATGACGACATCGAAGCATCTGACACATTCATCACTGATGCAGAACAATTCAGTATCGGTTTCAAAGACCCACTCCATGTTCCGGCAGAGGGCTGGAAACTTATCGGTCCTCACAACAACGCATCATTTGAGACACCGATCGAACTCGCTATCGATGGATGCCACAGCTTCAAAGCCACAGCCGACATTGATGCCGAGACTGTCAGCCTTGATGCGCTCCCTTACGGCACTTACGACATCGAAGCATACGACGCTGAAGGCAACGTGCGTCGCCTCCACTCTGCAATCCACATCTATAGCGATATGGCTGTGGCAGAGCCTGTAATCTCATCATTCCACCCTGTTGATACCGACGGTGATGATGATGCTATCTCTGAAGTGACTGAAGAGATGACCACTGCCGCTCTCGACGAAAACGCCGACTACTTGGTGGTCAACAACGACGGAACCCTGTCTGACCTCAAGGCTACACACACCACATTGCCGGGCACAGGCATGAAACTTCGCCCTGCCGACACATTGACAATGCAATACACAGCTGAATCGGGTGCTGTAGGCTCTGTTTCTCGCGGTGTCAATCTTCGTGGCTACTCACTCGGTATTCCTGCCGGACAAGCCGGTGTGCAAGCCGACATTGAGACTATTGAGGATGGTGAAGGTTGGGAAAAAGTCACCATTGACGAATCCGACCTCAAATTCAGCGTCGCATTCTGGGTGAAATTTACCGACCTCTCTGACCCTACATGGCTGCTCAATATACGCAACCCTAAAGACGCTTGGCCTTACTCCGACTGGGGTTGGCTTTGGGGCACTATCTCCGACGACGGCTATCTCAACAACATTTCTATACGTAGCCACAACAACAATACTTTCGTCTATGACTTCACCGACGACAACGGCAAGGGCAAAGTGAAGTTTGAAGAGAATGCGTGGTATCATGTCGCATACGTTTTTGATGAGTATAAGACCACCGAATCAAGCTACTACGGTATCATCACCGATTCCGAACGCAACTTCTCGCTCTATGTCAACGGTCAACTCATCACACCTAAATCTATCACCGAGCCAAAAGACAAGGCTTGGAAAGACTTCGACCCTAATGCTATCATTGCTGTCGGGGGCACAGCAGGTGTCGGCAGTTTTGCCGGCTACGATGCTGTGATCGACAACCTCCAATTCTACAATGTAGCTCTTGATGCCGATGCCATTGCATCGACTATGGGCGACATAGACGCTTCCAACCCTCCTGCCGGCATGACCGCCCTCTGGGACTTCGAAGGCGACGACATCTATCGCAATGCTCTATCGACCTATCCGGAAGCAGAGCTCAACCACGCTTTCAGCACACATTCGACATCTATGGACGAGATAGTCACCGTAGGCTATCCGGCTTTGCGTGGCTCTAAAGCTCAACCGACAACGCTTATCCCTACACTCACTGCGGCTGACGCATACGCAACGATGTCAGACATTACTATCGACGATCAAGGCGTAGCTCATGGCTCAGCCGAACTTCGTTTCCCAAGCCTCGAAAACGGCACTTATCGCATCTACACGCCTCAACTCACCCTCGACAACAGCATCGGTAACGACCAAGCAGAATACGCCTACATCTATGTCGTCAACCTTGACGGCAAAATACACTCCGGCATCGTCGGTGTAAATGCAGATGATGTGGCATTCGACGTTTATCCTAACCCGTTCAGTCGAGTGCTGAATGTAGCTATCGAAAAGGGTGGTGAATATACGCTTCAACTTGTCAATCTTGAAGGAAAACTATTGGCGTCAAAGACTTGTGAAGTGGCAGACAAAGGTGTATTGAGCCTTGATGCAGATGTCAATAAAGGTGTTTGCATAGCTGTCTTGATAAAAGACAAAAAGGTGGTTGCCACAAAAAAGTTGATAAAAGAATAAAGATCATTGCATCCTCGCGAAACAAAGTCATGCGATTTTGTTTTGCGAGGGGTGTGGTGTCGTCGGCAATGCGTTACCACAATTTTGCACAGGCTTGTTTAATCTTCGCCTCGTAAAAAATATAAAAAAGATTTGTGAATTTAAAAAAATGTTATAACTTTGCAAAAATAGCATAACCGATGAAAGATATAGTAGTTAAATATTATTTACGTTTTAATTCGTTGAAATTCAGTTAGTTTGGCTGTGTCTGTTTATAGGTGGGAGATTGACAGCGGCATTGCAGGCACAGACTTAAACATCGGTCGCAGAATTTTATCAACTATTAAACAAAGACATTATGAGAAAAATCATTCTATTTATAATCTCAGTAATTGCAATATCCGCATTTGCGCAGACCGATTACTATTACTTCAAAGGTCAGCGTATCCCGTTAACAGTCAATCCCAAAAAGGTCAATGTGATCAGTATGGCAAACGGACCACAATTCGCTCCGGCTGCTAATCCTAATGCTCTACCTACCGGTCTTGAAGTAGAAGCAGTTATACCGGGCAATCCATACAATATGTGTGTTATCGAAAATAAGACATCTAATATAGCTCTTTTGCACAATTATCTTAATTACATCGTTAATCCTAATTATAATTTAGTTCTTCCATGCTATTATGATCATAATGGGAAAGAATTATTTACTACAAATAAAATATATATTGAACTAAAAAATAGCACAGATTTTATAAAATTACAATCGGTTATATCTGTATATAATTTGTTAATTATTCGGCAAAACAAATATATGCCATTGTGGTACACTGTTTCAATTACGAAGCAAACCCCATATAATACAATTCAAATGGCAAATATTTTATATGAATTAGGTTATTTTCTATCAGTTGAACCGGAATTTAGATTTAACGCTAAAGAAAGTATATCATGGGACACTTATGTAGGTGAGCAATGGGGCTTATATAATGCAACGGATAATGCAATTGATATAAATGCAAGTTCGGCATGGAATTATGCCACAGGTAGGGGTGTAAAAGTTGCGATTATTGATTCCGGAATGGATTGGAATCATGAAGATTTAAAAGATAATATAGGCAAAAAATATTATGATACATTTATATGCGACTCTGTAAGGTGTGTATATGAAACACATGGAACAAGTGTGTCTGGTATAATCCTATCCAGTAGAAATAATGGAAAATATATTTCAGGAATCTCCCCAGATGTAGAACCAATTATTATTAGTTCCAGATTAGATTATGTTTCTCCCGAAGAATTAGCAAATGGTATTAATTGGGCATGTGAGAATGATGCTGATATTATTAATTGTTCTTGGAATACAACGTATAGTAAACCTATATTATGTGCCATTGAGAAAGCAATTTATAATGGGCGAAAAGGGAAGGGTTGCATTGTAGTAAAATCAGCAGGTAATTCAAATAGCGGGCTCTCGTTTCCTGCTGACTCCATTCCTGAACTATTGGTAGTGGGAGCCATTAAACGTAATGGATTAAGATGTCTAAAAAATGATTCTGTTGGTAGTTCTTATGGAGAAAACCTTGATATTGTATCTCCAGGAGATAGTATATTATCAACTTATGTAAATAACGAATTAGCTTTTGTGTATGGCACATCAATGGCAGCACCTTTTGTATCAGGAGTAGCAGCTTTGATATTGGAGTTGAATCCTGATCTTACAGGGCAACAAGTCAGAGATATTATAGAGCAAAGTACCACAAAAGTAGGTATGCGAGATTATGAAGGAGAATATACGACTACACCTGGAAGACCTAACGGCACATGGAACCAATATTATGGTTATGGCTTGGTTGATGCTTTGAAGGCTGTCCAAAACACCCCGAGAAAACAAATTGATTATTAACACTTAAATATCAATGTTATGAAAAATCTATACAAAAATATATTGTCAGTCTGTTTGCTAATGTGTTTTGCACTATCGGCATCAGCACAAGTGACGCAAATATGGAATAATGATGGCTCTTTACATAAAGTAAAAATAGACAACGATAAATTGTTTGTAATCACTTCAACAGGTGTTTACGAGCAAAACTTAGATGAGTCCGGTAATCTTTCCGGAAATGGATTTGAA
>JAZTZN010000010.1:0-111285 GCA_045637445.1 Muribaculaceae bacterium
TACCCGATTGTCTACCATATTTTATGGTGGATTTTGACCCACAGAAAAAGCAGATTTTTTATTCATGACTTTTAAAATACTCAAAGTTAATCATTATCAGCAACTTACAAAGGTTTTACCAACTAAATTGACCATTAGGCCAAAAAAGAGAAAGAGAAACGTGATAAAAAGGAGAAAGAGTCTAATTCAGAAAAAAAGAACGAAAAAGAGAAAAAATAGCCCCGTTTATTACGACTACAGCACAACTGACTAATAACGAAGACGAGACTGAAGTTTTTACAGTCTCGTCAATTTTATTGTATATTCTTGAAACAGATTAGTCGAGGTCATCATCATCGTCATCTTCCCAATCAAGGAAGAAGGTGTCGGCTGCGTAGCTCTGCTCCTTGAACTGAGCCATTTCGCGTGCATCTCGCTTTGTTGGGCGACCAAGACCTTTCTGACGATCGACAAAGCCGCTGATGCGTGTCATCTCAAGCAAATCGTATTGCGACTGCGGAGTAATATTCTCAAGATAATCCGGCACAAGCTTCGCGCCAAGACGATTTTCAGTCAGAGCCAACACTCTGAAAGTATAGGTAATCGGTGGCTTCTTCACATCAATGACATCTCCCACCTTTATCGTACGCGACGGCTTGACAGACGTACCTCCGATGCTCACTCTGCCCTTTTTACATGCGTCTGTAGCGATTGTGCGCGTCTTAAACACACGCATTGCCCATAGCCATTTATCGACTCTCACCTCCGACTTCATACTCCCGACTACTTATTGTTATAGTTTGTCATTGCAAAAGAAAGTCCACTCAGGCAATAAGCCTTAATAGCATCACAAGCCACTTGCAATCGCTCCGGCATCTTTTCACGCTCCTCAGCAGGAAACTCGCCAAGCACATAATCCACCTGACATCCACGCGGAAAGTCATTACCGATTCCGAAACGCAAACGCGCATATTGTTGTGTACCTAATTGCTCGGCTATATTTTTCAATCCGTTATGACCGGCATCACTGCCATTGCCCCTAAGACGAACAGCACCGAATGGCAATGCTATATCATCGACTATTACAAGCAAATTCTGAAGTGGCAACTTCTCCTTATTCATCCAATAACGCACTGCGACGCCACTGAGGTTCATAAACGTTGATGGCTTCAATAGAAGCAATTCGCAATTCTTGACACGCATCTTTGCCATGTCGCCATATCGACACGACTGAAACGTTGCATTGCCCGACTTTGCCAACGCATCAACAGTCATAAAGCCTATATTATGACGTGTATCTGCATATTCAGGACCGATATTTCCCAAACCGACAATTAGATATTTCATTCCTTATCTGAAGTTTTTAATTTAAAAATATGGTAGAGATCGGAAATCCAACCCCTACCATTGTTTCTTTTTTGGTTGCTCAGATTGATTACTTACCAGCGTTAGCAGCTGCAGCAGCACCACGAGCAGCACGTGTCAATTGAACTGCACATACGACTGCATTCTTTGCATTCATCAATTCAAGACCTTCGAAATGAAGTTCACCAACTTGCATTGATTTACCAAGGCCAAGATTATCTACATTGATAACAAGGCGTTCCGGAATTTCTGTATAGCAAGCTTTTACTTTGAGCTTACGCATGTTCATTGTAAGCTTACCACCGGCTTTAACACCCTCTGCGTGACCTTCAATCTTAACTGGTACTTCCATTACGATTGGTTTGTCAGGATATACTTCGAGGAAGTCAATGTGAAGAATTGTATCTTTCACCGGTTGGAATTGAAGGTCCTTCATTACAACCATTTTCTTTTCACCATTGATAGTCATTTCAACTTCAAAGATGTCTGGTGTATAAACAAGCTTACGAACATCTTCCAACTTTACAGCGATGTCAGTAACGATAATACCACGACCACGTTCGATTTCGATTACTTTTTCGCCAGCCGCAAGTGTACCTGCGTATGGAAGTTCTACCAATTTTCCACCATTCAAAACAGCTGGAATGCAACCTTCAGCACGAAGTGCCTTAAGTGCTTTTTTGCCACCTTCTACGCGTGGCATAGCGTTTAATTCAAATCTTTTCATTTTTAAATTTTTTTGTGTTACTCAAAATAAGTTTTTGCTCCTTAATTGCGGAGAGCTACTTCACCGGCCTGCCATTCGACAGTCAATCCCGGATCTGCAACAGATTTCCCATCACACTTTCGCGCCTAAAAAGCGGTGCAAAATTACAAAATTTTCTCCACCCGACAAAATTTCTCAACACTTTTCCACCCAACTAATCTACTATATTTATCAAATCATAATACATTGACCGAGTTCGTTCACCTTTATCTTTTTCTGACACGAAGTTAAACCCACATTTTAAATAGAATTCAGTAGCTTCAGCATAAGCGTCAACAGTAATAAATCGGCAACCTGTACGATTACCAAATGCAAACATATATTTGATAAATCGAATAATTTCAGTACCGATACCTGTACCGGCATAACTTTCAGCAACAGCCAATCGACCTATTTTAACTGCCGGATAATCTTTCCTTCGTTTTTCGTTTGCAATTTTTCTATTAAGCTTGTTCCAAAAAGAGCGATGTTCAGGATCAAATGTAATCTTGTCATTTTATAGGCTGTAATATGCCACAGTTAGACCTTTCTCCTTATCTTCAAAAAGATAAGTTACAGCCATTTTAGATGCTAAATATTTTTTTGCATCTTCAATTAAAAAGCCGTTTAAGTCTGAATCTTTACAGTTAAACGGCTTTATAATAGTATCTGTCGATAATTGCAGATGGGTCAAATTTTCAAAAACCATAAGGTTACAACATAAATGTACTTATGGCTTTTACTGCCTCAAAGGCTCTCTTTGCAGCCGCCTTTTCTTCCTTAGTTTCAGGTGTAGGATTTGCCAATCGTTCAGCAAATTTTACGGCATCTTTACCTGTTACAACAGGAGTGTCTTTAATCGGTCTTGCCATAGTTGTTAAGTGTTTAATTCTCATTAGACTATAAAGTTATAACAAATTCTTGATATAAAGTGTTTTTCTGAGATAAATTTTAGATTTGAAGTTAACACTATTTCCCACGTTCTTTTTGCATAGGACAAAACACAAACTATATATAATTATATCGTTTAATCGGCACATAGTAAGCGATGCAAGAGATAGGGGTAACACTTTGATAACCGGTAGTAAACGAGCACAGCGAGTGCCTCCACCGGATTAAAAAGCCACCCCATATACCCACCCCGAGGCTAAACATTTGGATGTTCCCAAACAATATACAAAAAGGAGAGCATGCACCCGGCACACTCTCCACACACGTTTTTATATGAAGAAACAAGTCCTTCGCGAGCAGTGGAGGTTTCACCCTCCACTACCCTATGTCGATTATTGACTTTCAAATTATTTAAGCACTACATTAGCCGCACTTTTGGTAATAAGTCATTCTTATTCGTAGAACAAGCCATAGGTTGCTGCGCTACTATACTTCAAATAAGAACTCCATTCACTGTAGTCTTTTTTCTCAGAGAATCTGCCATCATTTTCGGTAATAACAGGACCGCCTACTACCAAATAATCTTCTTTATCTACATAGACACCAACATCACTCTTAGCCATAGAAGTACCGAACCAGAACTTAGTATTGTTTGAATCAGCTGTCATAAATCCAAGAGTTTTAAACTTACCACCCCAAATCAAACGGAGGGCTGTAGAATCACCTTGTGAACCCACACTATAATTGAACGTACCACCTGAAATCAACAACTTAGATTTATTTGAACCATTGATTGAACAATTGAATGTACCACCGCTAATATTGAGAGTAGCGCACTTACGTGCTTCACTACCGATTGTATAAATACCGGCTGTGCCCCAGCTACTTGTGCTACCGGTAAATATACCACCTTCAATCTTAACAATCGGTCGGTCAGTGCCTGTTATGCCACCATCTGCATACTTGTAATATACTATGCACTTACTACCTGCATTGATACCACCAGGGTTGTTTGCATCTGCCTTGATAGTGATAGCGGTACGCTCTGCGTCACCTGTACCACAAGCTTTAATCACAAATGCATTTTTGCCACTTGCGGCAGTCATTGTATATGTGCCGAGGTTGAGGATGTGATGCTCTGTAGAATTGAGTGTCACAACATCGCTAAGTGTCACATCTGAAAGCAATGTAAGAGTAGTGTTGTTTGTCCAGTTCGCGATAGCGTCGTCGATGCTACCATATTTTTTATTGCCAACCTGCGCAACCGGAGCCATTACTTGATAGATACCATCAACTACTTTAGCAGAATAACCTTCATCCAAAAATCTTGTAGGATCAGCATTGAAGTTACCACCACTGATGTTAATTTCTGCCTTTTCTCCTTCGAGATTATTCAAAACCCATGCATCCATACCTCCGCGGAATGTACCACCTGTTACATTGATAACCGATGGACCTGCAAAACCGGACTCATACTTGTTGCTTTGGGCTGTCAACACATAAAGATTGCTATTGTCACCAATAGAACCATCGGTGTTTGCAATCCACTCACCACCTGATACGTTGATTGTGCCACCTGATGTCATAGCGATGAAGCCGCCCTTGACACCCTTACCATAACCACCTTTAACGTTGATTGTGCCATTGCCTCCAACACCTACCAAGCAACCATTATAACTTGATGTGCCATTCATGTAAATTTCTGCACCTTCATTGATATTAACAGTAGATGCAATACATTCAATACCAAGATAACTATCATTACCTATGATTTTAGTACCTTCTTTTACATTAAGTATTGCACCACCACGAATCTTAACTGTAGAGCCATTGCTGTTTTTGTTGATTAGAGTAACATTTTCCAAGTTAATAGTCAATTGGTTTTCTTGCACTGACGAAGTACAAAGCGCACAGTATGCAGCAGTACCGGCGTCAATAGTACCATTCTTAATAGTAATAGTGTTAGCCTTAGAACCTTCACTCCTTGTGTTAGTTGCAGGGGCATTCTTGAAGTTCAACAAGTAGTCATTTACTGAGCCATCTTGAGAAATTGTTTTGCCATTCAAGTCGATAGTAAAGCTTTTGTCTCCTATGTAGTATAGACCATCATACCATGATCCGGAATTAAGAGTGCGAGCATTTTCATCAAATACAATATCACTAAAAAGCTTAATTGTTTCGCCATCCTCAACATTATTTACAGCATCATTAAACTGAGCTGCTGTTGCTGCAATGTTAATATTTTCGGCTTCGGAATTATCAAACGCATCTTCTACCTTGACAGTGATTTCAGCACCTGCAGTGAAGAAGTTACCCTTAAGAGTAGTCAACGCATTGCGCTTAACAGGGATGTCGTTGAAAGTGCGTGAGTATGTTTCATCATTTGTATAAGTAACTTCTACTGTAAAGTCCACCATGTTATCACCCGGATTTGCAGGAACATAGTCTGCAAAAATTGGCATTGCACCATCTTCTTCAGCACTATAGTAACCGAAAGTCTGAGCATCAACGTTTACAAAGTTTCCACCGAATTCAAATACAGAATTGAAAACATCAAATTCTGCAGCTTGCGCATCGTTATAGGTAATTTTTACATTCTTAACTGCTGTATTCAACACACCTGAATTATCAAGCTTATAATCGGTAGCCAAAAGGCGAAGTTTACCGAATGGGCGCTTTAAAGCCAATGGTTGGAGGTCGCCTTCTGCAAAGTTATGTGTTGTAGTGTGGAAATAAGCATCCTTTGTTTCGTCATTAAAATGCTTTGTGATGTCAATTGCGTCATTTCCATTCCAAGCACCATCAAGTGAAGCGTAAGCAGAGATCTTATAGTTGCGACCAAGAACTACTGTCGGAGAGAAAGTTGCAGTCGTACCATTAATAACAGCATCATCATTATCCAAAATTTTCTTGTCGCCATTAGCATCAAGCACAAGAGTGTATTGGATATTAGCTGTGCCCTCATTTGATACACCACTGACACCTGATTTATTAGCACCAAAATCAGCACGAGTGCCGAGTTCGCCTGGGACGTTGAGGGTGAAAGTCACTTGTTTTTCGCCACCTTCACCGGGTGCGAATGGCTCATCACTTTGGCATGAGGTCATCAAAAGGCCCATTGCAAGTGCAGAGAATAAATACTTTTTCATAAATTTAACCGTGTTATTTGTTATTATTAATTTTTCTTCGTGAGCTATGGGAGTTTCACCCCCCATAACCCTATGAATTATATTATTCGATTACAATAGTATTGCCATCACCAGTAGGAGCATGGAATGCATCGTAGATGTGCTTACCTTCAAATGTGTTATTGATTTGTTGGCAACCAATAAACTTAATTGTTGAGTTGCTAACATTGATTATACCGGCAATTGCAGCAGCTGAATAACCTTCGCCATAAGCACCGGTATTGTTGATTGTACAACCCTCAACCTTACAGTTTGTAAATGAACGGGTTCCAGCTGTTTCGTTTACAACACCTGCGATTGCAGCTGTACCACCATTTGACTTAACAGATGAATTTGTTGCAGAGCAATTTGTAACGCTTCCACTGTTGTAAAGACCTGCGATAAGACCACATGCCCAGTAAGAATCTTCGATTGAGCAATCTTCTACATGTACGTTTTCGATATTGCTATAAACTTTAGCAGCAACGATTGCAGAGCGACCGGCTGTTTTAAGATGACAGTTCTCAAAATTGATGTTTTTGATTGTGCCAACCCAGTTTTTAATGAAGCCCATGTCAGATGCACCACTGTTGTTAGTCCAATTGCTTACTGTGAAGCCTTGACCGTCAAATGTATTGTTGTTTTCAGGATTAAATGCGCTAAGACCATTAAACTCTACACCTGCCAAGTCGATGTCGGCTGTAAGCACAACCTTTTCGCCTCCCTTGATTGTCTTATTTGACAATGCCACCAACGCATCAGCTGAAGGAATGTAATATGTATTGTTTTCATATCTTAAACCACTGGCTTCAAGATAGATTGCATCAGTAAAGCCGTAACGGATAGGAGTATCATTCTTACCTTCGAATGTGTTAGTGCCGTTGAAGATATCGAAGTTAAGGAGAGCCTTTTGCTTGTCAGCCTTTGCTTGTGTACCAAAATCTGCTACAGTATAGTTGTGTACCCAGAATGCATAGTTACCTCCCTTCAATGTAGAGTTCTTGATAGTAACGTTGTTCATATCGTTACCACTGTTGAATACACGCACTGCAACGTAGTTTGATTCCAAAGTAGAGCTTTCAACGTTCAATGTCACTTCGCCCCAGTTGTTCAAGTGTGCAACAAAGCCCATGTCTGAACCACCAAGATTCTTAGCAGTTACCTTTTCAATATTTAGTACACCTTTATTAGTCACATTGAAGATGTTTGTTGAGCTATTCCATTCCATATTAGCACCCTTGTGCTCATACACTATATTACCATTCTTAATAGTCAACTCACCATTATTGATATCAATCATATTGTAATTCTTTCCTGTCTGATATGACTTAGCAGAAAGTGTTTTGCCATTCAAATCAATAATAGCTTTCACATTTTTATTAACTACCAAATAAGGATCTGCAGCACGTGTCATTAACTCATTCAAATCAATATCTTCAGTCAATGTGATTGTTTCATTTCCTGTTGAATTATCGATCGCTTCTTGAAGTTGTAAAGCATTAGATACAGATACGTAGTTGATAGTTTCTTCGTTTTCGAACATTTCGTCAACAGTGAGGGTGAGGGCTGCTTCTGTTGTGAAGAAGTTACCGCGAAGTGTTGTCAAGTAGTTGCGCTTCACAGGGATGTCTTGTGCGAATGTGCGAGTGTAAGTTTCACCATTAGTGTATGTTGTCACAATAGTGAATGGATACATAGTTTCACCTGTTTGACCTGCAGGGAGGTAGTCAACGAATACTGTCAACTCGTTAGCAGCATCTTCTGAGTATGCAGCCTTAGATGCTGAACATTCTTTGACGCCATCTTTTACTTCGAACGCTTGGTTGTATGTATCAAATTTTTGTTCCATTAAGACATCATTGCCGTAAGTCACCTTCACTGACGCAACATCTGTACCGAGAGCTTGGAGCTTGTCGTAGTCAGTCGCTACAAGGCGAAGCTTACCAAATGGACGCTTAAGAGTTGCCGCCATCTCAGCTGAGCCGACGATTGCGCCATTGCAGAAGTAAGCATCTTCTTTTTCGTTATTGATACCCTTGAGAGTAGCAATATTGTTGATAGCATCAGTATCAGCGATAGTCTGACCAACAATAGGAGCTTCAACTGCATTATCAAAAGTTGCATACGCTAAGATTTTGTAAGTATAACCTTGCACTACAGTTGGGCTGAATGTTGCCGATGTGCCATTGCCTGCACTTGTTGCGCTATACATCACCTTGTACTCTTGGTTGAGGAGTGCAACTGTGTAGTTAAGCTGGCCTGCGCCGTTAGAGAAACCACCATTCGCTGAGTTTACTTCGCCGGCACGTGTACCCATTGCGTCTGGAACGCTGATTGTGAATGTTGCTTGAACCTCCTCGCCCATACCAGGTGCGAATGGTTCATCGCTTTGACATGAGGTCATCACAAGACCTAATGCGAGAGCTGGAAATAAAAACTTCTTCATAACTCTTTTTGTTTAAAAATTTTTTAATTTACGTTTATCTTTTTCTTCGCGAGCTATGGGAGTTTCACCTCCCATAACCCTATAGGTTACTAATTACTCTAATCATTATTCAGCATAGAACACAGTAAAACCATTTTGTGCTTCCACATTAGTTGCACTAAATTTCTTTGAACTTGATCCAATCACATTATATTGTGAATAATCTTTATCCAAGCTATTACCAACAGCATTTACCTTAAGAGTTTCAGGCGATGTGTAAGAAGTTATATTCACACATGTATTATCCATTGTATTATTAACAAAAGTAATAGTTTCGTATGCACTGATATATACAGGTGCATTTGAGAAGATATTACCATTAACAACGACATTCTTCACATCTTTTGCATTTTCATTATCAGTTAAGCCTCGCTTCCAATTTGTAAATTTGCTATTAGTAATTGTAATTGATGCATCAAATTGACTATTTGTTTGACCTTCACCATAAATAATACCTCTTGTATTATAGTTAGCGTTTCCTATAAATTCGCATTGATCAATAACAAGATTTTGTTTTGCAGAAATAGCTCTACAGCGAGCGTTGATTTCACTTAAATCAATCTTGAGATTTTTAACTTCAGCATCATTTTCAAATCTAAATACACTTGAATAATTTGGATCTGTAAGAGCACCTGTAAACTTTAATGTATGACCTTGACCATCTATTTTTACAGGCACTGAAATTGTTGCACCACGATTTCTACTATCCCAATCAGTTGTAATTGTAATATCGTCAATCAACTTAACAAGTGTATTAAAAGTAGTTAAACCTTTCAATGCAGATACTAACTGTTCTTCTGTACGAACTACAATCTCACGTGGATAAACATTGTAGTCTTCAGCACCTGTCAATGTGTATGTACCTGTTGGAGCTACGTATGCAACATCGTCTGAATCCTTTGTGATTACTATTTGGTAAACTTCATCAGTTGTCAATGTATTTTCGCCTTGGAGAGCAATAGTATTATTTTGTCCTGTCATCTTACGAACGATGAATGGCTGTTTTGCTGTCACATTATTATCCTTAACAGTGATGCCATAGTTGTTAACATTACCATCGAAACGGATACCATATTCTGCAGCAACGATAGTAGTTCCTTCTACAATAGCAGATTTAACTTGCTTGAATGCAACGCCATTCTTACCATTGATAGTACAACCCTTAACGATTACACTTTCGTCGCAGCTTTGTGCTTGGACGAGTGAGTGCATATTTGTAGCTGTGCAATTGATAACCTTGGCCCACTTAGAAGACTTAATCTGGACACCGGCAGCAATTCTTTCAGCAACACCTATTGCAGTGAAGTTACAATTTTCCACTGTGATATTAGTTGAGTAACGTTGGCTTCCGTTTTCTATAGCTTCTATACAATTAAAGTATTCTTCGTTATTATTATTTAATTTTACTATATTTGTTTCGAAGTTCACATTCTTGATAGTTAATGAGGCGGTTGGATAGTGATTTGAATTGCTGTGAACTTTGATCGCACCATTTTTATATTTGAAACCACAACCATTGATTATAACATTGACATTTGGTTTTTGGATAGCAGTAACATCACCTTCAATATCAGCTGCAAAGCATATCATTGTGTTATTATCAGCATTATCAAGAGCTTCTTGAAGTTCTTGATTAGTAGTAACTGCCACTGTTTCATCGATTAATGTTTCGTTTTCGAAGTTGTCTTCTACGTTAACTGTGATTTCAGCACCTGCAGTGAAGAAAGCGCCCTTAAGAGTTGTCAACGCATTGCGCTTAACAGGGATGTCGTTGAAAGTGCGTGAGTATGTTTCATCATTTGTATAAGTAACCTCCACTGTAAAGTCCACCATGTTATCACCCGGATTTGTAGGAACATAGTCTGCAAAGATTGGCATTGCGCCATCTTCTTCAGCACCATAGTAACCGAAAGTCTGAGCATCAGCGTTTACAAAGTTTCCTCCGAATTCAAATACAGAATTGAAAACATCAAATTCTGCAGCTTGCGCATCGTTATAGGTAATTTTTACATTCTTAACTGCAGTATTCAACACACCTGAATTATCAAGCTTATAATCGGTAGCCAAAAGGCGAAGTTTACCGAATGGGCGCTTTAAAGTCAAAGGCTGAAGGTCGCCTTCTGCAAAGTTATGTGTTGTAGTGTGGAAATAAGCATCCTTTGTTTCGTCATTAAAATGCTTTGTGATGTCAATTGCATTTTCTCCATCCCAAGCATCGCCCAAAGAAGCGTATGCTGTAATCTTATACTCGCGACCGAGTACTACTGTAGGAGAGAACGTTGCAGTTTTTCCGTTAATTGTAGCATCATCATTATCCAAAATTTTCTTGTCGCCATTAGCATCAAGTACAAGTGTGTATTTGATGTTAGCTGTACCCTCATTTGATACACCACTGACACCTGATTTATTAGCACCAAAATCTGCACGAGTACCGAGTTCGCCTGGAACGTTGAGGGTGAAAGTCACTTGTTTTTCGCCACCTTCGACGGGTGCGAATGGCTCGTCGCTTTGGCATGAGGTCATCACAAGACCTAATGCAAGAGCCGGAAATAAATACTTTTTCATAACATTATAAATTATAATTTAAAATAAAGTTGATTGTTTCAATATATAAACTGTGCAATATCGACTGTTTAATTATTCGATATTACATAATATTTTTGAGTTCTATTCTTTTCAGTATTCTTTATTTGTGAAAATTTAGGATTAAGTCTTTTAGTCATTTTAAATCAAAATCCGCCTTTTCAATTGCAAATATACGTAAAATTTTATGCGCAGCATTACCCCCCGTTAATAAATGTTAATAATTTTGAAAATTTATTTACAATATTGATTTACAAAGAATTACAACCCATATCAAACTCCCCAAAAAAGTCAACAACCACTCCACACGACAAAAATCACAAATCACAACGCCTAAAGCCAACATTACCGGCACAGCTACAAACAATAAATATGCGCAAAGAAAAGCTATTCTTCTTTACGCATATTTATTCCTTTCAGATGTATGTATCTTTTTGACGCTATTCTGCCGAGTCAGAAAGTTTTTCAGGCAGACTCTTCGATGCTTTAGCGCCCAAAGCTTTCATGTCTTCAGCTTGTCGCAACACATTACCTTTGCCGGTGCGTAATTGATTGAACGACTTATTATATGAAGTCATCGCATCATCGATTGATTTGCCTACCTTTTCAAATGAATCCATAAAGAGCACCAACTTATCATACAGTTTTCCACCCCTTTCAGCAATCAGCATCGCATTTCTATTTTGCTTATCCTGACGCCATAATTGCGAAACGATACTCATTACGGAGAACAGATGGGTAGGCGAAACTATTATCACACCACGCTCGTAGGCATATTTCCACAAATTTATATCCAATTGCACTGCTGCTATGTATGCCGACTCATTAGGGATAAACATCATCACATAATCTGCCGCTCCCTTCAGATTATTTTGATACATCTTTGCATGCAATTCATCGATATGGGCATAGACAGACTGAAGATGCTTCTTGCCGGCTACTATGCGTACATTCTCATCTTCGGCATTGCAATAATCGACAAATGCTGTCAGCGAAACCTTAGAATCCACAATAATACTATGATTATCAGGCAATTTTATCAACACATCCGGTCGCAACAATTTGCCTTCATCATTTTTAAGAACATTTCCACCACTGTCGCGAGTCAATTGCGTTTCAAAATTTATTCCTCGTTCCAGACCGGCATTTTCAAGCAATGTTTCGAGAATCATTTCTCCCCAATCGCCCTGCACCTTCGAATTTCCCTTCAATGCAGAAGTGAGATTTCGCGCCTCCTCGCCAATCGTCTCATTAAGTTTTACAAGTCGCTCAATCTGCACTTCCAACAACTTTCTCAACGAACTTTCCTTGACATAGCCCTCGCTGATCGTCTTTTTAAAACTCTCTATATTTTCTTTCAACGGACGCAACAACGCATCTATTTGCTCGGAATTGGCTTCCTTAAGCGATTCACTGTTTCTTTTAAGCACATCTGATGCCAACACATTGAACTGCAACATCATCTCCCGACGAAGAGACTCATTCTGTTTTTCGTATTTTGCTGTCAACATTTCAATTTGTCGCGCATGCTGCTGGTTAAGAAGATCGATTTGTCGATTTAGCGATTCAATTATTTGCTTTCGTTGACTCTCTATGAGGGCATCATTCGATCGCTCCTTCTTCATTTTAACTGCGACAACACATAAATAAATAAACACTGCTATCAGCAATACAATTACCACAAAATCCATTATCATAAAATCCATTATCATATTAATTTCCTACCGTTTTTAATTTCTTAAATTCACTCGACGACCACACTGTCATATCATCAAGAATGAAATATGCTGCGATATGATTGTCTTCTGCCATAATTTTTGCCAACTCAGAACCCATTGCGACACACGACGTTGCAAAAGCATCGGCATCGATGCAATGCTCTGCGACTATTGTTGCGCTGACAATATCAGTCGGAGTAAGGCGGCCTGTAATAGGGTTAACTATATGAGAATACTTTTTCCCATTTTCCACCTTGTAATTTCTATAATCACCGGAAGTTGCCATTGATTTATTCTCCAACTCAACAATCAATTTTGCTTCTCTCTTAAGGTCAGCCGAAGGTGACTCTATCGCCACATTCCATGCTCCACCGCGAGGGCTCTTGCCATGAGCCACCACTTCGCCTCCAATCTCCACTATGAAATCGTTCACACCATTTCTCTTAAACATTTCTGCCACCTCATCGCTACCAAATCCTTTTGCTATAGCAGAGAAATTAAATGTCAGTCGGCTGTCGTCCTTCACTAACCGATTGTCCTCAATACGGCTCTTCGATATACCAATAAATTCAAACAGGCTATCCAACTTTTCTACCTCTTCTGCTTCCTCATAACCAAAGCCCATCGCATTAATCAAAGGCGACACCGTCGGATCGAAATATCCAAATGACAATTTATTCAATTCCACAGATTTTAAATAAACTTTTCTGAATATCGAATCCAGCTCTACTGCTTCATTTCTATTCACTTGCGACACGATCGATTTAGGATCAAACGCCGACACACTTCGTTCGACCACTCGCAACGCATTAATGACCGAATCTGAAAAGTCTTTATCCGATTTATACGTTATATGATACGTCGTGTTCCATATCACACCATTGATTTGCTTATACTCGACCTTTCCACAACCGACCGACAAAACAGATAAAACGACAGTGAGAATTATCAAAATATTATTGCGCATCTTCATTATTTTACATATTTTTCAAAAAATCATCACAAAGTTAATACATTTTGAAAATATTTTATTAAATTTACGGCAAATTTTTATCACAAATCATTTTTATATTACAATTCTATAAAACCACATTATAAAATTAATACCAAAAGATATGAAAGAATCATTTATTTTCTTAGCAGACGGCTTCGAAGAAATTGAAGCATTGACAGTTATTGATGTTCTACGACGCGCTGAGATGCCGGTTAAGACTGTGTCCATCTCATCATCAGAATATGTCACCGGCGCTCATGGCGTAACAGTAAAAGCAGATACAGTATTTGACAAGCAATTGCTCTGCGACCCTGAATGGCTCATTTTGCCGGGTGGTATGCCGGGGGCTACAAACCTATACGAACACGAGCAACTACGTGAAATTCTCGTTCGCCACAATGACGAAAAAAAGAAAATCGCTGCGATATGTGCTGCTCCGGCTGTCGTTTTAGGTCAATTAGGCATCCTAAACGGGAAAAAAGCTACTTGCTATCCGGGATTTGAAAACCTTTGTGCAGGAGCTAAAATGATTGACTCACCGGTTGTTGTCGATGACAATATAGTCTGTGGCAACGGTCCTGCCAATGCGATGTCATGGGCTCTCAATATCGTTGGTGTTGCCAAAGATGAGCAAGCAGCCCTTCACATTGCCAACGGCATGCTATACTATCCAAAAGCATGCGACGATGTCGATTACTGCTTCGGCTAAAACATTCCGCATTATAATAAGTAAATGGGCAGAATTCACTTCGAACTCTGCCCTAATTATTTCTATTACTGCCTGCCGATTAATAGGCGTTTTTATCCTTTCTCAAACCATTGAATGCTGTTAGGAAAATAATTTTTATATCGAGGAAAATATTCCAATTGCGAATATACCACACATCATACTCCACTCGCTTTTCCATTTGCCACAAATGCTTAGTACCTCCTCGGTAGCCATTAACTTGCGCCCAACCTGTAATACCGGGCTTAACGGCATGACGCACCATATATTTGTCGATTAGTGCCGAATATTCCTCTGTATGACTAAGCATGTGGGGACGCGGACCGACCACCGACATATTTCCCAACAAGACATTAAAGAATTGCGGCAATTCATCTATCGATGAGCGACGCAAGAAATCGCCGAATTTCGTTTTACGAGGATCATTCTCCGTGGCTTGCACCTTATCGCTATCCGCATTCACTCGCATCGTACGAAACTTGTAGCACATAAAATCTCTGCCGTAGATTCCTGTTCGCTTTTGCTTAAAAATCACCGGTCCTGGCGAAGTAAGCTTAATTATTATCGCGACAGGGATGAAAATTATCGGCGACACGATTAGGAAAGGCACCGACACCATCAAATCCAAAATACGCTTCACCACCTTATTCCATCGCTTATGCAATGGCGATATCGAGTGCTTCAATATCGGCATGTTTCCCATCGACGACGGCTGAAACTGCCCGTTGAGCATCTTGTTGAATTTCGGGACATAGATAAATGAAGCTCCGACCTCCTCTGCTATTCGCATGATGCGTGAAATCAATTGATTGTCTTCCGCATCATGGGTGTAATAGATTACATCGATTTTGTTCATATTGACAAAATCAGCAACCTTATCAAGCTTGGCTGTATAGACACCCTTGCACGACTTTAATTTCTCCACATCATCATCAAAGAAACCCATCATGCGATAGCCATAGCCGGCATCGCTTTGCAATTCGTCATAAAGCAATTCGCCTGTCTGTCCTGCTCCGACAATGATTACACGCTTAAAATTCAATCCCATACGGCGAAGTTTCTTCAGCAGTCGGCGCGACATCAACCACCACACCGAAAGCAACAAGAAGAACATGAATGCGAAAAACAGACCATGATACATCCCTACGTTGAAAATATTCGACGCATAAAGTATCGCTGCCAAAACACCACACTCCACCACAGCCGACTTAAATGCACTGAGCACCATTTTGTCGGCATATAAGATTCGCAAATTATGTATTCCGGAAAAGAAAAAAACTGATGGTATGAACGACAAATTCACCAATATCCACATCTGCACGGATGTAAACGGTGTATTTGCCCCCATAACAAACGAGGTTAGAAAATACGCCATATTGAGGACTACAAAGTCACCTATAGTCAATGCCGTCCACAAATATTTTCCTAATCTGACTCTTTCAGTCATAACAGACCTTCGGTTTTGCTAAAAGAGCGGGCAAATCCACCCGCTCTCGCTATTCTACAATATTTTTCGTTAATTGAGAGTTTCTTTAATCCATTTTAGAATCCAAAAGATTAATCTTTTGTTCTATCATGGCCATATCATCTTTGATACGCTGAGTCTTTCTTTCAAGCTCTTTGAGCATTGAATTTCCTGACTTCGAATCGAAATTGAAGAAGCCCATATTGTTTTCGTATGTCTTCAATTCGTTCTTCTTTTGTTCGTATGCTCTGACCAAACGTTCGCGTTCGCGATACATCTTATTATCATCGCCCTTAAGCTCATTGATTTGATTTTCGAAGCTTGCCATACGAGCGCGTGTTTCTTTGATGTCAAATGTATCGTTTGCCACCTTCAATGCTTCGCGATATTCTTCGTAAATTCTATCCTTCTGCTTGAAAGGAACGTGACCGATAGTTTGCCATTTTGATTGCAATTCTCTGATTTGCTTGATAGCCTCACCACGTTCTGTATCTGCGCCGATTGCCTTGATAGCTGCCACGATTTCGCGTTTTGCTGCAAGATTGGCTTGTTCTTCCTGACGTTGTGCTGTCGCTTGCTTTTTGCGTTCATCGTAGAAGTAGTTGCATGCAGCCATAAATCGTTGCCATACAGCATCGCTTTGTTTTCTTGCCACTGCGCCGACTTTCTTCCACTCTGCTTGGAGACGCACGACTTCTTCCATTGCCTTCTTCAAATCTTCACATTCCTTAAGCGCTTCTGCTTTTTCGCACAATGCGATCTTCTTTTCGAGATTTGAAGCAAATGTTTCTTTTGTATTCTTGAAATATTCTGCTTTGCGGTTGAAGAATTCATCGCAAGTCTTACGGAATCTTGCAAACAAAGCATTGTTCACCTTGCGTGATGCGAAGCCCAATGTCTTCCATCTTTCTTGCAATTCGATGATTTTCTTTGTCGCTTCGTCCCATGCGCTGAATGTTTTCAACTCATCGATATTTATTGTTTCGATTTCTTCACAAAGAGCTGTCTTGGCATCTTCGTTTGCTTTTTCAGCCTCCTTACGTGATTCGAAAAATTCTTGGTGACGCTTATTGATTACAGTCGATGCGTCCTTAAATTCGTTCCACACATCTTCTCTGTATTCTTTTGACACCGGACCGATTTCACGCCATTGGTCATGAAGTTGCTGCAACTTTTTGAATGCATCCACTACGTCTTCCAACGATTCCAACGCCTTAGCTTCATCGATCAACGCACGTTTTGCTTCCAAATTCTTCTTGAAATCCAAGTCGCGCAACTCCTTATTCATTTTTAGTCGGTCATAGAATTGTTCCACGACGAGTTGATAGTTCTTCCATGTGTCGGTAACAGCGCCGGCAGGGATGTCGGTGATCGCCTTGAAATCTTGTTGCAACTGTTGGAACTTTGGAAAGTGCATATTTATATTATCGATATCCTCTACCAACGTTTTGAGTTCATCGATGATTCGCAATTTGAATGTCAAATTTTCTTGACGGCGTTTTTCTTCCTCTTCAAGATAATTCAGACGTTTGCTCTTAAATTCGTTTAGCATTTCTTTGAAACGAGCTTCGTTCGGATCAGGTGTCGATGAGAATGTCGCTTGATCATCACCCGACTCGATGAATGATGCGGCTTCTGCTTCTATCTCTGCTTTTCTTATCGCGTAGAATGCTTGTTTGATTGCGTTGACATCCTTGTGCTGATTGGCTGCTTCTTGCTCCAAGATTTCTGCCATTGCCGACATCAACTCTTCTTTTGTCATTTCAAAATAGCGTCGCAACGATTGATTGTTTTCGTCGTCTGATTCTACACTTTCTGATTCTACTTCAGCACCCGGGGCTGCTGTTTCTGCTACAATCGCTGCTTCTGCAGTGATTTCAGGGATTGAGTTTTCTTCTTGTGAAAACGTCTTTTCAAGCTCGTTCATATTAATTTCGATTAAAGATTAACCTTTTGCATCTGTTTTTCAGACGCTTTAATTTGCCAAATTTAATACTTTTTTTTGATATTCTATATATTTTATTCTCTTTTTTTACTTTTCAACCTTCTTCATGCCGAGAATTCTGATGTCTTCAACAGGGCGATCGTTTTTGCCTGTCGCCGAGTTTTGTATCTTTTCTACGACATCCATTCCTTCAAGGACTTCGCCAAAGACTGTATATGTGCCGTCAAGATGTGGTGTGCCGCCCACTGTTGTGTATGCTGCCACTGCCTCTTCGGTCATCTTCACAGGCTTCACCGCTGCTTCTGTTTTCGCTATCAACTCCTGACGCAATGCTTCGAGCCCTGCCTTGTCGCCACTCTTATAGAACGACTTGATGCTGTCCTGATACTCCGCTGTCAACTTTTGGAAATAGTCTTGCATCGCTTGTTGTGTCATGCGTTGCTCCATTTGCGCCAATTGTCCTGCCGAGTACTTATTGCCGGTCACAATGTAGAATTGCGATCCTGACGAGCGACGTTCCGGATTGATTTGGTCCGAAGTGCGTGCTGCCGCCAATGCGCCATACTTATGAAAGAATTTCGGATAATCGATTTCTGCTTCTATCGTGTAGCTTGGATCGCCTGCGCCAAGCGGAGTATTTGGTCCGGCTGTCTTTGATGTAGGGTCGCCGGTTTGAACCATAAAGTTTTTGATTACTCTATGAAACAATATGCTGTCGTAATAATTTTCCGAAACAAGTTTCATGAAATTATCGCGATGCTTCGGTGTCTCGTCATATAGTCTTACCTTGATGTCGCCCATTGTCGTTGTAATGAGCACTGTCGGTCCTGCCGGAATTGGAGTTTGTGTCATTTCTTTTTCTGCTGTTGTTTCTTCTTGGGTTGTCGGCAACGATGCAAATGTCGCAATGCCGATGCTTGACATCAATGCCAACCCTATTGTTACTAATATTTTTTTCATGTTCAAATCACTGATGTTGAATAGATTCGTTTATAGATTCGACGGAAATTGTCATCGCTCTCGCGCAACTCGTTTGCTCGCGTTTCATAATCAGCGCCCCAAATTCCTTTCAACAACGAACCCAAATAGCGCTGTTCGCGATCTTTCTCGATGGCTGACTCTATCAACGCTGTGATTGCCGAGGAGAAATGTTCTTTATCGATGGCTGCCAAAAAGCGCGCTGTGCTTGCCACAAACTGTCCGCTATGGTCAACTCGCTTCATATTTTCAACAAGTTCCGGAAGAATATCGCTGCATGTGCTGACATTATTGGCGATATACTCGTAGGTCATCATTCCGTCGCTATCTTTACTGAGATTTTTTAGAATTTCATCCATTATTTCATCTTTATGGTGCAAAGTTAGCAATAATTTCGGAAAATTGACTAAATTTGCTTTATAATTGAACTATATCATGCTCAACAAGCCTGCAATTATCATAATCGGACGCCAATACGGCGCCGGTGGACGCGAATTAGGCGAGACTATCGCCAAACGTCTTAACATACCTTACTACGACCGCTCTTTGCTCAAAGAAGCGGCGGCAAGACTTGGCTTCGACCAAGAAATTTTCGACAATGCCGACGAAAAAAAGCCTTCCATTCTGCGTTCTATCATCAGCCTCAATTACGGGGCTACATACGCCGACTACTCTGTCGGTTCGCTTAATCGTGAAAAAATCTACATGGCACAAAGCGATGCAATAAGGCAATTGGCTCAACAAGGATCGGCGGTGTTTGTCGGACGAACTGCCGACTACATCACGCGCGACATGCCCGGACGTCTTAGCGTTTTCTTGCATGCCGACATCGCCGACCGTGCCAAGCGTGTCCTTAATCGTTGCGAATGTAGTTGCATCTGCGATGCTAAAGAATTTGCGCTCAAACGCGACAAAATGCGTCAGGACTACTATAACTACTTCACCGGGCGCAATTGGGGCGAAGCAGCAAACTACGACATCACTTTCAACACATCGCTGATGTCAATCCCCGACATCGCCGACATCATTATCGACATCATATCAAAACGCTGACACCTACTCCCCACCGACACCATACCGCGTCGTCGCACACCATAGTGGTAGTACATCGTGTCGTGGCTACCTTATAGTAGTACATCGTGTCGCGGCTACCCCGATAGGGGTAATACTTCGGTAACCGCGGGTAAGCGAAGCCGTCAGGCGAGCGCCACCCGTGGATATGGTACCTACCACGCCACACTACCCCGAAGTGGGTAGTACATAATCTCGTCGCTACCACGTAGGACATCGTGTCATGGCTACCTCATAGTAGTACATCGGGGCGCGGCTACCCCGATTCGGGGTAATACTTCGGTAACCGCGGGTAAGCGAAGCCGTCAGGCGAGTGCCACCACAGGATCAGTATCCTTTTAGTGTGGGTAAGCGAAAAGTCCCCATAGTCCCTAATTTCCCTAAACTCCCTAAACTCCCTAAACTCCCTATCCACCCGATCAGCACATCACGTATTTCCCATTTCAGGTGTCCCATTATACATGCAGAGATGCCGCACGTGGTGTGCGACATCTCCGTAGTCTGCGATAGTGCATCTATAAGCCGGGTTATGTACTCTGCAAGCAGAGTGTCTGTCATTTATCTACTACCTTGGTTGCCCAAAGTCTCCAGCAGCCTACCCCCCGTCAATGGACGAGCAGCCCTTAACTGACGGTATATTTGGCCTTGCAACCCATAAGATGTACGGCATCATTTGTCACCAAACGACCCGGTGGGCTCTTACCCCACCTTTTCACCCTTACCCTTGCGGGCGGTTATTCTCTGTTACATTATCTCTGCAGTCACCCGACAGCTTCCCGTTAAGAAGTATGGTGCTCTGTGTTGCCCGGACTTTCCTCCCGACGCTTGCGCATCCGGCGACAGACCGATGCACTACCTTTATTTCAGTTTGCAAAGTTACAACTTTTCTCGCATCTTTTCCTCTATCGGCACAAAAAAGTAAGGCAGAAATCACTTCTGCCCCACTTCAAATGTATAACCTAAAAACTAATTAAGGATTTACGATATTTTCTACATGCTCATTATCAAATGTTTCTTCGATAATCAATGTGATTTCTGAGCCGATTGTGAAAAGATCTCCCTTAAGTGTAGTCAACCAATTGCGACGGATAGGAATTTCTTGGATGAATGAACGTTGATAAACCTGTCCGTTTTCGAATGTCACTGTGAGCATGAATGGCATCATTGTGTCATCTACAGGGTGAGCAGGGATATAGTCAACAAAGATTGTCTTGTAGTCAACGTTTTCCTTCTCTACCACGCTTGAGCCGGCTGCGATAAATTCGCCTTCTGTATAGTCAACGCGTGATGCTTCCATCACCTTGCAGAAATTGGCATCAGGCATGCTGAAATAGCCTGTCTTGGCGTCAAACGTTTTTGCTCGACCAAAATCGTATTCCACCTTCACGCTTTCGATGTGTGAATTGAATTGGCGTTCTGCCTCATCCCAGTCGTCTGCCAAAAGACGGAGCTTGCCGTAAGGACGCTTCAACTCTGCTGAAAGCTGTGGTGCTGCCACTACATCTTTTGCCACGAAATACTCATCTACTGTTTCGTCGTTGAGTGCTTGCTTAAACTCTATTGCATCCATCGCCTCAGGATTAACGTCTGAATCAAACTCTGCATACGCCACAAAGTGATAATTCTCGCCGATCACCATCTTTGGGCTGAACGTTACGCTTGTGCGATTGCCTGTGCAGGTCACTGTCTGCTTCTCGCCATACACCTGATAATCATCAAGATAAAGCGCCAATGTGAATGTCACGTCCTTGCCGACATTGTTTGTTGCTCCACCAAGTGCAGAATTTGTCCATGATGCGTGGTCAGTTGCGCGTGTGCCGATTACGTCAGGAAGACTGATAGTGAACGCTACCTCTTCGTTTGAACCCGGTTGTTCCGGCTTTGGGTCCTCACTTTGACATGATGTCAACATCATGCCCAATGCAAGTGCTGAAAATAGATACTTTTTCATTTAATCTTGGTTTATTATTTTGTTCTGTTATTAGTTGCGAATGACGGAGGCATCACCCTCCGTCACCCTATAATCTCCGTTATCGATTATTCAAGACCATCTGCTGCACTTGGAGTCCAAGCTGCGCCGTCCTTAATATTACCTTCAACAACTTTAGCACCTTCTGAAGTATTGATTTGGAACCACTTATTCTTATAAGGGTGCTCTGTGCTGTTAGTAATAACGTTGTTTGTGAATGTGAATGTGTGACCTGCTGTCAATTTACCGGCTCTAACAAGACCACCTACGCAATCTGTAAACTTGTTGCCTGTAACTGTCAAATCACCTGAATATGGATCATACTGTGGCATGATAGCCCATGATTTGATACGATTGAATGAACAATCTTCAATCACCAATGACTTATAACCACCATTATTTGACATAGTATAGATAGGATAACCCAAGTCGCTGAATGTAGTGTTGCGAATTACGATAGAAGCGTTAGGGTTTGTACCATAAATACCGCGACCTTTCTTCTCACCTGTACCTGTGAAAGTACAACCATCTACTACGAGATTTTCGATTTGTGCATCAGCATGAACTACGATACCTGAATTAAGATTTGAGCCGTCATATACGAAATCAACACCGTCAAGTGTCACATTTTCAATCTTAGTGTTAGCGTCTGTTACGAATGTCATTACAGAATTTTCACCACCCTTGATTGTGACATTCTTCAATTCGCCGATTGTAAATGAGCCATAGTTAACATCTTCTTGAAGGAGGATTGTGCTGCCTTCTTCTGCATTTTCGAGAGCATCTTTCAATTCAGCTGCTGTAGTAGCCAACACGTAATCGATGTCTGTTTTGCCGTCGAAGTTTTCTTCGATTGTGAGCTTCAATTCAGAATCCATTGTGAAGAGGCGACCCTTGAGTGTTGTCAACCAGTTACGACGTACAGGGATGTCTTGACGGAATTCACGAGTGTATGTCTTGCCGTTTGCAAATGTAACTTTCACTGTGAAAGGCATCATTTGGTCACCTGTATTTGCAGGGATATAGTCAACGAAGATAGTGCGATCAGCGCCTGTTTCGTCTGCATATACACATTTTTCAGCATTGAATGTTTCTTCTGCCGATGTGTAGGAAGCAAATGCACCATTCAACACGTTAAAGCTTGTAGGACGTGTATAAGCATACTTCACTTCTACGCTATCGATTGCTGCGCCGAATTGACGTTCTGCTTCTGCAAGGTCTTCAGCGATAAGGCGAAGCTTACCGTAAGGACGCTTCAACTCTGCTGACAATTCAGGAGCTGCAGTCACTGTTGTAGTTACGAAATATTCGTCATTCTTTTCATTGTTGATGCCAGACTCCATTGTGACATTTTCCATGTTTGTCGCAGGGTTTACACCTTGTCCTGTTGCTGTCGCATCGTCGTCAAATTCTGCAAATGCCACCAACTGGTAGTTTTCGCCAATCACCAATGTTGGCTTGAATGTTGCTGATGTGCGGTTGCCTATTGACGGTACTGTATCACTGTCGGCAAACACCAAACGACCGTCAAGGTAAAGTGCTACGTGGAATCTTACATCTTCACCAACGTTGTTGCTAACGCCACCAAGAGCTGAGCTTTCGCCGCCTGCACGTGTTGATGCTACGTCAGGAAGGCTCACTGTGAATGCTACTTGCTGTGCTGTGCCATTGCCCGGTGCTAATGGCTCATCGCTTTGGCATGAAGTCAACAATAGACCTGCGCCAAGGGCTGCAAATAAAAACTTCTTCATGTTAGTAATTTTTTTAAGTGAATATTTTTGTTAATTAAATTTCTTCGTGAGCAGTGGAGGAACCAACCTCCACTACCCTATTTAGTATAATATTAATATACATCTACACCGTCAACCACAACGTTCAACTTATCTTGTGGCATTGAGTTCTTGTTAGCCCAAAGAGTTGTACCTGTGTCGATACCCTTGTCATTGATTGCGAAACCATTTACAGTTGCTTTGTTTACGATAAGTTCGTAAGACGTGTTATAGTCGTTACCGATTTCGATAGCAGCCTTGAGTTCGTTCAAACCACCTTTATCGTTGAATACGCAATTGTTCATTGTCAACTTAGTATTTGCTTGACCATAAAGCAACATTGACTTACCATCGCAGTTGAAAGTACAATTGTTGAATGTTGCCTTAGGAGCACCCCATGTCCAAACGTTATAAACATTTCCTGAAACATTGAACTCGCAATCATTGAATACACTTTCTCCGTACAATGTGTATGTACCATTGATTACACAATTATTATAGGTACCGTTGCAACGAGCATAACCGATATAAGTTGAGCTATTAGTTGTAATTGTAACGCCATCGAATGTCACAGTTGAACCATCCAAACCATAGTCGCAGTTTTCACCACCATTGCCAACTTTTGTCACAGCAACTTTCACATCTTCAGGGTTGCCTGTACCAACGAATGTGAGAGTCTTTCCCTTAGCTGCAGCAGGAATTACGTATGTACCTGCTGTCAATACAATGCTTGTCTTACCATCTTGAATTGCAGTGCTGATTTCTGCAGCAGATTCTACTACTGCTGATTTGCCTTCTACTGTTTTATTTGCGCCATTAACGATTACCTTGTCAGCGTTTGCTGAAGCTTCGTCAACCCATACTGCAAAAGTGCTGTCTGCTGCTACTTCAGAGATGTCATTACCTTCGCCCCAGTTGATTACTGCGCCATCTACAGATTTCACAACGACTGCAGCCTTTTCTTCAGTCTTGAATGTAGTGCCTGATACGTTCAATGTAGGAGCTTTCACTTCGTTTGCAGCCATATATTGTTCGTCAATCTTGATACCGCGACCATCTGTGCAGTCGAGCATATCGATAACGCAGTTTTCGAGTGTTACAACTTGACCCTTAGGTTGAATCCAAAGTGCGTAAGTGTCTGAACCATTAGCATCGTCGATTGTGACATTTTTAAGCACACCACCTGCCTTGAGAGCGATAGCCTTGTCTGAAACCACATTTTCCATTTCAACGTCGCAAGCGAAGTTAAGGTCGTGGCGATTCCATGGACCATTATTGTATCCTGAATTTGTAACATTCAAATTCTTAAGAATAAGCTTCGCACCATTCTTAGTAGCGATATTGTTCCAGTCGCCATTCAGATGGTTGAATGTAAGTGTAGGTGTTGCACCTCTTGTCACTACTTGTTCACCATTGATTGTGATAGATTTAGTCTTGTCACCACCAAATGCTAATGTTTCCCAAGCAGTTACGTCAACAGCCAAATCAGCATCCAATTCTACATAGATGTGTTCGTGGTTAGAAGTCAACGCTGCTTTGAGTTCGTCGTTAGTATCTACAGTGAAGTAAGTGTATTTAGCATCCAATTCAGTACTGTTTGCGAACATTTCGTTGACTGTGAGGGTGAGGGCTGCTTCTGTTGTGAAGAAGTTACCACGAAGAGTTGTCAAGTAGTTGCGCTTCACAGGGATGTCTTGTGCGAATGTGCGAGTGTAAGTTTCACCATTAGTGTATGTTGTCACAATAGTGAAAGGATACATAGTTTCGCCTGTTTGACCTGCTGGGAGGTAGTCAACGAATACTGTCAACTCGTTAGCAGCATCTTCTGAGTATGCAGCCTTAGATGCTGAACATTCTTTGACGCCACCATTTGCTTCGAACGCTTGATTGTATGTATCAAATTTTTGTTCCATTAAGACATCATTGCCGTAAGTCACCTTCACTGACGCAACATCTGTGCCGAGAGCTGTGAGTTTGTCATAGTCAGTAGCAACGAGGCGAAGCTTACCAAATGGACGCTTAAGCGTTGCCGCCATCTCAGCTGAACCAACGATTGCATCATTGCAGAAGTAAGCATCTTCTTTTTCGTTATTGATACCCTTGAGAGTAGCAATATTGTTGATAGCATCAGTATCAGCGATAGTCTGACCAACAGTAGGAGCTTCAACTGCATTATCAAAAGTTGCATACGCTAAGATTTTGTAAGTATAACCTTGCACTACAGTTGGGCTGAATGTTACCGATGTGCCATTGCCTGCACTTGTTGCGCTATACATCACCTTGTCCTCTTGGTTGAGGAGTGCAACTGTGTAGTTGAGATTGCCTGCGCCGTTAGAGAAACCACCTTTCGCGGAGTTTACTTCTCCGGCACGTGTGCCCATTGCGTCCGGAACGCTGATTGTGAATGTTGCTTGAACTTCTTCGCCCATACCCGGTGCGAATGGTTCATCGCTTTGACATGAGGTCATCACAAGGCCTAATGCTAAAGCCGGAAATAAAAACTTCTTCATAACTCTTTTTTTAAACATTTTTTTAATTAACGTTTGTTCTCTCTTCGTGAGCTATGGGAGTATCACCCCCCATAACCCTATTTAGTTTAGTCTAAAACTGTAACATTTTTGTTTGCATCAATTGTCATTAATTTACCATCGATAGCAATTTGAGTATAATCAACACCATTTACTGTGACAGGATTACCAGCAACGTAGTCCTTAATTCTCCATTCACCAGAGAAGTCAGAGTCGATCGAATTGCCTGATGTTACAATCTCGTGTGCAACACCTCCATAATTGTGGATTTCAATCGCAGCACAATTTTGGTTTGCGATAGCTCCTGCTTTCGCTCCTACTGAAGCATTAAACACACAACCTTCAACTTTTACTTTAGTTGCATTTTGACCTTCATTGAAGACCAAAATAGCCTTACCGGTAGTATTGAACTCACAGCCTTTAAATTCAACATTTTTAGTTGTATAAGTCCAAATATAGTCTCCATTTAGATTAATCACGCTATTGTTGAATACAACCTTATCTTGATATAAACACATTGTGCCATCAATGGTCACATTATCATACTCTACCTTTTTAGCATTAATACCTTCATATACTGCATTACGAGTTTTAATAGTAACGCCATTAAATTTTATTTCATTACCTCCAAGTGTACCTGCAACTAATTGAATTATAGCATTCTTTGAGCCTTTAATTGTAGCATTTCCACTTGCGCCATTAAAAGTATAATTACCATCTGCAAGATTGATAGTTACATTATTAATTCCCAAAACCTGATTTAATTGTGCTTGTGTTCTAACCTTTACTTCAGCACCAGGTTGCATTGGATAAACGTTGTAGTCTTCAGCACCTGAGATTGTAAATGCACCTGTTGGAGCTACGTATGCAACATCATCTTGACCTTTTGTAAATACTACTTGATACAATTCAGCTGTTTGGAGGTCAGCACCATTGAGAGCTACATTGTAAGAGTTTGTAGTCATCTTACGAACGATAACAGGTTTCTTAGCATTCACAGTTGTATTTTCAATCTTAAGATCGCCACGAGAAGCATCACCATCACCACGAACACCATATTCTGCAGCATTGATAGTTGAGTTTCTCAATGTTGGGAATGCAGTGTTACCAAATGAAACACCATTCTTACAATCAATTGTTTTTACATTTTCAACCAATACTGTGTTGTCACAGCTTTGAGTTTGAAGGAGTGAGTGCATATTCTTCGCAGTACAATTCTTCATTACAAAGTTGTAAGTACCTGTGAAGCTTGCAGAACCAATTTCAACAGTTGTATATGGGTAATAGCTTTCAAATGTACAATCTTGGATTGTCACATTGTGTGTATAATTGAAGCGACCATTTATTTTCGATGGTGCATCGATAAATGTAAATTTGGTTGTTTTGTCTGTGTAGAAGTTGATGTTTTGGAATGTCAATTTCTCAACACCTGTACCTCTACCTGCGCCATCAACTGTGATTGTACCATCATATTTGAAACCACGACCATCAATAATTACATCGATACCTTGACGTTGAACAGCAGTAGCATTACCTGTGATATCATTAGCAAAATAAATGATAGAATTGTCTGTTGCTGTCGCAATAGCATGAGTGAGTTCCGCAGCATTAGTAACTGTCACAGTTTCTTCGATTAATGTTTCGTTTTCGAAGTTATCATCTACGTTAACTGTGATTTGAGCACCGGCAGTGAAGAAAGCACCCTTAAGAGTAGTCAACGCATTGCGCTTAACCGGAATGTCTTCTACGAATTTGCGAGTATAAGTTTCGCCATTTTGATATTCAACAGTTACTGTGAATGGAGCAACGCCTGTTTCGTTTACAGGCACATAGTCAGCAAAGATAGTTTTTGAGCCATCAGTTGTTGCTGCTTCGTAGTAGTCCGGGTTCCATTGGTTAGTGAAAGAAACAGATTTTTCTGTGTTGAATTGACCTTCGACAGCATCGAACATTGTGTACATCTGATTCTTGTATTCCACAGTCACAGACTTAACATCAGTCTTAGCCGCGTTATAGTCTGTAGCGATAAGGCGAAGCTTAGCGTATGGACGCGTCAATGTGATGTTTTGATTTGTACCATCTTGATCAGTTGCGAAATTGATGTTGCCTGTCCAAGTGTAAGCATCCTTTGTTTCGTCGTTGATACCCTTTGATTCAGCGATAGCATCGATAGTACTTTTTGCTGTATCACCGAAATAAGCGTAAGCAGTCACTGTGTAGTTACGACCGAGTACTACTGTAGGAGTGAATGTCACTTCTCTACCTTCAGCATCAGCTGTCAAAGTTTGCACATCGTTAGCTGCTTGCAACACCAATGTGTAAGACAATTTGCCTTGAGAGTTTGTCCAACCACCCTTGTCAGATGCGTTGTCTGTAGCACCTGCACGAGTACCGAGTTCGCCCGGTACGTTGAGGGTGAAAGTCACCTGTTTTTCTCCACCTTCGCCCGGAGCGAATGGTTCGTCGCTTTGGCAAGAGGTCAACAAAAGACCTGCGCCGAGCAATGTTAAAATACTTTTCTTCATAATAAAAAACGTGTTATTTAAGTTATTAAAAAATTTGTCTGTTACTAAATTAGTATGTTTTAATGTTATTATTCGCTTAAGAATATAGATAATGTATGCGACCGTTGCCGTCATCAATCGTTCGTGACATCACACTTCATCGGCGATGGCGACGAGAAGAACGCGCCACTCAGAGTGGTCAGAGCGTTGCGCTGTAATGGTATGTCGTTGAAAGTTCGCGAGAACGACTTATCGTTGAGAGTCACTGTGACTGTAAAAGCCGAGAGATAAGTCGTCGGCGAAACAGTGTTCACCGGGAAATAGTCAGCAACAATGGTTTTCGCCGTAGCTACATCCGAAGTATTATATTGCGAAGCCGAAATCGTCTTTGTCGCACTATCGATGCTGAATTGATTTGTCAGCACATTGAATTGCGAGAACAATGTATTAGCCGCGTAATCTACTGTTACGCTTTGGATAGCAGATTGATTCCAATCAGTAGCGACGATGCGCAATTTTGCGTATGGACGCTTAAGCGTTAGAGCATGTTGGAGATTATCGACTGTGAAACGTGCTGTCTTTGTAGCGACGTAGAAGTCTTCCGCCTCACTGTTAATTATATTCTCAATTGGCATTGCTTTCAGATAGTCTGCCTTATCGGCATCAGCGATGTTGCGTTTATCGCCGAAGTGCGCAAGCGCCACCATCATGTAAGTCTTGCCGAGAGTGACCATTGGCGAGAAACGTTCGCCGTCGCCGTCACTATCGCTTACCTGGCAGAAGTCGGAAAGTATCAGAGCATCGTTTTCAGCGACTTCATAGAGAGCAAGTATATAGTTTAGATTTTCAGCACCGAGATTTTGAGCGCCACCGCGCGAAGAATCGTTGTTGCCTGCTCGCGTAGCAACTTCACCGGCAATATTGAGCGAAAATGAGGCTTCCACCGTCTGTGCACCCGGCGCAGTCGGCTCATCGTTGCTGCATGATGCAAACATCAGCGTGCCACATAAAAGACCATATAGAGAATGTTTAATGTTCATAATTTCTAATCTTTTATACTGAAAACCTCTTAATTATTATTTCTTCGTTTAAATCTGATTACAATCTCCTCTTCAAACTTGTCGTCGATACCAAGACCACCTGAGTTGCCGGAATTGGCAAGGAAGCGACCGAGAACGATAGTGAGTTTGTCAGGATAAATCGGAATATCGATATTCTCGTTTTTCGAGATTTCATTGCCATGAGGATTCATAACCGTAAGGTTGAGAATCAAGTGCGACTCTTTACCGTTGACAAACGAATAGTCATCGCCAAGGCTGACCATTTCCTTTTCGTCGAAAATATAACGCATCGGAGTGAATTTATATCCGATTTGAGAAGCAGAAAGGTTAGGACGTGCTTCCGGGATAGAGTAACCGACGTTAAGGAACGTAGGATAGAAACAATCGACATTGTTTTGCTCAACCGGGATGTTTGAAAGGTCGAGATAATCCTTATAGTCGGTGGCAAGCACAACGTAGCGACCTTGCGGACGTGTCAACGTAGTCTCATAGTGGCGCGGTTCGCCGAGATACTTCACGTTTTCGATACGGAATTCGTATGTACGAGCGAAACAGTCGCGAAGGTCATTATCCTGACAATTCTCACGTAGCACAAGATCCGACTTAATCGCCGACATGTTTTGTGTGTCGTAGAAATGGTCTTCTTCCGTACCGACAGGCACATAGTCAGCCCACGCCAAAAGCGTGTAAGTGCCGGCAGGTAGTTCGATTTCTGTTGTGTATGACGGAAGCTCAATGGCAGCGTCGATGAGCTGCACCTTGCGCTCTATCAAATCGCCACGACCGATACGCACTTCTTCGTTTGAGCCATAATAGATTTCCCAAACAAGGCGCAGATTCCATTCGTTGCTCGCAATCTTGTTTTCACCTAAATAGTAACGCTCAAACTGTGGCGCGTCGAAAGTACGCGATTCCAACGAACGCCATTCATCGATACCGAAGATGCCCGGATTGGTGTTATCGATTGTATAATCGACAACGGTATAAATTTCCGGAGCAAGGTTGCGAACATTCATTGTCAAGGAGACGGCAGCACGTCCCTCGTCGGGATATTCGTGGATAGTCTCGCAACAACTTGTCATACCAAGCGCGAAAATAAGAGCCGACACTAAGAATAGAATTTTCTTTTTCATAGCTTCACCTCCTTCATTTTTGGCACACGTGGCAACCACCACTTATAAGTCAACGTAATACCGGCACGTGTCGGTCCCCACCACCAGCCTTGACCGGAGTCGAATTTCTGACCGTTTTCACGATTGTAGTACACATCATATTTATAGTTGACAAAACCGACGCCGAGATTGAACTCCAAGCCCCAACGTTTGTCAAGACCGAAATTCAAAGCATAACCGTAGCCAAGGCCAAATCCCCAAGCCGGAGAATCAGGATCCTGGTAGCGTCCGTGGTCATTTATCGCGATATTATAGCCTCCGAGTGTGCCATGCACGCCAAAGAAATGTCCTTCGCCTGCTTTTGACAACCAACGACGCAATTCCGGCTGAATAGCCAAGACACGTATCTTACGAGTCGGAGTGATATTATACGGAGAGTAGTAGATTGGAAAGTCGATTGACCATTTTCTTCCCAACTCGGCTTCAAAGCCAAGGTTTGCCACTGTGGCAGCACCAATCAAAAGGTTGGTCTTGATAGCCAAAAAGCGTGTTTCCAAAACCGGGATTTCAACAACAGGTTCAGGTTCCGGCTCCGGCTCAGGTTCCGGCTCAGGAACAACGACAGGTTCCGGCTCAGGCTCAGGCACCTTGATGTCTTCTGCATGACAGACAATCACCATACGCGCATTACGATATGCCGGAAAGATGTTATCACGCAATTCTTCCCAAGAGTCGCAACCTTTAAGTGCCTTGAGTTTCGCCTCGCGAACGTCCAAATCTTGCTCTGTACGAATGATTTCGAGCACCTTATCCTTGCATGAAATATCTGATTTGAGAATTTTCTTAACTATTGATTCCCAGTCCTCACCGAGGTTTTCAACCCTAATCATATCGGCAGGAAGGGATGTGTGATGAGTGATATAACCTTGCAATGCTTTTGCACGATTTTCACCAAGACGAATATTAGGCTGCAACGGTCCATCCGGAGAGGCACTACCACCAATCCAAACGTATGCCAAATTCACTCTATCGTCCTTTAAAATATTGTTTATCAAATCAGTAATCTCAACCAGCTGAGGGTTAACCTCAAATTCTATCTCATTTACCTTAAATACAATAGGTACAATATCTGTATCAGCGTATGCCAATACAGAATCAAGCTGCTCCTCAGGCAAGAATGTGACATACTTTGGATACCACTCGTATGCTTCCTGCGGAACATTCAAATTGCGAGCATTAGAACAAAGCACAACGCCACACAAAAGAGCTAATATTAATAAATACTTCTTCATCAGTCAATCATCTAACTTTATATAACACAACACCTTAAACACCTCTTCAAAACAAATTTCCGAGGGATTTTGGCTTAAATAGTGTTATTATTTGTCAAATCTACATGTAAATTTCGACAAAATTAATGTAAATTTTTATATATTACATATATTAATATGTTAAAAAATGCAAATATTTTCATCTACATATATTAAAACATAAAGCACCCCATATCGTATATGTTATATATATATATATATATATATATATATTGCAGTATTATAAATTATTTATGCAATTCACAACTAAAAATATAAAGATTGGTGCACCTATATATTAATAGGCACACCATATACTATTTACTCACCGGCTGCCAACGGAGCAGGAGCAGAATAGACGCGAGTAGCAAGTTCTTTATCGATTTGATAAAGACCATAACCATTATCGCCGATCATTATCAGCTTATCAATGAGTTGCTTAGCAGTTTCTTCTTCCTCAACTTGCTCGTCAATAAACCATTGAAGCATTGAGCGAGTAGCAGGATCGCGTTCTTCCTCAGAGAGGAAATAAAGGTCGTGGATCAACGATGTGACAAGTTGCTCATGCTTTAGTGTAGCCTTGAACGCATCAAGAGGTGAAGCCCACTCAGTCTCAACTTCTGCAATCGGACGAAGAATAACACGACCACCACGTGAATTAAGATAGTTCATAAAGATAGTTGCATGGTCTTGCTCTTCTTTGAACTGAATCTTAAACCAATTTGCAATTCCGGAAAGTCCTTTGTCTTCGAAATTCATACCCATTGAAAGATACAAATATGCCGACCACATTTCAGCGTTGATCTGAGCATTGATAGCTTCTTCTAATTTCTTTGATATCATAACAGTTTTTGTATTTTGATTATTTTAAATTTGTATTTTAAACGTATAAATGATACATTGTGTTTACCGGATATTCTAAATTTTTATACTTTGTCTATAACTCGTATAAACTATGTATAGAAATTACGAAAAACCACAAATTATATCATCATATATGGACTCAAAATAAGCCCATATATGATTAATTTATTTTGTAGCAGTCTTTTTGGTTGCCCTTTTAGTTGTCTTCTTCGGTTTTTCGGCAACTTCAGGAGCATCATTTAGCACTGTCGTTCTCAGCGATGCCACTTCCTTGTTAAGAGCCTTAATCTCAGATGCCTGATTACGGATTGTCAACAACAATGAATTAAGTTCTTCATTTTCAATCGATAGCGGATATTGCTCTTCGACACGTACGATAAAGTCTGCCAATACATTCATATAGTTGGTAAATGCCGAATAAGGCGAATCATACGGGCTGAACGGAGAGAACACCACACCATCTGTCAGGCTCTTTGTGTTCATATAGAAGAAGTGGTCGCTTGATTGAAGGTATTCCCAATCTTTCTTAAGACGACGGTCCTCGCAAAGATTTACTCGCTCAGCGACTGAGTATAACTTATCGAGCGCCTCACGCTGAAGCGTATTACCCTTCCAAGCAGCGACATCTCGCGCTTCATCAGCCCACGACATCGGATATGGCACAGAAACAGAAGCCACAGATTTATGTTTAGCCACAACCTCTGAAGGAGTCATGAACGAGATGCCTCTTTCGGCTGCAAAACGCGGCAATGCTCGCATAAAGTCGAAAATTCCTGTCTCACGTGGCAGAAATTCGCCGAATGTCTCCATACCCATAAACAAGTTGACAACTTGTTCTTCCTCAGGAAGTTGCGCAATCCAATTTATGTATTTATCTGCAGTCAACGGATATTCGCCCCAATCAGAGTTGTTGAAATTGCGTGTAATATCGCTTGAGAATGTGTCATTACGCAGAAGCAGTTTAAGCTTTGGCGCTGACTCGGCAGAATAGACATAATTAGGTGACTTCCAACCGAGAATGTGCTTGGCTCCTTCTGTGATAGCAGCCTTAAATCCCATAGAAGCGATCAAGGAAGCAATGTCGTCGTCGTAAATAAGTTCGGTGTTGCGAATTACTTTCGGCTTTTGTCCGAATAAGCTGTAAATCACCGCATCATGCGCTTTCACTTGACGAATAAATTCATCCGGATCTTGCAATGAAGCCAAACTGTGAGAATATGTCTCGCTAAGAAATTCCACACAGCCTGTATCGGCAAGTTTCTTAAGCAAATCGATAAACTCAGGCACATACTGTTGCAATTGCTCGATAGCCGTACCGGTAATAGAAATTGCACACTTGAATGCCTTGCCGTTTTCGTTAATCATTTGCAACAATGTCTCAGCCATAGGCATGTACGAGCGCTCTGCGACACGTGTCACAATGTCGTCGTTTGCAAAATCATCATAGTAATAATGGTCATTACCAATGTCGAAGAAACGATATTTCTTCAGACGGAATGGTTGATGTATCTGAAAATAGAAACAAATCGATTTCATAATTTCTATCTATTATTTTAATGTTACTTATTATTTCTTAATCACCTGATTGTAAATATCAATCACTTTCTGTCCGGCTTTCTCCCATGTAATGCCTTTCATCTCTTCAAGACCTTCATTCTTCAGAGATTCATACATGGCAGGATAGCTGATAATAGAATGAATAGCATCTGCCATTGCATCGATGTCCCAATAGTCTGTCTTTATGACATTGTTGAGAATTTCGGCGCAACCACTTTGCTTTGATATAATCGACGGCACACCCATCTGCATAGCTTCAAGAGGCGAAATACCAAATGGCTCAGACACCGACGGCATGATATATACATCGGAAGCCTTTAGCATCTCATAGACTTGGCGACCACGCAAGAAGCCGGTAAAGTGGAAACGATCGGCAATACCTCGCTTCGCTGCCAATGCAATCATTTGGTCCATCATATCGCCCGAACCCGCCATCACAAATCGCACATTGTGACATTTCTGCAAAACCTTCACTGCCGCTTCCACAAAATATTCAGGTCCTTTCTGCATTGTGATACGACCGAGGAAAGTCACCACTTTCTCTTTGTTATCAGGCTTCGGTATAGACAACAAATCGTCACTCAATGGTATTACGGCATTATGAACAGTCGTCACCTTAGCAGGGTCGATGCCATACTTATCGATTACCGTCTGACGTGTCAAATTCGACACTGTGATGATATGATCGGCATGAGTCATACCATCTTTCTCGATTCCGAACACCGTCGGGTTGACATTACCACGCGAACGGTCGAAATCAGTCGCATGGACATGAATTACGAGTGGCTTGCCTGTCACGTTCTTCGCATGAATACCGGCAGGATATGTCAACCAATCGTGAGAGTGGATGACATCACAATCGATTGTGCGTGCGATGACACCGGCAACGATCGAATAATTGTTGATTTCCTCTATCAAGTTATCAGGATACCTACCGGAGAAATCGATACAACCTAAATCATTAAGATACATGTAATTAAAGTCGGCATATATCTTATTTCTCATGTCGAAATACAGCTGAGGGTCCATAAATTTACCCAATCTGTTTTCAACGTAATCCCAATTGACATCGCGCCATGCGACAGGAGTGTTGCAAGCACCTATGATATTTGCAAAATCTCTTTCTTCATCACCCCAGGGTTTAGGTATCACAAAAGTGATGTCCATGTTGCCACAGTTATGCATGCCCTTTGTAAGACCATAACTTGCAGTACCTAATCCCCCCAAAATATGCGGTGGAAATTCCCACCCAAACATTAATGCTTTCATATTGATTCGCTTGTTTCAGTGGTTAATTGTTTACTTATTTCGTTGACATTTCTCAATGTTCGCAATATTTCGCCAACATTTTTAGATGCACTGACTGCTCCTCGACCGATAAATGGCGGATTACCGTCAAACAGCTCTGACAATGAGCCGATACATCCTTCTGTCATTTCATCTTCATATCCGATAAGCATTCTTTCTATAAACGACAGACCGCTTACGCCGAACACTTTGAAATACGCATCTGCATAAAAACCAAACAACCATGGGCGGGCAGGTCCTTGATGCACAGCGTATTCACGCTCAATCGGATTACCAACGTAGGTCGGATTATAACCATAACTCTTCGGCGAGAGCGAGCGCAATCCTTTCGGTGTCAACAATTCTCTTGTCACAAAGTCCAACACCCTCTTACGCTGACGTCGGTCTAATGGCGAATAATCCAAACCGATAGCAATTGCCATGTTAGGACGAACACTTAAATCGGCATACGCGCCATTGACATAATCATACAGATAGCCGTAATCATTGAGGAATGTTTCGATAAACGACTCTTTGACCGTTTCAGCCAAATTGTTCAGGTCATCGACATATCCAGCCATCATCTCATCTGATTCATATAGCGCCACTGCAAATTTCAACGCATTGTACCACAACGCATTATACTCGACAATGTAGCCTGTTCGAGGAATTATCGGACGACCGTCAATCGTAGCAGAGAGCCATGTGACCGGAGAATTTTGTCCGTTTGTAGATAACAAACCGTTCTCATTAATATACAAGTTCGGAATTCTTCCATTGCGAATTGCATCGACAATAAATTTCACTATTTCTCCGTAACGTTCGCGACACTCTCCTATTCCGTAGAATCGCTTATACTGTTGAATAGCCCAAATTGCCCATAATGAAGTATCCGGAATATCTATCTCCTTGATTGTCGCATGTTTAGTACCAGTCTCTACATATTCCTTTAGCGCATTGACTAATGTTCCCATGATCGCCTCATAGTCTTCCCTATGCTTAATGGCCAACGTACAACCCGGCAATGCAATTAATTCATCTCTTGCACGCACTGCAAACCAAGGATAGCCTGCCATAATGTGCATCTCATCATCCTTGTAATAGTAGAATTGCTTGGCAGAGTTTTTCAGACAGTTGTAGAAACTTGTGCGATATGTGCGAGTAGCAATCTCTTCGGCATAAATGCTTTCAAAAGTAGAGGGGTCCGATTCGAAAGTAGATGCTGAGAAAATTATACTTTCACCCTTCTTGATCGGAAGTTCAAAGTAACCGGGAACCCACAAATCTTCCTTATAAGGGAGACCTCTATCCTTATCCTTATTATACTCTATTCCTTTATACCAATGACCGTCGTCAACCCACTTTGCTTCGTGACTGAATTGCATATACAACTCAGGATAACCCGGATATAAGCAACATGACATGCCATTGTTTACTTGATTCATATTCTTGTTTAGAGAACCATTTTCCATACACAATTCATTTGCATCTCTAAATGCAAGGAATGGTCGGAATTGCAAAGTAGTCGGAGAATGTGCCTCCACCAAGGTATATTTAATAAGAATTCGATTTTCATGCGATATGAAAACCTTTTCTTTTGTCAAAATTACACCACCGACACGATATGTGATTGTCGGCACACTTTCACAATCAAACTGACGAATATACTTATGCCCGTTAGGACTATAAATATTCTCACCATACTGATGAATACCCAAATTAAACGGAGCACCATGTTGAATCACTGTTTCATCTAATGACGATAGCAACACATGAGCCTTGTCATCCATCTCCGGTATCGGAATTACGAGTAATCCATGCTGCTTACGTGTATTGCATCCGACAATCGATGTGCAATGATAAGCACCGCTCTGATTTGTTCGCAACATCTCCTTAGGCAGACTTTGCTCCAAATTTATCATCAGATTTTTATCAAACTTTAGATAACTCATTAGGCCTGTATATTGTTTTATATATTATTAATTGAATCTACTCTTTTTATTCTATGTATGACTCAATATCATCTTTTTAGAATATTTCTTCCCACAATAATTCATTAAATCATACAATTCTCACAAAGGTAACATAATTCACATTAATTTCAAAATTTTTAACTAAAATTTAATCATCAAACATTAAATACATTTACAATTTGCTCAATTTATGTTTTATAACATAAAAAAAGTTGTCGCATCCCAATAGGGACACGACAACCATATAGTCATAGAATTACAATATCTTATTTCAATAGAGCAAAGAATGTTGTAGAGTCAAGCAAACTTGCATCATAGATGTAAGAGTAGAACCAGCTTACGATACCAAGACCTACGATACCTGCAATACAAAGCCACATTCCAAGACGTTCGTAGCATGATGAACGGAATTGTTCTACTACAGGTTCATCAGGGCTGATCCACATTGCCTTAACTACCAATAGATAATAGTAAAGTGAAATAATTGTATTAATCAATGCAATCAAAACTAATACGTATAATTCAACTGAACCACTTTCCAACGCACCGTTGAAGATAAGAATCTTACTAAAGAATCCTGCGAATGGAGGAATACCTGCCAATGAGAACATTGCCAATGTCATAGCAAATGAAAGCCATGGGTTAGTCTTGTGAAGACCATTATAGTCATCCATACCGATTTTGCCGGTCTTATTTTCAATTGCTGAAATTACCGCAAATGCACCAAGGTTGCTGAAGATATACACCAAAATATAGAATATCATTGATGTCATACCGAGAACATTTGCTGAAATTACGCCAAGCATAATATAACCTGCTTGTGATACAGATGAAAATGCCATGAAGCGTTTCATGTTCTTTTGACGTATTGCAAACAAGTTACCAACTGTAATGGTAATGATAATCAATCCATAAAGCATCCATTCCCAAACCTGGCTATATACTGCGCCAAATACTTGCGCCAAAACCACAAGGAATGCAAATGCTGCAGAACCTTTTGAAATTACTGAAAGGTATGCTGTCACTGATGTTGGAGCACCTTGATATGTATCTGCAGTCCACAAGTGGAATGGTACAAGTGAAAGTTTGAAACCAAAACCTGCGATAACGAATGCTACTGCCAATACCAACAACAAGCTATTTTCTCCGGTTGCTATTTGTTGAGCTATATCAGAGAAGTAGAGTGATCCTGTTCCTGACAATGCGTAAACAAATGACAAGCCCATCATCATTATTGCTGATGAGAATACAGCTGTAAAGATATATTTTACTGCAGCCTCATGGCTTTCATATTGATTTTTGTTGAACGCAACCATTGCAGCCAATGGCAATGATGCACATTCCAAACCAATGATGAATAGCAAGAAATGACGTGCTGAAATCATTAAGTACATACCGAAGAGTGTTACCAATAACAATTCATAGAACTCGCCACGACGAACCTTTGCGTCTTCGCTATCTATCCATTTAATTGATTGTAGCAACACCAATATCACACCTAAGTTTAATACAGACTTAATCACAGTGATTATGCCGGAAGTATAGTACATTCCACTGAATGCTTCTGCTCCATTGCATGGCACAAACCATTGCAATACTGTCATTGCACTGAAACATATCAAAGCCAATGGGCTTGTGTATTCACGAGCTTTTGCTCCTCCGAATGTATCGAATAAAAACACAATCAGGAATACTACAAGTAGCATCAACTCTGAACTCATGGTTAAAAATTGTGAGTAATCCATTTTTCTTTTCTTTTTTTATTATTCAATACATTAATTAAATTGCAGCTTGCTCAATCACTTTAATGATAGGAGCAAAACTTTGTTGAATTGTCTCATTTATCCAATTAGGGAAGCAACCGATTGCTGCGATACAGATTATCAATGTCACTGTTGAAAGACGCTCAAACCATGTTGCATCTGTCAATTGCAAATGATGCTCATCTTGAACAGGACCGAGAAGAATCTTACCAACAACACGAAGGATGTAAACAGCTGTCACTACAATTGCACTTGTGCCTGCGATAACGAATGCACGGTGGAAGAGATCTGTGTGTTGGAATGAACCGAAGAAGATAGTCATTTCCGCAACGAAACCTGAGAGACCCGGCAAACCAAGTGATGCAAAACCGGCAATCATATAACATACACCCAAGAATGGCATTATCTTCATTAAACCACCCATTTCTCGAATATCACGTGTGTGTGTTCTTCCATAAATCATACCAATCAATGCAAAGAACAATGCTGTCATAAGACCGTGTGAAAGCATTTGAAGGATTGCACCGGTCATTGCAGTTGTGTTCAACATCAAGATTGCGAAAAGAACCATACCACAGTGTGACACTGATGAGTAAGCATTAATGTATTTCAAGTCTGTTTGTACACATGCTGAGAATGCACCATAAACAACACTGATACCGGTCAAGATAATAAATATCCATGCCAATTCATTTGCTGCTTCAGGCAACAAGAAAATTGAGATACGGAAACATCCGTAACCACCAAGTTTCATAAGTACACCGGCGTGGAGCATTGACACTGCTGTCGGAGCACATGCGTGACCGTCAGGACTCCATGTGTGGAATGGGAACATTGCACCAAGTACACCAAAGCCAACAAATGTCAATGGGAAAAGATACATCTGCCATTCTCTATCAATTGAACCATTTTGAGCGATTTCCAAAATGTTCCATGTAAGTTGTCCGCCTTCCGGTGCTGAATGCCAATAGATACCAAGAAGACCAAGCATCAAGAATGCTGAACCTCCCATTAGCATCAATGTCAATTTCATCGCTGAGTACTCCTTACGTCCTGTACCCCAAACACCAATCAATAAATACATCGGAATCAATGCTACCTCATAGAACATGAACATTGTGAAAATGTCAATTGAGATAAAGAATCCGAATACACCCATTGACAAGAGGGCAAACCACAAGAAGAAATTCTTTGGTAGTGGAGAAATTTTCCATGATGCAAATGTACCTGCAAATACTATAATTGCAGAAAGCATTATCATCAATACAGAAATTCCATCTACACCAAGAGATAGCTTAATATTTAGTGGTTCATACCAATTCCATGAAGCCATGTAAAGCATTGGCTCTACATTACCTGCCGCACGAATTGCTAAGAAATCTACACATAAATAGATTGATAATCCCAACAAGATTGTTGATAGTACAGTCATCACAGTACGAATCTGATTCATATTGCGACACACTGCTAACCCTGCTAACATGAGCAACGGGATTATCACAAAATAGATCAATATATTTTCAAGTATCATAATCTAAAAATTTTTATTGTCGCTATGAATTAGATAACCATTAACCATACAATCAAACCAAGGAGAATTGCACCGGCGAAATACCACAATACGTATGACTGGATGCTTCCGCTTTGCATTCCACGAATTGCATAAGATGCCTTCTGACTTACCTTTGCAAACATATCCATTGTTCCGTCAATGATGTGACGATCAAACCATGCTATTGATTTACAGATAATGTTGAAGATAATCTTATGTGTAACAAACATATAAATTTCGTCCCAATAGAAACGACGATTTGCAGCTGTCCACAACCAACGACAGCTGTTAGCCATCTTAGCAGGAACATCATTTTTCTTACGATAGAGAACTGTTGCCAATGCAATTGCAACTACTGCTACAATAATACTTGTGATGGCTACCGACATCTTCAAGTGGATATCGTATGGTTCACCGTTCCAAGTCACGAAGTGACCGAAAGGAATGAAACCGGATACACAAGATACAACTGCAAGAATAATCAATGGCAATGACATAGTCCATGATGAATCGTGTGGTTTGTGATCCTTATAGTGAGGATTTTCTTCCCACCAGAAGATCATGTAATAAAGACGGAACATGTAGAATGCTGTCAAACCTGCTACCATTGTCATCCATACGCCAAGGAACATGCTGTTGTCATACATAGCTGTCAACATTTCGTCCTTAGAGAAGAATCCTGAAAATGGAGGAATACCCGCGATTGCAAGACAGCCGATAAGGAATGTCCAGTGTGTGATTGGCATATACTTACGCAAGCCACCCATGTCTGTGTAGTTATTTGAGTGAACGGCGTGAATCAATGCACCAGCACCGAGGAACAAGAGAGCCTTGAACATCGCGTGTGTAAACAAGTGGAACATACCGGACATGTAGCCGAGACCTTCATGCAATTCCGGACGTGCGGCACCGATTGATACCATCATGAATGCAATCTGTGAGATAGTTGAGAACGCAAGCACACGTTTAATATCGATTTGAGCACATGCTACAACTGCTGCATAGAACGCTGTTATTGCACCGATAATTACAATGAAATTCATTGATGCTTCATCAAGGCAATATACAGGGAACATACGAGCAATCAAGTACACACCCGCAACGACCATTGTCGCAGCGTGGATAAGTGCTGATACCGGTGTCGGACCTTCCATCGCATCTGGCAACCAGATATGAAGTGGCATCATTGCTGATTTACCCATACCACCCATGAAGATCAAACACAATGCCCATGTAACAACTGAACAACCCATAAATGCACCTCCTGCTGAAATTGAAGCAAGAGTTGATTCCGGATTATTTGTCAATTCCACGAAATTGAATGTATCTGTGAAGAAAGACAAAATCAAGATACCAATCAAGAAACCAAGATCCGCAAAACGTGTTACAATAAATGCTTTCTTTGAAGCAGAAACTGCAGATGGCAACTTATAGAAGAAACCAATCAAAAGGTAAGACGATACACCCACAAGCTCCCAGAAGATATACATTTGGAAGATGTTAGTTGCAACGACAAGACCAAGCATTGAGAAGCTAAACAAAGAAAGGAACGCATAGTAGCGTTGGAAACCCTTTTCTCCGTGCATATAGCCCAAGCTATACAAATGTACGAAGAAAGAGATTGTAGTGATTACAACGAGCATCAATGCAGAGATTGGATCCAAAAGGAAACCAAGCTGAACAATCAATGTCGGAGTAAATGCCAACCAATCATAGTTGAACACTTCAAATTGCTGACGCACACCTTCTACAGTAACAAAATCTGGATTGCCACTAAAGAAATATGTAAATGCGACAGTATAAGCCAAAATAGCAGTGATACCCATACCTATAGTACCGAGCACACCTGCCAATTTATGGCTCATCTTCATACCACAAAGTCCCAAGATAAGGAACATTGCAATAGGAAGTACCAAAATCAAAAGAGGTAATGTAATGTCCATATCTTAGAATTTCATTTTATTAATTTCACGAATGTCAACATTATTCACTGAACGGAATATGTTGATAATAATTGCTATAGCCAATGCTGTTTCTGCTGCAGCGATTCCTATTGCGAACAAGGTAAAAAACATACCTTCCATTTGTCCCGGGAAAAGGAATCTGTTGAACACTACAAAGTTAATGTCCACTGAATTGAGCATCAACTCTAAAGAAATCAGAATGGCAATCAAATTCTTACGAGTAATAAACCCGTAAACACCACAAGCAAACATTATCAAGCTTGGGATCAAATACATCATTATTGTCAAATCCATATCCGATTATCTTTTACGGGCAACTACGATGCCACCAATTATACATGCCAACAACAACACACTTATCGCTTCAAATGGCAACAAATATTGAAATTTTTCTGTTCCCATCAAAGCTTGACCAATCTTGTGCATACTGAGTTCGTTTTCTGCTGTCATAAAATTACTTAAAGACTCACAAGAGAATCCGGGATAAGTAAATAAAGCATACAACAATACAGCTACGCCTCCTATTGCAGCAGCTAAACCCATAAATTTTCTATGAGAAGTCAATTTTTCAGACTTATCATTCGGCTGAGCTGTCAACAAAATAGAGAATACGAAAAGAACCAAGATACCACCTGCATACACTGCAATCTGTACTGCCCCGAGAAATTCATATCCCAATTGGAAGTAAACCACAGCTGTACCAATAAGTACAAACAACAGGTAGGTAGCCGAGCGCAAGATTTTACGCGATGTCACAGCCATAACTGAAAAAACAGAAATGATTGCGACTATCACGAAATACAATACGAGATTTCCTACTGATTCCATTATGTTATTTATTTTTCAAATTATTGAGCACTACGTGCAGATTACTCTGCTGGTTTATCTACAGGAGCCGGCTTTGGAGCATCCTCAACTTCAGGTCTGTTGTTCAACAACTTTACTAATTTTTGTCGTGTGAATACAGCCTGTTCAAAATCATTGGAAAACTCAAGTGCATCCTGAGGACACGTTGTCACACACAACATACAGAAGGTGCAACTACCAAGATCATAAAGATATTTATCAAGCTTTGCTTTTTTCTTTCCGTCAGGAAGTTCAACCATCTTCTTTGTGAGTGAGATTGTTCCATTCGGGCAGTTCATCTGACAAATTCCGCATGCAATACATTTATGACGACCTTCGTTATCGTATTTCAATGTAAGTTCTGCACGAAATCTTTCAGGTATCTGCAATGTAGCTCGGTTTTCGGGATAGCACTCAGTGATTTTTGGTGTCACAAATTCTTTACCTGTAACACCCATACCGGTAACAAGACTCTTTACTCCCTTTCCTACCGATGAGAAATACTCCTTTATACTACTCATAGATTAGTTCGAAATTCGTTTTTTATTTTTCTACTTGACCACCAAGTATGTCTAACAACTCAGTGGTAATACTTTGTTGACGCAATTTGTTATATTCGAGTCGAAGTGATTCAAGTAATTTCTTCGCATTATCATTTGCACTTTGCATTGCCATGATTCTTGCAGCTTGTTCAGAAGCACGGTTCTCTATTGTTATTTCTTGCATTGTTGATAATACAAACATTGGTAGAACTTCATTGAAGATTCTATTTCCATCCGGCTCAAATATATATAGCTTATTGGCACTCTTGGCATCTAATTCTCCACCTAAAGCTGACGCTTCAACTGGGAATAATTGTTCTTCAGCTAATATCTGACGACTGATTGATTTAAAATTCATATAGACAACATCCACCTTGTCCAATTCGCCTTCAATAAACGACTTCTTCAACTCTTCTGTGAAGAAAGTAACTTTATCACCAGACATTTTTGAATCAACTCCTTCGTATGACTTTACCTCGATAAAATCTGCCTCTATCTTTTTAACAGCCTTGTACATTTTCTTACCGATAGGATAAACAACAAACTTCATTGCCTCTCCATATTGGTCACGATATCTATTTATCTTTGACAAAACCTGTTTAAAGATATTGACATTATACGCACCGCAAAGTCCGTCGTCACTACCAAATACGACTATACCAATTTTGGAAATCTCCCTCTCCTCTATTAGGGGAGAGGTATAATCTCCATCAGCTGCAAGGAGATGTCCCATTATCGATTTTATTTGGTCTTTAAAAGGCAATAGACGACGTAAATCACGTTCACTCTTATGAACTTTTGCAGATGATATCATCTTCATTGCACCGGTTATCTTCTCACTTGAAGATACCGAACCAATTCGCGTTTTTAATTCTCGTAATGTTGACATAACCTAAATAATGACCATTAAGCTTTATACTTACTTGCTATTTCTGACGCAACCTTTGTTAGAAGCGCAGTAACCTCGTCTGATAAGACTCCTTTCTTGAGTTCATCAAGAACTTCCTTCTGATATTTAGCTCTCAAAAGTTGCAAGAACATTTCTTCGAATTCATGCACTTTATCCAACGGCACATCTTCAAGAAGACCATTTACACCACAGAAAATTACGGCTACTTCTTCTTCTACAGCCCAAGGCTTATACTGAGGCTGAATCAAAAGTTGCTGATTCTTACGTCCACGGTCGATCACTCTTGCTGTTACAGGGTCAATGTCACCACCAAATTTAGTAAATGACTCCAACTCTCTAAACTGTGCCTGAGCAATCTTCAATGTACCTGCAACCTTCTTCATCGCCTTAATCTGAGCATTACCACCCACACGTGATACAGAAATACCAACATTTACTGCAGGACGAATACCTTGATTAAACAATGAAGATTCCAAATAAATCTGACCATCTGTAATAGAAATCACATTCGTTGGAATATATGCAGATACGTCACCGGCTTGAGTTTCGATAATTGGCAATGCTGTAAGCGAACCACCACCCTTTACCATTGGCTTCAATGCCTCAGGAAGGTCATTCATCTTACTTGCAATTTCCTGATTATCGATAATCTTTGCCGCACGTTCCAAAAGACGAGAGTGCAAATAGAAAATATCACCAGGATAAGCCTCACGTCCTGATGGACGCTTCAAAATCAACGAAATCTCACGATATGCGACAGCCTGCTTTGACAAGTCATCATATACGATCAATGCATCGCGTCCTGAATCGCGGAAATACTCACCAATTGCCACACCGGCAAATGGAGAATAATAGCGCATTGCAGCTGAATCTGATGCAGAAGCAGCAACTACAACTGTATATGGCATTGCACCATATTTCTCAAGTGTATGCACAGTTGCAGCAATTGATGATGCTTTCTGACCAATAGCTACATAAATACAGAACACAGGTTTTCCTGCAAGATAATTTTCTCTTTGATTGATAATAGTATCAATAGCAATTGCTGTCTTACCAATCTGACGGTCACCGATAATCAACTCACGCTGACCTCTACCGATTGGAATCATAGCATCAACAGCCTTGATACCTGTCTGTAATGGTTGGTTTACCGGCTGACGGAAAATTACACCCGGAGCCTTACGTTCCAAAGGCAACAAAATTTTGTCACCTTCGATTGGTCCCTTGCCGTCAATTGGTTCACCAAGGATATTGATAACACGTCCTAATAGTCCTTCGCCTACGGGAATTGATGCAATATCACCCGTGCGTCGCACCGACATGTTTTCAGTCACTTTATTTACATTGTTTAGGAGCACAACACCAACATTGCTTTCCTCTAAGTTTAGAGCAACGCCTTTTACGCCGTTCTCAAACTCAACCAACTCGTTAGCCTTCACATTATCCAATCCATAGACATGGGCTACACCATCACCTACTTCAAGGACTGTACCAACTTCCTCAAATTTAACTTGAGAATTGACGCTGGCCAACTGTTGTTTCAATATATCAGAAATTTCGCTTGGGTTAAGCATCTCTATTAATTCCTACTTAAAAGGTTTAAACGTAATTGTTCAATTTCATTACTTATAGAGGCATCCATCTTTATTGAATCCACATTTACAACAAATCCACCTATTATTTCAGGATTTACAGAATATGTAAATTCTAATGTTTTGCCTTTACAGGATTCTTGGACGAGAGAGCGAATTTTTCCCATTTCGCCATCACCCAACTTTACAGCAGTGATTATTTCTACTTGAGAAATATTGTTGTCCTTTCGATACAACTTTCTATATGCCAATGCTGATTGATAAGCAAAATTTTCTCTCTTATTATCAAGAATCAACTTAACAAAGTTATCATAGGCTTCTTCCCTTTTATCGCCTGCAGCTGCAAGAAGCAATTTTTCCTTATCAGCTTTGCAGACATAAGGATTAGCAAGAACTTTTGAAAATTCCTTGTTCGCTTCGAATGACAAGATTACATTCTTCATCTCATCGTAAACAACTTCACTCTTGCCATTTTCTAAGGCAAACTTATAGAGTGCTTTTGCATACCTTTGCGGGATAAGTCCGTCGTTCATTTTGTTTAGTTTTTCTCTATTTCGTCCAATAATTTATTTACAAGTTCACTTTGAGCTGAATCATTCGACATTTGTTTGCGAACCATTTTTTCAGCGATATCAATTGAGAACTTGCTCACCTCATTTCTGAATTGCAGTTCAGCTTCCTTGCGCGATTGCTCTATTGACAACTTTGCGGCATCCATTACCTTCTTAGCTTCTTCAGAGGCTTCTCTGCGAGCTTCTTCGATAATTTCAGTCTTCATTCTTGCCGCATCACGCAATATTTCGGCCTGCTGTTTCTGAGCTTCAGATATATACTTTTGGGCTTCGGCTCTTGCATTATCAAGCTGCTCCTTAGCATTTTGCGCAAATTCCACTCCCTTATCAATTAAATCTGCTCGCTTTGACAAGCTTTTGATGATGATAGGCCATGCGAAAAATGCCAATGCTAAAAACAGCACTGCGAATGCAATGAACATCCATATTACCAAGCCGGAATCGGGCGTGAATAATTCCATGAGCTAAATTGCTTTATTAGAGGAACAATGCCAATGCAGATACAATCACAGCAAAAAGTGCTACACCTTCGATAAGCGCTGCAATCACAATCATACTACTACGGATATCACCGGCTGCTTCTGGTTGACGCGCAATAGCTTCCATTGCTGAAGAACCAATTTTACCGATACCGAAACCTGCAGCGATTGCTGCGATGCCTGCACCTAAAGCTGCACCAAAAGATGCCAACGGTGTTGCTGCTAAAATCATTGATAACATAATCTTAAATTTTTAAAGTTAATATTTTATTTTATTTTTATTTTTATTTTAATAGTTATTCGTGTTTATGTTCTTCATGGTGACCACCTTCCTGGGCCATTGAAATGAACATTGTTGACAACATTGTAAATACGTATGCTTGGATAAAACTAACCAACACATCAAGTACCAACATGAAAATTGAAAATAGGAGTGAAATTACTGCTGTACCTCCGGCAGCTGCATATCCAAACGCTGCAAAGATGAAAATCAATCCTGTGAGCGTAATGACAATCATGTGACCGCCCATCATATTTGCAAACAAACGAACACACAATGCAGCCGGCTTTGTAAAAATACCGAAGATTTCAATCATTTGCATGATTGGCAATGGGAATTTCAAAAACATTGGCACTTCAGGCCAGAAAATTTCTTTCCAATAATGCTTTGTTCCAAGTACATTGGTAACTATAAATGTCAACACTGCAAGTGTTAATGTAATAGCTATATTACCTGTTAGATTGGCTCCACCCGGGAAAATCACAATCAAACCGAGTAAGTTCATTACAAGGATAAAGAAAAATGCAGTCAACAAATATGGCGCAAATTTTGGCGCTTTATCACCGAGAGTTGCTTGAATTACACCCTTATAAATGTAATCAATTACCAACTCAACAAAGCCCAAACCCTTGCGAGGCGCCTTCATGCCATTTTTACGATGCCAACGTGCTATTGACATAATCATAAAGAATACTACAATAGCAGAAATGAATATTGCCAACACATTCTTGGTAATAGACATATCAAATGGCTTATATTCCTTATAAAAATGGCCATGATCATTTGCATATCCATCAATACCGACTTCAGCCAATTCGATTCCATCCGCTTTAGAAATACTATCAGCCTTCGCCAATACCATAGCTTCTTCATCACTTGATAAAGGTGTGACTTGAACAACCTTATTTTTATTTGCACTTGAATGTGGAGCAATCATGAATTGTGATCCGTCATCTGCTGTATATACAACATTGACAGCCTTTTCATGCTCTTCTCCATTTGCATCTTTTTCATTCTTCAATTCGACTAAATTTGAAGACATGAAGCAATGCCATGATCCATTTTCAGCACGTACTATTACCGGCAAAGGGATTCTACGAGTATGTGAGAAAGGCACTTCCCATCCATATCCATCACCTAAGTGGTGGAAGATTATACCCTTTAAATCTACCTTACCATCTTCACTTGAACCACTTGCAAATGCATTCTCAGGCAATGCAAAGATTGCAGTTAAAACAAGAAGTAGTATAGAAAAAAGTTTCTTATTCATTGCTACATTATTTAATAGATGCACACTGAAACCACATTATTGTCAACATCAACTAATCCACCCTTTACTGCAATTTCATGTGTTGCATTATCAGATGTCTTATATTCCACTTTGCCCGGCACAAGTGCTGAAATAAGCGACGCGTGATTATTGAGCACAGTGAACGATCCTAATTCGCCCGGTAATTTCACAGAAATAGCCTCACCTTGGAATAGGATTTTTTCAGCCGATATAATTTCAAGTGTCATATTATTTTCGTTGATTGTTGTAATTATTATTTAACTTCTTCAAGCATCTTCTTACCCTTAGCGATAGCTTCATCAATTGTACCTACATTGAGGAATGCTTGTTCAGGATATTCATCCATTTCTCCGCTAAGAATCATCTTAAATCCTCTGATAGTTTCAGAAAGAGGCACCATTACACCAGGGAGACCTGTAAACTGCTCAGCCACATGGAATGGTTGCGACAAGAAACGTTGTGCACGACGAGCACGAGCTACAACTAATTTATCTTCATCACTCAATTCATCAACACCAAGGATGGCAATAATATCTTGCAATTCATTATATTTCTGCAACAATTGCTTAACTTGTTGAGCAGTATTATAATGTTCTTCGCCGATAACGTTAGGGTCAAGGATACGAGATGTTGATTCCAATGGATCCACAGCCGGATAGATACCCAACTCTGAAATCTTACGGCTCAATACGGTTGTCGCATCGAGGAAGTTGAACGTAGTCGCCGGAGCAGGGTCGGTCAAGTCATCCGCAGGCACATAGATAGCTTGTACAGATGTAATAGATCCTTGCTTAGTAGATGTAATACGTTCTTGGAGAATACCCATTTCAGATGCCAATGTCGGTTGATAACCTACAGCTGATGGCATACGACCCAACAACGCAGATACTTCAGAACCCGCCTGTGTGAAACGGAAGATGTTATCGATAAACAACAATACGTCTTTACCACCACCATCTTGATCACGGAATTGCTCAGCTACAGTAAGACCTGACAAAGCCACGCGAAGACGTGCGCCAGGAGGCTCATTCATCTGTCCAAACACAAGTGTACTTTGAGAATTGTTGACTTCTTTCATGTCAACATCGTGAATATTCCATTCACCTTTCTCCATACCTTCTTTGAACTTTTCTCCGTAGCGAATAACACCACTTTCAATCATTTCACGCAAAAGGTCATTACCCTCACGAGTACGTTCACCAACACCGGTAAATACAGAAAAACCATTGTGTCCCTTAGCGATGTTATTGATCAACTCCATGATAAGCACAGTCTTGCCTACACCGGCACCACCGAACAAACCAATTTTACCACCTTTAGAATATGGTTCCAAAAGGTCAATAACCTTAATACCTGTATATAGGATCTCAGTTGAGATAGCCAAATCATCAAATGCAGGAGCCGGTTGATGGATTGGTCTGAGGTTTTCTCTGCTTAGTTCAGGCAAGTGGTCAATTGGCTCGCCAATCACATTTAGGAGGCGACCTTTAACCTGCGCACCTGTTGGCACAGCGATAGGATGTCCGAGATTTTCAACTTTTACACCTCTGCAAAGGCCATCAGTACTTTCCATGGCTACACAACGCACTGTGTTTTCACCAATGTGTTGTTCTACCTCAAGGATAAGTGTTTCTCCATTTTCACGCTCAACCTTAAGAGCTGAATAAATCGGTGGTATGGCATCTTTGCCACCTTCAAATGACACGTCGATTACCGGACCGATTACTTGAGTCACTGTTCCAAATTTAGCGCTCATATTAATATAATTGATTTCGAGTTAATAATTCTTGTTAATTAAAAATGCCATCCTAATGCTACAAACACAGCCATTAGAACAAGATTAAATAATGCGAATGGCATCAAATATTTCCATTCAAATGCCAACATTTGGTCAATTCTGATACGTGGGAATGTCCACTTAAACCAAATGATTACAAATGAAATAAAGAACGCTTTACCAATGAACCATACTACTGAAGGAATATAATCCATTATTGCATTAAAGCCTTCCCAACCAGGAATATGCAATGGCATCCAACCTCCGAGGAACATCAAAGTAGCGATACCTGACACTACGAAGAGGTTAAGGTATTCTGCAAGATAGAAGAAACCATAGTGAATACCTGAATATTCTGTGTGATAACCTGCAGTCAACTCATGTTCTGCTTCCGGAAGGTCAAAAGGACCACGGTTAGTTTCTGCTGTAGCAGCGATCAAATAGATCAAGAATGCGATAAAGGCAGGAATGTGTCCTTTGAATAAGAACCATCCGTCTTCTTGTGCCCATACCAATTCATTGATATTCATTGTTCCGGCAAAAACGATAATTGTCAAGATAGCGAGACCCAATGATAATTCATAACTTACCATTTGCGCACCACTACGCATTGCACCAATCAAAGTATATTTGTTGTTACTTGACCATCCTGCCAATAGAATACCAATTACACCGCAAGATGAAACAGCCAATATAAACAATATACCAATGTTATAATCTATAATTTGCAATCCGTAACCCCATGGCAAACACGCAAACATAATAACTGACGATGCAATTACCATGTAAGGGGCAAGAGCAAACAAGAACTTATCTGTATTCTTTAGCGGAATAATTTCCTTAATCAAAATCTTAAACATGTCGGCAAAGACTTGCAAAAGACCCCAAGGACCGACACGCATAGGACCGAGACGACATTGGAACCATGCACACAACTTACGTTCGTACAAGATATAGAACAATGCCAATAAAGCATACAAGACCAATAATATTACACCGATAACGACACACTCAATCAAGGTTGCTGCCCATTGTGGCATAACACTGACCAACATTTCGTTTATCCAGTTTGTAACTACTCCAAAATTAAACATAATATTTTGTTCTATTTATTTACAATTAAATTATCTATCTATATCCGGAATTACGAAGTCAAGTGCTGCACCGATTGTAATCAAGTCGGCGATCATCTGACCCTTACAACACAAATCCATAACACCTACAAGGTTGAAACATGGACTCTGGAAGTGAACACGATATGGGTTCTTATTTCCGTCACTTTCGATAAACACACCGAATGTACCTCTACTTGCCTCTACTTGTTGATACCAACGTCCTACAGGCAATTTGATAATCTTAGGTACTTGTGCACGAATTTCTCCCTCTGGGATATTATCTACCAATTGCTCAAGAATCTTAACACTTTGTTCGATTTCTTCAAGACGCAACAAGTAACGAGCAAAACTATCACCTTCAGTGTAAACGATTTCTTTAAAATCCAATTCGTTGTAGATTGAATATGGATGACGCTTACGGCAGTCGCATGCAAAACCTGATGCACGACCTGAAGGACCGGTAATTGCGTAGTTGATAGCATCTTCCTTCGACAATACACCGACACCCTTAGTTCTGTTTTGACCAATAATGTTGCCTGTAAACAATTTATGATATTCTTTAAGTCTTTCAGGCATTATTTTGCACAACGCCTTAACATCCTTCGCAAAGTCAGGATGCAAATCTGCAACGACACCACCAATCACATTGTAGTTCATTGACATACGTGCGCCACAAGTCTTATCGAAAATATCCAAAACTTGTTCACGTTCACGGAAGCCATAGAAGAATGCTGTTGTTGCACCAAGGTCCATTGTCATACAGCCGAATGACAACAAGTGAGATGAAATTCTCATCAACTCATCCATCATAACACGAATCACTTGAGCTCTGCGTGGGATTTCAAGACCCATTGCCTTTTCGATACACATACACAAGCAATGACGATTCATGTGCGCACTCATATAGTCCATACGGTCTGTAAAGTGCAATGTCTGAGGATATGTCAAATCTTCACACAACTTTTCAATTCCACGGTGGATATAACCGGAAACAACATCCACTTTCTTAACGGTTTCACCATCGATAGATGCTCTGAAACGCATTACACCGTGAGTAGAAGGGTGTTGTGGACCGATATTTACGACATATTCATCTTCTTCGAATACTTTTCCTTCAACCTTTACTACCTTACCACCCTTTTCAACGTAAGCACAAGTCTTATCCTCGTTTGCTTCGTCGTCCATTCTGATAGGGTTCAATTCAGGATTAGCATCGTAATCTTTTCTTAATGGATGACCCACCCAATCATTACGCAAGAAGAATCTGCGCATATCCGGGTGGTTGATAAATTTTATGCCATAAAAATCATACGCTTCACGTTCTTGGAACAAAGCAACTTTCCACAAGTCGCTGACACTGTGAAGCATTGGATTTTCGCGATTTTCAGCTTCTACTTTTACTGTAATTACATTCCAATTATTCTTTGTTGATGTCAGATAGTATAAGCAACCGATTGATTCTTTCCAATCCATGCCAACAAGTGCCGACAATACATCGAAACTCAAATCAGCATCTTCTTTGAGAGCTTTAGCCAACTGATACCAATCTTTATCAGGAACTACAACAAGCAAATTTTCACCCTCTTCAAATGTTGCAGATGGGCAAATTTTGCTAATTTTTTCTTGTATATTAACCATATATATAGTATCTACTCGTTTTACAATTTGTTTTGTGCTAATTACATTTGGCCCTCTAATTCAGGATGTTTAGCAAAGAATTCTGAGATTTTTTCTTTTCTATTAACACCACCAAAGAATTTCTGAACCTTAATTTTTCTTTGTAGTTGCATTAGTCCATAGAACATTGCTTCAGGACGCGGAGGACAACCAGGCACATACACGTCAACAGGCAAAATTTGGTCAACACCATTCACCACACAATATGATTTCTTGAATGGACCGCCTGATACAGCACAACCACCACATGCAATCACATATTTTGGTTCAGCAAGCTGTTCGTACAAGCGACGTAAAACCGGCGCCATTCTGTGTACGATTGTTCCTTGCACCATGATATAGTCAGCCTGACGTGGTGAGTTACGAGCCACCTCAAAGCCAAAACGTGCCATGTCATATCTTGCTGCACCTAAGCACATGAATTCGATGGCACAACAACTTGTACCAAAACACAAAGGCCACAAAGAATTTGCGATACCCCAATTCAATAGTTGGTCTAATTTACCAACCACAACATTTGCTCCGGTAGCATTGAGTTCTTCAACCAACTGATCGATATATTCATTATCCTTGAAGTCCTCACGCTTCATGCTTTTTATTTTTACTTCCATTGCAATGCTCCTTTCCGCCAAGCGTATGCCAAGCCTAAAATTAGAATAAATAGAAATACTGCGATACTCAACAAGCCATATACTCCTAAGCTACGGCTTATTACAGCCCAAGGGTATAGGAATACTGTTTCAACGTCAAACATCAAAAACAAGATAGCAAATAAGTAATAACCCACCTTGAATTGAATCATTGACTTTCCTCTTGTAGGAATACCACATTCGTAAGGCTCAGCCTTCTTCACTGAATAAGAACGAGGCCCGATTAGCTTCGCAATCAATAGAGCCGCAAAAACAAGCGCCAAACCGGTTATCGTTGCCGTAATGGCAAGTTCGCCGTTGCTTATGGCCAATAGTAAATCCATATAATTGTCTATCTATTAGTTAATTATCTATTTTATGCACATTAACTCACAATGAGTCAAAATATTTTCAGCGCAAAGTTACTTAAAAATACTTAAATTCGCAAAATTATTTAAACTTAATTTTTCATATTCTTAAATTGATCAGTTTGCAACAAAATTAGGGGCACAACCACCGATTGCACCCCTAATAAACTATATTTTTGCCATAAATTAATGCGCTACTGAAGTAAACGACCCATTAAAGCGTCCATTAAATTTTCCTGCCACCTGAAAATTAACATTTATATCTGTCAATTTTTCTCCTTCACACACAAGTTCAAATTGATTGAAAATATAATCAGGATATGGAATCAAGTCATTTCCGACCAATGGAACAACGCCTTCTTCCGAAGCATAAATCTTATAGCCCTCCGCTGTGTATTCCACATTTAATCCACGAAGATACATTGTCAACTGTGGCATTGGTTCTGCAAATTTCGCATTATACAATCCGACTTCAGCTTTATTTGTATTTGGATCTATGGCTACAGCATACAATGGCACATCCGACATATATGATTGTTCCTTACCACCCATCGCAAATGAAGTTGTCGATGTGCCTCTATATCCTGCTATCAATGGGAATGTACGCAATATATATTCATCTCCGATTTCACACTCCATGATAACCATATCTCCTAATGGTCGTGGATTATTATTACGCCAGCTATCAGGGCAGAAGTAAATATCTGTGAACAGACATTCCAAATCTGTAATATTATATGTGCTGTCATAAACACCATTCATCTTTGTATTTATTGATGGCACTTCAAACTTCAATGCCATTCCTTCAGAATAGGTAGCACCTACGAAATTAACAGGATCTGACACAAATGACAATTTATTATTCAATGACAAACCCAACATGTCAGTTGACAATGTTATGGTATTGTTGACAAATTCATATTTGAAAACAAAAGGAACATTATAAACAGGAAATGACTGTGGATTCTCTCCCGTTGTTGTTAAAAGACAAGACACCTTACACTCTGACTTAACTCCATTATCAGGAATATCATTCTCATCATTTTTGCAAGACACAAGCGCTAAGCATATTCCTGCAAGTAAAAACATTTTTTTCATCTTATTTGTATTTAATTTTTAAAATTTTATGTCAAATATTAAATCTCAACGTAGCACCAAATGTTGCCGGTTTACCACGTTGCAAAAATTCATTACCGATTGAGACAAAATAGAATGTCGAATAATTTGTATTCGTTATATTTCTACCCCATATCTGCAACGAACATATATCGAAATCCAATGTCACTGAACTACCAAGCAATGCGTAAAAATTTTGAATATTCTCATTTGCTTCATCCCAAAAGATTTTTCCTACACCACGCACATTGACATCAAACACCACCTCTTTGAGCCAATTAGTGTTGACTGCCATGTTATATGTCATTCCGGCAAAAGCCGTATGCTGAGGAACGTATGGAAGATAATTTCCGGCAAAATTCTCTTTTCCATTATCAAATTCCACAAATTTTGCATTCGTATATCCGTAGCTTAGATTAAGCAACAGATTTGACAATATGGAATATTTCACAGACGCTTCCATACCGAAACTTCTTGTTTTTCCGGCATTAGTCATAATTCGTCCCGTTGTCGTACCATCCGGAAAAACTGTCATCTGTTGATTTCTGCAATCGATATAGAACAATGACGCATCAGCTATGATTTTATTGTCTTGTGATGAATAATGCGCTCCAATTTCGTAATTCCAACTTTCTTCTGGTTCGTAGGTGATTATATCCTCAACATCATAATCGGCTCCAATCCCCATCATTCCCATAAGGCTTTGCTGAAGAAAATCACTAAACATTTGTGTATTAAAACCTCCTGCTTTATACCCTTTTGTCGCTGAAGCATATAAATTAGCATTACCGGCTACATCAAAGTTATATGACACACTAATCTTTGGCAACACTTCAAAAAATGAATTGTCTAATTTTCCTTTTTCACTTATATCAACTGAAACATACTTATATAATTCTTGCTCAGCTGATTCCGGCTCGCAGTGATAGACATTATAGCCTGTATTGCAATAGCTGTGGTAATTTAATGTTGCATATTCATAATCAAATCGCAAACCCAATTTAAAATTCCACCTGCCGAGATTTAATGACGACTGATGATACAAAGCCGTCCCATAAGTTTTATTTATAAATTCGCTATTCAACGGAAATTCTCTTGTTATCCATTCAATCGGATAGTGAGGATTGGCTTCATTGCGATGCTTTTCTATCAATTGACTGATGCCATAGTCCTTAAAGGTCACCGGTGCTATCATATCAAGATTTTTATAAAATCCGAAAACTCCGACTAACCAATTGTATTTACCCGTATTATTTCCTTTGACAACAATATCTTCTGTCAGCGCCAATTCCTTTTTTGCCTGTGTGAGGGTAAAATATTCCAACGGCAAAAAATCTTGATCTAATGTCATATTATCGTCAATATATTGCACCGATGTAATACTTGAAAGAGAAAATTTATCGGCAAACCATCTAAGCGTCAACCCATCATTAAGAGTAAATCGCTTGTAAAAGCATGTGTCGTTATACGCTATCTCTCCTGTCTTAACATACTCGTATGGATAGCCTCCTTGCTTGGAATCAGAAGCGGCAAAAACATTCTGCAACACGACATTATCCGCAATTCGCCATTCCAGCTTTGCTCTACCACTGATTTGATTCTCCCAATCACATTTTTCATTATTATAGGAATTATAATAAAATCCTCCGACAGATGTATAATATGCCGACAATGATAACGCCACTTTATCACTAAATTTATGATACCATGAAGCTGAACCTTTCCAACTGTTTCCCGATCCATATTCTGCCATTAATCTCCACCCTTGCCATTTCATCGGAGACAATGTTGTCATATTAATCAATCCACCCATGGTATTCCTTCCATACAAAGATGATTGCGGACCTCGCAACATTTCAACTTTCACGACGTCAACCAAATCAAAATCATAAGCATCCTTATTCATAATGGGGACATTATCCACATTCATGCCCACCGACGGATTATCCATTCTTGCTCCAATTCCCCTCACATAAATTGATGATGTTATGCGACTTCCATAATCAGGAATATAGAAATTAGGAATAAAATCGCTGGCTGCTTTTATCGTCGTTATTCTATTGCGCTCCAATTGCTTCTGCGAGATAACAGTAGAAGACGTTTCGGCATTGCTAACACCCTGTTTAATAGCCGATACGCTTATTTCTTCAAGCATCACAGTATCCGGCATAGCATCACCTATTGCCACTACTTGCTTGAAGACGCCTAATATCAAAATTAATATTATTAAACTTCTTTTCATTATATGCAAAATTACAACATTTCACACTTCCCCACAATCATTAATATTTGTGATTTTTATCATCCGTTTCGGTCACACCAATATAGATAAATCTTTGTACAAAGCCTCCTCTTTTGACAATATTTAATTATATATCATTTGGTTATCTGACATCCTTTTCCTATCTTTGCAATGAAATAAAGACATAATATTTTATGAAGTCAATAAAAGAATTATATAGAATCGGGACCGGACCATCTTCTTCCCACACAATGGGTCCGCGTGTAGCAGCAAATCAATTCCTTAACAATCATCTTGATGCCGACAGATTTGAAGTGGTACTATATGGTAGTCTTGCAGCTACCGGAAAAGGACACATGACAGATGTTGCAATATTAGATACATTCCAAGCAGCTGGCCTTCCTGTCGAAATAATATGGAAACCCGACATCTTCCTACCATTCCACCCCAACGGCATGACATTCCGCGCCATCGACAAAGAGGGCAATATTAAAGATGAATGGACAGTCTATAGTGTCGGTGGAGGTGCTATCGAGGAAGAGGGTAAGCCACGCGAAGCATCTAAGGAAGTCTATGACAAACAAAACATGTCGGAAATCCTTGACTTTTGCGAACGCACCGGTCATTGCTACTGGGAATACGTGGAACAATGCGAAGGTCCTGAGATATGGGATTTTCTCTCAGAAGTATGGGAGACAATGAAGCAGGCAGTCGAAAGAGGACTGCAAGCAGAAGGCAGACTTCCGGGTCCGCTCAATCTTCGCCGTAAAGCTCACTCCTACCACGTCAAAGCAGAAGGCTACAAGGATAATCTTCGCACGCGAGGCATGGTCTTTGCATACGCCTTAGCTGTAAGCGAAGAGAACGCATCTGGGGGCAAAATTGTGACTGCTCCGACTTGCGGATCATGTGGTGTATTGCCTGCTGTGCTTTATCACGTGTGGAAAAGCCACCAATTCTCCGATCGTCAAATATTGCGTGCTGTAGCGACAGCCGGACTTTTCGGCAATGTCGTAAAACATAACGCCAGCATCTCGGGTGCTGAAGTTGGTTGCCAAGGAGAAGTCGGCGTAGCATGTGCAATGGCAGCGGCTGCCACAAGTCAACTTTTCGGAGGAAGCCCTGCACAGATAGAATATGCGGCTGAAATGGGACTTGAGCACCACCTTGGAATGACTTGCGACCCGGTGTGCGGACTTGTGCAAATCCCTTGTATCGAACGCAACGCCTACGCAGCAGCCCGCGCTTTGGATGCCAATATTTATGCCTCATTCACCGATGGCATACACCGCGTTTCATTTGACAAATTGATTAAGGTAATGAAAGAGACAGGTCATGACCTGCCATCGCTCTACAAAGAGACAGGCACAGGTGGTCTGGCAAAAGATTACCAACAAATGTAATTCGCATGTCCACATTTACACTTCATACGTTAGGTTGTGGCTCAGCAAAACCATCGGTTCGTCATAATCCGTCATCAACAGTACTCAACATTCGCGAAAAACTGTTTATGATAGATTGTGGCGAAGGCACACAGCTTGAACTTCAGCGTCAACGATTAAAATTCTCTCGGCTTAACAATATTTTTCTTACACACCTGCATGGCGACCATTGTCTTGGTCTTCCGGGTCTGATCAGCACCCTTGCTCTGCTAAACAAGGGAGGATGTGTGACCATACACACATTCAAACCCGGTGCAAAAATGTTTAAGAAAATATTTAACTACTTCTGTCAGGATCGTCCGTATGAAGTCATATTCAATGAGATTGAACCTGAGGAAGCTTTGATATATGAAGATAATTCAATAACGGTCAGAACAATTCCTTTAAATCATCGTTTGCCGGATGTCGGCTTTATTTTTGAGGAGAAGCCTAAACAACGTCACATAATACGCGAAATGGTTGACTTCTATAAAGTCCCTATAGCACAGTTGAGTTCTATCAAAGATGGCAACCCTTTTATAAGAGAAGATGGAACAATAATTCCAAACGAAGTTCTCACACGACCTGCCACGCCACCCATTAGATATGCACATATTTCCGACACAGCATATATGCCGTACCTCGCTGAAAAAATTGGCGCTGTCGATTTGCTGTATCATGAAACAACATATCTTAACGAACATTCAGCTGATGCTGCACAAAGAGGTCACTCTACAGCTGCACAAGCAGCAATGACTGCAAGAGACGCCGGCGCCAAGCAATTGCTTACGGGACACTATTCATCACGATACAAAGACGAATCATTATTTGTTAAAGAAGCCCGTGAGATATTCGAAAATTCCATTCTAAATAAAGAAGGTCTCAAAATCGCCTTAGATTAAAACAAAGTCATACACAAAGCAACCTACATAAACTCCATAAACTAATAAAGCCCGACTCTGACGAATCGGGCTTTATCTATGATTATCTAAATATTATTTCCAGATAACTTTTGCAATGTTTGTATTGTTGCCTTTGTTCATACGAACAACCAATACACCTTCAAATACGTCGCCATTCAATGTCATTGTTTCTGATGACATTACGTAGCTACCGAGAAGTTTGCCATCTACTGAAGCGATAGTCACGTTAGTACCTTCTTCAGCAACAACCTTCAAGTTGTCACCTTCTTGGAATGCGTTATAAGAAGCTGCTGCAACTTCGCCCAAAGAATTTACTTTTGAATATTCTTCATAATGGATCTTATCACCACCGATAATTTCACCTGAATTAAGGTCGAGCAACAATACTGCAACAGATGTTTTTGTTACATCTTGAACACCAGGACCATTAGGTTTAGTTTGAAGAGGCATATCGAATGTAAGAGTGCTTGTCTTAGGCTGACCCATGTTGTAAGTACCCTTCAATGCACCTGTTTCACCATAGTAGTCATTGTAGATACCACAAGCTACGTGGTTGAATTCAATGTCTGTGATTGTTGATTTGCTGTTAACAATCCATTCGAAATAAGGCCACCATGCTTCACCAAATGATTTAACAATATCGTTCTTTGTATAACCATATTCGTGTGAATAAGCATTCATTTGACACCATAATTGAGTATTTGTACCTGTCAAACCATCTGCAATCACAACTGCAGCTACACCGATGTTAGGGTCAGTCGCAGAATAACCAAGTGTTGTCTGATAGTTGATAGTTATTTTTTGTGATTCTTCAGGATTATAAACCAATTGTCCGATTTCAACTTTAGCCGGAGTTTCTTTATTAATAAGACGTTTAACAATTGATTCTGTAGCAGGGTCAGTCACTTCAGCACGGTTAAATACTGCGCCAGGGAAGCCTGTAATACCTTCGTTCAACAATGGATCGTAAGAAGCAAATTCCATTACACCAGTTGAGTATCCACCACAGTGAACAGCGATACCGATGAATTGGTCACCGTATGTTGCAGAGAAATAGTCAAGAGCGGCGATACCACGAGTACAATATGCGCAATATTCACCTGTAGCTTCTTCCATTACACAAACGCCCGGGTATGTATCAGCCAATGCGTATGTTCCTTTTACTGTAGTAGGAATTGCACCTTCTGCATTTGGAGTAATTGTAACAGTGTATGAAACAGCTTCACCTACCTTACTTACTGATATAGGATCAAATGTTGGTCTTGTTGATGAATAGCTTGACTTAAGATTCTTTTCAACAACATCTTCATCTTCGATTCCTGTATTTGTAGTCAATTTAGCAGTATAACCTGAGCACGCAAATGGAGTTCTAATTTGAACTGTAAGATCCAATTTTGTTTCACCCGGTTCCATTGTGAATGATGGAGTTTGGTTTGTAACTGCGATATCATATTGACAAAGCTTGATATCAGTGAAACCCAACATGAATGCATCGTTAGAAGCATTTACGAATGCAATGTAAATGGTTTGGCCTGCATAACCTTCGAGGGTTTGACGGTTGGTGCGTTGTGTAGGATTACCTTGAGCATTACCCTTAAGTTTTGCATCATAGATAGGAGCTTCTGTAAAGTCTTCTCTTTTGTTACCTGTTGTTGAAATATACAATGCGTAGTTGCTATCTGTAGTTGCACCATACGCCATAACTGTGTAAACCAACATAGCAGCATCTACCGGCACTTCAATAGCCGGTGAAATAAGCCATTCATCAACAACACCACCTTCTTGTGTCCATGAGTTTGACATTGCATACACTGTGCCATCACTAAATTTCAATGGTTGATATGGATCACCACCTACAGGGAAGTAAGCTTGAGCATCTTTTACTGCTGTCTTACCGGCACCATATTGTGTCCAACCTTCAGGAATACCATTGCTGAAATCTTCAGAAAAGTAATTCAAATCAGGGTTTGTAACTACTGCGGCATTAGCGACAAATACTGCCACCATTGCCATAATTGAAAGTAAGATTTTCTTCATGCGATTTATTAATTAGTTAATATTAATCATTTTTTAAGCAGCAACTATCTTTAACCAAATCCTACAACTTTTGTATCATTCAGGAAAGTCACTACTATTCAAGCCACAAAGGTAAACAACATATTTCAAAATACCAAAAATATACTTTTATCAGTTAGTTTATTTTTTATTTTTTTAACTATGTCAAAAACTATCTCCTCTTTTCCATACTCCGACCGGACTGCAATAATCACCGATCGGAGCATCCCTAAGACCTTGAAATCAGTGTTTGTATCACTTGACTTCTATGAGTTTACCACCCGAATGTGCCACCAATGACGGAGCATATAGGCACTGAGCCACAGCGATTCCCAACGAGAAATCACCCTCTTGACTGACATAGCAATCATAGCTCAAAACATGAGTACCCTTTGGCAGATGAGTTATCATCAGATTAGTTTCGGCTTTTCTGACCTCACGATATGCCATGAGACCATCTTGCCACACAGTGCCGGATGTCTGGTCGGCTGGTTCAAGACATGCCGAACGTCCATCTTTGACTATCACATATTCCATGTCTCGCTTGGCAACCACTGTCAACTGCACTCTCACTTTTTGTCCGACCTTTAACGTCTCACCCGGTTCTACCGACTTGGCGTTATCACCATCGATTAAAAGTATCTCTTTAGATATCGAGAGGTCATCGATTGAGGCAGCCTTGACATCAACTATCGGTGCGACGTATTGCGACACAACACTACCCCACCACGGACCATCACCGTCATTCTTAATATATATCTTTTGACCCTCGACATTCTCCATGTCTATGCGATAACTTCCGGTCAATTCTTCACGCTTGGTCGGCTCATATTGCTGTGCGCCAATCCACACCTGAGAGCGAGAACGTTCTGAAATCCACTCCGACCCTGTCGTCAACATCGCATATACGACATGGAGCGTTTCCGAATTTTCGCCCCAGTTTTGGGTCTGACGCTGTATCAATAACCACTGACGCAACTCATCGATTAAGTCATCTGACGGTGCAATCTCATGAAATGCCATAAGCACCCACGCAGTGGTCGATAGTTTACTATATCCATAGCGAAGGTTGTCATAATATGCACCCCTATGCTCAGTTCTTATCGCATACTGACGCAACGACTCAATTATCTGCAACGACTCTTTGCTGAAGCCTTCTCGAGACAACAAGATTGCCGCCATGGCCTTATCATAAATACCAAATTCTTTCCACTCTGACTTGATAGCGTTGAGCGCTTTGACTTTCAGCTCTGCAAACTGCTTGTTGCTGTCGCCGGCCTTAAGATTGCTCTTTATAAACAAGTATCTTAGTAGTGCCAAAGTCGAAAATTTCTTACTCTTATTATAAGAGTCAAGAATATCTGCCTCAACGAAGTCAATTCCTTTGCTAATCATCAACCTCAACTCTGACGACCGGTCAAGGAAATCCATATCAATTAATAGTGCCAAGTCGCCAAGCACCTCAGTGGTGAGATAGACCGATGGTTGAGCACCACTATACCAACACCAACCTCCGCTCGGACTCTGCAATTTGCCGATTCGCTCTGTCAATTCTCTTATCAACACAGCATTCTTATCGGCATTCAAGATTGTAGATAGGTTTTGCATTCTTGACGTCTCATTGCGAGCATCTATCTGCCAAATAGTGTTGTCCAAATCGGTCACCTTCAAATCGCCATTGACTTCGAGCGACGACTGCAACGCAGATATGCTATCCACCGGTTGCTCAGCCATTAATTCACTCAACGCTTGACGCACCTGTGGGAATCGTCGAGCAATGCCGTCAGCAGTCGCATTTGCCACCAACGCAGTAGTCAATCCGGTCACGGTGTTCGATGTCGGACGAGCTATCGACGGAAGTGCTGTCACACATTCCCAAATCGGATTGTCACACACCATCAGTGTCATCTTTCCTTGATGTGCGTCTTCGCCCAACTGATAGCTAAACTCTGTCTGACCGGCATTGAGATAAAACGGCACTGATTCCACGACAGGTGTTGACGACGGCAATACAGCTATCCTTGCACGCTCTCCATCACTAAAACCATTATTTACCGAGAATGCATAGACCTCATAAACAAGACTTGAAACTGTGTCCGGCACCTCAAAATCAATTCCATACACTTCCGATGACTTCGGCTCTATCAATGCCATCTCTGCTTCAAGCGTAGTCAGCACCTCTCCTTTCACCTCATCTAAAATCCGAATACCTACGCCGACCTGAACTACGCTGTCAGTACTATTGGACACCGTACTTTTAAGCATGATGACATCACCGGTGCGAACAAAGCGGGGCAAGTTGCTTCTGACCATTATCGGCTTGCTTGAAACGATTTCATCTGTGAAGACAGCACTCTTCATGTTTGGCATGTAGCCCAACAAGTTAAGCTTCCAAGTAGTGTCATAATTTGGCACATCAAATGTCAATTCAACCTCGCCATTCTCATCGGTCACCAAATCCGTCATAAAAAATGCCGACGGATGCTCCGGCTCCTTAAACTCCACCGCTTCATAAGCATTAGAGTGCAATGACTTACGACTTGCTGTGCCATACGCCACGACTACCTCATCCATCGCATCTTCAGTTACAATTACGCTTTCGCTATGAGCCATAAACAGACCTCCTCGATTTGACACATTTGGGCTTTTAATTTGTCCATAAAAATTCAACATCGGAGGATTAGCAAATTTGACCCGCGGATAATCATACCACATCGAACCCATATTGAGATAATTCGATTGATACATAATTCCGCCTTGACATGAACGCAAGAAATATGAATACATCGGAATTCCTAATTCATACTCTTTAATCGAGCACAATGACGCATCAATCATTGATGCTATCACAGGAATATTACCTACCGGCTGATTCTTATAGCTGAATTGAAATCTCCATGACTCGGATTGACCTGAAGTCAACTTGTCACGAAACGAGGTTGTCTTTATCTCCAGTTGGTCACTTGGCAATATTGTCACCTCATCGGTATATGTCTTACTATTATATACGGCATAAAACGAGATTCTTACACATTCATACTCCTTAGGAGAAGCCACTCTGACAGTGTATTTATTCTTCTTCCCTTTCAACCAATAGCTATCGACAATCTTTTCAGTATCGCTGATAACACACAATATATTTGCATCCTTATAGCTTGTCATCACCTCTACATCACAATATTCCCCAACCGGGGTAATATAATTTCGAGGCAACCACAAAGCTGTAGCCATCGGAGGTCGTTTATCTTTGGCGCGATATAACTGCACTTTCTTTTCCTCTACAACAGTGCTATCTGAGAGCAACATTAGTTTCAGTTTATACTCCGCAGAAGGAATATTTCCGACAGATAGTGACAATGTCGGGCTCATGAATACACCCTCTCTTACGACTTCTGACTCAGCATTAACCAATTGAAATTTCACCTCCTTATTCACCGGACTGTCCATTATCGACATCACCTTTATAGGTAGCGTAATATTCTTGGCATCTACGCGGATTTTGGGCTCTACCTCGCTTGTATCAATACGGTAAGCTTTCCCGATAGCAAAGCGACGAGATTTCGACTTCTGCGTTTCTCCGGCTTCAGATGTGACTGTCGCTGTCATTGCGTAGCATCCACGAGCAAAAGTTGTGCCTTTGAGACCATCAGTATCGAGTTCAATTCTGAATTGTCCGCTCGCATCAGTGACGGTCTTTTCTATGTGGCTTGCATTCGATTGTGCTCTCCACCATCCGACATAACTAATATCTACCGACACCTCAGCGTCAGACAATGGCATACCGGAATAGGTCAATGCTTTCCCACTGACGACCAGTTTATCGCCCACTTGCATCTCCGACATTAAGTCATCGATCTCAACGTAGAATGTCGGTGTCTTATAATCTTCTACTTGAAATGAATGCGATTCATACTTATTGGCTATTCTTAACTGAAACGTACCGCGCACACCATCATTCGGCAAAACATACTGTCCACAGGCTCTACCTAACGAGTCTGTAGTGAACGATGTCTTTTCAATCAACATTCCGTCTGCACCGTAAAGTTCTATCGAGTCGAAATGACCGGTACAGAGGCTTAACTTGTCGATAGAATCATTGTAGGCTACAATTACAAATTTGACGGTATCACCCGGATGATATATCGGCAAGTCAGTCATAATCTCATACCTCACCCCTCTTTTAAAGCCATAATTGCTCGGCACATAAAAATCATCCGACACTTTATCCTTGCCATTTATCAGAGTATAATTCACCTTATTATTTCCTCTGAATGATACACTGCCTTCGGCATCTGTGGTCAGATTATTGCTCGAAGTCCTTACAGTCACACCTTCCATTGGTTTCCCGGTGTCGGCATTAACAACATATAGCCTGCAATCTTTCTTGATATCCGACATATAAATGGCACTCATGTCGGTAACCACAAAAGGATGATATTTCGATAAATTAAAATCTGAAGGATTATCGTATTTGGTTAGCACGCGGACCATATATGTGCCATAGTCCATTCGTCCTAAATTCACCTTTTCAATTGAGTTTATTGCAGTAAGTCTATCCTTTCTTACCAAAATAGTATCTGCTTTTAACAATTGCAAATCACTCTTTTTAAGCTTATGGAAAGATTTACCATCAAAATTGGGATTGATAGCATAGACTTCAACCACAAACTGCTCTATATTATTATAGTCAACCTCTATATCGACATCGTCTTTCGACATATAGTAATATCTCATGCTGTGCAGTTCTGCTGTCGGCTCGGTCAATGACTTTACAATTTCTCTGATTGCGTCTGACCTATACGACTCTGCAAATCTCTGCAAATAGTCTTGACATTGGTGCAGAAACTCGTCAGCTCGTTTCTCGCCCAATTCTCGGACTTCCAAGAGAAATTCTGCCGAATATTCAGAATGAGAATACTTTTCGTAACCTTCAAGCATCAACTCATTATAGTCCTTCGAATCATCGACGTATTTTGCTCTCTCAATGATAGCTTTTATCTCAGCAGCCACTTCGCCTCGCTCGGCATGCATCCTCACAAGCGTATCAATCAGCTGCTTGATACGCTTCTCAGCCACGACGCTCGGATCGGGTTTATCGTCTGATTTGCCAAATGGTATCACCATTGACTCCGTAAACGATGATAGCAACTCGATTGCGTTATACGCCACCATGTCGTAAAGCGTCGGATAAAACAATTCTTGTTCGCTGTCCAACCCGGCAAGCACCGACTTATAGTTGCCTATCGGTCGATTGATTAGCAACTCGCTATCAGCAGTCGCAAGACTTGTCAAATCAAGAATCTTTTGAGCGAAGTGTCTGCGACTCCACTGTCGGCAATCGTCAGGCATAGTCTCAGTCGTCGTACGCTGATTATATTTGTAACTATCATAGTTATATATCTTATGATAAAGCATTGCCTCCGACAAATAGAGCAACGAGCGAATATCCGACGGCTGATCTGCCACCAACGAGTCAATCATAGCTATTGCCGACACAATCGTATCGGTTGACACTGCACAACGAGCCGCCGAGATCTGAAGCACCGAGCGAGTCACTCCGAGTCCGTCGCCTTCAGCCAATGCACGCTGCAATTCAGCCTGAGCATTCTGCTCCACCTGCTGTGGATAAGCCATATCCACCTTGCTCTCTTCTGCCTGACCGGTTGCAAATCCGGGCACCGATAATTTTAGCAAAAAGGTTGTAGCCACCAACGTCGCCACAACCCTCTTTATAATCTTATTCATATTACTTACTATAAGAATGTCAATCTACTTATGTTTTTTATCCTTCTTTTGCAATTCCATAAGTTTCTTATTAAACTTACGTTCAGCCGTTTTCAAGAGATACAATTGTTTATATGACAAGAATGTCTTAAATTGCTCATAATATTTCTTTTCAATTTGCCCTGTAATGATTGGCAGATTCAAGACAGCTTCTACAGCACGTTCATACTCTGCATCTGAGTGTTCACCATCTTCTTTTACTGCTTTCGTAATAGCCTTACAATCCTTGAGTGCTTGTTTTCGCTCAGATTCCAATTTGGCATATAATTCAAAGAAATTTGTCATTTGCTCATCTGACAATTCAACTTCTTGAGCAAGATATTTATATTTAAAATCTTGCAATTCCTTTTTCCATTCCTCTTTATTTTCTTTCTTCTTATTTTGTGCATAAGTCGGAATGGTCAAAACCATAGCAATTAATAGTATTACAATCTTTTGCATAATTATATGATTTTAAATATTATCAACATTTTCTTCTGCTTCGGAATACGCCATTATCGGCTCCTCAATATCTAATGCATCTTCTAATTCTGACAGATCAATTTCAGCGTACTCTTCTTCTAATTCATAGTCAAAATCAGCCTCAAACTCTTCAAAATTAGAATATTTTTTTGCAATTTCAGAGATAAGTTCATAGTCGTTGACATTTTCAACAGAAGCCAATTCATCAGCATTTTCCGGGTGAGCCAATGCTTCTGCCACAACTTGAGGCGGATTATCCAACGACACATCAGGCATTGTTGTCATCGTATGAAACATCTTCATCATACACCATATTCCGGCAAACATTGCTGCCAAATAGACATACGGACGTACCCTCTGCCACATTGTTAGCGGCATTGGCTTTTCAATCGTGCGTTCCGGCAGTGAATCAGATATTTTTGTAAAGATTTCATCAAAATATCCGTCAGGCACTTTAAATCCCGGATCCTGACCGAATTTATCTTTCAATTTATCTTCCTCTTTCATCGTTTTACCTAATTTTGCTTATTTTCTTGCTGTTTTGACAAGACTATTTCAAATTGGTTTAATTTCAATGTAAAAAAATTTAAAAATATTATTTCTCCTAAACTAATATTACATATCAATGTTATAATAGCAAAGATAATCGTTTCATGATGTTAGGTTAGTTCAAATTACTATGAAAAACGTGCAAAACAGTCAGTTGAGAAACAGACTGTTTTTTATTTTATGTATCGAAACTTTATACTTAAACTATTATTGTCAAGCGTTATAAAAAACCTCTGAAGATATAACTATAATTCCGAAAAGCGTTCTTCGATTTTCTTTACAGCATGATGATATGAAGCTTTCAATGCTCCGACCGATGTTCCTAATATTTCAGATATTTGTTCATATTTCATTTCATCAAAATATCTCATATTGAAGACCAGTCTTTGCTTTTCCGGCAATGATGCTATTGCCTTATGCAATTCTATCTTCAATTCGTCGCCATCAAAATATTCATCTGCCTCAAGATTATTGAGCAAAAAAGAATCTTCATCATCTGTCGAGATGTTATTCTTAGCTCGTTCCTTGTTGAGAAAATTTATTGACTCATTGATTGCTATCTTGTAAAGCCATGTCGATAATTTGGCGTCTCCTCTAAAATAATCCAAATTATTCCATGCTTTTAGAAATGTATTTTGCAATAGGTCGGAAGCATCATCATGGTTTACAACCATCTTTCTTATTTGCCAATATATTTGCTCCCCATACGTGCGCATCATTGTGTCGAAAGCCTTCGACATAGTAGCCGGATTTTGAAGACTTTCAACTAATTTCTTTTCATCTATGGGTGCAGAATATGCCATTGCTTAAAAATTTTTCCAAAGTTACAAAAAATCAATTTAATCATTGCCATAAAATCATAAATCTCAGCTAAAAGCAACTATTTCTAACCAAATTTAACTACTCTTAACTATATTCTTCAGCAATCTTTTTGTGTAAAAGCCAAGCATCACACCTCTCAACAACAGATATGTCAGGAATGCAATCCACAATGTATGATTTTGTGGCAAATCTATTAAATTACCACCAAACGGATGAATAAAGCAAATTGATAAAAATGCCATAGCTGACAAAAATGTTGCTATTAACATTTGACGCGTCGCTGTCAACCCTATATAAATACCATCATATATAAATGCAGCGACTGTGACTAATGGAATTAATTTCAACCACAGACTATATTTATCGACTGTAGCAATCACATTCGCTTCGTTTGTTATGAATGAGACTATGAATTTATAACCACCTATATATATAATCGTAAATACGCTCGCCACACCCAATGCCCAAAGGAGCAATCGATTTATCACTCGCTTTAAATTCTGCAAATCTCTCGCACCGACAAATTTCCCCGACAATGCTTCTGCGGCAAATGCAAATCCATCCATAAAATAAGAAAATAGTATAAAAAACTGCATTATAATCGCATTCGCTGCCAATGTCAATGCTCCTAATTGTGCTCCTATCGAAGTTACTGTTAGTGACACTGACATAATACATGCCGATCGGAACATAATATCAGTATTAATTTTGAAAAATCTGCCCATATCCGATAATTGCAAAATATCAGTTCGGCATATCTTCGGAAATCGCCATTCATAAAATTTCAACACGTAAAGTATAGCTATTCCCACTCCGACCCAATTAGAAATCATCGTTCCATAAGCCACACCTTCAAAACCCATATCAAAAAGGAAAACAAAACACAGACTTAAAATGATATTCACTATATTTACCGATACAGAAATTATCATCGGGACTACAGTGTTTTGAACGCCTAAAAACCACCCCATTACAGCCATATTGAACAATAATGCGGGAGCTCCCCAAATGCAAATATTAAAGTAATCTGCAGCATAATCAGCCACTTGTCCTTCCGGAGAAATCAGCAGCAACAACAACCACCGTATCGGAATATGCAACAGTAAAATAACAACTCCTATTATCAGCCCTAACGCACACGCTCTGACCAATAATTTTCTACACTCATCATTATCCCGGGCTCCGTATGCCTGAGCTGTCAGTCCTGTCGTACCCATTCGCAAGAAGCCAAACAGCCAAAACACGACATTAAACATCATTGTCCCTACGGCTATTGCTCCTATATAAAGTTCGGAGCCAAGATGCCCGGATATCGTTGTATCCGACAAGCCAAGTATTGGCACTGTGATATTACTGATTATCGCAGGAATACTAAGACGTAATATTTCTTTATTTAATTTCATAAAGCAAAGATACTCATAATTCAGTAAAAAAGCATTAATTTTGCGTTCTAAAACGAAAAGACAATGATAGAATTTGTTAATGCCAAATTAAATTTAGGACTCAATATTGTCGGCAAACGCAGTGACGGATACCACAATCTTGAAACAATCTTTTTGCCCGTAGGTCAGAAAAGTAGAAATGTCGAATGTAATAATCCTTTATGCGATATACTCGAAATCATAAAGTCAAATGACGACAATGACGAATTTATCACTTTTGGCAACACGATTAATTGCCAACCGGAAAAAAATTTAGTCTGGAAAGCATACGAAGCTTTCAAAAATGCTTGCCCTACTGAAATATCCAAACACAAAATCTATCTCGAAAAGCATCTACCTGACGGAGCCGGCATGGGTGGTGGATCAGCAAATGCAACATTTACCCTCAAATTACTTAACAAACTACACGACAACATCTTATCAGAGGATAAAATTTTCAGCATTGCACTATCATTAGGCGCAGATTGTCCTTTCTTTATTTATAATTCTCCTTGCTTTGCCTCCGGAATTGGAGAAATACTTGAGCCTATAGATATAAATCTAAACGGCTATTGGATAGCTATTGTCAAACCCGAAGTCAGCATATCGACAAAAGAAGCATTTTCCATGATTACGCCTAAACAGCCTAATACTGATTTACGAGATTTAGTCAAATTACCTATCGAGACATGGAAAGAGCACATCTTCAATGATTTTGAACACTCAATGTTTAGCCTGCACCCAGAAATAAGCAAAATTAAAGAGTGTCTATACGATAATGGTGCAATTTACGCATCTATGACAGGTTCCGGTTCCGCATTTTTTGGCATTTTCAGCAGCAAAGAGGATGCAGAGAAAGCCATTAACAAGTCTGACTGCAAATTTAAATGCGTCGTAGAATTTTAAAGGGCTATACAGTCAAAACTATTTGGCACAATATTTGTAAGCCAAGAAGCAAATTTAAATATTATAAGATGAGTAACACGGAAGAAAAATATACAGAGTCTGAAGCAACTAACAATGCTGAAGAAATGGCATCTAATACAGAAGCTACCCCACAAGAAGAAACTCCGACAACACCGGAGCAACAAATAGCTATGCTCACCGAAGCATTGGAAAAAGAAAAAAAAGAATATCTTTTCCTTATGGCTGAATTTGACAATTTCCGCAAACGCACTATCAAAGAGAAATCGGAAATCATCAAAAATGCCAAAGGTCAAGTCCTTGAAGAAATACTACCTATCGTTGATGACTTTGAACGCGGACTCAAAGCTGCATCCGAGACAGAAAATGCTCAAGCAGTCAAAGAAGGTATGGATCTTATCTATAACAAATTCCTTAGCTATCTTGAAAAAAACGGCATCAAAGCCATTGAAAGCGATGGTGTCGAATTCAATGAAGACTTTCATGAAGCTATCACAACAATACCTGCCCCTAACGAATCAATGAAGAAGAAAGTCATTGATACAATTCAAAAGGGCTATATGATAAACGACAAAGTTCTACGCTACGCAAAAGTTGTAGTCGGACAATAATATCGATTAAACAATGGCAGAGAAAAGAGATTACTACGAAGTGCTTGGTGTTAGCAAAAGCGCTACAGCCGATGAACTAAAAAAAGCATATCGCAAAGAAGCTATAAAATGGCACCCTGACAAATGGTCAGACAAGCCGGAAAGCGAACAAAAAGCGGCTGAAGAAAAATTTAAAGAAGCGGCTGAAGCATACGATGTGCTTAGTGATTCGCAAAAACGCGCACGCTACGACCAATTCGGACACGCCGGTATGGACGGTGCTGCCGGAGGAGGCTTCGGAGGTTTTGGAGGTTTTGGAGGAGGAATGTCAATGGAAGACATCTTCTCTCAATTTGGCGACATTTTTGGAGGCGGTTTTGGCTTTGGTGGCTCTCGCGGACAAGCTCGCAAACGCACCAATAGAGGTTCAGACCTTCGCATCAAGGTAAAAGTAAGCCTAAAGGACATTATGACCGGCGTAGAGAAGAAACTCAAAATTCCACGCTATGTGTCAGACCCTCATTGTAACGGCACCGGAGCAAAAGACGGCACTGCATTTCAAACATGTCCTACTTGCCATGGTTCGGGTGTTGTGACATCAGTCCAACAGACATTCCTTGGAGCGATGCAATCACAGACTGTTTGTCATCATTGCGGAGGCGAAGGTAAAATCATCACTGAGCGTTGTCCTCACTGTAATGGCGAAGGCATTGAACGTAAAGAAGAAATCATCAGCTTCAAGATTCCGGCAGGCGTGCAAGACGGCATGACCCTTACCATGCGAGGACAAGGTAATGCAGCTCGACATGGAGGTGTAAATGGCGACCTACTCGTATTAATCGAAGAGGAAAAAGACCCGGAATTGATTCGCGATGAAAATGACCTTATCTACAATCTTATGCTCGACTTCCCGACTGCAGCACTTGGTGGATCAGTAGAAATTCCGACAGTAGAAGGAAAAGCCAAACTAAAAATCACTCCGGGAACACAACCGGGCAAAGTCCTCAGATTAAGAGGCAAAGGTCTTCCGAAGATGAATAGCACTATGCGTGGCGACTTGTTAGTGAATGTTATGGTATATGTCCCTGAATCATTGACTGATGCAGAGCGTAGTGCAATCGAAAGTTTGCGAGGAAATCAAAACATTGAGCCTTCAAAATCTACATCAAGCAGAATTTTCAGTCGCTTGCGCCATATTTTCAGCAAAGACGAAAACTAAAATCTATAAAAGATAGATAGAATCCTCATAACAAAAATTTAGCAATAAAACTATGAAATAAGGCGCCTTTTTTCGGCGTCTTTTTTCATAAATTCCTATTCTCTTTTACTACTTGTCAAAACAATATGTGCACCCAAATTATTATATAATAATTAATCAATAAAAAATGAAGTAAATTTGCACAACATTTATAACGTTCAGATTATGACAAAAGAGCTAACTAATCTAAAATCACATGCTTCAATGTGGATTACACAAATATTGTGGGGACTAAACCCTGCTATCACCAAAATTGTGTTTACAGCAGGATTAACGCCATTATTCATATATGATTGCCGAATGATTGGCGCAGCACTTTTATTCTGGATAGCATCGTTTTTCACTAAGAGAGAACGGGTAGAACGCTCCGATATGCTTCACATCTTTTTTGCCTCTATGTTAGGCATTATCCTAAATCTTGGCATGTTTCTATACGGAGTTCAACTGACATCTCCTGTCAACGCATCTATCATCTCCACAATATCTCCAATTTTAACAATGTCGTTGGCAGCCCTATTTCTTCGTGAACCAATAACAAAAAAGAAAAGCGGTGGTGTCATAATTGGGGGATTGGGTGCAATATTACTCATCACCAACAGTGCCCATGCTTCAGGTATTTCAGGCAATATAATCGGCGACGTATTATGTATTTTAGCTCAAACATGCTATTCTTGTTACTTGGTGTTTTACAAAGGATTAACGACAAAATATAGTCCTATGACACTCATGAAATGGATGTTCACATTTTCAGCTCTGAGTTCACTACCTTTCACATACAGTGAATTTGCCAATTTCAATTTTGGCAATATCCCGGACTTGGCGATTTATGGCATTTGCTTTATAGTTATCGGTCCGACATTTATCAGCTATTTGTTGCTTCCTATCGGTCAAAAGAATCTTCGACCGACTATCATCAGTTCATACAACTATATCCAACCTGTCGTATCAACCATTGTTGCTATATCATGGGACCTTGACAATTTTAATCTACTGAAAATTGCATCAATACTTTTGATATTCATCGGTGTATTCATGGTCAGTCGTAGCAAAAGCAGAGTTCAAATTGAATCAGAACTTGCAGAAAAAAGCAAAAAAATGATTAATTAATTTCATATCGAAACAAAATAATAAAATTTAACAACAATAAAGATTGTCATCTGCAATTAAATTATTAATTTTGCAGTCTGAAAGAAACACAACATAATAAACACATAAGATAGAAATTTAGTTATGAAAATTGAAAAGATTATTGGTCGTGAAGTTCTTGACTCACGTGGTAACCCTACAGTAGAAGTTGATGTAATCCTTGAATGTGGCGCAAAAGGACGTGCTGCAGTACCATCAGGTGCATCTACAGGCGTTAATGAAGCTCTTGAACTTCGTGATGGCGACAAAGGTCGTTATTTAGGCAAAGGCGTACAAAAAGCTGTTGCAAATGTTAATGGCCCAATCGCTGAAGCATTGGTAGGCATGAATGCACTCGATCAAATTGCTATCGACGAAGCAATGATTGCTCTTGACGGAACTGAAACAAAGTCTAAACTTGGTGCAAATGCAGTACTTGGCGTTTCTTTGGCTGTTGCTAAAGCTGCTGCTGATTATCTTGATCTTCCTCTTTACAAATATATCGGTGGTGTAAACTCTTACTCACTTCCAGTGCCAATGATGAACATCATCAACGGTGGTGCTCACTCTGACGCTCCTATCGCATTCCAAGAATTCATGATTCGCCCTGTTGGCGCATGCTGCTTTAAGGAAGGTATTCGTATGGGTACAGAAGTATTCCACAACCTCAAGAAAGTTCTTAAAGCACGTGGTCTTAGCACTGCAGTAGGTGACGAAGGTGGTTTCGCTCCAAACCTTGACGGCACTGAAGATGCTCTTAACGTAATCCTTCAAGCTATCAAAGAAGCAGGTTACGAACCAGGTAAGGACATCACTATCGCTCTTGACTGCGCTTCTTCTGAATTCTTCAAAGAAGGCAAATATGACTACACTTGGAAGCAAGCAGATGGTCCTATCTACACAAGCCAAGAACAAGCTGAATACCTTGCTAAGCTCGTTAACGAATACCCAATCGACTCAATCGAAGACGGTATGGCAGAAAACGACTGGGAAGGTTGGAAGATCCTTACAGACCTCATCGGCGACCGTTGCCAATTGGTAGGTGACGACTTGTTCGTAACTAACGTTAAGTACCTCGAACGCGGTATCTCTGAAGGTTGCGCTAACTCTATCCTCGTGAAAGTTAACCAAATCGGTTCTCTCACTGAAACTCTTCGCGCAGTAGAAATGGCTCAACGCAATGGTTACACTGCAGTTATCAGCCACCGTTCAGGCGAAACTGAAGATGCTACTATCGCTGACATCGCTGTAGCTACTAACGCCGGTCAAATCAAGACAGGTTCTGCAAGCCGTTCTGACCGTATGGCTAAGTACAACCAACTTCTTCGCATCCAAGAAGAACTTGGCGCAGCTGCACGCTACGGCTACCCACGCATCGCAAAGAAGTAATCTCCTATAAATAGGTAATTATATCGAGAGTGTCGGCAGAAATGTTGACACTCTCATTTTTTATACCTAACTTTGCATCGTAAAAAATCGCATAATAAATGAAACCACTTATCGCATTTATCGCATATTTCTCTATATACTTCTCAATGTCTGCCTTAACTCCACAGAGCATGATACGCTTTCATTGTGCAGAAGACACAACTGAAATAAACACCATCTTGGCAGAAACAAATAATCGTTCAGACATAAAGTCTCTTACCTTAGACCTTGCAAAACATTTTATTGGTCGAAAGTATATGCCGAAAACATTAGAGGGCGACAAAGAGTATCTGACTATAAATATTCATGAATTTGATTGCGTTACATTTGTAGAGTCAATAATCGCATTGACACAGACTGCTCAACGAAGCCATACGACATGGCGCGATTATGCACAACACCTTGAATCCATAAGATATCGTAAAGGATCAATGAATGGTTATGGTTCTCGCCTACACTACATTTCTGATTGGATAGCTGACAACACTTACAGAGGCAACATTAAAGAGATCACTCAAAACTTCGAAGGCGTAACGACTATGACCAAGACGCTAAACTACATGAGTAGAAATGCCGATAAATATTCAGCGTTAGAAGACAGCACCAATTTAGCAGAGATCAAGAAGGTGGAAATGGGCTATCGTTCTCACCTCATCCCGTATCTAAAAAAGCAATTTTTAGCAAAAAAATCTGTCTGCCAACAACTCAAAGATGGAGACATCGTTGTCATTCTAAGCAAAACAGAAGGTCTTGATGCTTCTCATGTCGGCTTTATCGCACTTATTGATGACGTTCCTCATTTGCTCCATGCTTCAACACTCAATAACAAAATAGAACTTGAGCAAATAGACCTTAACGAATATCTTAAACGCCATGCACGCAATGCGCCCGGAGTTCGCATCCTTCGCATTGTTCAATGATAGAAATCTTTTTACCACATCCGAGATATGGCGTCATCCGACAACAAGAAATGGTTTCCCTTGCGAGTGACTTACAGGCAGGAAATGAAAGTAAAGCATGACCTCGATAGAAAAAGAATAGAATGCTTTATCCCTATGACATACGTCTATAAAATCAAAGGACAAAGACGCATAAAGGAATTGAAGCCGGCAATCCACAACCTCATTTTTGTTCATATATCAGAAGAGGGTCTGAAGCAATACAAAGAAACTTCTGACCTTCCTATTCGATATATAATGAACCGAGAAACAAACACCCCGGTTTACATACCTGACAAAGAGATGACTAATTTCATAGGCATTTCAGGCAGTCATGACGAACAACTGATTTACCTTAATCCGGATCCTCGCAATTGGGAAAAAGGACAACTTGTCAAAATTATAGGGGGAATTTTCAAAGGTTACTCCGGACGCTTTATGCGTATAAAGGGAGATCGTCGTATCGTGGTAGAAATACCGGGTATCATTGCTATTGCCACAGGATTTATTCATCCTTCATTATTAGTACCAATCGAAAATGAAAAGTGACGATAATACACCATTGGTCAGCGTATTTGTCGCAACATACAATCAGCAAGCGTATATACGTGATTGTTTGGAAGGGATATTGCATCAGATCACTGATTTCGACTACGAAATTATTATTGTCGATGATGCCTCGACAGACGATAATCCGTCAATAATTCGTGAATACGCCAATCGATACCCGGATAAAATCCGACCATTCTTACTCAACGAAAATTATTACCGAAAAGGGAAAAATAAATTTTTCGAAATATTTCTCCCAAATGCACGTGGTAAATATGTAGCGTTCTGCGAAGGCGATGACTTTTGGACATTCGACAATAAACTTCAGCGACAAGTTGATTTTCTCAAATCACATCCCGATTATTCAATGTGTTGCCATAACTTTTCGATTAAAAACGAGTCATCATTTCACAGAAGATTCAAACCCTTTGCAATCAGTCGCAATTCAAATCTTTCCGCCGAAGAAATAATAGTCGAAAATATGGTGCAAACGGCTACGGTCGTTGCTCGAATTGACAAAATCGAATCAGACTCAGCTCTCAAACGAGACATCTACAACAATCGATTTAACTTCACAGATATACGTTTCTTTTTGTCCTACATAAACTCCGGCAAAGTCTATGGTTTCAATGGATATTGGAGCACATATCGCATCAACGACAATGGTGTCACTTCGTTAAATTTGAAAACTCGAGTACTCAACAATCACCAACTGCTTGATAAAATTTGCGAATGCTATAATCACAAGTATGCTTATTTAAAACGCCACATCGACTTCCACAAACAACTTGACTTTTGGACCTTGTCACGTCTGCAACGACAATACACGAAGGCGATTTATCATCTTTGCCAAGCTTTTGTCGGAAATCCAAAATTATTTTTAAGGACATACTTCAAACGATATTTTAAATTCAATAGGATATAATATAGTTTGCAAAAAAATCGTTATATTTGCAAAATATAATATTACCCTATGGCTGAATTGATTTCTATAATTATACCAATCTACAACAAACAACAATTTATTAGGAAATGTCTGCAATCCGTACTAAATCAGACATATCCCAATACTGAGGTCATTATTATCGATGATTGCAGCACCGACAACAGCTATGAGATCTGCAAGCAAGCAGCTGAGACAGACAGCAAAATTCGTTTGTATCAAAATAGGGAAAACATCGGTCATCTACGCACTCGGTATATCGGAATTCAAAAAAGCAAAAGCAATTGGATAACTTTTGTAGATGCTGATGATTGGTTGGAAAATGATGCGATCAGCCGCCTTTACGAAAATGCTATCGATCTGAATGTCGATATGGTGCAAATGCGTCATCAGCGTCGCATGAAAGGTGTTGCAGTAAAATACTACGAAACTTTTGACAGTCAACTTTGTGGACGAAAAATTTGCAGCAATGAATTCTACGACCTTATTTCATACGTCGGTATGGATAGCCATATCAGTCCTTCATGTTGGGGTAAACTATATAAAACAGAACTTTTAAAAGAAGCCGACAGACTCAATTTCAACCAATTTTGGGGCGAGGACCAAATCTTTAACATTAATTATCTTCGTAAAGCTCGCTCTTTGGCAATTATCGACTATATCGGATACAATTATCGTTGGGGTGGTGAAACATCAAACTATAAATTCACTATGCTTGAGGAATATAAAAATGTGCACAACATGAAACGATTAATGGGGCAAAATATCGATTGCCTCAATCGCGAAATTATTATTCTTCTACGCTACCATATCAGACAATTAATAACCGAATTAGGTTGGACTCCTAAAGCGATCAGCTCTATAATGCAAGATGAAATCAAAGACCCGATATGGAAAAAAGCCGGACTCGAAGAATCAATTGATGACATCATAGAGCAAGAATACGAAGACGTTCAAAAATCACATTTCAAATACATTGTTAAACGCCTTTTAAAATAGACACATTATGAATATTGACATAGATTTAGGTTATCAAGGCAATGTAGTTGTATTTGATTTGGATGATACGCTATACAAGGAATGTGACTACGTCGCATCAGCTTATAATGCTATCGACAAGTATATGTCAGAGCATTATAATATCCAAAGTAAAGAATGTTTTGCGACAATGGAGAATGCTTTTAAAAACAAAGCAAATCCATTCGACAAATTGTTTGAAATGCTCAGTACGCAATACCCTGATACTAAAGCAGATCTCGACACATTGCTCAAAATATATCGATACCACACACCCGATATTCAACTCGATCAGACGACACGAGATCTACTGTTAAGCCTACAAGCTAATAGAGTTCGGATGGGAATTATCACCGACGGCCGATCATTGAGCCAACGCAACAAAATCAATGCTTTGGGAATTACACAATTCTTCTCTCCACAAGATATAATAATTTCGGAAGAAATCGGTTTTGACAAAAACTCGATTGAACCATTCACTCATTTTGTGCATCGTTATCCAAATGCTAAAGGATTTGTCTATATTGGCGACAATCCTGCAAAAGATTTCTACTACCCTAACATATTGGGATGGAAAACAATCTGCATAAAGGATGACGGACGAAATATTCATTCGCAAAACATCGATTTTCCCATAGAGAAATTGCCCAACATCAGCGTTATGAGTATCATTGATGTTCTGCCTCTTCTATAATTATACGACATCTACATGAAAATACTTTTCTTTATCATATCATTCATGATTCTGATAGTCTCAGAATTGTATTATATCCACCGAGCAAAAATCCATAATTGGACTTCTGCAAAAAATCAACGGACGGACGGTCATCCTGTTGCCGTTGTCGGAGGAGGATTTATTTTCTACCTCGCCATTGTTCTTTGGAGTTTGGGTGCGGGGTGGATTTACGATCCTTCGGAAGCGATGTCCGCATTAATGGTCGGTAGTACGATGCTTGCTGCATGCAGTTTTGCTGACGACATTTTGCAGTTGAAAATATGGATTCGACTTGTCGTTCAATTCATAGCTATTGCATTTCTATGCTTCCAATTGCCATCAATCGATATCGGTATAGGAATTTGGATTTTCTATGTAATTGCAGCCGTAGGATTTGTCAATGCCTACAATTTCATGGACGGTATAAATGGGATTACAGGACTATACAGTCTTGCAGTTCTTTGCCCGATATTATGGTATAATCTTAATATTCATCACTTTATTTCAGGCACTTTAATTCTATTTGCCATAATGGCAATCGCAATTTTCTGCTTTTTTAATTGCCGACGACGTGCCATTATTTTTGCCGGTGATGTAGGCTCTATCACAATGGGATACATTGTCACTGCATTACTCTCGTTTATGATTTTCACGACTAATGACATAACAATCATTATTTTAGTGATTGTCTATGGAGTAGATACCACTATGACTATCATACGTCGTATCATAGAACGCGAAAACATTTTCCAATCCCACAATAAGCACGCTTACCAGATACTAAATCGCATCTTCAGAGTGCCACAAATGCTCATTTCTTCATGCTATGCAGCTATTCAGGCAGCTATAAGCATAGGCTACTTATCAATCCCCAAAAGTATGCATTGGCCGTATATTACAGTTGTCACTGCATTACTAATAACCATTTGGCTGATTATCACATTAGCCGGCAGTAAAAAGAAAAACTTATAAACATCAAATTATATGAAAAGAACATTTACAATTTTAAGCATTCTTACAATTATGATTTTTTCATCTTTCTATTCGGAAGCAAAAATCATCAGCAATGAATCAATCGATTCTACTGTTTCAGAGATTTATTCTCAGAACCCATCAATTGACAAAGACTTGTTGCACCGAGGCATCAGCCAAGTTGCATCATTATGGAATGAGTCAGATGGAAATCAAAATCAATTCATCGAATTTGTAAAAGACAACTATGCTACAAGCCCGGAACTTCGTCGTCAATTATTCGACAAACTATGCACTGCGATGGAAGTTCTGAAAGGAACATCAAATCAAGTTGCCGTAGAACTTAGTTTGCCGACAATTCTTGCCGGTCCGGACCCTACAAACATCGATTATATCATGAGCGCATTCAATCCTTACGCTCACCTTCAAAATGACCTTTTCGAAAACAAAGTCGCTTTCATCACTATTCTTAACTTCCCAAACTTCTCTCTTGAAGAAAAAAATACTCTTGGCAAAAATTGGAGCCGTCTCGAATGGGCATACGCTCGTTTAGGAGATATGTTCACTTCTCGAACTGATGCGAATTTAAACAAAGAATTGGCTCAAAATGATGCTAATGCCAACAACTACATTGCCGAATACAATATCATTATGGGAAATATCCTAAACAACAAAGGCAAAAAATTATTCCCTTCAGATATGGTATTGCTCTCACACTGGAATCTTCGTGATGAAATCAAGTCAAACTACGCATCTTTGCCGAATGCAAATGAAAAACAAGAATTAATCTACGATATTCTTTGCCACATCGTCAATGGCACTATACCTCAAGATGTCATCAACAATAAAGCCTACGATTGGAATCCTATAAACAATACTACCTACAAAAATGGAGAGAAGATAGAGCTGAAAGCAGAAGACGCTCGACGCTATGAACATATCCTCGCTCATTTCAAAACTATGCTAAAAATTGACCCATACCAACCTCAACAACCGACCGGTATTGCTCGCAATTTTGAAGGCTCTATGGAAATGATGCCACAGGAAGTTGAAGATATGTTTGTCAACCTTGTATCGTCTCCTCAAATTAAAAATGTAGCTAAGATCATTCGCAAACGCCTTGGTCGCGATTTACGTCCATACGACATTTGGTATGATGGTTTCAAATCTCGCAGTGCTATTTCTGAAGATGATTTGACCGCATTAACACGCAAAAAATATCCTAATCCTCAAGCATTCGAAAACGATATGCCAAGAATGCTCCGTCAACTTGGATTTGATGATAAAAATGCCGACTTTATCTCAAGCAAAATCAAAGTAGAAGGAGCTCGTGGTTCCGGTCATGCTTGGGGAGCTGTAGGCCGTTGGGAAAAATCGTTGCTCAGAACACGTATTGCCGACAACGGCATGGACTACAAAGGATACAACATCGCAGTTCACGAGTTTGGTCATAATGTAGAACAGACTATCGACCTATATAACATCGACTATTTCACAATGGCAGGTGTTCCTAACACCGGATTTACCGAAGCTCTTGCTTTCATTTTCCAAAAACGCGACCTTAAACTTCTTGGCTACGATCATTCTATCGACGACAATACAACACTCGACATCTTCTGGGGACTATACGAAATCATGGGCGTATCATTAGTTGACATGAAGATGTGGCAATGGCTATATGCAAATCCTGAAGCAAATGCTCAGCAATTACGCGATGCTACTGTTAGAATTGCAAAAGAAGTTTGGAACGCATATTATTACCCTGTACTCGGAGAAAAAGACTCTCCTATCCTTGCTTGCTACTCACACATGGTCAATTCTCCGATGTATCTGCCTAACTACCCTCTTGGTCACATTATTGAATTCCAACTTGAAGAACATTTTGCTAAATTCAATAATCCTTCTGATTTCGCTAACGAAATACTACGAATCTACCAACTTGGACGACTCACTCCAAATCATTGGATGACTCAAGCCGTTGGCTCAAAACCTTCGACCACTCCTATCCTAAATGCTATCGACAAAATTCTTAAGAAGTAATTTCCGATAATTCATTAGATAAATGTGACCTCAAAGTTAACCGTAAACTTTGAGGTCATTTTTTTCAAATTTATATCATTTACAGCTATTGACTACTTATCAATTCCGCAACGGCAAAGCAACGATATAAATCATCTATCGATTAAATAAATGCCGAAATGCGGCTATCGGATCATAAAATAACATTCTTGGACCGGACCATCGCATCACCTCTCTGATCTTTTCTCTCATCTGTGGTGCATAGCAATGGATTGGACATTTTTTGCATGCCGTTTTATTTTCTCCAAATTTGCAATAATCAAGCCGACGACACGCATATTCACCCAATTCTATATACTCCGACGGCACTTCTTTCAAGCCTAAATGATGCTTGCAATAAAGCTCAATCATGCGAAGCACGACGCGCTTCTCTCGCTCGATTCTTGGCTTTTCAATTGCGTTCCTATTCATAATCTACGACAAATGACGCTTTAAAACCTTTGCGCAATATCGAGATAGCGCATGCTCTGATTCTTCATATTTTTCAACAAGCATCGGCGCGAAATCCAAATACTTCAGCAATCGGAAGCAAAGCATATCTGCTTCTTCTGTCGTTTGCAATTCATCTATCAGTCGGCAGGCATAATCCATATCGACTCTCTCTTGCACAAAGAGATAGGAAGCCAACAGCCTTGATTCTCTTACGCCATTATCAGCCCATAGCCATTCAGCCAATTCCATTGACTTTTCATTCCGGCGAGCGATTTCAGCTATCTGAGGGACATTGAGCCCAAAGACTATACGATAGCATGTGATTCCTGCTTGACGCAAACTATCCGCAACAGCACCATTGCGATATGTCATAAATAAATGCTTTATTTCTCTTATCTTTTCTTGCATAAATTTCACATTTCTGATTCAGACTTCAAAATTAATGCTTGCTTCTCATAAATCCAAATAATATTCTCATTCTTCTAAATAGTCAAGTCATCAAGCATTGGCATTTGTTTATTATCAAGTCTCAAAATTATTTATTAATTTTGTACCCATAATTTTACGAATTAAGACATGGGAAGAATTTTAGCTATAGACTATGGACAAAAACGTTGTGGCGTAGCAGTGACTGATATTTTGAAAATAGCAGCCAATGGTCTGCCGACTGTTGCCACAAAAGACATTCTAAAATTTATCAAGGACTATTGTGCAAAGGAAGATGTGGAAGAAATCGTAGTCGGACAGCCTAAGACACTGCGTAACGAGCCTTCGGAATCGATGAAATACATCAATCCGTTTCTTGGACAGCTCCGAAAAGAGTTGCCTGATATGAAAGTCACAATGTTTGACGAACGCTTCACATCATCGATAGCCCATCGCGAGATGTTGGCTGCCGGCATGAAGAAAAGCGACCGCCAACGAAAGGAATTAGCCGACGAAATGGCAGCCACAATTATTCTGACCGATTATCTTCAAAGTCGAAGTTTCAGTATGCTATAAAGAAATATCTCTTATGAGCGAGAGACATCTTTGACTCCTTTCACTGTTGAAATTTTTCGAATAATCGAATTTAATTGCGACAAATCAGGCACTCCTATGACCAAATAGCCTTGAAATAGTCCATCATTGGAATCTATCGATATATTACGCAATACGACGTTCTTTTCCTTTGATATAATTGATGTGATATTAGTCACAATACCAATATCGTCATGACCTAAAATACGCAACGTTGCCGACATCATATTGCCCGACGTTCCACTCCATGCCACATTTATCAAACGATATGGATAACGGCTCTTTATATGCTGAGAATTCGGACAATCTTGCTTATGAATCTTAACCACACCATCTGAACTTATGAAGCCAAACACAGAATCGCCATATATTGGATTACAGCATTTTGCAAATTTGTAGTTCAAGCCCTTAATGCTCTTTTCGCCGATGGCCAACACATCTTGACTATTGTCATCATCAGCTGATGCGGTAATAATCTTAAATTCGTCTGCTGCCACATGAGTCGTTTCAGACTCCTTTCGTTCTATCTCTTGATAAGCAGCAATTACCTTATTAAGGTCTAACTCCTCGTCGGCAATATCGGCATAAAAATCATTTGAATACTTATAACCGAGCTTCTTGATGGCTCGCATTAACAACGATTCTTCGAGTTCGAGTTTTCTATTTTTTGCACGTCGTTCCAATGCCTCTTTGCCAAAATCCGCTTTGCGCATTTTCGCTTCATTAAGGCTTTGTTTGATTTTGTTGCGAGCCTTTGTCGTAACAACAATCGACAACCAATCATGCTTGGGAGTCTGCGTTGAAGAGGTTATAATCTCTATGGTATCGCCATTCTTAATTTTGTATGAAATCTTCTCATGTCTGCCGTTGACCACAGCACCTGTGCATTGACTTCCGACACGCGAATGAATCTGAAATGCGAAATCAAGCACCGTAGCACCATTTGACAACCTGAACAAATCGCCCTTCGGAGTGAAAGCAAAAACTTCCTTATTATAGATGTCCATCTTCATATTCTTCATCAACTGCATAGGACCAGCCTCTGCAGTCTCCAGAATATCTCTGATATTATTCATCCACTGATCTGTCGTATCACTCTTGCCACCTTTATATCGCCAATGAGCCGCAAGTCCTTTTTCAGCAATCAAGTCCATACGTTGAGTACGGAATTGCACCTCTACCCATTTATTTTCCGGACCCATAACTGTAGCATGCAGGCTCTCATAACCATTGCTTTTAGGAATAGAAATCCAATCCTTCATGCGAGCCGGATTTGCTGTGTACATATCTGCAAGAATCGAGTATGCCAACCAACAATCACTTTTCTCACGCTCAATCGATGTATCGATAATGACACGAATGGCAAACAAATCGTAAATGTGCTGAATATCTACTTTTTGCTTCTGCATTTTTGCCCATATCGAAGAAATTGACTTTGTCCTTCCTTTGATTTCAAACTTAAGTCCTGCAGCCTCCAATTTTGCTTTAACCGGAGCTATAAAAGATGCTATATACTGCTGTCGCTCACTTTTTGTGTCCTTAAGTTTTGTTGCTATTTGTGTAAAAATATCTCGATTTGTGTATTTAAGCGACAAATCTTCGAGTTCACCTTTTATAACATACAAGCCCAAACGATGTGCCAATTGCGCATATAAGCAGTTAGCCTCAAATGCCACAGTACGCACCCAAGCCTCATCCTCATGATGATTAATCGCACGCATCAGCGCAAGACTATGGACTATCATTATTATTATCACACGTATATCATCAGCCAACGATAATAAAAGCCCTCTGAAATTATCTTGATTGACAGAGCTGTTTCGGCAACTGAATTCGCCGACTTTTTGCAGTCCGCTGATCATTCCACTCACATCATCGCCCCAGTCATTTTTGACTTGCGCTGCATCAATCAGACCTTTCGACACATACGGATAAAGCAATATTGCCACAAGCATATTACGATCGGCATCGACTTTTTCTATAAGTAGCATAGCAGTGTGCAATGTAATCAACGCTGTAGAAATTCCATGCTCTTCCTTATCTTTATTGTCGGTCCGCAAACAATGCTTTATATATCTGACAAGCATCTCAAATTCAGATGATGTCATTATCTTTGAAATCGAGCGATACAAACTGCGAGCGCTCGAGATTATTTCTATTTTAAGTCCTTTATCCATACTGCAAAATTAAAAAATACATCCTAAACCAACAAAAATTAATCAGCTATTTTTAAGATTGTTTTGCTGTTACAAAAAAAATGCTTAACTTTGCACGCCATTACGTAGGGTCGCTCCCTACAAAGTAATTATTTATCATTAATAACTGCAGAAAACAATGAAAAAAGACATTCATCCTTCTAATTATCGCGAAGTGGTTTTCAAAGATATGTCATGCGAAGAAATCTTTATCACTCGCTCAACAGTAGCTGCCAAAGAGACTATCGAAGTTGATGGCAAAGAATATCCTTTGGTAAAGCTTGAAATCACAAGTGCTTCTCACCCATTCTTCACAGGTAAGCAGAAACTTGTCGATACAGCCGGTCGTGTTGATAAATTCCGCAGCCGCTACGGTAATCGTTCTTCTAAGAAATAATTGGAAGCGACAAAACGAACAAAAAATCCCGATGATGACGATCACCGGGATTTTTTATTTATCATTGCTAATTTGCATTACACTAATCGAGCGATCAAATCTTCTCTTTCTCCTTCAAGGAAATCGATTATAGGGATTTCAACCATTGTGTAACATCCCGGCATTTGGCGCAATGATGCACGCGCTGCGCACACAAGAATTTGTGCCGTAAGTGCAGGATTATTGATACGCATATTGAATTCGAACAACTGATTTTGAGTCTTTCCCGACACGCCTTTTCTTGTCATATTCACTCCGTGGCCCATATCCTTCAACGCATCAACGCTCTCAACAGCAATCACATGAGTTTCGTCGTTGACGAAATAAGGGTCGGTCTTAATGGCTTGTGCCACCTGATTATAGTCATAGCCGTCTTCCAATTCTATATATACCATACGACGATGTATTCCTGTGCCGGTCGGTATAGTCATCGAAAGTGCAGCTTTCACTCCATCAACAGCTTTTACTGCCACAGTATGACCCATACTCATACCGGGTCCGAAATTTGTATAAGTAATACCCTTTGGAGCCATAGCTTCCAACATCATTCTCACAACAGAGTCACTGCCCGGATCCCATCCCGCAGATATGACTGCCACTGCCTGACCACTCTTTGCTGCCTTGTCAAGACTTCTTCTTAATGCAACAATTTCTGAATGTATATCAAAACTATCTACTGTATTAATACCTAACGCCAAAATTTCTTTGGCATATTCTTCTACTTTTCGGGTCGGGGTTGCTAATACCGCAATATCTACATTTTCCAACTTGCGAATATCATCTACCACGTCATAGCATGCTATCTCCGAAGGACATTCTCCGGCTATACTTCTTCTGACAATACCTGCCACCTCAAAATCCGGTGCCGCCTCCAATGCCTCCACGACATATCGTCCGATATTGCCATAACCGACTACGGCTGCTCTTATTTTCTTTACCATATATTATATTGTTTAATCTCTCTTTATTTATTCTCTACAAAATTACTAAAAAACATTTATTAAACAATTCAACTCTAACGTTTGTTTTAAAACCAGATATTTAATCTTATTAACTATGGAACACATTATTGATTTTTTTCGCACTTATCCCGAAATGGCTATTTTTCTCACCATTGGGGTTGGCTTCTGGATCGGTAGCCTTAAGTACAAATCATTTACTTTGGGAACCGTCACGTCTGTTCTCCTTGTCGGAGTGCTTGTCGGGCAAATGGATATTCCGATTTCAGGACCTCTGAAGTCTGTATTCTTTCTGTTGTTTCTATTTGCTATCGGATATAGCGTAGGTCCACAATTCATCCATTCGCTTCGAAGTTCCGGAATAAAGCAAGTGATTTTTGCCTGCGTTGTCTGCGTTGTCTGTCTCGGCGTGACGATAGGGATAGCAAAAATTTTAGGCTATAACGCCGGAATGGCCGCCGGTCTATTCTCCGGAGCTCAGACCATCTCTGCTGTTATCGGAGTCGGCACAGACACTATTTCTTCTTTAGACATTCCAAGCGCCGAAAAAGCAAAATGGATTGACTTGATTCCTGTATGTTATGCTGTCACATACATTTTCGGAACAATAGGCTCTGCTTATATTCTTGGCACTATCGGTCCGATGATGCTTGGCGGCATAAAAAAGGTGAAAGAAATGACTCGCCAATTAGAACAAACCATGAGTCAGTCTTCTACCTCAAATGACCCTTCAGAAATTATAGCAAACAGCCCGGTAGTTTTTCGTGCTTATAAAGTTTCTTCCGATTGGTTTACAAATGGAAAAACAATCGCAGAAATTGAAAAATACCTCGCCGACCAAAAGCGCCGACTTTTCGTCGAACGTGTGCGCAAACAATCTGTTATCGCAAACGCCTTAACTCCGTCAACAATAATCAACATCGGCGATGAAATAGTACTCAGTGGAAGGCGAGACTATATCATCGGAGATGAAAGTTGGATTGGAAATGAAATTTTTGATTCTGAATTACTGACATTCCCAATGAGCAGCGTATCGGTGACAATATCCAAAAAGCACAGTGCAAAATTCCACACTATCGCTCAATTACGCTCTATGCCATTTATGTATGGAGTCATGATTAAAGAAGTCAGAAGAGGAAGCGTTGCGCTACCGACCTATGACGCTACTGAACTTATGGCAGGCGACCTTCTCGAATTAATCGGCATGGAGTCAGAAATCAAAGTTGCTGCACAAAACATCGGTTTCCTTGATCGTCCTACCAACAAAACCGATCTTATTTTTGTCGGATTAGGCATCCTGATCGGTGGTATCGTCGGAGCATTGACTATCAAGGCAGGTGGCATACCGATAAGCCTCAGTACAAGTGGTGGCGCACTTATCGCAGGATTAATATTCGGTTGGCTCAGGACCAAGCATCCAACGTTCGGAAGAATACCTCAACCGGCTATTTGGATTCTCAATAATTTAGGATTGAATATGTTTATTGCAGTTATTGGTATTTCTGCAGGACCAACATTCGTTGCAGGCATCAAAGAAGCCGGAATCACTCTTTTCATCGCCGGCATTTTAGCCACAACGATACCTTTATTAATCGCTATCTGGCTTGGACATAAAGTATTCAAATTCCACCCTGCCGTCAATCTCGGATGCTGTGCCGGCGCTCGCACAACTACTGCCGCCCTCGGTGCAGTGCAAGAAAGCCTCGGCAGCAATATCCCGGCTATGGGCTATACTGTCACATACGCTGTCGGAAACACATTACTGATACTTATGGGTGTAGCCATAGTTCTGTTAAGCATCTAATTTATTTACCTTTTAATAATTTAAACTATGAACAACAATGAAAAATTGCCCAATGAAATGATAAATTACGGGCAGAATTTTGAAAAAGATCTTGAAAAACTAAGTCCTTTCGAAATTAAAAACAATTTGATAAACTATGCAAAAGAATCATGCAAGAATTCTTCTTCAATGTTTCTGAATGCCGGTCGAGGCAATCCCAATTGGATCGCCACTATTCCACGCCAAGCACTGTTCCTAATCGGGCAATTCGGTATTCATGACTGCATTAAAAACTCCAATTACGAACAAAAAGATATTGCGCCAATACCGGAAAAGAAGGGCATCGCCGATCGTTTTATGCATTATCTTGGCGACTGCATGGTTTCCAAATTCCTTCGCAAAGCCTACGCTTATTGCGTGACTAAAGGCATCGCCGGCGACGACTTGGTGTATGAATGGGTGAGTGGAGTTATCGGCGACCAATACCCTAATCCCGATCGCATCCTCATCAACACAGAGATTATCCTTAATTGGTATCTCAAACAAGAAATGTGTGCTAATTCCAAAGAGTCCACAAAATATGACTTGTTTGCCACAGAAGGAGGCACTGCCGCAATGTGTTATTTATTTAACACTCTTAAGGCAAACAAACTTCTCGGTCATGGCGACCACATCGCCTTAATGACTCCGATTTTCACTCCATACATTGAAATCCCAAATCTAAAAGAATTCGGATTTAAAGTGACCAACATTCAAGCGTCAAAATTGACAAAAGACGGTTACCATTCATGGCAATATCCTGATGAAGAGCTCAACAAACTCAAAGACCCATCAATCAGAGTCTTATGCCTTGTCAATCCGAGCAATCCTCCGTCATATACACTTGACGAAAGGACTCATCAACGCATCGCCGAAATTGTAAAACATCATAATCCACACCTTATGATTATCACCGACGATGTCTATGGGACTTTCGTTCCAAACTTTAAGTCCATCATTTCAGAATTGCCTTTCAACACAGCTTGCGTATATTCTTTCTCTAAGTATTTCGGTTGCACCGGTTGGAGATTAGCTGTAATTGCTGTGGCTCAAAAGAATGTTTTTGACGCCTCCATTTCTCAACTTCAAACCGGTCAGCGACAAGAACTTCATCGTCGATACCAAAGCATATCTACCGAACCGGATAAACTGAAGTTTATCGACAGACTTGTAGCTGACAGCAGACTTGTAGCACTAAATCATACTGCCGGACTATCTACACCACAGCAAATCCAAATGTCTCTATTTGCCCTCTATGCTCTTCTCGACAGCGAAAACACATACAAAAACAATATGCAATCGCTCATCAAGAAACGTCTTAATGCAATGTGGGAAAGCACAGGATTTAAGCTTATCGATGACTCTCTAAGAGCCGGATACTATTCAGAAATCGACATTATGCTTTGGGCAGAAAGATTATACGGCGACGATTTTGCCAAGTGGCTCCAAAAGAACTACGAACCAATCGACTTTGTAATTCGTCTCGCCAAAGAGACTGGTATTGTATTGCTCAACGGTAGTGGATTTGACGGTCCTCTTTGGTCAGTCAGAGCATCGTTGGCAAATCTAAACGAAGAAGATTATCGCAAAATCGGTCAGTGCATCGGCAAAATGCTTGAAGAATACGCCACTCAATGGTATCCTCAAAGCTAAAACCCTTATCTAAGGTTAAGTCTGTGCCAAAATTATGAAGGATTTTGGCACAGACTTTTATATGCAAGACCCTTTACTCTTCCTCATGATTGCATTGCTATAAAGTCCACTATGCGCTGATATGCTCCTATTTATATTGTTTCAATAAATCATATTATCAATACTAAATCTGCAAAAAGAGCATTTATAAAATATTTTTTGAAAAAAATAGACCAAATATTTTGCCATTTCGAAAAATATCACTAACTTTGCATCGCCTTTCAGAAATAAGGCACACATGGTGACTGTAGCTCAGTTGGTTAGAGCGTCGGATTGTGGTTCCGAAGGTCGTGGGTTCGAGACCCATTAGTCACCCCAAAAGCACTTCTAACGAAGTGCTTTTTTCGTTTATACACCCTACCATCATTGCCACCCTTTCCTAAAACAAAGGGTAGGCACACGCCCACCCTTCGTCGCTACATATTTAGTATTAGTCTCATCACTTCAGGCTGAGGAAGCCGGACAAAAATGCATCAGGGAAGACAAATTTTTTCTCGCCCTCAAGAAAGCGAACATGGATAAACTTCTCATTCTTGTTCATTCTCACCACCTTGCCCGTACCAAACTTCTTGTGGGCCACGCTATCGCCCGCCTCCAACGACGCCAAGCGCTCCTTCAATGCCTCCACATCTATCGCTTGGTTTTCATCAACCATAGGTCGCAACGGCTCGGGTGCAGGCTCTGCAGCGACCGAGTGCGACGACACTATCGGCTTGCGCATCGGCGGCACCTTCGGCGACATACGCTTCGCTTTGGGCTTTGACTCTGCATCATTCTCCACCCTCAGATACGAGCTGCTATCGACAGTCGTCATCGATGACTGCTGACTGTAGAAGAGTCGTTCATATTGCTCACGACGGATTGTGGTGTCCCAGCCGCCGACCTCATCGTTGGTATGTTTGTCAATGCCGGTATATGTTAGGCTTGCATCCTCGTAACGCTTAAATTTGAAGATAGCATCGTTCATCAACGGAGCATTAAACACTCCAAGCGAACAGAGCATATTGAAATCTTCCACACTCAGACCAGTCACCTTCTTGAACAATCCCGGCTCCAACTGAGTGATAACATCTTTCAAGCAACGCTCTCTGTAGTCCGTGAGATACATAAAAACAGGTATGCGCGTCGCAAACTTTATCAGCTTCTCCTGAATCTGCTTGCGCTTGCTCTTCATCTCCTTCTCCTCAGTCGAGAGTTCCTTCTTCTCCTTGTCACTCTGAGCTTCCTTTTCCGCCTTTGCCTGCTTTATCTTCTCCGACTTATTGATGATAGTAGTGATGTCTTGATTGAGATTGCGGAAACCCTCTATATTCATCAACGCCTCCATTGCTTCGGGGCTATCGAGCAGACGTTGCAATGTGTCATTATCCACATTGACCAACAATGCCGACTCCCATCGCTTGGCAAGCAACGTAGCCGACGTACCTGCCAACGCTATATCGAGCACATCTTGCGCATCGACCTCCTTCATGCTGCTGCCATCATATGCCAACACCGGCAAGAACTTGATAAACTCACCGACTTTGGCTTCGGGATTCGACTCGTTGATATCGAGTCGGCAGCTATAGTCCGAAATCTGACGCAAAGCTCTATCGAGGGCAAAGTCGAAGACATAGCACTCATGCTTCATAATGGCCCTGCTTCCATCTTCGTTTTTCACCTCCCACGGACTCTGCACACGGAATGCCGCTTGAAAATAGGTCTCCGGACTCTTCAGATTGCGAAGCATGAAGATACCGGTCCACGGCTTCACAGTCACCCCGGTCGTCAACTTACCGCAAGTCAGCGTAATAGTCTTCGTCATAAGCGGGTCGCCCATATTGGCCTGCACAGGTCGCAACGCATCGAGTCCGATGCCCGCCGCTGTCCCGGCACACACCGTCACTTTGTAGTCGTGATAGAATCGGTTTTGTCGCTGAGCGAGTAGATTGTCCATCGCATAGCATGAAGCCACATTAGGCAAAAACCATATCGTGTGCGACAGCACATTGAGCAGTCTGACATCGCTGAATGGCATCGGCGGACGCTTGTCTTGCCCGAGCTTCAGGTCGTCGACACTTGCCGGAAGATACGAGCCGCGTATCATGTCGAGCCACTTTTGCACCTCATTTTCATACTTGAAGCGAGCATCACCACCCTTGCCCTCAGCCGCAAAAAACACGTTAAGGTCAAACTCATCAAATTCGCCCTGCTTTGCCACCTCTTGTATCTCGTCGGGCATGCGATAGGTCAGCATCACCATGCGCGGAAGCAATCGGTAAGGATTGTTGCTACCCTTCCACTCTGCCTTGGCTCGTTGCTCATCGCTATAAGTCCAGTTGAATATCTGGTCCTCTATAAACTCGCCATTATTGATAGCTCTGAACGGTGTACCCGAGAGGAACAGATAGTAGCGTGTCGAAATCGGCAACCATGTCTCATTGATGGCATTGTTGGCCTCATCTTTCTGATACTTTTCAGCATCAAAATCGACTGCGTTCTCCTCGTCCTCCTTCTCAAAAAGCTCCTTGGCACGCTCTCTCCATGCTCCGAAATGATACTCATCAAATATCACCAAGTCCCACTTCGTAGCGTGTATAAACTCATTCTTGGTCTTTATACCGCCATTTTCGCTTGTACCGAGCAAGTCTTGAAACGAACCAAACACTACTATCGGTCGAGACTTGTCGGCTCTCTCAAACTCTTGGTCAATATTCAGGTTGTTGTTGCGTGCATCTTTATTGGAGATGTATTGCCAGCCCTCGAAGTCCATGTGAGTCACGAGGTCCTCCCTCCATGCCGACTCCACTGCAGGCTTAAACGTCAGCACCAGCACTCGCTTAAGGCCCATCTTCTTAACCAACTGATAGCTCGCAAACGTCTTGCCGAAACGCATCTTGGCATTCCATAGAAACTTGGGCGTGTGCTCTGCATCATCTTTGACGGCTTGAGCAAAATAGTGCATTGTCTGCTCCACAGCACGATACTGCTCCGGACGCATCTCAAAATTGTGTGTTCTATTCTCCACATTGGCAGAGCCGGTGCGTAGCGACATGATAGCTGCCGTCACATCAGTTGCCGTGCAACGAAACCACTCATCGGTCTTGTCACCCGGATTGAGACGCTGATGCCCCTTGCTCTCAAGCACTCGATGCACATCTTTGTCGGTGAAGCATGAGCCGTCATTGCTCATAGCCGACTCCACCAACACTATCTCATACTGCACTTTGCTCGTGTGCAACTGCTCCTCGATGCGCTCCCGGGCTGTGCGGTCGGTGTAACCCACCTTCAGATAACCTCGGTGAGTCTCCACTCCCACGAGCCTATAAGCATATATAGTCGGCGTCACCGCAGGACGCTGAGGGAAAAATTTGTGTTCCATATTTCTGATAATTATGGCACACTTCGACAAGAAAACGTAAGGAGTATGTTGCGAAAGATTATTCTATCGATGTTCATTACGCCATTGCAGACGACCTCTGGTCATTTCCTCTTTTATGCCACCCGACTCAAGAAAATCTTGCTTGATATAATCAAAATAGCGTTTAATCAAATAATCCGTCTGATGGATAAGAATTATGGCAATATTGGCAATCGTCTCATCGGAACGTTCCTTTATGGCTCTTTGGTAATATTCCGAATCGTTATGTGACGCACACGCTCGTCGAGCTTGCTCGTGCTTTTCACTCGTTTCCGGCCATAATTGCAAGCCTCTCACTCTTAAGTAGTCCTTATAATCCTCAAGGAGTTCCTGCAGGCTTGCCTTGGCTACATTTAGCAATTTTATCTCCATCTCAGAAGATGTTGTCGAAGCCGAGCAACCTTCGACAATATTTTGTTTTCCTGACCGAGCAGCCTGTATCATCTGGTCGATTGTGCGATCACCCTTACTCAGATACTTATGCGCAAAGTAATATGTCACATCATATATGCACATAGATTTCTTGTAACATATAAGATTCTCATAATTACCTTTCTGACGGATAAAATCGCTGCTTTGCATGGCTCTAAAATTTTTGCAAATATACAGAGTGTAAATCTATTCAGCAAATAATCCTATGATATTTTTGTCAAAGTACGCATTATTTATTGTTAATCCTTTGTATCTTGAAGGCCCAAAAGGGCTAACAGGGCCAACAGGCCGACCTTGCGGCTATACTTCAACCCTACTTCCTATGCTTGCAGACATAGTCTGTTACGACTTGCAAGAGCATTGCCTTTCCACCCTTATAGCCTCTGCTCATTAAGCATTGCCCTTTGGGCGTTTTGGGCTTGGTGGGCGTTTTAGGCCTTTCCACCCTTATAGCCTCTGCTCCTTGAGCATTGCCCTTGAGGCCCTTTAGGCTTGGTAGGCGTACTCCATTGGGCGTATCATTGATTCAATAAATGCTATCTCTTCTTCTGTCAAACCATACTTCGCATACAATTCCTCATCTGTCCACGGCTTTGAAAAATCCTGAAGCGGCACAAAACGATAACTTGATTTAGAAATGTTCTGGGTATTCTTAACTAATGACATCATAAATCTAAAGAAACGAGTCTTTATATATTTTACTAAATTCTTGGCTTCTTCTTCATTTTCAACATCTTTTACTACCAAATAAGTTTCTGTACATACTGAATTTGGCTCTGAAATAATTGGTTGACTTACAATTGAATGAGGATACTCATCTCCACCGGGACTTGCTTTTGACACTAAAACCTTATAACGATTAATTAAGTTTTGATTAGCAAGAACCTGTTCTTCATTAATATAACCCAAATCGCCAAAACGATATAGTTTTATATTACACATAGGAGTTGCTACATCTTTAAATGCTGAAAAATTAGAACGCATTCCAAAAGGCTTACTCGAACTCACATAATTTCCAAAATTATCTTCATTAAATTTATGTACTTTGTGAAATATAGAAATTGCTTTATTGTATCTTATAAAAATAGAAGATCCTTCTTCTAATAAATTTCGTACAGAGGACGATATTTCCGTACCAGAATGATTGACTACTTTACACATTCCCCTTGAATCGCTACACCACAAAAAGTAACAAACTCCGCCACGAATATTCAGCCCTGGGAAACAATCTTTTGTTTCAGGGAAATCATGCAATTCACGAAGTCTATCATCGTGCAGCATTTCATCTCTAAACTCATCTAATCCACGTCCACCACTATACCACCTTGCAGGTACAATCATTGTTAAAAATCGTGGTCTCAATTTTTTGGCTTGTTGAATAAATAAATGGTATAAAGGTATTGCAGCAGAATCCCTACCACCTCCATCACTCATTTGATATGGGGGATTGCCTATGATTACGTCAAATTTCATATTGAATACTTTTGTTACATCTAAGTTGTGGATAAATTGATAAGCGTGAGTTTCAAGTTCGGCACCTCGGTCGTACTCGCTCTGCGAAGCACCACAATGAATGCATTTGCCATCTTTCCAAGTGTGCTTGATGCGCTGATAGATGATATTTCCTTGTGGTTTATCTTCGGGAAATCGATATGCTGAAAACTCACTACTCGGATACTTACTGCAATAGACACTGCGGCGAGCAAGCAGACTGGTCAACTCCGTGATCGCGATGCCGAAAAGTTGCTTGGTGTAGATATGCTCAAGTCGTCGTTCAAGGTCGGGTATCTGTCGCTCAAGTCCCACAATCAGACGCTTGGCAATCTCGCGAAGAAAGACTCCACTCTTGCAGCATGGGTCGAGGAAAGTCGTGTCGGGGTTCTCAAACAATTCCTGTGGGAGCATGTCGATAATCTTGTTGGCCAATTCGGGAGGTGTGAACACCTCGTCATTGCTCAGATTGGCAATACATGAGAGGACGTCGGGGTTGTAGACGTTTTTGAAAAGACTATTTTCCATAATCTTGCACTTTTTTATAGTGAGTGATATATCTTCTGAGGAATGTGCCACCCTCTTCTCGCTCCTCTTCGGTGAGTGCAAAGAGGCTACCTTCTTCGTTGTAGAGAAGAAGGTCTGACATGGTGTAGTCGGAACGTTGCATCTGAGTCGGACCGATTAGTGTCCACTCCGAGAATACGATAGGGGCTGTGGTGTCGTTGCACTGCTCATCGACACACATCAGCGTCAGTGCATTGCCGATGATGATGTTGCGGTCGATGATAAATCGGGCAGCCTGACGAGCTTCGTCGGAAGCTTCGTCGCGACAATGTTCGGAGTAGTGGGCATTCCATATCTCGTAGAGGCGATCGCGACAAGCCAGCACGTTGTCGCTGAGGATATCCACGCCGTATAGGCTACCGATAGCTACTATGGACTGTTTCTCATAGTCGCGTGGACTCTTTTTGTACTTTCTGCGCAGCTCACCGAGCTTACGCTCCAAAATAGCAGCAAGAAAGTTGCCGTCGCCACAGGCAGGCTCCAAAAACCGAGAGTCGGGACGCAGACACTCACTCGACACAAGGTCGAGCATTGCATTGACTTCGCGCTCGGCAGTGAACACCTCGCCATGGTCGGCGACGCGCTCGCGTGACTTTATCTGTGAGTGGTCAGAGTTTTGATTTAGTGTCGACATAAGTCCTCGTTGGGATATTAATCGGGAATTAGTTCCCGTTGCGTGGTCGAGGACTTCGGCGACCGACGATGTTAGCAATCAGATTTACAATAAGGACATAAAAAAAGCGTGAAGCCCTGCACTGTCGCTCGCTTCACGTTCTGAGGCCCCTGAGAATTGCCCTGCAAGTCGAAACGAGCAACGCAAGCCCCACGCCGATGATGTATATACGCCATATCGACGCCCAATTGACACCACTGATGTAAGGGTACACCAATGGCTACAAGACGCCAACAGGAACATGTATAAACACATCCCGGGGGCATTTACGTTGCTTTGTTTTTGACTTGCACTTTGAAATTTTCTCAGGATTTCAGAACGTCAAAACCAAAGCGTAGTAAACGCCTTTTAGTATGTACTGCCCCACCCCATGCCACTCTCTCTTGAGCGTCGTCGGCGTGAGACAATGCAAAATTACAAAAATATTTGAATATTGTTAACTTTTCCTACTTTTTATTCACCCTTGTTCTACAGCTAACACAACAAAAGTCACCAAATATTATACGTTCAAACTCCGGTTATTTATAGCTCTAACTTCCACCCATTGTCTGCATGGTAAATCATCTGCTTGGTCATGCCACCATCAATGCAAATGTTTTCTCCGGTGATGAAACCGGCTTTCTCAGAGCATAAAAAAAGCACCATATTCGCTATATCCATTGGATTTCCGACACGTCCTACAGGTTGCTGCAATGCGTCTGCGCCCTCGTATTCCACATATTGAGTATCTATCCATCCGGGTGATATCGAATTTACACGAGCTTTGCCTGCAAGACTTACAGCAAGTGCATGCGTCAATGCTGCAATTCCTCCTTTGGCTGCAGTGTAACTTTCGGTTTGAGGTTGGCTCATCCTATCTCGCGATGAAGAAATGTTTATTATAGATGCTCCTTGCGTTAAATACGGTATCAAAAGTTTTACTAAATAAAAAGGTGCTGCAACTCCTACGCTCAACGCATATTGAAAATCTTCATAAGAGCAATCATCGATACCTTTCATTATCGGCAAAGCGTTATTGATGATATAATCCACCGTTCCATAATTGTCTGCTATATATTTCACGAAAGATTCAATGACGCATTTATCGGCAATATCACCGACATAATGACTGCCCGGCACCTTATCAATCACACAAACTTGCGACCCATTTTTAGCAAACTGTTCAGCAATACATTTACCTATTCCGTTTGCACCACCGGTGACTACAACGACCTTGTCTTTAAATTCTTGCTGCATAAGTATCTATCTTTTTAGTTATATACGACCTTATATACTTCAGAAGCCGAAAAATCTACTAATGAATGTCGCGATCTTTTTATACCCGGAAGCCATATAATTTCTCCTGTTGAAATTTCTTCCAAAAGCCAATAATTTCGTCTTTGCTTGGTTGTCAATTTTGCATCCTTAAGGATGTCGCTTACTAACGATGACCCTCTCATTCCCAATGGAGAAATTCTATCACCAATCTGAGGATGACGGAAACGATAGTTCTCAATGCTTTTAGGCAGATAAATCACAGTTTGGTCTTTATTTCCTCTGATGCCACGAGCCAGCTCTTCATTCATCTGAAGCTCATCGCAAGTATAATCAATTGTAAAACTTTGACCTTCATTATCTTTTAAAACATGAAAACCATCTCGCTCTGCCACAACTTCACAATCCGTCAATAGCCATCGTTTGCCGACAAAATCGTCAGTAGCCAATGCAACCGACATCTCTTTTATTATACTGTCATTAATCCCATGATTTTTGAAATACTCATATAAGAGAGTCGTCTTATCAGGCGATTTTCGGATAATATCGTATGACAAAAAGTTCTCATCTGTTTCTGCCAATAATTCTGAGAGTTTAGACTTATAAAACGTCTCTACGCCACACAAATTAATCTGACTGCGTCGCAACGTTTTTCTTATACCGGTCCATCTTGTTTCCAACTCAGGCAAAAGAACGTTTCTGATATAATTTCTTCGATAATCGGATTGCAGATTTGAAGAATCGACAACATATCCGATTCCTTCATCATTTAAATATTCCTCAATATCCTTCCTTGTAAATTGAAGCAATGGTCGCAAGATTTTTCCATTGTCAACCTTCATCCCGACCAAGCCATCTATTCCGGTGCCTCGAAACAAGTTGAGCAACATTGTCTCAATATTGTCATCACTATTATGAGCTACAACTATCCGAGTACATCCATGTTTTTCGAGCAAAGAGGCAAACCATTCATATCGCAATTCTCTGCAAGCCATCTCTACTGAGACCTTATGATTACGACAATATTCTTCGACATCAAAATCTATAACGTCCAAGCTGACGTCATGCTGACGACACAATTCCTCAACAAACGATTGATCGCGGTCGCTCTCTGCACCTCGCAAATGGAAATTACAGTGAGCAACCACACAATCTCTTTTCAGACGACACAGGCAATGCAACAATGCCGTCGAATCGGCGCCACCACTGACAGCAACCAGCAACCGACCTTCGACATCGCATATCACTCTCGCGACATCTGCCTCAAATTTCAACATCTATATTGAATAATTCTTATCTTATACTGATAGGAATAACACATGTAATTCGTGCGAGTTCATAAATATCCGATCTTGAAATATCAAAATCCGGGTAATCAGATGAATTATATGAAACACAACGCACTAATCCTTTGTCTTCACTTTCAAATACTCTCTTTATCATTACTCCGTCAGCCGTTGACAAAGCATAGACTTCACCCCAACGTATAACTCTTGTGTTAATCTTTGCCAAGCCTATCAATGAACCCGGTGGTATCGATAATTCCGGATTGCTATTGTTAATCATTGAATGTCCTGTCGCCTGAATAAAAAATTCAGTTTCTACCGGCACTCCCGGAATGCTTATATATGGCAATTCGGTGACTCGAACCGTCGAAGCAATGCCGAATGCTTTGCCACACTCTGCCTTTGATGTATCAAGCAGAGGATAAGTCGCAAAACCTGTCTGTTTCTTTGTTCCCAACATTTCCCCATCTCCGGTCAAGAGCCATGCCCTATTGATCTCAGGATAAGCATCCAAAATCATTTCAGCAGTTTTTGAAGTAATGTCTTTGCCTTCTTTTCTGCTTTTACCTAAAGTGCCTACTGAAATACCACTCTCTAAAGTCACTTTATTGTCATTCAATCCACGAAACTTAATATATCTGTCAAGTCTATCTACTCGTCTTCCCATATTTCTACATGTTTTATAGTTAATAAATCATCTGTTTTTCAATCGTTTATATAAAATAAATCAATACTGATATTGACTTATTTTGCAAATATACGAAACATTTGCTAATTACGCAAACATTTTAAAATAAATTTCAACAGTAATGCCATTCTATATTTTTCATTTTATATGCGAAGAAAACTTAACCAACTCCCGGATTACATTAATACTTTACAGTGCTTCCTTTTTGTAAGCTTCCTTAAGAGAATTTATTTCATATTAGATTTTATCAGATTATTCAGCCTAACCGACCCTATTTTATAATTATATAGTCTTAACTCATTTACATCATCCAACAAACCACTAAAAAACTTAACAAAATAACATCTCTTCCGGAATTACCGTAAACAAAATTCTAATCATTAACATCTATTAACTAAAAATAATTTGCTATTTAGGCTCTAAACACTAATTTTGCATCAGTTTTAAATTTGAACTCAGTACAAATCATGACAAATGCGTTAGAAATATTAGCTAAATTTGAGATTCGGCCATCTCTTCAACGCGTGGCAGTAATGGACTATGTTCTCAAAAACAGATTCCACTCCACAGCCGATGAGATTTACGACGAGCTCGTTAAAACTATGCCAACGCTCTCACGCACCACTATCTACAACACTCTTAACCTCTTGACCGAAAAAGGAGCCATAAGAGCGCTACATTTGGAAAAAGACGCAGTACATTATGATGCAGGTCTTCACCCTCACGCTCATTTTATCTGCTCTCAATGTCGCAAGATACACGATGTAGATATACCGGAAGATGTCTGGAACATGGTACTCTCTTACGCGCCGGTGCCTGACGCAGAGATGCAAATCAACTTCCGCGCCACCTGTCATAGCTGTCTTGAAAACAACTAACAAATAATATATAACTAACTAAACAATAACTTAACTCTTAAAAACTATAAGATTATGTCAAAGAAATGGATTTGCACAGTATGTGGTTACGTAGCAGAAGGTGAAAACGCTCCGGAATTCTGTCCTCAATGTAAAGTACCTGCTTCAAAATTCAAAGAACTCAACGAAGAAGAAGGTCTCACATTCGTAGCTGAACACGTTATAGGCGTTGCTAAGGGTTGCGACGACGAAATGATAACTGACCTCAATGCTCACTTCATGGGAGAATGTACAGAAGTCGGCATGTACCTTGCTATGTCTCGCCAAGCTGACCGCGAAGGCTATCCTGAAATCGCTGAAGCTTTCAAACGCTATGCTTGGGAAGAAGCTGAACACGCTGCTAAATTTGCTGAACTTCTCGGCGACTGCGTATGGGATACTAAGACTAACCTCGAAAAGCGCATGAATGCTGAATCAGGTGCGTGTGCCGATAAATTCCGCATCGCTAAGCGTGCTAAAGAGCTCAACCTCGACGCTATCCACGACACTGTTCACGAAATGGCTCGCGATGAAGCTCGCCATGGTCAAGGCTTCCAAGGTCTATTCAACCGCTACTTCAAAAAATAATAAACAAAATACTATCTAAATACGTTACAAGAAAAAAATAAACACAACACAATTATGAAAAGCGTAAAAGGAACACAGACAGAAAAAAACTTGCTTACATCTTTCGCCGGTGAATCACAAGCAAGAAACAGATATACATTCTTCGCAAGTCAAGCTAAGAAAGAAGGTTATGAACAAATCGCTGCTATCTTCACAACTACAGCTGAACAAGAAAAAGAACACGCAAAACGCATGTTTAAATTCCTCGAAGGTGGTTGTGTAGAAATCACAGCAAGCTATCCTGCAGGCGTAATCGGCACAACTGTCGATAACCTCAAAGCTGCTGCTATGGGTGAAAATGAAGAATGGTCAACAGACTATCCTCACTTCGCTGACGTAGCAGAACAAGAAGGCTTCCCTGCAATTGCGAAAATGTATCGCGAAATCTGCGTTGCTGAAAAGGCTCACGAAGAACAATACCTTGCTCTCGCTAAACGTCTTGAAGAAGGCACTCTCTTCGCTCAACCTGAAGTGACTTATTGGCAATGCCGCAACTGTGGATATGTATATGAAGGAACATCAGCTCCTGCTGCTTGCCCTGCATGTCTCCACCCACAGGCATACTTCGAAATCAGAAACACAAATATCTAATCAGAAATCTGTCAGATTAATATTTAACATAGTAAGTTTTTGTATATTTAGATTAATTTTAGTAATGAGAAGCACCCCAAAAGCAAATACTTTTGGGGTGTTTTCTTCTTAATATATTTATATACATTTCGAAATCTAAATCATATATCACATTATTTTGTTACCGGACGGATAGGATAATCATCACCTCGATTCTTACTGCTGAGATTTATCATATTCTTATAAATAAATAAAGATTCAGATTCGTAGTCGCCGGGATAATTGGATGGAGTGGAAGACCAATATTGAGCAAAATCTTCATAGAACTGAATTGGGAAGAAAATATAGTTTCCGTTTATCTTGCTGATGGCCTTACATCCGCTTACCCTGCCCAATGTGGTATATTCCCATGTACAATTTTCCATCAACTCTTTAAAATCTGCTTCTGTAGGCATACTCCATCCTTTGCCCCACAACGCAGTCGCAGCATCGTATGTGGCATTTCCACTGATATCGCTCATCTTTTTACCTTGTGCATCGTTCCACTCATCACGATCACCTTGCTTTGGTGTAATTTTCGACCATGCGAAAACTTTACCATATTCTTCAGACGATTTAGCACCAATATTGTACGCAGCCCATTTGGTTCCTGATGGTAAACCCAAATCGACCCATTTATGTCCATTGGTTTCGCCTTGAGACGGAACGGTTATCATGGCATCGTTGTCGATAACAGCACGGACAGCATAACCCGTTGAGCGTAAGCCTACACCCATCTCACCCAAAGCTGCACCGTAATGGTATTGATGAGCACCGTTTTTATACGCATCTTGTTGCGGTGTTGAAGTCCAATAGAGACCACATGTATTTGCTTCTCTATGCGTCGATCCCAGTTCTTTTGAACCTGTGGTTGGCAAGAAAAGGGTTCTGCCATTTAGTTGGTTTGTGAAAAGTTGTCCATATCGACCATTCTGTTTCTCATAATGTGGAAACGAGCAGTACTCCACAAGTTCTTCAAATTCTTCCTTGGTAGGCATTCGCCAACCCTTACCCCACTTGGCTGTCGCCACATCATAAGTAGCATTGCCCGAGATGTCTTCCATATCCTTGCCATGAGTCTTACTGTTTTCCTGAACGTATGTAGTCTTGGTCGCCTTTTCTCCCCATGCATATAGACCTCCCGGGAGATGTGGTTGTGAGGCATCGATATTGCAAGTAGCCCAACGCGTTCCGGACGGAAGACCCAAATCTATCCATTCGTGACCGTTGACCTTGCCTGTCACCGGAGCCGTACTCTTTGGAGGATTCTCTACTATCACAGGACGGACAATCTCTCCTCGTTCCTCAAGTATCTTCAAGTGACGTTCATTGGCATTCTCAGTCGATTGACCTTGATTTGATTCCGGCTGTGACTTAGACTGCTTTTGAGAAGTTTTATTACTGTTCGACTTAGACTTCGTCTCCTTACCGAGCGCCTTTTCCACTTCCTTTTTAGTCTCCTTACTTATTCGGTTTTCGACCTCTTTCTTTACGGCCTTTCCCAACTTATTCAAGAAACCCTGTGCTGATGCATCTACAGCACCCACCGACAAGCACAATGCAAGTGCTATCCATAAAAATCGTTTCATAATAGTAAAATTTATGTTTTATATATTAATTTTCAGAATTATTATCACCGACTGTTACGGTCACGGATTTACCCTTAAGGTGGATTGTGTACTTATTTCCGTTCTTGACCATATAATCTGCATCAAGTGGGACATACGCTTTAAAACCTTCTCCGACATCGCAGATGAGATATGCCTTTTCCATATCAGCCAACGTATCGAAATGATAGGATCCGATGTTTGTTTCTGCTTCTATTACTCCGCTTCCTGTCGAAAACAACTGAACCCAATGCTTCCCACATCCTGCTTTTGTCATGCCACAACCGATATAACTCCATTGGCTGTTAAGAATATTTGCCTTGTGGCCATCAGAATTCATCCATGCCTTAATCGCTTTGGACGGAGCGTCGTAGCTCTTTGCACAATTTTCACCGGTATATCGACCTTTAGCAAATGATGATTCAATTGCAGTATGGTAAGGCTTACCATCCGGGCGCAAGTGATCCTTTCTCATAACTGTGACAATTTCTTTTGAACGAATGTCACCGGCATCCTGAAGAGGAGGCACCATTACCAATGTGCCGGCTCCGGCCTTGTAACGTTCCCTATTTGTCAGACGAAGTACTTCCCACTCATCATGAGTCACAGAAATTCCTTCAGGAAGTGCAGGTCGGAGTTTAGCCAACTTCATCGAAATACGCGGACTGCGTCTCGCATCCTTATATTCCAACTCAAAATTAATCACAATCTTGCCTTCATTGTCAAAAGTGGCTTCTGTTTTGGTAAAGCCTGTGAATGTCAGTTTTGAGCCATTTTTTATGGACGAAGTTGCGAGATTTATCAACTCTTGCTGTGTGGTACTGTTATTTACCGAATGATTATGCAATGCTTTAGAAAGCGCACTGAAATCTGCATCGATAGCCGCATCAGCAGCTGTGCCCGCTATAGGCAACGTTTTATGAGCATGGAAATAATCCTTATTGTCACCTAAAGAAATGATAATATTTCCGTCGATACTACCCTGGGCTTTAGCTGTAGGTGCATCATACTTATAATTTTTATCCCACACAGCCTTTGAGCCATTAACCGCCGCAGCATTTACAACTGCGAGCACATCATCTCCCTTTGTTTTGGAGGTGACTGTCATATTTTTAAGTGCGGTTTTCATCAAGTCAAGGTCGGCACTTAATTTAGCTGCAACCGGAGATTTACTGAGGGCAGGCAACACAACAGAGAAATTATAACTATCAAGAGTAACCCCGTCACACGTGATACCTATAGTCACGGAAATATTGCCATCCTTAGTGTCCGATGGCATTTTTCGTGTGTATTTATAGCTTCCGCCTGCAGACCAAATTTCGGCTTCGGGGAGCTTACTTTTTAGATACTTAATTATCACCTTGTCGTCATCTGCATTAGTAGCCTTATAAGCAGCCGCAAGTTCCTTAAGTTTGGTCTTGAGTTTGGTTTTAGGATTGTTCGGATTCGGTCCGCCAAGCTCCTTCCATGTGTATTTGACACTTACAGTTTTATATTCTCCATTAACAGCCTTTGCCTTGTGTCCGTTGATTGTGGCATTGATATTGGGCGATGGAGCAAATACATTTTTTGAGCTTTCTTTGATTCTCAACTTTACCGTCATGGTATAGTTATTTCCCTGAACAAATACACCATTCTCAAATTCACCTGACCAATGCACTTCATATATTTCCGTGCTGGCAGTTTCGGGCACACTTGCCTTGAATGAGCGTTTTTCTCCGACAACAGGTTCCACTGCCGTAATTACAATTTTAGTAACTTTGGCAGCAAATGCAGTCATCGGCATTAACATCGTTAGCAAACACGCTATAAATAATAAATACTTTTTCATTCTATACAATATTTATACCCTTAATATTATTGAATATCTAAGTGTAAAGCTGCATTGAGTAAATCCCCTCCAATTACAGCACCACACAATAATTTAATATCCAATTAGTTACAAGATTCAAAACAAAACAAGATGCTATCAAACTTTCTAATTTAGGCAAATAATGACTCCTCATTTCTTACCATTAGCATCCTAATCCAAGCGCAAAGATAGCAAAATTTTATAGGAATTCAAATTACCGACCAAAAATCATTTCATTATTTGCTACACTCCACCCTCTTTGGGGCTACGCGCCCCAGCCGCTTGGAAATCTCGCGGTGTTTTTCATAATATTATTAGACGCGAATATTATCAAAACGTTGCGTTTCTATTTGGATTCTTCGCCAATTAGATAAAGAATTTACAATCAAGATAGCACACTTATGAAAAGACGGAACAAGACATCAAGTGTACCATAATCTGCGCTTCTAACCATTGATACCGAATCTATCAATCTTGTTTATCTATTCTTATGGATTTTTTGTCAACACGATTCTCTTTATCATATAAATCTGCTGCAGCTCTGAGTTTATCTCTCATATAGCTCACTACATTCCTTGGGTATATGATTTTTATACCGGGTCCATAGCTCATGAATACGGAGTACATTTCAAAGTTAATAATTACGTTAATTTCAAAAATATGACTTCCGTCTTTAACATTTTTACGAATTATCTTTTGTGAGCTATGAATAGGTTTTGTCTTAATATACTTGCTCTGTTCTTCATTAGCCCAAAAACGAATTCTTTTTGGTTGATTCTTGATATTCTTGCTGACACCGATAACATCATCAAAGAAATGCTCCGAGTCAAAGTCCTCATTATCCCTAAACGGAACATCTACAGGCTCAATGCTGATAATTCTATCAAGAGGAAGATTATAAAGTAGCAGATCGCTTGCTCTGGAACCAAAAACAAACCATCTATTTCTGAACTCTTTTAGCAAATAGGGGCATAAGATAAACTCATTCGGCTCCTTGGCAGCAAATGATTGGTATAAAATTTTAACTGTTTGTCGGCGTGCAATGTAATTATACAGAGGATTCAGAAATTTTAATCCCTTCAATAGAGGTACGCTATCAAAGTGAATAATCGGTCTTCTGTTTTTTTTAGTAATAGCCAATTTGTCTTGCAAGCGGCCGATTACATCAGACATTTCACTGAAGTGCTCAAAATCTTCTAATTGTCTTAACATGTTCACAGCTTCTTGCATTACTTCATAATCGTTTTGTGACATAGGCATATTTGTGATACTATAGTCAGGCTCACTATATCGATAGTATTTATGTTCATATACTTCTATTGGGGCATTATAACCCAATTTATCTGAACGCATCATCTGTATGTCACCTTGAACAGTTCTTATAGAAACCCCTTTACGAATGCCCTCCATGTCATATAGAGCATCACTACAAGCTTCTACCAAATCTTCAAGTGTCCATCTTCTATAACGATTACGAAGACAATTGTCTATAGTCTTATACCTAATAAGTGCATTCTTGTTTGCCGGCATATCACATATTTTTTATATCCGGAACAAAATTACTCATTTTCTACGCAACCTATTTGCGTAAAACTATAAAAATTGATTTTTTCACTCATTTTCATCATTTTTCCTTTGTCTGCGCAGAAAGATTGCGTAGATAGATTCTTACTTTGTAGCACGAATTTGACATAATGACGAAATGATGGCCATGATGTGGCACTAATAATACATGTAAAACTAAAAGATTAATTATAGATGGAAGTTAAAATAATAAATAACCGTCCCGTAAAGATATGGACAGACTTTGTGGAAGATTCAGCTATGTGTCAGATTGAGAATCTGACAACCCTTCCATTCCTATTCCACCACTTGGCCATAATGCCTGATGTACATACGGGCATGGGCATGCCTATAGGTGGAGTATTAGCCTGTAAGGATGCCGTTATCCCAAATGCTGTGGGTGTAGATATCGGTTGCGGCATGTGTGCCGTAAAGACCAATTGGAAGGCAAGCGACATACCAACAGAGGTGCTACGTAAGGAAATCATGAAAGGCATCCGTAATCGGATTCCTCTGGGTAAGGAACATCATGTGCAACCACAGGAAGAATGTCATCTACCGACAGGACATGATATCGAAAAATTGAAAATTGTGAACGGACGATATAAATCAATCCTTCATGAAGTCGGAACATTGGGTGGTGGCAATCATTTCATTGAACTTCAGAAAGATGAAGATGATAATTTGTGGATTATGATTCACTCCGGTTCACGTAACTTGGGTAAACGAGTTGGTGATTACTACAATAAAATGGCCCAAATGCTGAATGAGAGATGGCATTCGGTCGTTCCTTCTAAAATACGCTTACCTTTCTTTCCACGAGGCACTAAGGAATTCGGTGATTATTGGGACGAAATGAAATATTGTGTTGATTTTGCTTTATGCAACAGAAAACTGATGATGCACATATAATCGCAAAAACGAAATGTACAACTTTCCAAAACGAAATGTACATTTTTCTCGTTTTTTTGCACCCTACTAAAAAGCAATTTAAAAGGCATTTAACCACTGTTTCAACGGTAATTAAATGCCTTTCTACTACTCTTT